>NZ_JAAEDM010000102.1 GCF_018129065.1 Neoroseomonas soli | reverse complement strand
GCCGCGCGCCGCCTCGCCACGCGCCGCGCCCAGGCCCGGCTGGACGAGGCGGCGCAGCGCGCGCGCGACTGATCCCTGCCGGGCCCCTTTCGCCAGGGGTAAAGGCGTACCGAGCCGGCATGCCCTTCCCCCTCGCGCATTCCCGCGCGTCATGTAGTGTGCCGCGGAATCCGGCCCCGGGAGGAACCACCATGACCCGCATGTTCGGCCGCCGCGCGATCCTCGCGGCGGCTTCGCTGCCTTTGTTGCCCGCCATCGCCCGCGCGCAGTCCGACTGGCCGAACCGGCCGGTGCGCATCATCGTGCCATTCCCGCCCGGCCAGGCCTCCGACATCGTGACGCGGCTGGTGGCGGACGAACTGTCCCGGCGCTGGCCGCAGCGCGTGGTGGTGGAGAACCGTGCCGGCGGCGCCGGTTCCCCCGCGCTGGAAGCGGGCGCGAGGTCCGCGCCCGATGGCTACACCCTGATCGCCGGGACCTCCGGCACGCTCGGCGTGAATCCCTCGGTGCTGCCGCGCCTGCCCTATGACGCGGAAAAGGACTTCGCGGCCATCAGCAACGTCGCGATGGTGCCGCTGCTGGTGATCGCGCATCCCTCCCTGCCCTACAACACGATGCAGGAACTGGCCGCGGCCGCGCGGGCGCAGCCGGGGGCGCTGGACATGGCATCGGCGGGGCCGGCGACCAGCCAGCACATGGCGGCGGAACTGCTGATGCTGCGCGCAAATATCCGCTTCAACATCGTGCACTATCGTGGCAGCGGCCCGGCCATCGCCGATGTCATCGCCGGCAACGTGAAGCTGATGACGGACAGCGTCGCATCCGCCCTGCCGCATATCCGCGAGGGCCGCGTGAAGGCGATCGCGCTGTGCAGCGCGCGCCGCGTGCCGCAACTGCCAGACGTGCCGACCATCGCCGAGACGCTGGTGCCCGGCTACGAGGCCGCCGGCTGGTCCGGACTCGTCGCCCCTGCCGGCACGCCGCCCGAGATCATCCACCGCATCAATGCCGACGTGGTGGCGGTCCTGCGCGACCCGGCGATCGCCGCCCGCATTGCGTCGATGGCCATGGTGGCCGACCCCGGCACGCCGGAGGAATACGGCGCCTTCATCCGCAACGAGATCGCGAAGTGGCGCGAGGTGGCCCGCGCCGCGAACGTCCGCCTGGAGGGCTGACGCGGATCGCCTACGGCGATCCGCCCTGACAGAGAAGGGAGGGGGCTCGGGGGAGGTTCCCCTCCCCCCGACCTTTCAGCGCCGCGGCAGAACCCGGCAGGCCTCATCCGTCGCGCGTGCCAGCAGGATCATCCGCCGTGCCGCGACCGCACCGGCCGCGGCCTCGCCCGCCACGTGCTCAACGATGCGGCTGCTCAACACGCCGCGCACCATCGCATCCACCGCGACATCCGTCGCCGCCACCATCGCCGCATCGAGCGCCACGCGCCGCAGCAGGGACACCGTCCCGGCGATGCCCGGCCGGAAGCCGTGCAGGGCCGCGACTTGCCGCACGAGCCTGATGCCCCGCCAGACGAAGACCAGCGCATCGAGCCCCGGCGAGGGGCTGACCGCCGTGACCGCGAAGGCCTGCACCGCCGCCGCGCGGCCGAGCGCCGCCGCATCCTGCGCGATCGGCACCAGGGCCTTGGCCTCGACCAGCGCGCAGACGGCGTCGGCCGGCATGTCGGCAAGCCCCTCGGCGCGTGCGCGGCTGGGCGGCAGGCGCGCCTGCCAGGCCTCCAGTTCCGCCCGCAACGTCGCGACATCCCCGCGCGCATGGGCGGCGCGCGCGCGGTCTACGCTGCGCAGCGCGAGATAGCCGCGCGCCTCCCGCCAGATCGCGGTGAAGACCAGGCCGAAGCCGCCCGCCGCGACCGCGAGCGTCAGCCAGCCCAGCCAGGCCGCGCGATCGAACTGCGCGGCGACGAAGTTGCCGGCTTCCAGCAGCGAGAGGCCCAGCACCAGCACCGCCGCCCCCGCGCCGAGCAGCGCCGGCGTCGACCAGCCCCGCCCGCCCGGCGGCGCCACGGCGGCGACCGCCTTCTCCCAGCCGAAATCGAGGCGCGGCGCCGGCGTCGTAGCCTCGTCGAGGATGATGCGTGGCGCCGGGCCGGGGCCTTGCGCCGTGGTCACAGCAGGTCCCCGACCAGCCAGGCGAGCAGTTCATCCAGCCCGAGATGCGGCATGCCCGAGGCCCCGGCGGGATCGAGCCGGGGCGGACGGAATTCCGGCATGCTGAACAGGCCGGCCTCCCAGAAGGCGGGTTCGGGCGGTTTCATCGGCACCTCGCCCGGATAGATGGTGGCGCCGCGGCCATCCTGCAAAAGCACGCCGCGCACCGCTGCGACCGCCTGGCCTTCGAGGCGCGCGACCGCATCCTCGGTGCAGCGGATGGCGGCGACGGCGTGGCAGGAGACGGCCGCCCCCGATTGCTCCGCCCGTCCGCGCGCGCCGAAGGAGATGTGCTCGACCAGCGCGGCGAGAGCGTCGCGGGCTCGCGCCGGCACATGGTCCGCCTTGGTGGCGGCGAAGGCGACACGGGTCGGCGCGGCACCGAGCAGCCGCTCCAGCCAGTTGGCGCCCGAGATGATGGATGCGACGGCGGAGAGCGCGTCCGCCGTGTCCGTGAAGGCTGCCTCCCCCGCATGCAGCGCGCCGAGCACGTCCACCAGCACCACCTGGCGATGGAACCGGGAGAAGTAGGGATCGAGGAAGGTCGCGCGCTGGTCCTCGAGATAGGCCGCGTAGCGCCGGGCGCAGAGGTCTGCGAGCCCGCCCTTCGCCCCTTCGGGCAGCGGGAAGAACCACAGCAGCGGCGCCTCCCCGCGGGGCCCGGGATTGAGGAAGCGGCCCGGTTGCAGGAAGCGCAGCCCATGCGTGTCGCGGCAGACGCGCAATGCGTCGCGGTAAAGGGTGTAGCCGCGCTTCGCCAGGGCGTCCTCGGCCGGCGCATCGGCCGGCAGGCCGTCGACGAAGGCGAGGAAGTCCGCCGCGGCATCGGCGCGCACGCCGTGCCGCAGCCGTGCCGTCGTCTCCGCCGACCAGGCGGCATAGCCCTGCCGCAACATCGGCAGGTCGAGCAGCCATTCGCCCGGATAGTCGATGAGGTCGAGCGTGACTTGCCGATCCGGCAGCAGCCCGCCGAGCGAGGTGCGCCGCTCCACATCGAAGGCGATGGACAGCGTGGAGAAATCCTCGGTGCGCTCGGGCCAGCGCGGCGGGTCGGCGGCGAGCGCGCCGAGATGCGCGTCCGGGTCGAAGCGCGGCACGGTCTCGGTGCCGGCCGGCACGACGAAGACACGCCGGATGCGCCCGCCCGCGGCGTCGGAGAGCGCGGGCAGCGTGCGCGCACCCTTCCCCGCCGCGAGAAGGTTCGCGATCAGCGACGTCAGGAACACCGTCTTGCCCGCGCGCGACAGGCCAGTGACCGCGAGCCGGATGCGCTCGCGCCCCACCAGTGCGCGGGCGGCGTCCTCGGCGGTGTCGAGGACGCCGCGGAGCAGCGTGAGCGGGTCCAACCTTACCGCTGGATCAGTTCGATCTTGTAGCCGTCGGGGTCCTCGACGAAGGCGATGATCGTGGTGCCGAACTTCACCGGCCCGGCCTCGCGCGTCACCTTGCCGCCGCCGGTGCGCACCGCCTCGCAGGCCGCGGCCACGTCCGGCACGCCGACCGCGAGATGGCCGAAGGCGTTGCCCTGCTCATACTTCTCGACGCCGTAGTTGTAGGTCAGCTCGATCTCGCCCTGGCCCTCGGCATTGCCTTCGCCGTAGCCGAGGAAGGCGAGCGTGTACTTGCCGTCGGGCACGTCGCGCCGGCGCAGTTCCCTCATGCCGAGCAGCTTCGTGTAGAAGGCGATGCTGCGGTCGAGGTCGCCGACCCGGATCATGGTGTGCAGGAAGCGGCCCTGGCTCATGCTGTCGTTCCTTCGGTGAATTCCGCCGGGTCGAAGGCGAGCAGGAACAGCCCCGCCTCCCTCGCCCGCGCGATGGTGGTCTCTCTGTCCAGAAGGATGGTGCCGTTGGCCTCGAAGGCCAAGCCGCGAAGACCGGCGGCGACGGCGCCATCCACGGTGACCGGGCCGATGGTGGGCAGGTCGGCGAGGCGCGACTGCCCTGGCTTCATGCACTTCACCAGCACGCCGCCCGGCCCTTCGCGGTGCAGCGGGCCGCAGCGGGCGAGCATGGCGTCGGTGCCCTCGATCGCCTCCACCGCCAGCACCAGGCCCTGTTGGACGATGCAGCTCTGGCCGACATCCACCGCGCCGAGCGCCCGGCAGACCGCGAGCCCGCGCTGGATGTCGGCGCGCGCGAGGTCGTCCGGCGCCGGCCCGGCGAGCAATGCCGCAGGCGGCAGCAGCCCGGCGAGGATATGCTGCGCGCCGACGATCTCGAACCCGTCCTCCGCCAGCACCTTCATCACCGCGCGCAGGATGGAATCATCGCCTGAGAAGGCCGCCCTGCCGATCCGCGCCAGCAGCTTCACCCCCGCCGCATCCGGCCGCAGCGACAGCAGCGAGGGCCGCGCGACGGTGCCGGCCAGCACCACCTGCCGCACGCCGTTCTGCTTCAGCCAGGCGAGCATCTGCGCCGCCAGGCCCCAGCGATAGACGCGATGCGGCAGGCCGGCATAGGCGGCGGCATCGCCATGCCCTTCCAACACCACGACATGGACGGGCCGGCCGGAGGCGGCGACCGCCTCCGCCACGCGGACGGGCAGGCCACCGCCACCCGCGATGATGCCGAGCGGTTCCGTCGCGCTCATGGCGCGCCGGCCTCAGTTGGTATCGTCGTCCTCATCGCCCGCATCGACGTCGCGCCCGGCCTTGCACAGGCCACGCTTCGACGGCGCCTTGATGAAGGCGAGGATCTCGGCCACCTGCGCATCGCCGGCCCAGCGTTCCTCGGCCCGGGCGAGGCGGTCGTTGAACACGCCCGGCTCCTTGAAGATCAGGCGGAAGGCGCCGCGCAGCGCGTGGATCTGCTGGCGGGAGAAGCCGCGCCGCTTCAGGCCGATCAGGTTCAGCCCGATCATGCGCGCGCGGTTGCCCATGGCCGAGCCGTAGGGGATCACGTCCGCCTCGACGCCGCTCATGCCGCCGATCACGGCCTGGCGGCCGATGCGCACGAACTGGTGGATGGCCGTGCCGCCGCCGACGAAGACCGTGTCGCCGATCTCGACATGGCCGCCGAGCATCACGTTGTTCGCGATGATGACGCGGTCATGCAGCGTGCAGTCGTGCGCGACATGGGCGACCGCCATGATCATGCAATCCGCGCCGACGCGCGTGAGGCCGGCGCCGCCGACGCTGCCGCGATGGATCGTCGCGTGTTCCCGCACCAGCGTGCGCGCGCCGATCTCGCAGCGCGTGGGTTCGCCCTTGTACTTGAGGTCCTGCGGAGCCATCCCGATGGTCGCGAAGGGGAAGACCCTCACGCCGGCGCCGAGGCGCGTTATCCCGTCCACCACCACGTGGGAGACGAGTTCGACGCCGTCCTCGAGGACGACCTCCGGGCCAACCACGCAGGCGGGCCCGATGCGGCAGCCCTGGCCGATGACGGCGCCGGGGGCGACCGCCGCGGTCGGATGGATGTCGGTCATGTTCAGCGGTCCAGGATCATGGCGGAGTAGGTCGCCTCGGCGACGATCTTGCCGTCCACCTTCGCCTCTCCGTTGAACTTCCAGATGTTGCCGCGCTGGCGTTCCTTCTTCACGTGCACGCGCATCTGGTCGCCCGGCACCACGGGCTTGCGGAACTTCGCGTTGTCCACGGTCATGAAGTAGACCAGCTTGCCCTGCCAGGACGGGCCGAGCGTGGTCACCACCAGCACGGCGGCGGTCTGGGCCATGCTCTCGATGATCAGCACGCCGGGCATCACCGGCATGGACGGGAAATGGCCCTGGAAGAAGTTCTCGTTGATGGTGACGTTCTTGATGCCGATGCAGGATTCGCCAAGCACCATGTCCACCACGCGGTCCACCAGCAGGAAGGGGTAGCGGTGGGGGATGGCCTGCATGACCTGCGCGATGTCGAAGGTGCCGATCTCGCGCGGCGCCTTCCCGGCCGTGTCGTTCTCGCTGCTCATGGCGTTTCGCCCGTCTTTCCGTTCCGCTTCGGCGCGCCCAGTTTCCGCAGCCGCGCCATCGCCCGCATGAATTCGCGCGCCGGCCAGGCCGGGCTGCCGACCACGTCGGTGCCCGCCGGCACGTCGTTCATCACGCCGGCCTGCGCGCCGACCCTGGCACCGCTGCCCACCGTGATATGCCCGACGAGGCCCGACTGGGCCGCGAGGACGACGTAGTCGCCAAGTTCGGCGGATCCGGCGATGCCCACCTGCGCGACGATGACGCATCCGCGTCCCGTCTTCACGTTGTGTCCGATCTGCACCTGGTTGTCGAGGCGCGTGCCCGGCCCGAGGACCGTGTCCCCCGCCGCCCCGCGGTCCACGCAGGAACTGGCCCCGATCTCCACCCGGTCGCCGAGGATGACGCGGCCGATCTGCGGCACCGTCACGTGTTCCCCGGCCTTGGTGGTGACGAAGCCGAAGCCTTCGTTGCCCACCCGGGCGCCTTCGTGCAGCACCACCCCGGCGCCGGCGATGCAGAACACCATCGAGGCATGGGCACGGATGATCGATCCGGCACCGAGGACGCAGCCCGGCCCGACCACCGCATGCGGCCCGAGGATGCAGCCCGGCCCGATCTCCGCCCCCGCGCCAACCACGGCATAGGGACCGATCTCGCAGCCGTCGCCGATCGTCGCCCCGGGGCCGATGACGGCGGTCGGGTGGATGCCCGGCACCGGTGCCGGCTGCGGGTGGAACAGCGCCGCCACCCGCGCGTAGCCGAGTTGCGGCGCCTCGCAGACCAGCGCGACACAGCCCTCGGGCACGTCGGCCTCGGCATCGGCCGTGACCAGGACGGCGCCGGCGCGGGTCGTCTTCAGCGCGCCCGCGTAGCGACGGCCCTCGAGAAAGGCGACCTCGTCCGGCCCGGCGGCCGCGAGCGACCCCACATCGGCGAAGACCCGCGCCCCGTCGCCGCCGAAGCGCGCCCCGGCCGTCGCCGCGATCTCGGCCAGGCTGACCGGGCCGCGCGCCGGGTAGAAGCGCGGATCCGCAGCCACGGCCTCAGTTCCGCCGCGGCTGCTGGCCCTGCGGCTGCGCGCCGCCCTGCCGCTGGGGCTGGGCCGGACGCTGCGGCTGCTGCGCGGCCGGAGCCTCGCCCGCACCTTCCGTCGGCAGGTTCACGTTCGGAATCATGCGGTTGAGTTGCGCGGCCACCTCCTCCGTGAGGTCGAAGGGGGGCTCGTTGAAGATCACCAGGGGGCGCGGCAGCACGATGTTGACGTTGCGGCTCGTCGCCACCTGGCGGATGACAATGCCGAGCGCCTGCTCGATCTCGCGCAGCGCGGTCTGGGCGAGCTGCTCGATGTCGCGGGCCCGCTCGCGCAGTACGCGCTGGCTGTCGGTGATGCGGTCCTGCAGGTCGCGTTCGCGCGTGCGGAGCTGCTCCGGCGTCAGCGACGCGCGTTCGGTGGCAAGGCGCTGCTGCTCGTCGCGCCAGCGCTGCTGCTCGCGCTGCAGGTCCTCGTTCAGGCGACCGCGGCGGCGCTCGATCTCCTCCCGCACCTGGGTGAAGGCGGAGGAGACGCGCTGGATCTCGGGCACATCCACGATGCCGATGACCGGCGCGGGCGGCGGCTGGCCCGGCGCCAGCGGCGGCGGGGTCGGGGCCGGGCGCTGGGCGGGCGCCTGGGCGGGGCGCGCCGGCGCCTGGGCCGGGCGCTGCTGCTGCTGCCCCTGCTGCTGGCCCTGCTGCTGGCCGGGAACGAACCACTGCCCCTGCTGGGCCGCCGCCGGGAGGGCGAGGAGGACCGTCGCGAGGGCGGCGGGTGCAAATCGCATCATGTCAGGCAACTTCCTGGATCAGAAACGGGTGCCGAAGCCGAGGCGGAAGACCTGCGTCTCGTCGTAGGACTTCTTCACCACCGCCTGGGCGAGGTCGATGTTGATCAGGCCGATCGGGCTGCGCCACGAGATGCCGATGCCGGCGCCGACGCGCGGCGAGGCGTCGTCCCGGACGCAGTTCGGGAAGGTCGGCGGGCAGCCCGAGTTGTTCACGCTCGACGGCAGGCCGGTCAGCGAGCCGACATCGACGAAGGCGCGACCGATGAAGCCGAGTTCAGCCGGCACCGGCAGCGGGAAGCGGAACTCGGCCGAGGTCGTCCACATCACTTCGCCGCCGAGGCTGTCATTGGTCGAGACGTCGCGCGGGCCGGCGCCGCCGAGGGTGAAGCCGCGCAGGTTCTCGCCGCCGAGGAAGAAGCGGTCGACGATGCGGCTGTCGTTGTCGCCATAGGGCGCGAGGTAGCCGCCGCCGGCGGCCAGCACGAGCACGTATTCGGGGTCGCCCAGCATCCGCTCGAACGGGATGTAGTACTGGGCGTCGCCGCGGAAGCGCACGTAGTCGACATCGCCGCCGAGGCCCGCGAAGTCCACGCCGCCGCGGATGACATAGCCCGAGCGCGGCTCGATGCGGCTGTCGCGGCGGTCGTAGGTCACCGTCGTCGAGATCTGGCTCAGCAGCGTGCGGCCTTCCTGCTCGCGGATGAAGCGGGAGGTGTTGGGATCGACGTCGTAGATGTCGCGATCGACCAGCGAGTAGGACCAGGACTGGCGCAGCCGCTCGTTGATCTCGTAGCCCATGCGCAGCGCGAAGCCGGCCCGCCGCTCGCGGTAGCCCGAGGTGTCGCGCAGGTCGCGCTGCACCAGGAAGACGTCTGCGCCGGCGGCGAGGTTGCGCTCGAGGAACTGCGGGTCGGTCACCGACAGATCCACCTGGCTGCGCCGCTGCGCGAGCGTGAGGTTGATGCGGCTGTCGATGCCGGTGCCGAGCAGGTTGCGCTCGCGCAGGCCGAGGTCGGCGAGGAAGCCTGCATCGGTGGAGTAGCCGCCGCCGATGGTGAATTCGCCGGTCGCGCGCTCGGTCACCTGGGTGTTCAGGATCATGCGGTCGGGCGCCGAACCCGGCTGCGTGTTCACCTGCACGTCGGAGAAGAAGCCGAGGCTGCGGATGCGGTCGCGCGAGCGACGCACCTGCTGCACCACCAGCGGGTCGCCTTCCGCGAGGCGGAATTCGCGGCGGATGACGCGGTCCTGCGTGCGGGTGTTGCCGGTGATCTCGATGCGCTCGACGTAGGCGCGCGGGCCCTCGCTGATCTCGAAGGTCAGGTCGACCGTGCGGGCGTCGCGGTTGCGCACCACGCGCGGCTCGACATTGGCGAATGGGAAGCCGCGCGCGCCGAGGAATTCCGTCAGTTGGTTGTCGGCGCGCTCCACCGCGTCGCCGTCGTACCAGTCGCCGACGGACACCGGGATCTCGCCGCGCACCGTGGCCGGGTCGAGGCCGCGCAGCGTGCTGGTGACGTCGATGTTGGCGATGCGATACCGCGGGCCTTCGTTGATCGTGTAGGTCAGGAAGAAGCCGCTGCGGTCCGGCGCGAGTTCCGCCGTGGCGCCGGTGATCTCGACGTCGGCATAGCCCTGGCGCAGGTAGAAGCGGCGCAGCAGCTCGCGGTCGAAGGCGAGGCGGTCCGGGTCGTAGTTGTCGCTGGTCGAGAGCAGGCGGTACCAGGCCTGCTCGCGCGTCGCGACGACCTCCTTCAGCCGGCTGTCGGAGTAGTTGGTGTTGCCGACGAAGTTGATGCGCGCGACGAGGGCGACCTCGCCCTCCGTGATCTCGAAGACCACGTCGACGCGGTTCTGGTCGAGCTCGATGATCTTCGGCTCGACGGTCGCGCCGAAGCGGCCGCGGCGGGCGTAGATCTCGAGGATGCGCTGGCGGTCGGCCTGCGCCGCGGCGGGCGTGAAGACCGAGCGCGCTCGCAGTTGCACCTCGCCGCGCAGGACCTCGCTGGTCACGCGGCGGTTGCCTTCGAAGCCGACGCGGTTGACGAGCGGGTTCTCGACCACGCGCACGATCACGCGGCTGCCCTCGGGCCGCACCTCGACGTCGCGGAACAGGCCGGTGGCGAAGAGCGCGCGCAGGCTGCGGTCCAGGCGGTCGGGATCGGCCGGCTCGCCGGGCTGGACCAGCATGTACGAGCGGATGGTGTCCGCTTCGATGCGCTGGTTGCCCTGCACCTCGATCGCCGCCACGCGGCCGGGCGCCTGCGCGGAGGACGGGAGCGCCAGCACGAGGGCGGCGAGGACGAGAAGGAGGGTGCGCAGCCTGGACAACGAATCGATACCTGATCTTGGGGCTGACGAGGGGGCCGCACACTAACCGACGCTTCCCACCCCCGCCACCCCCGCCGGAATGGGAGTCATGCTTGTGCCCTCAGACGCCGGGCGGCGGCCGTCCGGCCGCCTTGGCTTCGCGCGGGACTGGCGCTCCGGGAGCGGCGGGTCGTCGCGCGCGGTCGCGCTGCGCGCTCCCGGCCCGAGGCAGCGTCTCGGGCCGCCTGTCCTGCCTGGGCTTGGCGCGGGCTGGGCGCTTCCGGGCGGCGGGCCGCCGCGCTCCCGGCCCGAGGCAGGGCCTCGGGCTGCGGGCTTCCGCTTTGGCCGGGGTCAGCCCATCAGCGAGGCCACCCAGCGCACGATGCCGAGCTGGGTCAGGTCGTTCCATGTCGCCAACAGCATCAGCGTCAGCAGCAGGGCGAAGCCGCCGCGGAAGGCGTATTCCTGCGCCCGCGCTGTCAGCGGCCGGCCGCGGATCGCCTCGGCCGCGTAGAAGACCAGGTGCCCGCCATCCAGGATCGGGATGGGGAACAGGTTGATGAGGGCCAGGTTCACCGACAGCAATGCGATGAAGGTCAGCAGCGGCAGCAGGCCGAGGTCCGCCACCTCCCCCGACAATTGCGCGATGCGCAGCGGGCCGCCGATCTCCTCCGCCCCCCGCGCGCCGGAGATCATCTGCCACACGCCCTGCAGCGTCTGGCCGGAAACCGCCACCATGTGCCAGGTCCCGGCCGCGACCGCGCTGAACGGATCAAGCCTCTCCCGCTCGATCGCGCCGCCGGTGACGCCGAGCATGCCGCGCCCGTCCTCCGCCCGCGCGGCCGGGGTGGCGATCACCTTCACCTCGCTCTCGCCGCGGCGGATCAGAATCTCCACCGGCTGGCCGGCGCGCGGCTGGATGTGGCGCTGCAGTTCCTCGAAACGCGCCACAGGCTGCCCGTCCAGGCCGACGATCCGGTCCCCCGGCACGATCCCCGCCCGCTCCGCCGCCGAACCGGCGACCACCGTCTGCACCGCGGTCGAACCCATCGGACGGCCATAGGTCGCGAAGATCCCGGCGAAGAGCACCGCGGCCAGGAGGAAATTGAAGATCGGCCCGGCGGCCACGACAATGGCGCGGTCGCCCACGCCCTTCTCGTGGAAGGCCTCGCCCGGGCGGTAGCTGCCGGGTTCGGCCGTGGCCTCCCCCGCATGCTCCATCCCATGCATTTTCACGTAGCCGCCGAGCGGGATCCAGCCGACCCGCCACTCGCAGCCGCGCTTGTCGTGCCAGGAGGCGATGGCCCGGCCGAAGCCGATCGAGAACCGCTCGACATGCACCCCGCGCCACCGCGCGGCCAGGTAGTGGCCGAGCTCATGCACGAAGATCAGAACCCCCAGCACCACCAGGAAGGCGAGGATGGTGCGGAAGGGGTCGAGCAGGAAATCCATGTGTCCGTTCCAGATGCGGCGAACGGCCGTCAGGCCGCCGCCCGTTCAGCGGCGATCCTCGCCGCCTCGTGCCGTGCCGCGCCGTCGAGCGACAGGATCGCCCGCAGGTCTCCCGCCGCGGGGGCGCCAAGGCGCGCCAGCGTCTCCTCGACCACCGCGGCGATGTCCAGGAAGCCGAGCCGCCGGCCGAGGAACAACCCGACCGCCGTCTCGTTCGCGGCGTTCAATATGGTGGTCGCCCCGCCGCCCGCCCGCAAGGCCTCCCGCGCCAGCCGCAGCGCCGGGAAGCGGACCGGGTCGGGGGCGAAGAACTCGAGCCGCCCGAGGCCGACGAGGTCAAGCCGCGGCACCGAGGCCGCCATCCGCGCCGGCCAGGCGAGCGCATGGGCGATCGGCGTTCGCATGTCCGGCGTGCCGAGCTGCGCCATCACCGAGCCATCGGCGTATTGCACAAGGCCGTGCACGGTCGATTGCGGGTGGACCAGCACCTCGACCCGCTCCTCCGGCACCGGGAAGAGGCGGACGGCCTCGATCAGCTCCAGCCCCTTGTTCATCATGGTGGCGGAATCGATCGAGATCTTGGCCCCCATCGACCAGATGGGGTGCTTCACGGCGGCTTCCGGCGTGACCGCGGCCATTTCCTCCAGCGGCATGGTGCGGAAGGGGCCGCCGGAGGCGGTCAGCACGATCTTCTCGACCGTCGCATAGGGATCGGCGCCGCCGCCGCGGGATTCCAGGGCCTGGAAGATGGCATTGTGCTCGGAATCGACGGGCAGCAGCGTGGCACCGGCCGCCCGCGCGGTGGCCAGCACGATATCCCCCGCGCAGACCAGGCTTTCCTTGTTGGCCAATGCCAGCACGCCGCCGCGGCCGAGGGCGGCCAGCGTCGCCGGCAACCCTGCGGCGCCGACGATCGCCGCCATGGTCCAGTCGGCCGGCCGCGCGGCGGCGGCGACCACCGCTTCCGGG
>NZ_JAAEDM010000101.1 GCF_018129065.1 Neoroseomonas soli | reverse complement strand
CGCCTGGGTCGGCGGAGCGGTGCCGCGCGCCGCAGCCAGCACCTCCTCCCGCAGCCTTTCGCGCGGCGGCAGGCCGCGGTCGCGCGAATCGGCGGCATGCCGCGTGGCGACATCGAGGTAGGGCCCGAGTTCCGGCGCGCCGCGCGCCTCGGTCTCGCGCGCCACCACGGCGGCCTCGGCCGTCAGGGCAGCGCGGTCGGCGCTGCGGCCGAGATCGGCGACAATCCGCGCATACCCATCCAGCGCGAGTTCCCGCTCAACCCGCAACCCTTCGGCGGCACGCGCCCAGTTCGTGCGCATTTCCGGGCTGGCCTGCACAACGTCGCCGCCATCGATCAGCGCCTGGAAGCCATCGAGCCGTCGCTGCGAAAGCCCGGCGGAACGCCCGAGCACCGCGGCCCCTTCCAACTGCGCGCGGATGCCGGCGCGCTCCTGTTCCAACCGCGACCGTTCCGCGGCCATCAGCCCGGCCTCGAGCCGGTCCAGCCCCTGGCGCAGGCGCGGGTCGGCCCCTTCGCGCAGGGCGGCGATCTGCCGGCGGGCGTTCTCCGCCTCGGTGCCGCTGGCGCGGCTTTCGGCCTCGAAGGCGCGGTTCAGGGCCTCGGCGCGGCGCAGGCTGGTGGTGACATGCGCCGCCAACGCGACGCGGAAGCCCACCGAGGCAAGCCGCGTCGGCTGCCCGTCCGTCGCGTCAAAGGGCGGGATCTCGATGCGCAGCGACGCCCGCAGCGCCGTCTCCGGCGTACGGAAATCGCCGCCCTTCACCACCACGCCGCCGGCCTGCCCGTGCAGGCGGCCGACACGCACGGCACGGAAGGGCTCGAGCACCATCTCGCCCACATTGCCCAGGATATCGTGCAGGCCGAGCGGGTTCGGCTCCAGCATCCCGACAGGCTGCGCGCGCCCGGCCGCGGACCGCGGCCCCTGGAACCAGGCGTAGCGCGCGGTGCCCTCCGGCATCGGGAAGGTGCGCGCGAGGAAATCCAACTCGCTCACCGCGGCGCCGCCGCGCGCGGCGTATTCCCATTCCTCTTCCGTCGGCAGGCGGACGAAGGCCGGGGAACCATCCGCCTGCGGCAGGCGTGCCCGCGCATTGCGCAGCAGCCAGGTGGTGTAGCGCTGGGAGAAAGCGACGGCATCGAACCAGGACAGCGTCGCCGCCGGCAGGCGCCCGTTGGCGGCAGGCGTCGGGCAGCGTTCCTCCATCACCGCGGCGTATTGGTCGCGCGTGACCTCGTATTTGCCGATCCAGAAGACCGCGACGTCTCGCCCCTCGGCGGCGAAGGGGCCGGCGATCGCCTCCCGTCGCGCGAATTCGGCGACGCCACCGGCCGGGTCGGTGGTGCCGAGCGTCACCGGCCGGTCGTCCAGCGCGCCGGGACCGGCCGGTGTCTCGACCGCGCGGAAGGCCATGGCGCCGCCGCAGGGCATGGGCAGCACGAGGTCGCCATCGGCCGCGCGCGGATTGGTGAAGTCGGCCGGCCAGGGCGCCTGCGCCGCGGCAGGCGCGGCCAGCATCAGCAGCAGCGCGGCGGTGGCGGTGGCGGTGCGCATCCCTCAGCCCTCCGCCAGGCCTTCGGCGGGCGGCACCGCGGCCGCGCGCAGCCCGGCCAGCACCGCGGCGAGCAGCGCACCCCCTAGCGTCACGCCGGCGGCCGCCAGGCCCATCCCCGCCGTCAGCAGGCACACCGGGCGGTCGCCCGTGACGGTGCCGGCGAAGGCGCGGTTCAGCACGGTCGCCACCGAGGCCGCGATGGCAAACGCCATGACCGCCCCCGCCAGCGCCACCGCCGCCGCCTGGATCAGCGGCAGCGCCAGCAGCGCCCGCCGCTTCAACCCCAGCAGCGACAGCAGCGCCAGGTCCCGCCGCTTGCGTTCCACCTGCGCCCAGAGCCCGACGCCGAGGCTGACAAGATACCCCGCCCCGCCCGCGCCTGCGATGGCGAGGAACAGCAGCGCAAGGTTGCCGTCGAGCCGCAGCAACCCCGCCACCGCCTCGGCGCGCGAGGCGACCTCGATGCCGGCGAGGCGGAACTCGCGGTCCAGCGCGGGCACGTCCTCAAGCCGCGCGGCGTGCAGGCGGAAGCCGGCGAAGGGACGCGCGCGGGCCTCGGCCTCGCTGCCGGGTCGCGCATCTGCGGCGGCGGTGCCGTCGAGGAAATCCTCCACCAGCAGCAACACCGGCACCGTGGCGAAGGCGGAATCGCGCAGCGCCGCGGCAGGCGGCGCGATGTCGGTGACACGCAGCGGCAGGCTGAGCACCTCGCGCTCCCCCCCGCGGCTGCGCGCGACGGAGGCAAGCGCCGCATCACCCGTCCGCAGCCCCAGCCGTTCCGCCGCCGTCGCCGACAACACCAGCCCGTCCGCGCCCGGCACAAGGCCCGGCAGCAGCGGATCGCCCTGCGCCGTCGGCAGCAATTCCATCCGCACTCCTTGCCCTTCCCGTGCGGGGTTCTCGATCACGATCGTGGCCGACAGCGCGCGCGTCCGCGGCACGAGGAAGGCGATGCGCGGATCGGCGGCAAGACGATCGAACAGCGCCGGCTCGAGGGTCCGGTTGACGACGGAGACCACCTCCCGCGCGCGCGGATCGTCGAGCAACTCGGCCCGCAGCCCCGCGACGACGCCCTGCCGCAGCCCGAACAGCACGATCAGCGGCGCCAGCACCGCCGCGCAGCCCAACGCGGAACAGAGGAACAGCACCCGTTCGTGCCACAGGTCGGCGAGCGCGAGGCGCAGCATGGTCAGGCCGCCTCGGCCAGCGGCGCGCGCGTGAAGACGGACCGCGCCACGCCATCCTCGCCCGGCGCGTGCGTCACGCAGGCAAGCACCGGATACCCCGCGCGCGCGGCACGCTCCGGGTCATGCGTCGCCACCAGCAGCGCCGCGCCCGCCTCCGCGCATTCGCGCTTCAGCAGCGCCAGCACCGCATCCGCCAGTTCCGGATGGACCGAGGCGGTCGGCTCGTCAGCGAGCACCAGCGCCGGCCGGTGCGCGAGCGCCCGCGCGATCGCCACCCGCTGCCTCTGCCCGACCGAAAGCGCCGCCGGCCGCTTGCCGAGTTGCGCCCCGATGCCGAGTTCCTCCGCCAGCGTAAGCACCCGCGCCGGATCGGGCCGCCCGGCGATGCGCTGCGTCAGCGCGATGTTCCCGGCGACACTGAGATAGGGCAGCAGCCCACCCGTTTGCGGCACCACGCCGATCTTCCCCGCACGCAATCCGGCCAGCGCATCGCGCCGGCCCTCGCGCCAAAGGCGCAACACATCCTGCCCCGCGAAGCCGAAGCCCTCCGCCGTATCCGGCGGCGAGGCGAGCGCAAGCATCATCAGCAGCGTCGATTTGCCGCTGCCCGAGGGACCGGCCAGCGCCAGCGCCTCGCCCGCCGCGAGGTCGAATTCCGGCACTTCCAGCGCGAAGGGCGCCGCATCCCCGCGATAGGCCTTGTGCAGTCCACGAAGGGACAGCAACGCGGTCATCGCGCAACGCCCGGCGGCGCGCGGCCATGCTGCGAGCCGGACGCGCAAGGCGCGACCGCGCCCAACCCGCCCGCGGCGCCCAACGCACCAGCGCATGGCGGGCAATCCAATGGCGCCGCCGACGCCCGAGGCGGGCAACCGCTCATCACGGCAGCGCGTCGAGCGGCACGGGAAAGAAGGCCTCCCCGCCGGGCCGCCCGTCCAGCGTCACCCAAAGGTCCGGGCGCGCCGCGAATTCCTGATACAGCCGCAGCTTAGCCTCGATCCCGTTGATGAGTTCCCGCTGCGCCGCAGCCCCCATCGAGAGCCATTCCTGCTCGGTGAGTTCCATCACCTGGCTCTGGTAGGGCAACCCGTCGAGGTATTCCCCCAGCGCCTGCCCGACGCGCGCGAGGTTGCCCAACCGCTGCGGATCGCGCGCCGTCGCCGCGAAGGCCGCGCGCAACTGCCCGAAGAAGGACCGCGGATCAGTCCGACCCGCCAGCCCGGCATCGAGGATGCGCGTCAACGCCTGCGACAGGTCGCTCAACTGGTTGCGCGTCAGCAGCACGCGCACGTCGAGCGCGGCGAGCGTCGGATCGCGCAGGTCGCGGTCCGTGGTGAAGGACCGCACCACGTCCGGCGCCGTCGTCCCCCCTTCCCGCCCGAGATAGGCCAGCCGCATCGCCGTGCCGACGATCTCCACCTGCTGCGCGATGCGCTCGGCCTCCGGCGTGCGCGCCGGCTCCACGCCTCCGACCGGGCGCCCGACCGTATCCGCCACCTGGCGGAACAGCGCATTGGTCAACCCGTTCACCACGCGCTCGAAGGATTGCGGGCTGCCGCCCTCCACCGGGAAGTACAGCGAACCGGCCGCGCCATAGCGCGTCAGTTCCGTGTACTGCGCGCGCGCATGCGCGTGGTTGTGGCGCCCTTCCGACGTCTGCAAATGGATGGCGAACAAGGCGACGCCGCGCGCATCCGCCAACGCCTTGATCTCGGGGATGCCAAGGCGGGTCTGAGATTTCGGGTCCATCGCATCGAGCGCGCCCGCATCCGTGATCAGCACCACGTAGCGCCCGCCGAAGGCCGACCAGTCCACCTGGTCGATCGCCACGCGCAGGCCGGCGATGGCGTCCTCGTCGAACTGCTCGGTGGAGGCGGTGGCCGCGCGCACCTGCTCCAGCGCCGGCAGGATGGCGCCCGGCGGCTGCGCGAGGTCCGGCGCCGCCACCAACCGCGTGACATACTCCAGTTGCGGCCGCGCGGAGATGTCGGCGCGATAGGCCACCATGCCGAAGCGGAAATTGTCCCGCACCGCCGTGTCGCCGATGCGCGCGACGATGCGGCGGATGGCTTCGCGCGTGCGCTCGATATAAGGCTGCATCGAGACAGTGCTGTCGATCACGAACACAACCGCACCGCGGAAGTCCCGCAGCCGCGACGGGTCCGCCTGCTGCGGCGCCTGGCGCAGTTCGGCGGGCGCGGAGATCACCTCCAGCATCCGCATCTGCGTGCCGTCGCGGCGCTGGATGGTCTCGGCCTCCAGGATCGGCAGCAGGTAGAAGTTGCGCTGGATGTCGATGAAGGTCTCGGGTTCCAGCGCCAGCACCGGGCTGCCTGGCTGGCCCGCCGCCGCGCGCAGCGCCACCGCATCCTGCGTCATGGATGGCGAGGCGAGCAGCCCGCGCAGCGTCTGCGCGTCACGCAGGAACATGGTGCGCTCGCGGCCCGCGGGATTGGTGAAGGCGCCGACCATGGTGTGGCGCCAGTCGATCGCGCGGTCCTCCCGCAGCCAGCCTTCCGTGCGGCCATTGGCCTCGCGCCCGACCTCGATCCAGCCGTCACGGCGCGCATAGACGTGCATCACCGAGAAGCCGGGCAAGGGCCTCCCCTGCGCGGCGCCCGGCTGGGCATGCAGCGTCGCGCCGGGCCGCAGGATGACCCGCTGGAACAGCGTGGTCTTGCCCGGGATCAGCAGCGGCTGGCGCCCGGCGGTCTGCGCCTGCGCGGCGGCAGGCAGCGCGGCGGACGCAAGCAGGAGCAGGCGGCGCGGCGTCATTGCCAGAAATCCCTGATGGTCAGCGGCGCATTGAGGTCGCCTTCCCTCGCGCGGTCCTCCAGCCAGCGTCGCAGCCGTGCGCGAGGCTCGGCCGCGGCGGCGTCGCCCGCCGTCACCGCGTCGCGGTAATGCCGCGCGGCCTGGCGGGGGTCGGGATCGCGGAAGGGCCGGCCGGGCGTGAAGCCGACCGGATCGTAGAGCCCCGCAAGGCGCGTCAGCGATGCCGCATTCCCGGCGCGCGCGGCGGCCTCCCACAGCAGCAGCGCATCGTCGTAGCGCCCGCCCTCGTAGCGACGGGCGCCTTCCTCGGCGATGGCGGCGGGCGAGGCAGCACGGGCAATCACTTCCGGCACCGAAAGCCCGTCCAGCGAGACCGGCTGCTGCGGCTCGGCCTGCGGTCGCACGGGCGGCAAGGCCGGCGGTTCGAGCGGCTGCGGGGCGATGACGACGGGATCCTCGGGCGGGGGCGCATCCGGCGCCGGCCTTTCGCGGCCCAGGAACCACCACCAGGCACCGCCGCCTGCGGCAGCCAGCAGCAGCAGGACCAGCAGGATCCGCGGCAGGGCGGAGGTCGTGCGCGCGACAGGCGCCTGCTGCGGCACCGAGAGCGGCGGCGGGGCGGGCCTCGGCGGCGCGATGGCTACCGTCGCGTCGGGGTCCTCGATCGGCAGGGGTGGCGGCACGGGCGCAGGCGCCGGCCGCGCGACCGGCGGTGGCACGGCGATGGTGTTGCCGCTGCCGCCATGCAGCGGCGGCACGTCCGGCCAGAACAGCGGCGCGTCGATCCCGGCCGAGGGCAGGCGGAACAGCACCGGCCCGGCCTCCAGCCAATCCGCGATATGCGGGCCGAGGTAGAGCCGCACCCCCTGCGGCGAGGTTTCCACCCGGTCCGGCGTGACCAGCGCGTCACTCACCTGCCAGCCTTCCGGCCCGAGCGTGCCCTTCGCCCAGCCTTCGCGCAGGATGCGGAAGCGCGCATCGGCCGGCGGGTCCATCACGCCCTTCAGCAGGATGATGGCATGCCCGCCTTCCGGATGGGCGGGGTCCGCGGCGGCGAGAACCGTCGTCATCTGGCCGCGCCGAGCACGCCCAGGATCTTCCCCAGGCGCTCGTTCTGCGCCACGTCGATCTCGAGCCCACCAGGCGCCGTCACATTCTCCTCCGCGAGGCGCGAGAAGGCGCTGATCCAATCGACGTGGAACTGCTTGTCGTAGGATTCCGGCTGCGCGGCGAGATGCGGCATCCCGTTCACCGGCGGGCGCGGCGCGAAGACCGGGCGATCGGTGCGGCCGGCGCGCGGGCGCTGGTCGGGCGCCAGATCGGCATAGCCGAGCGTGTGGACGAAGCGGTTCACCAGCCCCTCGGCCACCATCACCGGCTTGCTGGCGCTCTCGCTCAGCTTCTGGCGGTAGGAGGCAGCCTCCCGGAGACGGTGGGCGATCCTCGCCGATAGCCCGGTGCGCCGCGCGCCGGCGCCGATCTGCGCGACCAGCGCGGCGGCGGCGTCGCGCGGCAGCTTCAACTGTTCCGCCATCTCCGGCTCGGCGGCGGCGTGGTGCATCTTCTCCATCCACTCGCCCACGGCCATGTCGGCATAGCGTTCGAAGGCGTCGCGCGCACGGTGCTCGCCCTGCGCCGCGGGAGCCACGAGATCGCCGAGTTCGGCGAGGTAATCCTCCTCCCCGGCCCGCGCGCCCACCGGGGCTTCCTCGTCGGGCTCGGTCTGCATGCGCCACCAGGCGGAGGTCAGTTCCTCCGGCGTCACCTGCAGGTTGCGGATCAGGCGGCCGAAAGCCTGGGCGGCGGCGCAGGCGACCAGCGCACGGCCGACGACACGCGCTTCCTCCCGCCGCTTGGCGAGTTCCGCCGTCAGGTCGCCGGAATGCCAGTAGGGCGAGAGGCGCCCGGCCATGTCGGCACGCAGCGCCTCCAGCCGAGCGGCGATCTGGCCGCGCTTGATCGCCGGGTCGCAGACCGGGCGCAGGCTTTCCGCGAGGTAGGAGATGCCGCCGTCGTTCAGCGTCATCGCCTCGTCCCAGGCGCGCACCGGATCGGAGAAGTGGCGGCGGCAATCCTCGTTGGCGAGGAACTCCTCCCGCAGCCGCGCGAGGCGAGGCGCCTCGGCCGCGCGCGGCGCCGCCTCCCGCCCATGCTCGTCGTAGTCGAGGATGTGCTTGGCCGCGACGTTCGGGTTGCGCAGCCAGTAGGTGTTGGCGAAGGGCTGGCCTGCCGCCCAGTTGTGCGGCCAGTCGTACTCCTTGCCGAAGAAGTCGAGCAGCGAGGCGTTGAGGCGAATGGTCCAGCGGCTGCCGGTGCCTTCGGTGGCGCCCTTCTTCTCCTCGAACTCGGTGTCGAACTTGGTCAGCACGAGGAACAGCGCATTGCGATGGCGCGAGCGTTCCTCCGGCGTCGCGCCGAGCGTCCCGTCCACCCAGTCCTTGATCATCCGCGGCAGGGTGCGGACTTCCTGGTTCGACGGCCCGATGCAGAGCAGCATGGAGGTGATCTCCTGCTCCGCGCAGTATCGCTGGTACAGGTACGCCACCTTGCCGCGCAGGAAGAGGCCCGGCAGCTTCCCCTTCTCCGCGAGGAACCGCCCCGGCTGCGTCAGCTTCTCGCGCGACCGCGCGCCGGGGAAGTCGAGCAGGTCCGTGACCTCGAAGAAATCCCAAGGCTTGTCGCGCAGCGCGATGGTCAGTTCCGCGACCAGCGCCGCGACCGCCGCGCGCGGCAGCACCGCCTGGCGCCCCGCCCGTGTCCGCACGTCCAGCTTGCCGTCCGCCGGATCGCCCAGCATGCCGAGCGTGCGGACATCGATGATCGAGGTCTCGCGCGGCGAGAGCGCGGCGAGCGGCACGAAGGCCTCGTCCGGGAAGTCGAGCGCCGCCAGCGCCTGCAACAACTCCCGCGCGGCGGCGGTGAAGGCCTCGTGCCCGTTCCACAGGATGGAGAAGAAGCCTGCGCGCTCCGCCACCGGCAGGCGCGGTGCGATGGAGGCGGCCTGCACCCAGAAGGCCGAACCGAGCCCCGGCACCAGCGGATGGCCGCGGAACAGGCTCTCGAAATACTCGCGCAGGTCGTCGATGTCGTCCTCGGTCAGCCGGTCCACCGGCTCGGAGCCCGCACGCGCGGCGAACCGCGCGCAATGCGACTGCACGAGTTCCGGCGACGGGATGTCCACCTCCGCCGGGTCGAAATCCTCGAGGAAGGTGTTGCCGAGGATCTTCACCACATCGGTCTGCGACAGCAGCCGCAGCGCGACGGGATGCCCCGGCACCGTCGATGGCGGCCGCAGCGTGAAGCGAGTGACGAGGCCCGTCGCCTCCTGCCCGCCCTCGGGGTTGATGTCGCGCACGAAGTCGAGCGCCGCGCCGTCGAACATCGCCGTGACGGAATCCTGCCCGCGCCGCGCCAGCGCCGAGATCAGGTAGGACTTGCCCGACTGCGAAGGCCCGAAGACGGCGACGCACATCGGCCGTTCGGCGGCCGCTTCCAGCTTGCGCGCGCGGCGGGCGAACTTGCGGAAGTCGCGCGCGACAGCCTGCGCTTCCTCCCGCACCTTGGCGCGGTTCTCGGCGAGCCAGCCGATCGCGTCGGTGGCGGCTTCCGCCGTGCCGCGGGCGGCGGCGGCAAGCGCGGCATCGCTGGTCACGTCGAGCCTCATGCCATCCCCACCACGCCGGTGTCGCGCCAGTAGCCGGCTTCGCTCTTCATGGTTTGCAGCCGTATCTCCACATCGGTCCGCCGCAGCGCGGTGCCTTCGGAATCCTCGATCTCCTCGACGCGGAAATCCTCGCGCTTTTCCTCCTGGCCCGGCGCGTCGGGGTCCATGTCGGCGCGACGGATCTTCACCTTGAGCGGCAGCGCCATGCGAGGAACGCTTTCAGGGTTCGCGAATTCCAGCGCATAGAGCGGCGTCGCCGGCCAGCGTTCGATCGGCAATTGCCGGAAGCCGAGGAAGGTCGGCGCCGCGAAGTTCATGGTGAAGGTGACCTCGTCGCCCGGGTTGGGACGTTTTTCGAGATCCACTTCCGACAGCAGCACGCCCTGCTCGCGGATCTGGCCGGAGATCTCCATCCGCCCGATGTAGCGCGCGGTGGATTTCATCCCGAGTTGGCTGGTCCGCATCAGGAAGGATTCCAACCGCCCTTCCGCCAGCGCGCAGAGCATGGCGCCGACGGCCGCGCTGGTCTTGGGGTCCTCGATGCGCGCGTTCGCGTCGCGGAAGGGATACCAGCCGCCCACGGCATAGCGGTGCATGCCGATGATGCGATGCGGGGGCACCGGGGACTTCGCCAGCACGATGTCCGTCACCGCACGCAGCCGCGAGGGTCGCCCCGACAGCAGCAGCACGTCGCAATCGTAGTGCCAGACCACCTCGCAGAGGTCGGCCAACACCGGGCCGAGCGTGGCCTGGATGACCGCCTCAACCCGCCGCGCATCGGCCGCGACCTCGACATCCGCGATGGCGAAGCCCCGCGCGCCGGCCTGGCGCGCGGCGGTTTCGAAAAAGGCGATGGCGCGTGGATTGGCGGGCTGCGCTTCGCCGGCGAGCACGGCGCCGATCGTGGCACGGAACACCTCGCCCATCTGGCGGCCCTCGATGCGCTCATAGGCGTGCAGCACGGCGAGGCCGACCGGTTCCAGCACCTGCGCCACGAACTGCCGGCGCAGGTGGCGTTCCACCTCGGACTGCCCGCCCCGATCGCCGCCGAGCGTCTGCCGCAGGAAGGCCTGCGGGTCGGACATGCCGGCGGCGCGCAGCGCATCGGCCACCTGCGGCAGCACGAGATGCGTGATGAGCCCTTCCAGCACCTCGTCGCCCGCGATCTTGAAGCCCTCGCGGAATTCCTGGCGCGGGACGATGGTGTCGCGGTTCTCGACGCTCCAGGTCACCACCATCAGGTCCGTCGTGCCGCCGCCGATGTCGATGGAGGCCACGCGCAGGCACGGATTCGGCCCGCGTTCCGGCCGCACGCGCCCGGCGAGCTCGAACATCCCCTGTGCGTCGCCCTGCAGCCGCTGGGTGATCTCGGTGTAGAGCCAGACCACCTGCGTCGCCGTGGCTTCATCGAGGTTCAGCAGCACGCGCGGTTCGGGCGGCGCGGTCGGCCCGGCCTCGGTCCAGCCGAGCATGTCCCAGGCGAGTTTCACCGCGCCCTCGGCGCGCTCGCGCAGGATCTTCTGCTCCGCCAGAGGCATGGCCGGCGGCAGGGTCAGGATCACCCGGCGGAGCCGGCGCGGGACGTCGGCGAAGCGGCGCGCGGCGCGCGTCGCCGGCGCGTTGATCTGGCTGACGGCCTGCATGAGCAATTCGGCGAGCAGGAAGGTGAACATCGACGACCGCGAGAAGCGCGCCCGCACCGCCGGCTGCCCGCGCCCGCGCAGCATGCGCAGCGCCTCGCCCGTCTCGGTGACATGCGCCATGAACGGGCCGGAGACCGGCGGTTCCGTCGTGACGCCATCGCTCGCGCGCCCGTTGAACCGCCAGCCCTGCACGTTCGGCCGCCGGTCCCAGAGATAGCGCTTGGGCGACGATATCCCGGTTGCGCCCTCATTCCCCTGCGTCGCGGCGGCGAGCCGCATCGCCTCGGGCCCCACGCGCACGGGCGAGGGCCAGCGGAAGGCATTCGCCCGCCCCGAGCGCCGCGAGATCGCATCACGCCCGAAGGACCCTACGGCGAACTCCACCCGGCTCTCGAAGGGCCGTGCATAAAGTTGCTCCGGCCGTGACAGGTCGCGCAGCGTCAGCACCGAGGAATTGTTCAGCGACGGCGCATCCTGGCTTTCCTCCACCAGCAGCCCGCAGGTGCGCGAATTGCCGACATCGAGGACCAGATCGACATTGATCGGCGCATAGCCGCGATTGTCGGACACGACATCCACCAGCCGGATGCGCGGCAGGATGCCGATGCCCTCCAGCAGTCCGAGGAAGCTCAGGTAGCGCGCCCAGTGCTCGCAGGCATGGGGGAAGTCCTCTGGCCGCAGCGCCCGCCCGCCGCGCTGCGCCTGGCGCAACTCGCGGAAGCCTTCCTCGAGCCATTGCCCGACCCAGGACTCATTCAGGAACCAGGCGTTCTCCGCATGGCCGCAGACCGGCGCGAATTCCTGCTGCCGCGCGCTGTCCTCGGGCGCCGGCGCAATATAGGGCCGTTCCGGCACGCGCGGCATCAGCGCCGTGTCGAAGGCCAGCACCAGCCGATGCGAACGCCCCTCCGCATCCCGCTGCGGCAGTTCGGCGATATAGGCGCGCGCCCAGTTCGAGGGCCCGCGGTCATAGACTTCCTTCCCGTCCGCGCCCCGCGCATGGACGCGGAAATAGGGCAGCGGCACCCACTTGTTCAGGAAAGCCTCGAGCGCCTGGGCGCGGGAGATGGCGTAGGTTTCCTCCGGCGCCGGCACCTGCCGCGTCACCGGATCCGCGAGGTTGCCGTCCGCATCCGGTTCCAGCACGCGCAGGATGACCGGGGACTTGCCCTCGTGGTCCACCTGCTCGCGCAGCGTCTCTTCCCAGAAGTTGCGGGATCCGCGCGGCAGCCGATCCACATCGAAGTCGATGTCGAGGAACTGGATGCCGGAGGACGGCACCAGGCTGATCAATCCGGCGGTGGTCGTGCTGCTGCTCATGGATGTCCCATCTCGCGCGGCGCAGTCTGCCGCACCGCGGCCCGCGGCGCCAACGTGGCGGGTTCGATGCTTGCGGGCATCAGTTCACCGGACAGTTGAGGCGGTAGCGCCACCGCGTATTGGCGAAGGGGCCGATCACGACGACCTCCACCACGTTGTCCCCGCCCTGCGGCCGCCAGTCGAAGCCGATCCGCCCGCGCCCGCTCACCATCCCGGGGGTCGAGGCGACCACCCGCCCACGGTAGCGAACCTCGATCCGGTCCGGCACCGTCTGGGTGTCGTAGTCGAGCGTCACCGGACCCGCATTCGGGCCGAGGTAGTGCCGCGTCCGCGTCTCCCCCGCGCCGCCGGACTGGGTGTCCACGTTGCAAGGCTCGGTGCCGGGCGGCGGCCCGGGCGGAGGCTGCGGCGGCTCGGGCGGCGGTGGCGGGGGCTCCGGCGGCGGCAGGGGCATCGGTTCCTCCGGCCGCGGCGGCTCGGGTTCGGGCGGACGCG
>NZ_JAAEDM010000100.1 GCF_018129065.1 Neoroseomonas soli | reverse complement strand
GACCGGCGGACAGCGGCCTCTCGCTCCGCCGCGACGCGCACGCGGGTCGGTGCCGGTACCGGACGCGTCGCGGCCCGCGCGGCGACTCAATCGTTGCGGCAGCCGGCACGCGCCGCGACGGCGCCCCCTGTCTCCACCCGTTCTGCCTCGACCCGCCCCGTCGCCGCGCGTTCCTCGCCCCGCATCGAGCAGGGAAGCCGCGCCGCCACCCCGGTCGTCGGCACGACGACGCGCGGGACGCTGCCGCCCCCGATGCCTCGGCGCACCCGCTCAACGGTCGAGGCGCGCCGCTGAACCGACGCCGCCGCGCCCCGCGCGGCTGACGTCCCGGCAAGCCGGCCGGCGATTAAGCGCCCGGCAGGTTCCGCCCGCGTCCCGCGATGCTGCGGAATGCGGGCGGTGTCCCGCCGCGGAGGCGGCCGTCAGGCATAGGCCTTCAGGATCGACTTCATCGCCGGTGCGAGGTCCGGTCGGCGCAGCGCGAAGGCCACCTGCGCCTCGAGGAAGCCGGCCTTGTCGCCGCAGTCGAAGCGCTTGCCCTCGTAGCGCAGCCCGTGGAAGGGCTGCATGCCGATCAGCTTCGCCATGGAATCCGTGAGTTGCACCTCGCCCCCCGCGCCCTTCTCGAGGCGCGAGAGGAAGCCCATCACCTCCGGCATCAGCACGTAGCGGCCGATGATGGTCAGGTTCGATGGCGCCTTCTCGATGGGGGGCTTCTCCACCAGGCCCTTCACCGAGACGAGCCGCCCCTTGTCCTCGGCCACGTCGAGCACGCCGTAGCGGTTGACGCGTTCGCGCGGGACTTCCTCGATCGCCACCACGTTGCCGCCGGTCTCGTGATAGGCGGCGACGAGCTGCCCGGTGCAGGGCGTCTCGCACATCATCAGGTCGTCGGGCAGCAGGATGGCGAAGGGGTCGTCGCCGACGAAGGACCGCGCGCACCAGATCGCGTGGCCGAGGCCGAGCGGCACCTGCTGGCGCACCGTGACGATGGAGCCGGGCGTCATCGACTGGGCGCGCAGCGCCTCGAGCTCCGCCGTCTTGTTGCGGTCGGCGAGGGTGCGCTCGAGCTCGTAGGCAACGTCGAAATGCTCGACGATCGCGGTCTTGCCGCGGCCGGTGATGAAGCAGAACTGCTCGATGCCGGCGGCGCGCGCCTCGTCCACGGCGTACTGGATCAGGGGCTTGTCCACGACCGGCAGCATCTCCTTCGCCATCGCCTTGGTGGCGGGCAGGAAACGGGTGCCGAGGCCCGCGACGGGCAGGACGGCCTTCTTGAGCGGCTTCAGGGACACGATCGGCGAATCCTCGATTGCGGCGTTCGGATTGCAGGCAAGCATGCCGTCGGGGCGGCAGTAAGGCGAGCGCCGCATGCCGGCGCAACGGGCGGAAGGCGCGGCGGCGGGCCCGCGTGGCACGCAGGCCGCACCGCGAAGGAGAACCGCCCGTGTCATTGACCGCCCCCTTGCGCCGCCTGGCCGGCGCCGCATTCGGCCTGCATGCCGCCGACCAATTGGCGATGGCCGCCCTGCCACTGACCGCGGTGCTGGCGCTCGGTGCCGGGCCGGGGCTGGTGGGCGTGCTGCTCGCTGCGCAGGCCGCGGCCTGGCTGGCCTTCTCCCTGCCGGCGGGGCTGCTGGTGGACCGCTTCCCGCGGGCATGGCTGCTCGGGGTGGCCACCTTCACTGCCGCTGGCGGCGCCGCGCTCGCGCTTCCTGCGGCGCAGGGGGGATGGCCCGCGCTGCTCGGGCTGGCGACCTTCGTCGCCTCCTGCGGCACGGTGCTCTTCGTGCTGGCGAGCGGATCGCTGGTGCCGGAATTTGCTCCGCGGGAGGGGCTCGCGGCGGCGAATGCCAGGCTCGAACTCGCTCGCGCCCTGGCGAGCCTCGGGGCGCCGCCGCTGGCCGGAGCCCTGGCGATGGCGGGCCATCCCGTCGCGGCCTATGGGACCGCGGTCGTTGCTGCGCTGCTGGCCCGGGCGGCGCTGCTTGGGCTGCCGCGGGGTGCGGCGCCGGCAATGGCCACGCGCCCGCCGATCCGCAGCCAGTTGGCCGAGGGGGCGCGTTTCGTGCTCGGGCATCCGCTGTTGCGCGGCATCGGGGGGTGCGCCCTGTTCTGGAACTTCTCCTTCTTCGCCCTGCTGGCGGTGACGGTGCCCTTCGCCCTCGGTGACCTGGCGCTGGATCCGGCGCGTCTCGGCCTGGCCCAGGCGGGCTATGGGGCTGGGATGATCGCCGGCGCGACGCTCGCTGCCGGCGTGCAGCGGCGCTTCGGGCCGAATGCGGTGCTGCTGGCCGGGCCGGGGCTGTCGGTCCTGGCGCCGGGGCTGTTGCTCGCCGCGCCGGTGGGCGGGGTGGTGCTGCCCTTCGCCGCGATGTTCCTGGTCGGCTTCGGGCCGATGATGTGGCTGATCTGCCAGACCGGCATCCGACAGATCGTCACCCCGCCCGCGATGCTCGGGCGCGTGGGGGCGGTGCTGCAGGTTGCGATCTACGGCGTGCGGCCTCTGGGGGCGCTGGCGGGCGGCGCGCTGGCCGCGGCGCACGGGCCGGCGGCGGGGGTGTGGCTCTCGGGGGCGGGCTTCGCCGCCTCCTTCCTGGTGGTGGTGGGGTCCGACCTCGTGCGGCTGCGCCGCCTGCCCGCAGCGGTCGCGGCCTGACAGCCTCGCTGACCGGGCCGACCGCCACGGCGATGGGCCCGCGCGGCCCGGAGCGTACTCCGGGCCGCGGCAGCATTACTTTCCGCCGCGCGTGCCGCGCCCGCGGCCCGGCCCATCGCTCGGGTCGGCGTCGGTCAGCCCGGTCGCACGGCCGCCACGCCCGCGGCCGGCACCGTCGTTGGGGTCGGAATCGGTCATGCCGGTGCGGGGGATGCCGCGCCCGCGGCCGGGCCCGTCATTCGGGTCCGCATCGGTCACGCCGGTGCCGCCGCGCATGCCGCGGCCACGGCCGGGGCCGTCATTCGGATCGGCATCGGTCACGCCCGTGCCGCGTGCGCCGCGACCGCGGCCGGGACCGTCATTCGGGTCCGCGTCGGTCACGCCGGTGCCGCCGCGCATCCCGCGGCCACGGCCGGGGCCGTCATTCGGGTCGGAATCGGTCATGCCGGAGCGGCCGCGCCCACCGAGGTCGCCGGGGTCGGAATCGCTGCGGCCCGATTGCGCCAGGGCAGGGGCCGCGAAGCCGGCCGCGCCGGCGACCGGGGCGTTCAGGACGAGCAGGCGGCGGCTGAGCCCCTTGCTGGGCTTGTCTTCACTCATGGGATGACCTCTGTTGGGGCTCGGCGCCGGCGGTGCGGATGACGGTCCAGGCGGATGAGCGAGCCTGTTCCTCCACTTATTGGAGGGCGTGGTCCCGGCTGGCAAGCGGTGCCCCGCAATCCGGCCATGAACGCTTCGGGCTGGCGGTCGCGCCTCCGCGCCACTAGGTTCCGCTCACCATGGACATGCCGATCACCGCGGACAGCCGTGTGGCCACCGAGGCTGCGCGACGCCGCTCCTTCGCCATCATCGCCCACCCCGACGCCGGCAAGACGACGCTGACGGAAAAGCTGCTGCTCAAGGGCGGCGCCATCCAGCTCGCGGGCCAGGTGCGCGCAAAGGGCAACGCGCGGCGCACGCGCTCCGACTGGATGAAGATCGAGCAGGAGCGCGGCATCTCCGTCGCCACCTCGGTGATGACCTTCGAGAAGGACGGAATGGTCTTCAACCTGCTCGACACGCCAGGGCACGAGGACTTCTCCGAGGACACCTACCGCACGCTGACGGCCGTGGACGCGGCGGTGATGGTGCTCGACGCCGCCAAGGGCATTGAGACCCAGACCCGCAAGCTGTTCGAGGTGTGCCGCATGCGGGACATCCCGATCATCACCTTCGTCAACAAGATGGACCGCGACGGGCGCGACCCCTTCGACCTGCTCGACGAGATCGAGAAGACGCTCGCGCTCGAAGCCGCGCCGGTCGCCTGGCCGGTGGGGCAGGGCCAGGACCTGCGCGGCGTCTATGACATCCTCCATCCCTCCCTGCGCATGGTGGACAGCGACGAGGTCATCCCGCTGACCGGCCTCGACGACGCGGTGATCGATGCCCGCATCCCCGGCGACCGCGCGGCGACGCTGCGGGAACAGGCCGCGCTCGCCGCCGGCGCCAGCGCGGAATTCAACCTGGAGAAGTTTCTCGAAGGATCGCTGACGCCGGTCTATTTCGGCTCGGCGCTGCGCGACTTCGGCGTGGCGCATCTGCTGGAAGGCCTGGCGCGCTTCGCCCCCCCGCCGCGCCCGCGCGCCGCCGACGCCCGCGCCGTGCGGCCGGAGGAGCCGAAGCTCTCGGGCTTCGTGTTCAAGATCCAGGCGAACATGGACCCGCAGCACCGCGACCGGGTCGCCTTCCTGCGCATCTGCTCGGGCCGGCTGGAAAAGGGCATGCGCCTGAAGCAGGTCCGCACCGGCAAGCAGGTGCCGGTCAACGCGCCGCTCTTCTTCTTCGCCAAGGACCGCCAGGTCGCCGAGGAAGCGTGGCCCGGCGACGTGGTCGGCATCGCCACCCATGGCGGCATCCGCATCGGCGATACGCTGACGGAAGGCGAGGCGATCAACTTCCAGGGCGTGCCCTCCTTCGCGCCGGAGCATCTCCGCCGCGTGCGCCTCGATGACCCGATGCTCGCGAAGAAGCTGCGCAAGGCGCTGGACGAACTCGCGGACGAGGGCGTGGTGCAGCTCTTCCGCCCGCTCGACGGGTCCCAGCCCATCGTCGGCGTGGTCGGCCTGCTGCAGCTCGACGTGCTGCAGTCCCGGCTGCGCGCGGAATACAGCGTGCCGGCCTCGTTCGAGGCGGCGCCCTGGACCCTGATGCGCTGGATGGCCAGCGAGGATCGCGACGCGATCGAGCGCTTCGCCACCGCGAACCGCATGGACATGGCGCAGGATCACGACGACGAGCAGGTCGCCTTCTTCACCAGCGACTGGCGGCGGAAGCGGGCCGAAGAGGAATACCCGATGATCCGGTTCCTGCCGGTGCGGGAGCAGCACGGGCTGGGAGCGTGAGAAGCGGGGGGAGAAGGGAACTTCTCCCCCCGCGCCCCCCTCAACCTTCCTTGTCACCTGGGGACTGAGGGCGGAGGGTGGAGCAGATCGCGCATGACCGGCGTCTGCCGCAGGCGTGAAGATGCTCGCAAGAACAGGGGGGCGGAGCGGTAGCCGTGGGCCCGGGCGAACGGAAGTCGCTCCAGGTCGCGCGCGCTATTCCGGCCCGCGGCGACGCACCACGGTGACGCTGCACGGGGCCTCGGCGGCGACCTTGCCCGAAACGCTGCCGAGCAACCGCCGTTGCAGCGAGGATGCGCGCGCGCCGAGCACCAGATGGTCCACCCGGTTTGCCCGCGCGTAGCCGAGGATGGCGTCGGCCGCATCCGCCCCCTCCAGCACATGGAAGGTGACGCGCGCCTCGGGCAGGCCGAGCGGCCTGGCCCAGTGCCGCAACTCCACCAGCCGCTGGACGTGCCGGTTGCGGCCCTGGTCGTCGAGGGTGGTGTCGATCGACAATAGATTGGACTTCAGCACGTTCAGGCAGGCGAGCCGCGCGCCCGGCCGGCTGCCGAGCATCTTCTGCATCTGGTTGCGCAGCGCCTCGGCAAGTTCCTCCGACATCTCGCCGAAATCCAGCGCGACGGCGAGGATCGGCGCCGCCTGCACCTGCCGGGCGGTGGCGAAGGCGCGGTGCTGCGGATCCCTTTGGCGCAGGCGGCGGCGCATGACGGTCAGGAAGCCGTCGCGGCGCATCTTCCCGGCCCGATGGGTGAGCGAGACCTCCTCCGGGTGGCGCAGGTCGAAGGCGAGCTGGGCGGCGGTCGGGTAGCGCGCGTCCGGATCCACCTCGAGGCAGCGCAGGATCGCCTCCTGCAGCCAGGGCGGGATGTTCGACCGCCGGCGCCGCGGCGGGACCGGGTCGCGCCACAGCCGCCGCTTCACGCCCTTGAGGTGCTGCGGCTCCCCGAAGGGCAGGTCGGCGGTGGCCAACTGGTACATCAGCGCGCCGAGGGAGAAGATGTCGCTGCGCGGATCGTTGCGGATGCCCAGCGCCTGTTCCGGCGCCATGTAGGGCGTGGTGCCGTAGGGCAGGCGGAATTCCTCGGCCATCAGGTCGGGCAACTGCTCGTGGTGCGCCAGGCCGTAATCCACCAGCACCGCCGTGCCGTCCTCGCGGAACAGGATGTTCGCCGGCTTCACGTCGAGGTGGACGACATGCTGGTGGTGCAGCGCGTCCAGCGCATCGGCCACGGCGGCGCCGATGTGGGCGACCTCCTCGGCCGGCAGCGGCAGGTCGCGCAGGCGCACCGAGAGCGGCGCGCCCTGAATGCGTTCCATCACGATGAAGGGCTCGGCCTCGAAGCCGCCCAGGGCGATGAAGCGCGGCACGTGCGGCCCCGAAAGCCGCGGCATGATCATCTGCTCCATTTCGAAGGAGACGATCGCGGCGGGGTCCTCGCCCTCCCGCAGGCGCGGCACCTTCATCAGCATCGGCAGGTCGTCGCCGGGGCGGGTGACGCTCATCAGCACGGCCATGCCGCCTTCGTGCAGCACCTGGCCGACCTCGAACCCCTGGATGCTGCGTGGCAGGACCGGGCCCTCCGTCAGCGCCCAAGCAGGAGCCGTTCGGCGAGGCCGAGCGGCAGGCCGGCTGCGCGGATCTTCGCCGCCGCGCCGGCCACATCGTAGGGGACGCGGTGCCAGGTCGCCTGCATCGGCGACGTCTCGAGCATCAGGTAGCAGGCGGCCGGGTTGCGGTCCCGCGGCTGGCCGACGGCGCCGAGAACCGCGAGCCAGCGCCGCCCGTGCGCCAGCGGCACCGGCGCGCCGCCGACCGGCACGAAGGGCGTGAGCTTGCCCGTCTCGCCGAGGCTGTAGAGGGCCGGGCGGTGGACATGGCCGCAGACCGTCACATGCGCGTGCGTCGCCTCCATGCTGCGCCGCGCGGCCTCGGCATCCGCGACGTAGCGCCAGCGCTCGGGCGCAGAGGCGTCCGCATGGACGAAGAGGCAGCCCTCCTCCTCGACCGTCAGCGGCAGGCCCGAGAGGAACCGGCGATGCTCCGGGGTCAGCCGCGGCCGCGTCCAGGCGATGGCCGCGGCCGCCATGTCGTTCATGCCGCCGGCGCCGGCGCCGATCGCCGCCTCGTCGTGGTTGCCGAGCACCGCGATGGCGCCGGCGGCGACCAGTGCGATGGCCAGTTCCAGCACCGCCTCGGGGTCTGCGCCGTAGCCCACCAGGTCGCCGAGCAGGGCGATCCTCTCCGCTCCGCGTGCCTTGGCATGCTCAAGGCAGGCGTGGAAGGCCTCGAGGTTGCCGTGGATGTCGGCGAGGATGGCGATGCGCATTGGCGCCCTAGTTGTTGATGAAGACGCGCGCGGCGAGCGCGATCTGGAACAGCGTCGTGACCAGGTCGCGCCCGAAGAGCCAGATCTTCGGGTCGAGATAGGGCAGGGCGATCAGCTCGTCCCCCGGCCGCGGCGGCACCTGCGGGTTGAGGATCGCCTGGCCGGAGGGCCGGCGCAGCATCAGCGTGCTGCGCGAACCGCGCTCGGACAGCCCGCCCGCGGCATCGAGGTAGTCCGTGGCGGACCAGCCCTCCCGCCAGATCACGGCCTGGGGCAGGTTCACCTCGCCCTGCACGAGCACGGTCTGGGACCGTTCGGGGATGACGATGATGTCGCCGTTCTCAAGGCGCAGGGGCGCGCAGCCGCCGTCCTGGCCCATGACGACGAGCCGCCCTTCGGGCTGCACGCGCCGTGCGCGCCCGATGTATTGGGAGATGAGGTTCGCCTCGGCCGAGCGCGCTTCCGCCACGCTGCCGGTGGGCGCGGGGGCGAGGAAGAGCTGGCGCTCGAGCCGGTCCAGCGCCTCGTCGATGGCGCGCTTCTGCTGCAGTGCGAGGGCGGGGCGCAGGATGAAGACGCCATCGGTGTTCGCAAGCCCCGGATCCACCGCGATGTGGTCGAGGATCTGGCACAGCGTCATGTCGCGGTCCGTCACCAGCACCGACGGGTAGAGGCGGCTGCCTTCCACGTTCACGCGGATGGTCCGCGTCGCGACGTCGGCGACGAAGGTGACGGTGTCCTGGTCGAGCAGCGTCTGCTGCGCCAGTTCCCCGATGGTCATGTAGCGGGAGAAGGGTTGCGAGCTGCGCACGCCGCGCACCACCGCATTGGTCGCGGCGGGCAGCGGCCGGGCGAGGTCGATCAGCTCCCGCCCGGAGAGCGAGGCGCGGCTCGTGCTTTCGAACAGGTAGTTGTTACGCACCGCGCCGTCGGCCCCGATCATGGCGCGCTGGCGGCCGACGACGATGGTGTCCCCTTCCTGGAGGCGTATCTGCGTCAGCCGGCCCTCGAGGAGGAAGCGGTAGAGATCGACGTTCGCGACATTGGAGCCGCCCCGGGTGATGGCGATCTCGCGGAAGGAACCGCGGCCGGGATCGACGCCGCCGGCACGCACCAGGAAGTCGAGGATGCTGTCCGAGGCGACGCCGGCATAGCGGCCGGGCGCACGGACGAAGCCGGTGACGAAGACGCCGATGCGCTGGGTCGAGAGCACCGTCGCATAGACCTGCACCTGGGAGGTGTAGACCTTGCGCACCTCGCCCTCGACCATCGCCTGCAGGTCGCCGACGCGCACCCCGGCCACGCGGATCGGCCCGATGTTCGGCAGGAAGAGGTTGCCCGCGGGGTCGATCACCCCGACCAGTTCGGAATCCACCGCCCCCCAGGCGCGGACCGAGACGCGGTCGCCGGGCGCCAGCACGTAGTTCGGGTTCGGCGCCTCGGAGGAGCTCTGCTGCTGGCCGGTGAAGAGCGCGGCGCCGAAGACCGCCGTGGCAGGCCCGGCGATGCGCGCCTGGTCGCCCAGCGGCGCCACGAGGGAGGCGCCGCCTTCCGCCTGGGTCGGGCTGCCGATGCGCTCCGTGCCGCGCTGCTGGCCGGGGATGTCGGCAAGGCTGCGCTGGTCGAAGGTGGGCGGTGGCTGCGTCGCCGGCGCGCCGGAGGGCGTCGTCACCGCGCTTTGCGGCATTCCGGACTGGCCGAGCAGCGGGAAGCCCGGCAACTGGCCGGGCACGCCGCCGATGCCCGGCGCGAGGGTGCGCGAACCCGTGGACTGCGCAGCCGCCTGACCGGCCGCGCCCGCGCCGATCGCCAGTGCCAGCAGCAGCGCGAGGCAGCGCCGCAGCTCAGACCGCATGTTCGCGCATTCCTGCGACGAGCAGCCAGCCGATGCCGAAAGCCACCGAAAGACCCATGAAGATGCTGCCAACACTGATCAGTTTCCGCGGATAGAGGGGATAGACGGCGAGGTTCGGCTCGACCACGCGGGCGAGGTACATCTGCTGCCGCTGCGCCTCGATCCGCGCCGTCTCCAGGCTGGCGGTGGCCGAGGCGAGCTGGCGGTCGGCGAATTCCCGCTCGAGCATCAGGCGCTCGAAGGTGCCGAGTTGCTGCGCGAGCGCGCCGTCGCCCTGGGTGCGGCGCGTGCGCTCGGCGACGATCTGGCGCTCCAGCGCGTCGATGCGGTTGCGCGTACCCTGCAGCGCCGTGTTGTCCGGCCGCATGTAGGCCATGCGCTCGCGCAGTTCGGCCTGGGCCGCGGTCAGCGCGCCCTCGAGCGCCGAGATGGTCTGCACCGCCGCCTGCGCCGAGCCCGCGCTGTCGAGGTCCTGCTGCTGTTCGCGGAAGCGGGCCAGTGCCTCCCGGCTGTCCTGCACGCGGCGTTCGGCGATCACCATCTCGGCGCGCGCGATGCGCAGCGCGTCCTCGCGCGCGCGCTCGGAGAGGCTGTTCACCAGGTGCTCGGAGATCTGGAGCAGGGTGTCGGCGAGCGCCTTCGAATCGGCCGGGCGGAAGCTGCGCACGCGCAGCGTCGTGACGCCGGACGAGGTGTCGAAGGTGACGCTCACCATGTTGTTGTAGTAGCGCGTCAGGCGCTCCGGATCCTCGTTCCACAGCCGGGCGACGAGGTCGGCCTCGTCCCGCTGCCAGATGTCGACCAGGTTGAGCCGTTCGTGCGCGCGCATCACCGCGTCGTGGGAGAGCAGGAAGTCGCGCACGCTGCTCGCTTCGCCGGCCGCAGCACCGCCGCTGCCGACCGCCGCCGAGAGCATGGTGCCGAGCGAGAGCTGCGGCGCGTCGGCACGGGAGCGGACGACGAAGCGAGCCTCGGAGACGAACTGCGACGCGGCGAAGACGTAGAAATAGACGGCGGCGAGCAGCGTCGGCGCCAGCACCCACCAGGTGAAGGGGTGGCGCAGCAGCCGCTTCAGCCGCCCGTCCGGCTTCGCCGGCGGCGCCTCGGGCGCGGGGCTCCAGGTCTCGACCGGGGTGGGCGGCGCGACCTCAAAGGCTGTTGTAGGTGGCGAGAGCTTCATCGATGTCTTCGTAGAAGGTGAGGGTGCCCTGATCCAGCACTGCCGCACGGTTGCAGAGCTGGCGAACGAGGGAAGGCTGGTGCGTGACGAGGATGAGGCCCGCGTGCTGCAGCCGCGCCGCGAAGGCCCGGCCGAACTTGGTGTCGCCCACGGCCAGCGCCTCGTCCACCAGGAAGCAGTCGAAGTCGACCGCGAGCGAGATGGCGAGGCCGAGGCGGGAGCGCATGCCGCTCGAATAGGTCTGCACCGGCATGTTCAGGTATTCGCCGAGCTCGGCGAAGGATTCGACGAACTGCACCGTCTCCTGCGCCGGCCTGCCGTAGATGCGGGCGATGAAGCGGGAATTGTCGGCGCCCGAGAGCGCGGCCTGGAATCCCGCGGCCATGCCGATCGGCCAGGAGACGGACATGGTGCATCGGATGGAACCCCGCGTCGGCGCCTCGACGCCGCCGAGGATGCGCACCAGCGTCGACTTGCCGGTGCCGTTGCGCCCCAGCACGCCCACCCGCTCCCCCTTGCGGAAGACCGCGTTGACGCCGCGCAGCACATGCTTGCGGCCGATGTTCATCGGGTAGGATTTGTGGACGTCGAGGAGTTCGAGCGTCATCGCCGCCTACTCCAGCCCGAGGCGGTTGCGCGCGAGCCGCAGCCCCGCAAGCCCGATCAGGTGCGGCACCAGGATCCAGCCGAGCACGTAGGTCAGATCGTAGATCGGGCGGAACTTGTCGCCGAACTGGCCGTCGCGCAGCAGTTCGAACACATGCACCACCGGCACCCAGAGCACGGCGTCCTGCATCCATTCGGGCAGCCAGTCGACCATGAAGAACAGGCCGCTGAAGGGCAGCATGAGGTAGGAAGCGGCATGGACCAGCCGTTCGAGCCCGTCCCACTCGGAGGTGGCGGCGCCGATCATCAGCGCAAGCCCCTGGGCCAGCAGCAGCATCAGGCCCATCGCCACGAGCATCTTCACCGGGCTGTCCGGGAATTCCCCGCCGAAGGCCACGGAGGCGATGACGAAGATCACCATCACCCCGGTGCAGGCGATCGATTCGATCAGATGGCGGGCGTAGAACAGGTCCGGCAGCGTGACCTGGCGATGGTAGAGCAGGCCGCGGTTGGACCCGATCGTGCCCGAGGATCGGTTGACGATGCCGCGGAACATGAAGAACAGGATGTAGCCGATCGAGAAGAACTCGAAGTTGTTGCGAATCCCGTCGCCGCCTCGCGTCTGGTGGATGACCGCGATCATCGCTCCGAGCAGCAGGGGTTCGAAGAACAGCCAGAGATAGCCGAGCCGATGCCGCCCGAAGCGGGTGTGCATCTCGCGGATGATCAGCGCCCCGATGACGCGCAACTGCGTCCGTGCGCAGTCGATGAGCAGCGGCCGGGGTGCGGTGCCGCTCACCGCGACGCCGTGGCGTTCCGTATCAGCGGGCGCGCCTCGCGCCAGCCGGTACCGACACGGCAGAGCAGCCGCGTCTCGGGCCCGCCGCCGGTGCGCACCTGCACCTCCCGGCATTCCCGCCCGCTCGCCGCGACATAGGCGCGCACGAGGCGGACCCGCGCCGTCTGCCCTGTCCCGGTGAGCACCACGCTGTCCTCCGCACCGGGGGAGGCGGATGCGGCGAAGGCCACGACAGGGTCGGAAATCGGCGCCTGGGCCTCCGCGGCCGAGGGCGCCAGGCCGTTCCCCGTCTCCGCACAGGCCGCGAGGAGCAGGAGCGACAGAAACCCCGCCGCCACGCCGCGTCCGGTCCGGTCCAGGCCTTTCGGCATCCCCATGCGTTCCTCGGTCCTCGTGGCAGCGAAACCTAGCGTTCTTGCGCGAGTTACGCAAAAAACAACACGATGCAGTCGGATGCAAAGAGCGCGTGCCCGGTTCCGGCGGTCTTGCACCACGCGCCGGACCGAACGAATGCTGCCCTGCACAATCCGCCGGCAGCGCCGAACCCGGCCGCCACCCGCCCCGCCGCGCGAATCCGGGCGATGCCGGACCTGTTGCGCCGCTGGCCGCACCTGCCTGCCTTCTTCCCGGATGCGGCCGTGCTGCCCTGGACCCCCGTCGCGGCGCCGGATGATCTGCTCGCCCTGCCGGCAGGGGAAGCCGCGCCGCCGGCCTGGGGCGGGCGAACCCTGCGTCTCACCCCCGGTCCCTTCGCGCCGCCGCGCTTCGGCACGCGCGCCGTTCCCGCCGTGCTGCTTGCCGCGGAAGGGGCGGACCCGGTCGCCGCCGCGCTTGCCGCCGCCCCGCCCCCAGCGGCCGA
>NZ_JAAEDM010000099.1 GCF_018129065.1 Neoroseomonas soli | reverse complement strand
GGCACCGCCGACCCGCCCGACCGGGGCCACCCGCCCGGCGGAGGCCGCCCGCGCCGCGGCCACCAGCGCCGCGGCCTGTTCCCGCGGCAGTTCGATGGTGGCGTCCGCGGCCAGCGCCAGCCGCACTCCGGCCGCGAGTACATCCGCGTGCCGCTCGACCGGCGGGGGGAAGACGTCGAGCCAGTGGGAGCCCGCGAGATGCAGGCGCAATGCCCCGCCCGGCTGGCAATCCTCGATTCGCACCGGCACCAGCGCCAGGGACTGGGAGACGGCGGTGACCACCTCGTTCCTGACATGGACGGAGCCCGCCGTATTGCGCGATAGGATCAGCACCATCGCATGGGTGCGGCCGATCGCAGTCAGGATCGCCTCGCCCCAGTCGGCGCCGGCGGGCACGTCGCGCGGCGCCATCCAGCAGCGGATGCCGCGCACCTCCAATGCCGCGCACACGGCATCGGCCGCGGCGCGGTCGGCAGACGCGTAGCTCAGGAAAACGTCATGCGGCATCAGGCGGCGTCCGGGCTGATTGTTTCTGGCACAGCACGCGCCACGACGCCATTGCATCACCGCCACGTTGCCCGCACATCGCGGCGCCCTTAGACTCGTGCCTCATCCCCGCGGCCGAGGCCCGATGTCCGACCCGCTTGCCGAGGTCCTGGCGCTGGAGGCCGAGGGCCTTCTCTTTTCCGCCCACGACCGCGCCATGGCGGCGCTGGCCGAGCGGCCCGACGACGTGGCGCTGCGCTATCGCGCCACGCTCACGATCGCACGGGCGGGTGCGACGGGTATGGCGCTCGACCTGTTCCACCGCCTTCGACTCGATGCCGAATCGGACCCCGAGGTCGCGGCCCTCGGTGCGCGCCTCATCAAGGACCGCGCCTTCGAGCAGCCCGTCGCGGTGCGCGGCCCCCTGCTGGCCGAGGCGGCGCGCCGCTACGACGTGCTGTGGCGCCGCGGCGGCGCCGGCTGGCACGGGGTAAACGCGGCGGCGCTCAAGCTGCTGGGCGGCGACCGCCAGGCCGCCGCGGCCGTCGCCGAGCAGGTGCTCGAAGGCCATCGCGACGCCGGCGACTACTGGTCCGCGGCGACCGAGGCGGAGGCGCTGCTGCTCGCCGGCCGCACCATGGAGGCGCGTCGCGCGCTCGAGGAAGCGGAGGCGCGCGCCGGCAACGACCTCTCGGCCCGCGCGACGACCCGCCGCCAGATGCGGCGGGAGGCGGCGGCTCTCGGCCTGGTGCCCGGCTTCGTCGACGCGCTGCGCGTGCCCGCGGTGCTGCACTACACCGGCCACATGCCGAAGCCCGGGCAGGACGAGGCGGCGACGGAGCAGCGCCTCTCGGCCGCGCTCGACGCCGCCATCGCGGCGGAACACGTCGGCGCGGCCTTCGGCGGCCTGGCTGCCGGGCTCGACATCCTCGCCGTGGAGGCCCTGCTGCGTGCCGGCATCGTGCCGACCGCCGTGCTGCCCTGCGACCCCGACACCTACGAGGCCGACTCCGTCGCCCCCGCCGGCGCGCGCTGGGTGCCGCGCTTCCGCGCCCTGCTTCCGCGCGTGCGCATCATCCAGCTCGATGAGCGGCCCTATCCTGGCGACGACCTGCACCTCGCCATGGCGGCGCGCCGCGCCATGGGCCTCGCGCGGCTGCATGCGCGCCACCGCGACGGCCAGGCGGTGCAGGTCACGGCCTGGGACGGGAAGGCCCCGCGCGGTGCCGCCGGCACGGGCGCCGACGTGCGGTCCTGGACGGCGGCGGGCGGGCGCTCGGTCCATCTCGGCTGGCCCTGGCCGCGCAACGGCGCGGGCAACGGCAACGGCGCGACGGATGCGCAACGCCGGCCTATGGCCGTTCTCTTCGGCGATCTGCCGCGCTTCAGCGCGCTCGACGATGCCGGCCTCGCTCGCTTCTACGAAGGGCCGCTGACCGCGATGGGCGCGGCGCTCGACCGGCACCCGTCCGCCTACCGCAATGCCTGGGGCGATGCGGTGCAGGTCGCCTTCGACCAGGTGATCACCGCCGCCGCCTGCGCCTTCGACATGCGCGCGGCGCTTGAACTCCAGCGCCCGCCGATCCATCCGCGCTTCGCCATCGATTTCGGCCCGCTGCTGCCGGTGTACGATGCGGTGCAGCGGGCGGAAAAGTTCTCTGGCCGCGCCATGACGCGCGCCGCACGCATCGAGCCCGTCACGCCGCCGGGCCGCATCTTCGCGACCGAGGCCTTCGCCTGCGAGGTGGCGCTGCTGCCACGCGGCGCCGGCCTCGCCTGCGACTATGCCGGCCGCATCCCGACGGCGAAGGGCTTCGGGTCACTGCCGCTCTACGCGCTGCGGCGCGCCGGAGCCGAGGAGGAGATGGCATGAGCGACACGCGCCTCGCCGAGGAACTCGGGCGCATCGCCCTGTTCAGGGACCTGCCGCCGGCGGCGCTCGCGCGCCTGGCCGAGGGCGCGCGCCGCGTCGCGCCCTCGGACGGCGCGCCGCTCTTCGCCCAGGGTGACCCGCCCGATGCCGTCTATGCCGTGCTGGAAGGCCGCGGCCGCGTGCGCGTCGGCGCGCCCGACAACGCGGCCAAGCGCCTGATGGTCGAGGTCTTCCGCGCCGGCGACGTGTTCGGCGAGATCGGCGTGCTCGACGGCGCCGCCCGCAGCGCCGACGCCGTGGTGATCGGGGAGGTGAAGCTCGCCCGCATCCCAGCCGCCGCCTTCCTCGAGACGGCGCAGAACGAGCCCGCCCTCGGGCTCGCGCTGGCGCGCATGCTGTCCTCCCGCCTGCGCCGCACCTTCGGCCTGTTGCAGGATGCGACCTTCGCGCCGCTGGAGGTGCGGCTCGCGCGCCAGGTGCTGTACCTGCTCAAGGCGGACAGCGTGAAGACGGAGAAGGGCGTGCGGCTCGCCGCGCGCTTCCGGCAGGGGGATCTCGCGGACCTGCTGGGGGCCACCACGCGCAGCATCATCTCCATCCTGAATGCGTGGCGGGCGGCGAACCTCGTCGCCTACGACACCGAGAAGGCCTACCTCTTCGTGCTGGATGAGGCCGGCCTCGCCGCGGTCGCGGCCGGGCCGCGGGACGCGGGGTGAAGCGCTTCATGGCGCGCGGCATCCGCGGCGGGCTGGACTGCGCGGTGACGATGACCCGCAGACACGCCGCCCCGCTCACCGCGCGCTGGCCGATCCTGGCCGCGCTGTTGCTCTGCGCCGTGCCGGCGCTGGCCGACCTGCCGACGGACAAGCCGCCGCCGCTGGAACCGAACCGGCGTGTCCTTCAGACCGCCCTGCCGACCGACAAGCCGCCGGCCCTCGAGCGCGGTCCGGCAGACATTCCCGGCCCGGTCTGCACCGCCGATCATCGCCCCATGCTCGACGAGGCCCTGGCCGAAGCCCGCATCCGCATCGTCGAGGCCCTCCGGCTGGTAAGCGCGGACCCCGATCACGCCCATATCCGCCGCTGGTTCGGCGACGGCTCGCGCAAGTCCATCCGCATCACGCTGGAACTGACCGCGGCCCGGCTGGAGACCACCGAGGGCCTCGACATCCGCTGCAACGACCCGCCCTCCTGCCCCGGCGGGCGCTTCGCCTATGCGCGGGAACGCGACCTCGTGCTCGGCGTCTGCCCGCCCTTCTTCCGGGCGCGCATGGATGGCACCGACACGCGCTGGGGCATCCTGATCCACGAGGCGACGCACATCGCCGCCAATACCCGCGACCACGCCTACCGGCCGAACGGGGCGCTGAGCCTCGCGAAGGAGGACGGGATGCGCGCGGTGGAGAACGCGGACAGCTACGAATACTTCATCGAGACCCTGCCGAGGTGACGCCGCGGCGGGGGCGCTGGTCGGGCCGCGTCGCCTCGGCCTCCACCTTCCCGCCACCGGGCCTCTTCACCGCCGATGCGGAGATGATCGCCGCCACCATGGCGCGGCCCGAGGTCTCGCCGGGCGGCATCGGCGCGGCGATCCGGATGGTGAGCTTCTTCGTCAACCGCGCGGGGCGCACCCTCCCCGAGGCGCGGCGGGCGGAACTGCAACGCGCGAAGGACCTTCTGCAGGCACGGCGCGCGGCCCGGCCCCTGATCCCGCCCGAGGCGCGGCGTGCCGGCGCGTACCTCCACGTCGCGCTTGGCCCCGTGCGCGTGGAGCGCCGCGGCCGCGCCTGGGTCATGCTGCGCGGCGGCGATGCGCCGCCCATCCCGCTCGGGCCCGATGGCTGGGCGCATCTGGCGCCCGCCTAGCCGCCCCCCCGCCCCTGCGCGCGCAGCAGGAACAGCGCCGCCAGGGCCGCCATGCCGAGAGCCGCCGTGAGCCAGAGCGACTGCGCCCCGTAGGCGTCCACCAGCAGCCCGAAGAAGTACGGCGCGAAGGCCTGGGAGGCACGCGCCGGCGCGGTGATGATCCCCTGGCGGCGGCCGTAGCCCACCGGGCCGAACAGCGCGAGCGGCAGCGTGCCGCGCGTGATGGTCAGCATGCCGTTCCCCGCGCCGTGGATCAGCACGAAGACCGCCGCCATCGGCGCGCCGCCGGCCAGCAGCACCGCCACCGCGACGGGGTGCGCCGCAGCCGCGATGCGCGCCGAGACCAGCGGGCTCACCTTGCGCAGGAAGCCGAATTCCAGGATCCGCGCGCCCACCTGGGCGGGGCCGAGCAAGGCTCCGGCCGCCACCGCCGCCGCCGCCGTCGTCCCCGCGGCCTGCAACAACCCGGGCAGATGCGCCCCCAGGGCCGCCGCGCTGAACCCCGCCGAGGCCAGCACGAAGGCCAGCAGCGCCATGTCGCGCATCCGCGGTGCCGGCCCGTCGCCGCCGGCCGCAGCCGCGGCCTTTTCCGGCGGCGGCGCGCGCGGGATCAGCAGCCGGTTCAGCGGCAGGCCGAGCACGACATGCAGCGCGGCCCAGCCGAAGCAGGCCCCGCGCCAGCCCCATTCCGCCTCCATCAGCGCCGTGGCCGGCCAGCCCACGGTGCTGGCAAAGCCCGCGATCAGCGTGATGCCGGTAATGCTGTTCCGCGCCTCCTTGCCATACAGCCCCGCCAGCGTCGCGAAGGCGGCATCGTAGAGGCCCATGGCCATCGCCACGCCCACCACCGCCCAGGCCAGGCCAAGCACCAGCGGGCCGGGCGCCAGGCCCATCAGCAGAAGTCCCGCCGCGAAGATCAGGTTGGAGATGGCGAGCACGTCCCGCCCGCCGCGCGTGTCGATCGCGCGGCCAGCCGCCGGCCCCAGCAGCGCCGTCAGCAGCAGCGCCCCCGAGAAGATCCCGAAGATGGTCGCGCGAGACAGGCCGAACTCCGCCGCCATCGGCGCCGCGAGGATGGCCGGCAGGTAGTAGGAGGATCCCCAGGAGAGGGTCTGGGTCGTGCCCAGCACGGCGACGGTCAGGGCGCGGCTCGGAGTGGCGGTCATCGCCGCCATCCTCCCGCCGCCGCGCCCGGCCGCCAAGCCGGATCAGCGCACGGTTAGTCCGTGATCGGGCGCCCGAGCGCAGCCTTGTAGCGTTCCGCCACGCGCGCCTTGACCTCGGGGTTGATGATGCGCGGCGGGAAACGGCCGGCGGCGAAGGCGGAGAAGGCCTCGGCCGCGATGCGCGTGATCATCGCCCGGCTCTCATGCGTCACGCCCGCCGTGTGCTGCGTGCAGATCACCGCGGGGTGGGAGAGCAGCGGGTGGTCCTTCGGCGGCGGCTCCTGTTCCCACACATCGAGGCCGGCGGCGGCGATATGGCCGGAGTTCAGCGCCGACAGCAGCGACGCCTCGTCGTGGATCGACCCGCGCGCGGTGGTGACGAGCACCGAGCCCTTCTTCATCGCGGCGTAGGAATCCGCCGCCATCATCGCGCGGCTTTCCGGCGTCAGCGGGCAATGCAGGGAGACGACATCGCACTCGGCGAGCATCTTCCGCAGGTCGTCCACCTTCTCCGCGCCACGGTCGGCGACGCTCGCCGCATCCACATAGGGGTCGTAGGCCAGCACCCGGCAGTGGAAGGCGGCGTTCAGGATCGCCGCGGTGCGCGTGCCGACATTGCCGATGCCGACCAGGCCGACCGTCTTGCCGTAGAGGTTGCGGCCCATGAATTCCTCGCGCTTCTGCGCCCGGCCCTCGCGCATCGCCGCGTGGCATTCCGGGAAGCGCTTGAGCAGCGCGAGCATCATGCCGACGGCATGTTCCGCCACGGCTTCGGCATTGCCGCCGGCCTGGTTGACCAGCAGCACGCCGGCGCGGGTGCAGGCGCCGGGTTCGATGGTGTCGTAGCCGGCGCCCTGGGACGCCGCCATCAGCAGGTTCGGCAGCCGCGCGAGCAGCGCGTCGTTCACATGGAAGGGCTTCGGCAGCTCGTCGCGCGAGGCCTTCACGTAATAGCCCTGGCAGGTTTCCAGGACCTTCAGCGCCGCTTCCTCGCCGTCGTCGAGCGTCATCCGCACGATCTCGAGCCGCGGATCCTGCGCGGCGGTGTCGAGGAAGGACTGGTGCGGCACCCGGATCAGGTACGCGATGCGGAAGCGGTCAGCGGACACCTGGCGATTTCCCCCTTTTGAGCGGCGCCCTGCGTAGCGCGCCGCGCGGGATCGCGCCAGACGGGGGAGTTCAGCGTTTCAGCGTGAGCAGGTAGGCAACCACGTCGTCCAGTTCCTCCCGCGTCAGCCGATAGTCCGGCATGCTCGGATGCGGCGTCTGCAGGTAGGCCCGCAGCGACATCGAGGTGGTGGACGCCATCTGCGCGATGGACCGGAAGGTCGGCGCCGCATCGGTGGAAGGCCCCGGCCCGCCCGGCGCCACCTGGTGGCAGTTCGCGCACCATGTCGCGGACAGGCGCAGGCCTGCGCGCGGGTCGCCCGGCTCGGTCTGCGCGGCAGCGGGCAGCGCTGCGCCCGCGAAAAGCATAGCAACGGCCAGGGCGCGCATGCGAATCTCCGTGCTCATGGCCGGATGCTGCCGCGCGGCGCGGCCCCGGTCCAGCCCGGACCTCACGCCAGGTAGACCCCGCCGTTGATGTGGTGGACCTGCCCGGTGATCCATTCCGCCGCGTCCGAGGCCAGGTAGGTCATCAGCCCCGCGATCTCCTCCGGCCGGCCCATGCGGCCGAGCGGCACGGCGCGGGCCATCTCCGCCAGTTCGGCCTCGCTGTGGCCGTGGCGCGGCTGGGCCGTGTCGGTCAGGCCCGGCGCGATGGCGTTCACGCGGATACCGTGCGGGGCCAGCGCCAGCGCCATGGACCGCGTCAGGCCGATGATGCCCGTCTTGGTGGCGGCATAGTGAACGCCGAGCACCGCCCCGCGCACCGCCGAGGAGGACAGGTTCAGGATCACGCCCCTGGTGCCGGAGGCGACCATGTGCCGCGCCGCCGCCTGGGCGCAGAAGGCGCTGCCCTTGAGGTTCACGCCCAGCACCCGGTCCCACTCGGCCTCTGTCATGTCGAGGAAGTCCACCCGGGGGAAGATGCCGGCATTGTTCACCAGCACGTCGAGCCGGCCGAGGCCGCCGATGGCCGCCCCCACCAGCGCGGCGCAGGCGGCGGCGGAGCCGACATCGCCCTGCACCAGCACGGCGCGGCGCCCGGCGGCGGTGACGTCGGCCGCCACGGCCTCGGCCGCGGCGCGGTCGTCGAGCCAGTTCACCGCCACGTCGTAGCCCGCGGTCGCGAAGGCCCGCGCCGCGGCGGCGCCGATGCCCTGCTGCGCACCCGTCACCAGAACGGTCCTTGCCGGCATTCCTGCTCTCCCGTGCTGCGGGGCAGCATCGCGGGGCTTGCGGGCGGGCGCAACGGGTGGCACCCCTCGGGACAAGACGGGAAGGAGACGCAGGTGGACATCGCCAGCCTGTTTTCGCTGGAAGGGCGCCGGGCCTTCGTGACCGGAGCCTCGGGCGTGCTCGGGTCGCATTTCGCGCGAGTGCTGCACGGGGCGGGGGCGCAGGTGGCGCTCGCCGCGCGCCGGATGGAGGCGATCGCGGCGCTGGCGGCGGAGCTAGGCCAGGGTGCGGTGGCAGTGCCGCTCGACGTGACCGACCCGGCCTCAATCCCGGCGGCCTTCGACGCGGCGGAAGCGGCCCTCGGCGGCCCCTGCGACATTCTCGTGAACAATGCCGGCATCGCGGTGACCAAGCCGCTGCTGCAACAGGGCGTGGACGACTGGGACGGCGTCATGGCCGTGAACCTGCGCGGCTGCTTCCTGGTCGGGCAGGAGGCGGCGAAGCGCCTGGCGGCGGCGAAGCAGCCAGGGTCGATCATCAACATCGCCTCGGTGCTGGGGCAGCGCGTGATTCCCGGCGTGGCCGGCTACACCGCCGCCAAGGCCGGGCTGCTGCACCTGACGCGGCAGATGGCGGTGGAACTGGCGCGCCATTCCATCCGCGTGAACGCGCTGGCGCCGGGCTACCTCGCCACCGACCTGAACCGCGAATTCTTCGCCTCCGAACCCGGGCAGGCGATGATCCGGCGCGTGCCGCAGCGGCGGCTCGGCAATCCGGATGACCTCACGGGTCCGCTCCTGCTTCTCGCTTCCTCCGCCGGCGCGCACATGACGGGCGCGACGATCACGGTGGATGGCGGCCATTCGATCAACCCGCTCTAGGACGACGCGTCATGGATTTCGTGCTGCCCCCGGAGATCGAGGATTTCCGCCTCCGCATCCGCCGCTTTGTCGACGAGCGGCTGATCCCGCTCGAATCCGACCGCGCCAACTACGACGAGCACGAGAACATCGCGCCGCACGTGCTGGCCGAGATGCGCAAGCAGGCGAAGGCCGCCGGGCTCTGGTCCTTCCAGATGCCCAAGGCGCTCGGCGGCCAGGGCCTGCCGCGCATCGGCATGGCCGCCTGCTACGAGGAAATGAACCGCTCCATCTTCGGCCCCGTGGTGTTCAATTCCGCGGCACCCGACGACGGCAACATGATGATCCTCGACAAGGTGCTGCCCGAGGCGATGAAGGCCGAATGGCTGCAGCCCATCGTGAACGGGGATGTGCAGTCGGCCTTCGCGATGACCGAGCCGGACGGCTGCGGGTCCGACCCCAACCTGACCTATACGAAGGCCGACCGCGTCGGCAACGACCGCTGGCGCATCACGGGCCGCAAGTGGTTCATCACCGGCGCGGGCAACGCGAAGATCTTCATCATCATCGCCCGCACCTCGGATGACGAACGCAAGGGGCTTTCCGCCTTCCTGTTCAAGTCCGACACGCCCGGCTGGAGGATCACCCGCCGCATCCCGATCATGGGGCCGGAGGAGCATGGCGGGCATTGCGAACTCGAGTTCGACGGGCTGGAGATCCCGGATTCCCAGCGCCTGCTGAACATCGGCGACGGGCTGAAGCTGACGCAGATGCGGCTCGGCGTCGCGCGGCTGACGCATTGCATGCGCTGGACGGGGCTCGCGCGGCGCTCGCTGGAAATCGCGATGGAGCGGATCAAGGTCCGCGATTCCTTCGGCCAGAAGCTGATCGACCGCGAGAGCGTGCAGGGCCTGGTCGGCCAGGCGGCGATGGAAATCGAGATCGGCCGCATGCTGACCATGCGCGCCGCCTGGGCGCTGGACCAGGGTTCCTTCGCACGCAAGGAAGTGTCGATGGCCAAGATCGTCGTCGCCGACGCCTTGCAGAAGTCGGTGGACACGGCGCTGCAGCTGCTCGGCGCGCGCGGCTATTCCAAGGACACCGTCATCGAGTGGATCTACCGCTACGCCCGACAGGCCCGGCTGGTGGACGGCGCTTCCGAAGTGCATCGCATGGTGCTCGCCAACCTGCTGCGCGCCGAGGGCGACGGCTTCTTCCGCTGGGGCCAGGCCGGGCATGGATGAGGCGCCCCGCGCCCGCCTGACCGACTGGCTGCGCGCCGCAAGCGGCGACGCGGCGCTGGTCATCGAGAAGATGGCGCTGCTCTCCGGCGGCGCCATCCAGCAGAACTGGGCGCTCGACGTTTCCGGCGGGCGCGCCTGGGTGCTGCGGACGGACAATGCGGCGACGCTCGCGGTCAGCCACGGCCGCGCGCAGGAATACGCGCTGCTGCGCGCGGCCTTCGCCGCCGGGGTGACGGTGCCGGAACCGCTGTTCCTCTGCGAGGATGTCGCCGTGACCGGCGCGCCCTTCTTCGTGATGCGGCGCGTCGCCGGCACCGCCGCCGCGCATCGGGTGGTGAAGAGCGACACCCTCGGCGGCGGGCGGGATGCCTGCGTCCGTGCGCTCGGGCGCGAGCTGGCGCGCATCCACACCATCACGCCGCCGCGGCCGGACCTGTCCTTCCTCGGCACGCCGCCCGGTGATCCCTACCTCGCCTTCATCAGGGACCAGCGGGCTGCGCTCGACCGCCAGCGCAACCCGCGCCCGGTGCTGGAATGGGGGCTGCGGCACCTGGAACGTACCGCGCCGCCGCCGGTGCCGCCCGTGCTGGTCCACAACGACTTCCGCACCGGCAACGTCATGCTGGACGAGAGCGGCGTGACGGCGGTGCTCGACTGGGAGTTCTCGGTCTGGTCGGACCCGCATGCCGACCTCGGCTGGCTCTGCGCCAAGTGCTGGCGCTTCGGCAACGACGCGCAGGAAGCAGGCGGCATCGGCCCGCGCGCCGCGCTGTACGAAGGCTACGGGCAGGTGGACGACACACGCGTGCGCTGGTGGGAACTCGCCGCGCATATCCGCTGGGCGTCGATCGCCGTGGACCAGGCCGAACGCCATATTTCCGGCGTCGAACGCAACCTGGAACTGGCGCTGACCGGGCACATGGTCCCCGGCCTGGAATGGGAGATCCTACGCATGGTGGAAGCCCGCGATGCTGCGTGAACCGCCCGAAGGCCTCGACCTGCTGGCCACCGCGCGGGATGTGCTGCTGAACGAATTGCTACCTGCCCTGCCGCCGGACAAGGCCTTCGCCGCGCGCATGGTGGCGAATGCCATGGCGATCGCGGGCCGCGAGGCCGCGCAGGGTGCCTGGGAACCGGACGTGCTGGCCCGCATGACCGCGCTGGCCGGCGCCCCGCGCGCCTTCGCCGCAGCCATCCGCACCGGCCGCTTCGACCCGGGCTCGGCGGATCACGCGCAGGCCGCCGCGCTGCTGGACGACATGACCCGCGCGCGCTGCGCCGTCAGCGCGCCAAGGGCGCTGGGCAAGGGATGAGGCGATGATGGACGACGACCTGCCGAAATCGGCCGCGAACCACGTTCCGCTTTCACCGGTCTCGTTCATCGCCCGCGCGGCGCGCATCTGGCCGGACCGCGTGGCCATCCTCCACGGCGCGCGGCGCATCACCTACGCGCAGCATTTCGAGCGCAGCCGACGGCTGGCCTCCGCGCTGCGCAAGGCCGGCGTCGCGCCGGGCGACGTCGTCGCCGCGCTGCTGCCGAACATCCCGGAGATGCTCGACGCGCACATGGCCGTGCCGATGGCGCATGCCGTGCTGTGCCCGATCAACACACGGCTCGATGCACCGACCGTGCGCTTCATCCTCGGCCATTCGGGCGCAAAGGTGCTGCTGCTCGACCGCGAGTTCGCGGCGGTGGTGGTCGCGGCGCTCGACGGCGTCGCCGGCCCGCCGCGCATCGTCATCGTGGACGACCCGGAAGGCCCCGGCGGCGCCGAGATCGACGCCACACCCTACGAGGACTTCCTCGCCACCGGCGACGCCGCGTTTCCCGTGGAACCGCCGGCCGACGAATGGCAGGCGATCTCGCTCTCCTACACTTCCGGCACCACGGGCGACCCGAAGGGCGTCGTCGTCCATCATCGCGGCGCCTACCTCAACGCCTGCGGCAATGCGCTTGCCTTCGGGCTCTCGCCGCGCAGCGTCTATCTCTGGACGCTGCCGATGTTCCACTGCAATGGCTGGACCTATACCTGGGCGGTCACGTTGCAGGGCGGTACGCATGTCTGCCTGCGCCGGATCGATCCCGCGCGCATCTTCGCGCTGATCGCCGAGCACGGCGTGACGCATCTCTGCGCCGCGCCTGTCGTGCTGACCATGCTGATCCACGCCCCTGAGGACCAGCGCAGCGCCTTCCCCCAACGCGTCGGCATCGCGACGGGCGGCGCCGCGCCGCCCTCCCCGGTCATCGCCGCGATGGAGCGCCTCGGCTTCGACGTCACGCATCTGTACGGCCTGACGGAATGCTACGGGCCGTCGCTGCTCTGCGCCTGGCAGCCGGAACTGGCGAACCTGGCCCTGCCCGAGAAGGCCGCCTTCATGGCCCGCCAGGGCGTGCCCCTGCCGACGCTGGAAGACGCCACGGTGCTCGACCAGGAAAGCGGCGCCCGCGTGCCCACCGACGGCGCGACGCTTGGAGAGATCGCGCTCCGCGGCAACACGGTGATGAAGGGCTACCTGCGCAACCCCAAGGCCAATGCGGCCGCCTTCGTGGATGGCTGGTTCCGCACCGGGGACCTCGGCGTGCTGCACCCCGACGGCTACATCGAGGTGAAGGACCGCGCCAAGGACATCGTCATCTCCGGCGGCGAGAACATCAGCAGCCTCGAGGTCGAGGAGACGCTCTACAAGCACCCGGACGTGATGGAAGCCGCCGTCGTCGCCCACCCCGACCCGAAATGGGGCGAGGTGCCGCACGCCTTCGTCACGCTGAAGCCGGGCGCGACCGCGACCGAGGCCGACATCATCGCCTTCTGCCGCGCGAACCTCGCGCATTTCAAGGCACCGCGGCGCGTCACCTTCGGCCCGCTGCCCAAGACGGCGACCGGCAAGATCCAGAAGTTCGAGCTGCGCCGCACCCTGCGCGGGGACTGATCAGCCCCCGCGCGTCGTCGCGGACGCCGTCGCCATGCGCCGGCGCAAGGCCGCCTGCATGTCCTCCATCGTCTCCTGCAGGCAGTCCACCGGCAGGCGCCCGAGCGCCCGCGCACAGGCCTCGCGCCCCGTCACGTAGCGCGACAGCGCGGCCTCGATCTCGGCCAGCGCGGCCGGCTGCGAGGCGAACCGCCGCCGGGCCGCCTGCGCATCCTGCACCACCGCGGCGTCCAGGTCCCGCATCCCCGGCACGGCGCAGATGCGTTGCTGCGCCCAGCCGGCGGGCGCCGCGCAGTC
>NZ_JAAEDM010000098.1 GCF_018129065.1 Neoroseomonas soli | reverse complement strand
ATGGCGACGACGCCCGTCACTGCCCGCCGCCTCGCACCCGACCGCGTGCGGGTCGCGGCGATCCGCGCGGAGGTGGAGATGGGCGCGGCACCCGGCCTGGCCGCGCCGGACCTCGCCGCGATCGCCGAGGCGCTGTTCGGCAACCGCTGGCCCACCGTGCCCGACGCGCTCGCCGCCGCGCTCATCAACACCAATCCCATCGCCCACGCGGCGCTCGCGCTGGCGAATGTCACGCGCATCGAGAAGCAGGAGGTCTGGGGCCAGTACGGGCTGATGACCGAAGCGGTCTGCCGCCTGATGGAAAGCCTCGCCGCCGAGCGCGACGCGCTTGCCGCGCGCTTCGGCCATCGCCCGCCGAGCCTCGCCTGGTCCTTCCACCGGACCAATGGCGTGCCGCTCGGGCCGCTGCACGAGATGACGCTCGCGATCGAGAATGGCCGCGGCGTCATCGCCGGCCCGACCGACATGGCGACGCGCTACGTCACCGAGGACGTGCCCTATGGCCTCGCCTTCTACCTCGCGCTCGCGGCGGCGGTCGGCGAGCCCATGCCGGTCACCGCTGCGACGGTGACGGTGCTCGAAACGCTGTGGGGCCGCCCCCTGCGCGAGAACCCGCTGCTCGAGGGACTGGACCTTTCGGACCTGGCCGGCGCGCTCATGGGAACTGGCAGCGACCGCTGATCCGAGGTCGAAGGTCGCTGCCCCCCCGCATGCCCTTTGTCTTGCAGGCGGCCGCCCCACCAGCCCCGCCCGGCCATGATGCCGGGCGTATCAGTCCAGGCTGATGTTCAGGGGCGCCGCGACGCGGATCCAGCGCGCCAGGTCGTCCCGCATCAGCGCCGCGAAGGCGGCCGCGTCGCCCGTCGCCGCCGTGACGCCGAGCCCGTCCAGCCTTTCGCGCAGCGACGGCTCGGCCAGCGCGCGGACGAAGGCCTGCTGCCAATAGGCGATCGCGGCCGGCGGCGTGCCGGCGCGCAGCGCCAGGCCGGTCCAGATGCTCGCGGTGAAGCCGGGCACCGCGCCTTCCGTCAGCGTCGGCACGTCGGGCAGCGTGGGGAAGCGGCGGTCCCCGGTCGTCGCCAGCACCTTCAGCGCCCCGCCCGAGAAGCCGAGCACCGAGGGGACCGAGACGAACATCAGCGCGATGCGCCCCGCGAGCAGGTCGTTGAAGGCCGCCGCCGCGCCGCGATAGGGCACGTGCTCGACATTGAGCCGCTCGCGCGCCTTCAGGTCCTCCATGATGAGGTGCGTGTTGGTGCCGATCCCGGTCGAGGCATAGGAGAGCGGCGTCGGCGCGCTGCGCGCCAGCGCGATCAGCGCCGCCGCGTCGGCGGCCGGCAGGTTCGGCGCGGCGAGCAGCGCGACCGGGCTGTCCAGCAACTGCATCACCGGCGCGAGGTCCGCCTGCGGGTCGTAGGGCATGCGCCGCCCGATGGCCTTCGGGATGGTGGTCTGGCCGGCGGTGGCGAGCAGCAACGAAAGCCCGTCGGCGGGGCCGCGGGCCACCGCCTCCCCGCCCAGGATGCCGCCGGCGCCGGCGCGGTTCTCCACCACCATCTGCTGGCCGGTCACCGCCTGGATCGCCTGCGCGAAGAGCCGGCCCAGCACGTCCTGCGAGCCGCCCGGGGCGAAGGGCACGACCAGGCGGGCGGGACGGTCCGGCGCCCAGCCGCCCTGGGCGCGGGCGAGGGCAGGCAAGGCAAGGGCGCCAAGCAGCGCGCGGCGGAGGATCGGCATGGTCGGGTCTCCGTGGTCGGTGGCGATGCTGGGGCGCATCGGCGCCGGGGACAACGGGGGCGCGGCGGGCTTCATGCACTTCGCGTCATGCACTGCGCGTCATGCACTGCGCGTCATGCACTGCGCGTCATGCACTGCGCGTCATGCACTGCGCACCAAGCCCTTCGCGTCACGCACTTCGCACCAGGCCCTTCGCGTCATGGACTTCGCGCCATGCAGCAGCTTCATGCGTCTGCCGCCAAGGCTTCATTGCTCCGCCATGATGGGCGCGCTACCTGCGATGGTGATGGAAGCCGTCGCCCATTCACCCGAAGAAGCCCTCCGGCCGCGCCACCTGGGCCGCGCGAAGCCGCTGCGCTTCCGCCCCTGGCTGCCCGGTTCGGTCTGGGGCGACGTCATGGAGCCGCGACCGATGGGCGGGCGCCTGCGCGCCATCCGCCGCATCGCCGGGGCGGTGCTCTGGACGCTGATCGCGGTGCCCATCCAGTCGGTGCTGGTGCGCCTGCCGGGCCGGGCCAAGGTGAGCTTCGCCCGCACCTACCATGCCATGCTCTGCCGCCTGATCGGGCTGGAGGTCCAGGTGGTCGGCCAGCCCTCGCGCGGACCCTCGGTGCTGTTCGTGTCGAACCATTCCTCCTGGCTCGACATCCTCGTCCTCGGCGCGGTCATCGAGGCCGCCTTCGTCTCGAAGTCGGAAGTGGGCCAGTGGCCGCTCGCCGGAACGGTGGCGCGGCTGGGCCGGACGGTCTTCGTCAGCCGCAAGCGCAACAGCACCGGCAAGGAAGCGAGCGAGATCCAGGCGCGGCTCGCAGCCGGGGACAGCATCATCCTGTTCCCCGAGGGCACCAGCAACGACGGCACGCGGGTGCTGCCCTTCCGCTCCTCCTTTCTCTCTGTGGCACAGGATGCGAAGCAGGTGCAGCCGGTCTCGCTGGTCTACGACCGGCTGGGCGGGCTGCCGGCCTGCCGGCGGGACCGGCCATTCTTCGCCTGGTACGGCGACATGGACCTCGCCTCGCACTTCTGGCGCATCGCGCGGCGGTCCGGCGCGCGGGCAACAGTGCTGCTGCACGAACCCGCCGACCCGGCCGCCTTCCCCGACCGCAAGGCGCTGACCGCGGCGGCGAGCGACGTGGTCGCCGAGGGCGCCGCCACCCTGCGGCAGAACCGCCCGGCGCAGCCCATCGCCCTGACCGCCCGTGCGGGCTGATACGCCCGGCAGCATCGGCGGGCGCATCCGCGCGCGGGGATTGTGGGCGGCCGCGTGAAGGACGAGCGGGAGAGGGCCGGCGAAAGGAAGCGGATCCATGTCCGGGGCGGCTGCGGCCGCCTCGCCGCCTTCGGCTTCCAGGGCGGCCGCCACGCCGGCCACTTCGACGGACCCTGTCAGTTGCCGGTGGTCGCCGGCGCCTGGCCGCGCTCCTCCGCTTCCCGCGCGAGGCGCGCATATGTCTCCGCCGACATGTCCGGCAGTTGCCGGATGAAGCCGACGATCCCCCAGATCACCTGGTCGTCGAGGTGGCGCCCGAAGGAGGGCATCGCCGTCATCTTGATGCCGTTGCGGACGATCCAGAACAGGTCCGCCGGCGACCGCCCGCGCAGCGTATCGGGCAGGAAGGGGGGTTCGGGCGTGATCCCCTGGGCCCAGTCCACCGAGTCCACGCCGGGGGCGCCGTGGCAATAGACGCAGCTTTCCCGGAACTGCGCGAAGCCGCGGCGGATCTAGTCTTCCGTGATGGTGGCGGGCACCGCGATGCCCGATGCCCGGCGCTGCACCGAATGGCGCATCGTCGTGGAGAAGACGAATGTCTCGATGGCCGAATGCGGGACCGAGGCCGCCACGTTGTACGCGCCGGTGAAGACGACGGTCGCCCCGGCCGCTGCCACGGCCAGGATCCCGACTGCGAAGCCAGTCCAGAAGCGAGCCATCATTGCCCTCCAACGCCATGACGGAATGCGGAGGACGCCCGGCGCTGCCCGGTTCGACGCTGCCCGGGCAACTGTCCCGGCGTCCATGCCGCCCAGGCAACAATATAGCGCGAAGGCCGCCCGAAGCGACGCCCCCGCCGCGCATCCTGCGCCTGAAAGGGCGCGGAACCCCGCCCGCCGGGGCCGATCATGCTTGACCCGGCGCCGCGCCGCTTGTCAGGCTTGCGGCATGGAAAGCCCAACAGGGCGCTTGTTCGCTTGACCAGCGCCGCTCCGGTGCGCATCTCCACCGCCTCGATCCGCCGCTCTGCGTGCGGCGGAACGGTGGAGCCTGACCCCCTATGACCGAAGCCACCGGCACCGCCCCGCGGAAGCGCCTGCTCATCCGCACCTGGGGCTGCCAGATGAACGTCTATGACAGCGCGCGCATGGCGGATGTGCTGGCCCCGCTCGGCTACGCGCCGACCGAGGCGGCGGAGGAGGCCGACATGGTCATCCTCAACACCTGCCACATCCGGGAAAAGGCAACGGAGAAGGTGTTCTCCGACCTTGGCCGGCTGCGGGAGGCGAAGCAGGCCAAGGGCGGCGACATGGTCATCGCGGTCGCCGGCTGCGTCGCCCAGGCGGAAGGGGCCGAGATCACCGCCCGCGCGCCCTGGGTGGACATCGTGCTCGGGCCGCAATCCTACCACCGGCTGCCGGAGATGGTCGCGCGCGCGTCGCGGGCCGCCGGCGCGGTGATCGAGACCGAGTTCCCGCCCGAGGACAAGTTCGACCACCTGCCCGAGACGACCGCGCCGCAGGGCGTGACGGCCTTCCTGACGGTGCAGGAAGGCTGCGACAAGTTCTGCTCCTTCTGCGTGGTGCCCTATACGCGCGGGTCCGAATACTCGCGCCCCGCCGAGGCGGTGATTGCCGAGGCGAAGCGGCTGGTGGCGCTCGGCGCGCGGGAGATCACGCTGCTCGGCCAGAACGTGAACGCCTGGCATGGCGAGGGACCGGACGGCCGCGCCTGGACGCTCGGGCGGCTGCTGCGGCGGCTGGCGGAGATCCCGGGCCTCGCACGGCTGCGCTACACCACCTCCCATCCGCGCGACATGGACGATGACCTGATCGCCGCGCATGGCGACACGCCGGCGATCATGCCCTTCCTCCACCTGCCGGTGCAGTCGGGCAGCGACCGCATCCTGAAGATGATGAACCGCGGCCACACGGCCGACGACTACCGCCGGCTGGTGGACCGCCTGCGCGCGGCGCGGCCTGACCTCGCGCTCTCCACCGACATCATCGCCGGCCATCCGGGCGAATCCGACGCCGACCACGAAGCGACCATGGCGCTGATCCGCGACACGGGCTTCGCCCAGGCCTTCTCCTTCAAGTACTCCGCCCGCCCCGGCACGCCCGCCGCGACCATGGCCGGGCAGGCGGCGGAGGAGGTGAAGGATTCGCGCCTCGCCGAGATCCAGGCCCTGCTGCGCGACCAGCAGGCGGAATTCAACCGCTCGCGCGGCGGCATGGTCGTGGAAGTGCTGGTGACCGGCCCCGGCCGCCACCCCGGCCAGATGGCGGGTCGCACCCCCTGGCTCCAGCCGGTGCATTTCGATGGCCTCGCGAACCTCGCCGGGCGCATCGTTCCGGTGAAGATTCTTGCCGGACACCCCAATTCCCTCTCGGGCGCGATGGCCGCGCCCGTGAACACCGAGCCCAGGGAGAGACCAGCCGCTTGACCGCCACCTCCGGCCTCGCCGTCCGCCCGTCGGACGCCCGCAGCCAGATCGAGCAACGCTCCGTCACGCTGCAATTCGACGACAATCTCCTGCTGCCGCTCCTCCATGGGGAGCACGACCGGCACCTGGCCCGCATCGAGCAGGTGCTCGGCGTCAGGGTTTCCTCGCGGGGGAACCGGATCGTCATCTCGGGCGGGGCCGAACGGACGGAAATGGCGGAGGCGGCGCTGCTGGCGCTGTGGAAGCGGCTGGAACGCGGCCAGCATGTCGGCACGGCCGAGGTGGAGGCCGCGCTGCGCATCGCCGAGGGCGGGGCGGAGGTCGGCGAACCCCGCCTGCCGCTCGCCGACCTCCCGGCCATCCGCACCCGCAAGGGAGCCATCGCGCCGCGCTCCGCCGCGCAGGGCGCCTATATCGAGATGCTGGCGCGGCGGGAGATGGTCTTCGGCGTCGGCCCGGCCGGCACGGGCAAGACCTACCTCGCGGTGGCCCAGGGCGTGGCGTTGCTGCAATCCGGCCGGGTGGACCGGATCGTGCTGTCCCGCCCCGCCGTCGAGGCCGGCGAGCGCCTCGGCTTCCTGCCGGGGGACATGAAGGAGAAGGTCGATCCCTATCTCCGCCCCCTCTACGACGCGCTGCACGACATGCTGCCGGCCGAACAGGTCGCCCGCCGCATCGCCGCCGGGGAGATCGAGATCGCCCCGCTCGCCTTCATGCGCGGTCGCACGCTGGCCCATTGCTACGCCATCCTGGACGAGGCGCAGAACACCACCGCCGCCCAGATGAAGATGTTCCTCACCCGCATGGGTGAGGGCAGCCGCATGGTCATCACCGGCGACCCGACCCAGGTGGACCTGCCCTCCGGCCAGCCCTCCGGCCTGATCGAGGCCCTGCGCATCCTCGAAGGGGTGGACGGCATCGGAGTTGCGAGATTCGCCGAGCGGGATGTGGTAAGGCACCCCCTGGTGGCCCGGATCGTCGCCGCCTATGGGCGGGCCGACGACCAGACACGGGCGAAGAAGGAGAAGGATGGAACCGGGAAGTAGCCGTCCCGGCCGCGGTCGCATTTCGGGCGATCAGGCTGGGCTTCGGAACGGATCGCAGGAGATGCCGGACATCTCCGTGATCCTGGCGGCGCCAGGCTGGCGCGCCGCCGTCAAGCGGCCCGAGGAGGTGGCGCGCCGCGCCGCCGAGGCCGCCCTGCGCGAGGCCGGCGCCACCGGCGCCATGACCGTGCTGCTGACCGACGACACGGAGGTCAAGCGGCTGAACGGCCAGCATCGCGCCAAGGTCAAGCCGACCAACGTGCTCTCCTTCCCGGCCGAGGTGCCGGGACAACTGGGCGACGTGGCGCTGGCGCTCGGCGTGGTCCGCCGGGAAGCGCGCGACGCGGGCCGCAGGACAGCGGCGCACCTCGCCCACCTGGTCGCCCACGGCGCCCTGCACCTGGCCGGCCACGACCACCTGGAAGCCGGCGAGGCCCGCCGCATGGAGCGTGCGGAGGCGCGCATCATGCGCCGCCTCGGCCTGCCCAATCCCTGGCGGGGTGTGACATGAGCCGCCGCCGCAACCGACGCGGCCCGAGGCCGCGCCCGGCGCCGGGAACGCGAGGCGCAACCGCGTCCGGCCGCGAACCGCCACCCGCACGCTTTGCCAGCGCGAAGCCAAGGACCGCGGATGCCGCCCCTGCCCACCCCCTGGCGCGGCGTGACATGAGCCACCACCGCGACAGACGCGGCCCGAGGCCACGCCTCGGGCCGGGAGCGCGAAGCGCGACCGCGCCCGGCAGACAGCCGGCGCCCGCACGCCCTGCCCGCGCGAAGCCGAGGGCCGCGGATGCGGCCCGCCCGGCGCCTGGGGGCATGCCAACGTGAGCGACTTCTCGAACAAGCCCGGCCTGTTCTGGAAACTGCATGGCCTGCTCCGCCGCAAGGAGGCCGAATCCGTCCGCGACCGCGTCGAGGAACTGATCGAGCGGCACGACGAGAAGCCCGGCTCCGAGGGCACCGAACCCGACGCCAGTGGCCTCGACACCCATGAACGCGCGCTGCTGTCCAACGTGCTGCGCCTGCGCGGCAAGACCGCCTACGACGTCATGGTGCCGCGCGCCGACATCATGGCGATGCCCGAGGACCTGACCCTCGAGCAGGCTGTCTCACTGATCCAGCGGGACGGCCACAGCCGCTATCCGGTCTATCGCGAGAGCCTCGACGACATCGCCGGCATGGTCCACATCAAGGACGTCTTCTCCGCCGTCGGGAAGCCGGGGCCCTTCGATCTCAAGCACCTCCAGCGCAAGCCGCTCTTCGTCGTACCCTCCGTCCCGGTGCTCGACCTGCTGCTGCAGATGCGCCAGTCGCGCACGCACATGGCGCTGGTGGTGGACGAGTACGGCGGCATCGACGGCCTCGTCACCATCGAGGACCTGGTGGAGACCATCGTCGGCGACATCAGCGACGAGCACGACGAGGACGCCAGCCCCCACATGACCGAGCGCCCCGACGGGACGATCGAACTCGACGCCCGCACGCCGGTCGAGACCTTCGAGGCGAGGCTCGGCCAGGTGCTGACGGACGAGGAACGCGCCGCCGACATCGACACGGTCGGCGGCCTCGTCTTCACCCTCGCGGGCCGCGTGCCGGCCAAGGGGGAACTCATCTCCCACCCGTCCGGCCTGGAGTTCCGCGTCCTCGAGGCCGACCCGCGCCGCATCCGCCGCCTGCGCGTGCGGCGCCCGGGCACCGAACCCCACCGCGCGGCGGCCGAATAGGCCACGCCCGGTGCGGGCACCGCCCGCGCCGGATCCCGCCGAAGGCCTCCGGCCCTCGGCGGGGGAGCGCGAGGGGGCGAAACCCTTCCGCTTCGCCATTTCCGCCATCCTGCTACGCTCCGGACGGGACAATCCGGACCGACCGCCATGACGCACCGCCGCTCCCTTCTCGCCGCCGCGCTCGCCGGCCTCGCGCCGCTGCCGCTTCGCGCCCAGGGCGCCTGGCCCGACCGCCCGGTGCGGCTGGTGGTGCCGACGCTCGGCGGTGCCGGCACCGCCGACACCGTGGCGCGCATCCTGGCGCAGGAACTCGACAAGCGGATGCCGCAGCGCGTGGTGGTGGAGAACCGCGCCGGCGCCAACGGCAATGTCGGCGCCGCCTATGCCGCGCGCAGCCCGGCGGACGGCTACACCTTTCTCTGGGGCTGGGCGGGAACGCTGGCGACCAACCCCGCGCTCTACCGGGAACTGCCCTTCGACCCGCTGCGCGACTTCGACCCGGTGGTGCTGGTCGGCAACGTGCCGAACATCCTGGTGGTGAACCGCGCCCTCGGGCCGCGCACGCTGGCGGAGTTCACGGCCTATGCGCGGGCCAATCCGGGGAAGATCAATTTCGGCTCGACCGGCAACGGGTCGTCGATGCACCTCGCCGGCGAACTTTATCGCCAGATGACGCGGACCGAGATGCAGCACGTGCCCTATTCCGGCCCGGCGCCGGCGGTGACGGACCTGCTGTCGAACCGCATCCAGGCGATGTTCAACCTCGTGACCGGCGCGCTGCCGCAGGTCCGCGCGGGGGAGGTGATCCCGCTCGCGCTGCTCGACGATGCCCGCGCGCCGCAACTGCCCGAGGTGCCGACCACGGCCGAACTCGGCATGACGGGGCTCACCTTCGGCACCTGGTTCATGGTGATGGCGCCGAAGGGAACGCCGGAACCGATCCTCGCGCGCATGAACACGCTGGTGAACGAGGTGGTCGCGGACCCGGAAGGCAAGCAGAGGCTGCAAGGCGCGGGACTCGCGCTGTGGGGCGGGACGCGGCAGCGGGCGGCGGAGTTCCTCGCGACCGAGATCCGGCGGCATGCGGAGATCGTGCGGGCGAGCGGGGCGAGGGTCGATTGAAGGCCGGGGGGAAGAGAACTTCCCCCCGGACCCCCCAACCTTCTTTGGCATCTGGAGACTGACGTCCAAGGTCAGTTCCCAAAAAGACAAAGAAGGGAGGGGGAGCGGGGGAGGTTCCCCTCCCCCACCCTTGCGACCGCAACGCCCGGAGTGGCGTATCACCGCAGGACGCTGCATCACCACCGCATGTCCGCCCTCGCCTGGTCGCTCCTCGTCCTGCTCTCCTTCCTCTGGGGCGGGTCCTTCTTCTTCGTCGGCGTCGCCATCGCCGAGGTGCCGCCGCTGACCCTCGTCGCCGCGCGGGTGGGCCTTGCCGCTGCAATGCTGTGGGCGGCGCTACCGCTGCTCGGCGTCGCACCGCCGCGCGGCGCGCGTGCCTGGCGCGCCATGGCGGTGATGGGGCTGCTCAACAACGCCATTCCCTTCGCGCTGATCGTCTGGTCGCAGCGCACGCTGCCTTCCGGCCTCGCCGCCATCCTCAATGCGACGACGCCGCTCTGGACCGTGCTCGTCGCCCACCTGGCGACGCGGGAGGAACGGGCGAGCCCGGCCAAGGTGGTGGGCGTGCTGCTCGGCTTCGGGGGCGTCGCGGCGATGATGGGCACGGACATCGCGGGCGGCGCAGCGGCGGCGGGCTGGGCGACGCTCGCCATGCTGGCGGCGACCTTCTCCTACGCCTGCGCGGGCGTCTTCGGGCGGCGCTTCCGCGCCATGGGCGTCGCGCCGATGCAGGCGGCGCTCGGGCAGGTGACGGCCTCGGCGGCGATGATGCTGCCCGTCGCGCTCGCCATGGAGCATCCCTGGAGGCTGCCGGCGCCCTCGGCCGCCACGGTGGCGGCCATCCTCGGCCTCGCGCTGTTCTCGACCGCGCTGGGCTATGCGCTCTACTTCCGCATCCTGGCGCTGGCGGGGGCGGTGAACCTGCTGCTGGTGACCTTCCTCGTGCCGGTCAGCGCCATCCTGCTCGGCACGCTGGTGCTGCGCGAGGCGCTGGAACCGCGCCACCTGGCCGGGATGGCGCTGATCGGGGCGGGGCTGCTGGCGATCGACGGCCGATCGTTCGCCTATGCCTCGCGCCGCTTCCGCCCGTAGTGGCGCGAATACTTGTCGGTGATGAGGTCGGTCTTCACCACCACCGCGACGTCGGTGGTGTTGAACTGGTGGTCCAGCACGGCGCCCTCGCCGACGAAGCCGCCGAGGCGCAGGTATCCCTTCACCAGTGGCGGCAGGTCGACCAGCGTCCTTTTCACGTCGATCGCCGCGGGATCCTTGCGCATCATCTCGACATAGCGTTCCGGCAAGGCGCGGGGGCGGATCGTCTCCGGTGCCAGGTGGTTCGCCGCGAGATAGGTCAACTGGTCGGCGAGCGCATCGAGGTCGGTCCCCGGCAGCGACGCGCAGCCGAAGAGTATCCCGACATCGTGCTTGAAGATGTAGGCCGCGATGCCGCTCCAGAGCAGCTGCATCGAGCCGCGCGTGCGGTAGTCCGCATCCACGCAGGACCGGCCGCATTCAAGGACCTCCCCTTCGAAGGAGAGGATGCGGGAGATGTCGTATTCCGCCGCCGAGTACCATCGCCCGAGTCGCGCCGCGGCGCCGCGGCGGATCAGGCGGTAGGTGCCGACGACGGATTCCGCCCCTTCCCCACGGTCGTGGTCCACCACGACCAGGTGGTCGGCCACCGCATCGAATTCGTCGCGGTCGCGGCGGGTGCGTGCCGTCTCGGCGTCGGCGCGCGCTCCCATCTCCTCGTAGAAGACGCGGTAGCGCAGGGCCTGCACGGCATCGACCTCGGCCTGGCCCATCGCCAGCCGCACGCCGAGGTTGCCGGAGCGAAGTTCCCCGAATCCGGGGTCGATAGCGGTCACGACGAGCCCCCCCGGCCGCGACGTTGCGCCTCCGGCACGGGCGGCTCGGCCTCGGCCTTGCGGCCGAAGAGTTCCAGGCGCTGCCCGACCAGTGCGAAACCGAGCCTGCGGGCCATGATGCGTGCCAGCGCCTCGAACTCCTCGTCGGCGAATTCGATCACCTTGCCGGTATCGACGTCGATCAGATGGTGGTGGTGGCCGCGGTCGGCGGGATCATAGCGCGCGCGACCGCCGCCGAAGTCCCGCCGCTCGAGGATGCCATTCTCCTCCAGCAGGCGGACGGTACGGTAGACGGTCGCGATGGAGACCTTGCTGTCGAGCGCGAGCGCGCGGCGATAGACGTCCTCGACGTCGGGATGGTCCTCCGCCTCGCTCAGCACGCGCGCGATCAGCCGCCGCTGCCCCGTCATCTTGAGGCCCCGCTCGATGCAGAGCCGCTCGATGCGGGACGGTTGCGGGGTCTGCTCCGCAGCGCGCTGGCGGGTGCGGCTGTCCATGCGGTCGTCGAATTCCCAGGCTGTCGCCGCGCGGATCGCGGCGCGGCCGGGCAGGATACAACCCGGCGCGCCGCGCGGCCAATCCCGCGGCTGGACGGCCCTCAGCCGCCCTTGCCCTTGCCCCGCGACCGCGGGGTGGTGCCGAGGCCAATCTTCTTGGCCAGGGTGGAACGGTGCTTGGCGTAGTCCGGCGCCACCATCGGGTAGTCGGCCGGCAGGCCCCACCGTTCACGGTACTGTTCGGGCGTCATGTTGTAGGCCGTCTTGAGATGCCGCTTCAGCATCTTCAACTTCTTCCCGTCCTCGAGGCAGATCAGGTAGCCCGGAGTAATGGACTTCTTGATCGGCACGGCCGGTTGCGGCCGCTCGGGTTCGGGCGCCGGAACGGAGCCGACGCCCGCGAGCGTGCGGAACACTTCCTGGATCAGTCCCGGAAGTTCCGTGGCCGGGACCGGGTTGTGCGAGACATGCGCCGAAACGATCTGGGCGGTCAGCCCAAGAAGTTCGGCGTTCGGGTTGGTTTCTGCCACGATGTCAGCCCCCTTTTATCGTCAGCAGCGCCGGTCTACACGCCTCCGAAATCTGCGGCAATGATATGGAAGGTAAAATTTGTGACAGACATCGACAATGGGGAACCAGGCGAAGAAATACCGGCAAACTCCACCATCGACATCACGCACGAGACTTGCCCGATGACGTTCGTACGTGTCCGACTCGCGCTCGATCGTCTGTCGCCCGGCCAGGTGCTGGAAGTCCTGATGAAGGGGGATGAGCCCCGGCGCAATGTCCCGCGCACGGCCGCCGAACAGGGTCACGCCGTCCTCGCGCAGGACGACCGCGCCGACGGCATCACCCGCCTGTTGCTGCGCCGGAAGGGCTGAGGGGCAGGCTGAGGACCAGCGCATCCGACCCATTCGGGTAGTAGCGCCGTCGTCGCCCCGCCACCGCGGCGCCGAGTCGGTCATAGAGGGTCCGCGCCGCGAGGTTGCCCTCCGCCACCTCGAGGAACAGCGTGCGGGCGCCGCGCCGCGCCGATTCGGCCATCAGCGCGCGCATCAGCGCCCGGCCCGTTCCCACCCGCCGCGCGGCGGGGCGCACGGCCAGGGTCAGCACCTCCGCCTCCTCCGCCGCGACCCGGCCGAGCGCGAAACCGAGCGGTTCCCCCGCCGCGGTGGCGAGCAGGGCGAAATGGCCTGGCAGCGCGACGAGCAGGCCGATCGCCTGCACCGACCAGCGATCGGCCGGCGGGAAGGATTCCGCGTGAAGTTCGGCAAGCAGCGGCGCCGCCGCCTCCAGCACCGACGCGACAACGGGCGCGGCCATGGCGGGGCGCGGCGTCAGGCGCGGACGGCGGGGGCGCGCACCGCCGGCGGTTC
>NZ_JAAEDM010000097.1 GCF_018129065.1 Neoroseomonas soli | reverse complement strand
CGCACCGGTGGCGGACCCGCCGGCGGCGCGCCCGCCCCTGCCCGCGTTCCCCGGGCCGCAGCGCACTGCCCTCGCTGCCCCCTTCAGCATCGCCGAGGCGCAGCGCGGCTGGCCGGCGCCCGCACGCATCGAACCGGGGACCGACCGCACCGCCTGGCAGGCCGCGATCAACTGGGAGGATTTCGCCAGCCGCGCCGGAAGCCGCGGCACCTTCGGCGTCGCCGGCGGCATTGCCTCTGTCGGGATGCAGGCCGGGGCGAGCGGCGGGCCCTATGGTGCGCTGTTCGCCCTGCCCTTCTTCGCGGGCGCCCTCGGCGTCGCCGCGCTGGGCGGCGTGGTCGCCGGCGCAGAGGCGATCCATCGCGGCCAGGTGCAGCGCGACTGGCGCCCGTGCCTCGAAGGCCTCGCCGCCCAGGCGGCCCCCGAGGCGCTGGAACGGCATCTCGCCGGGACCGTCACGCCGCCGCCGCCGCCCGCCCCGTCCGGCCGCCGCGGCGCCGCGCCGCCCGTCGCGATGTGGCAGGTGCGGCTGACGCGCGTGGTGCTGCGCCAGTGCCGCGAAGCCGGCCACTACGGCGTGGAGGTCGGCACGCTGTGGTCCGCACCGGGGCGGGAAGCGCGCTTCGTCCGGCCGGTGGCCCAGGCGACGCCATCCCCGTCCCTGACCTGGTCCCAGCCCGCGCCGTGGGAAGGCGCGGCCGGCGGCGAGGCGGATTGCCGCCCGCTCGCCGACTATTGCCGGCCGGAGAATGCGTCGCTGGTGGCGCAGGAGGTCATGGCGGCGACGACGGCGGCGCGGGACCTGCTGCTGCAGTCACGGTAGCGCAGGGCGGCGAGGGTGATGCCCTCGCGCGCCCAGTCGCCGATCCGCCCGCGGCGGATCAGCCCTTCACATCCATCGCCTGCCTGAGCCCGTCGCTCAGCAGGTTGAAGCAGATGGACGTCACGAAGATGCAAGCCCCCGGCAGCACCGCCACCCAGGGCTGCACGTAGATCGCCGTGCGCAGAGTGTTCAGCATCAGGCCCCATTCCGGCTCGGGCGGCTTGGTGCCGAGGCCGAGGAAGGACAGGCCCGAGGCCAGGATCATGCACACGCTGATCAGCGAGGTCGCATAGACGAAGATCGGCCCCAGCACGTTGCCCAGCACATGCACCCGCACGATGGTGAAGGCCGAGGCGCCCGACGCCCGCGCCGCATCCACGAAGTCGAGGTTGCGCACGCCCGTCGTCACGCTTTCCGCCACGCGGATGATCGGCGGGATGAAGACCAGCGTCAGCGCCAGGATCGCGTTGACGATGCCCGCGCCCAGCGCGCCCGAGATCGCGACGGCCAGCAGCACCGACGGGAAGGCGTAGAAGACGTCCGTCGTACGCATGATGGCCATGTTCACCTTGCCGCCGGCGAAGCCCGCCAGGACGCCCAGCACGGTGCCGATGACGAAGGCCAGCGCCACCGGCGTGATGCCGATGAACCAGGACAGCCGCCCGCCGTAGAGCAGGCGCGTGAGGATGTCGCGGCCGAGCTCGTCCGTGCCGAGCGGATAGTTGGGCGTGCCGATCGGACGCAGGCGGCGGATCATCGAGCCCTGGTACGGATCGTGCGGCGCCAGCAGCGGCGCGAAGACGATCGCGAGGAACATCAGCAGCAGGACAAGCGCGCAGGCGATCGTCAGCGGGTCCCGCCGGAGCCGCTTCCACACGCCGGCCCAGTAGCCCTGGCTCTTCACGACAGCCTGCTTCGCCTGGACCGCGAGTTCCGCCTCGGCGGCGGTCGGGGTGGTGGTGCTCATTCCCTCTCTCCCCCGTTCAGGCCCGCTTGATCCGCGGATCGAGCGCCGTCTGCACCAGGTCCACGACCAGGTTCAGCGCGACGAAGAACATCGCCAGGACCAGGATGGTGCCCTGCAGCACCGGCAGGTCGCGCTGGAAGATCGCGTTGTTCAGCAACAGCCCGGTGCCGGGCCAGGAGAACACGGTCTCGACCAGGATCGACCCGCCCATCAGGTAGCCGAGCTGCAGGCCCATCACCGCCAGCGCGTTCGGCGCCGCGTTCTTCACCACATGCAGGAAGATGCCCGTGCGCGTCAGCCCCTTGCCGCGCAGGGCGGTGACGAATTCCTGGCTCATGATCTCGGCGATGATGCCGCGCACCGTGCGCGTGACGATGCCCATCGGGATCACCGCCAGCGTCACCGCGGGCAGGACCAGGTGCTGGATGTGTTCCCAGTTCCACGCCCAGTCGGAGGACCCGCCCGGCCCCGCCCCCATGGCCGGCAGCCAGTTGAGCTGCACCGAGAACAGCACCACCAGCACCATGCCGAGCCAGTAGTGCGGCACCGACACGCCGGCCACCGCGATGCCCACCGCCGCGCGGTCGATGAACGACCCGCGGAAGGTGCCCGCCAGCCCGCCCAGCAGGCAGCCGAGCGTGAAGCCGAGCAGGGAAGCAACGATCGCCAGCATCAGCGTATTGGCGATCGCGCCCGAGAGGTCCGACCACACGCTCCGCCCCGAAGCCAGCGACCGCCCGAGATCCCCCTGCACCACCTTCATCAGCCAGAGGCCGAACTGAATCGGCAATGGCTTGTCGAGGCCATATTCGCGGCGGACCTGTTCCACCACGTCGCCCGGCGCATCGGGGGGCACGATCGCGTTGATCGGGTCGCCCGGCGCGATCTGCACCAGCATGAAGCAGACGAAGCCGACCGCGAGGGCGATCGGGATGGCGTAGAGCACGCGGCGGATCAGGTAGAAAAGCATCTCGTCTCCTCAGGCGCCGGGCGGGTTCGTGCCCGCCCGGTGCTGTGACCTCATTGGAGGTAAGGCAAGCGCAGGTCAACGAACCAGGATTGCGGCTGGACATAGCCGCGGATGCGCGGGGACATGGCGCGCGGCGCCACGTCATGCGCGATCCAGATGAACAGGGCCTCGTCCACGCCGGCGGCGTGCAGGCGGGCCAGGGCGGCATCGCGCTCCGCCGGGTCGAAGCTGTTGCGGGCGGTGCGGATCATCTCGTCGAAGCGCGGGTCGTTGAAGTGGCCCCAGTTGTTGGAAACCGGCGGCGCCATCTTCGAATCCCAGAATCGCACCATGGCGAAGAACGGGTCCATCGCGGCGAAGGACACGTTGATCGCATGCGCCCCGCGTGCCGAGGCGTGCTGGCAGCCATTGCGCCAGTTGCTGAAGAGGGTGTTCCACTCGATCACGTCGAACTCGACGTTGACCCCGACCTCCTTGAGTTCCTGCTGTACGAACTCGTTCATCGGCAGCGGCTGCATCTGGCCGGAGCCGGAGGCCGAGATCTGCACGCGCAGGTTCAGCGGGCGGCTGGGGCCGTAGCCGGCCTCGGCCAGCAGGCGGCGTGCCTCGGCCTTGTCGTGGCGGATGTTGAACGATGGGTTGCCCCACCAGGGATGGCCGTTCGGCACCGTGCCGACGGGCGCGGCCATCAGCCCGCCGAGCAGCGTGCGCAGCCCCTCCCGGTCGATGGCGAGGTTCAGCGCCCGCCGCACGCGCACGTCGCGCAACGGGGAAGTCTCCGTGAAGCAGGGCTGCCACGGCCAGACATGCGGCTGCGCGTTGGATGTGATGACCATGCCGCGCTGGCGCAGTTGCGGGATGGCGTCCGGGGCCGGCGCCTCGATCCAGTCCACCTGGTTCGAGAGCAGCGCGGCAGTACGGGCATTCGCCTCGGGGATCGGCAGCAGGACGATGCGCTCGGCGCGCGCCTTGTCGCCCCAGTAGCCGTCGAAGCGGGCGTATTCGACGCGCTCGCGCGGGACGAACCGGGTCAGGCGGAAGGGGCCGGTGCCCGAGGGCTCGCGCGCGAAGGCGTTCCAGGCCGCCTCGGCGTTCGGGTTGGCGTCACGGAAGCGCTGCCACTGCGCCGGCGAGGCCATGAAGAGGTTGGTCAGGTTGATCGGCAGCAGGCTGTCCGGCTCGCTGGTGATCAGCGCGACCGTGTCGTCGTCGATCTTCTCGGCGCGGCGCAGCGTCGGCATGCGCGAGGCGGTCACGCCGACCTGGCGCGGGTCGAAGTGCGGCGCCTCGCGGTCCAGCACCTTGCGCACGTTCCACACCACGGCATCGGCATTGAAGGGGGAGCCGTCATGGAAGCGCACGCCGCGCCGCAGGGTGAAGATCCAGCGCGTGCGGTCGTTGGGGTCCGAACGCCATTCGGTGGCCAGGCCCGGAATGACCACGGATGGCCGCTCGGCGGAGGACAGGTCCCACATCGTCAGGCTGTCGAAGAGCGGGATGCCGGTGAAGCGGTTGCCCTCGAAGCCCTGGTCCGGCTGGCCGTTGGTCAGCGGGATGTCCGCCGCGGTCATGCCGATGCGGATGGTGCCCTGCGCCTGTGCGGCAGGCGCGATCGCCAGGGCCGGCAGCGCGGCCAGGCAGGCGGTGAGAAGCAAGCGTCGCAGACGCATCGGCCATGTCCTCCAGTGACGTTGTCCCCAGGACCGGCGCGGCCTTCTCATTGCCCGCGGCGTGGATCGCAGCCGCGGGGTTACCACCCCGGCGTTCATGGTCGCAGCAAGGGTCATGCCATGGCCGACCCGTCGATATCCTGCACCGACGGGGCCACCGCTGCCTAGAACCGAGGCAGGCTGCACGATGGCATGGCCGCACTTGCGCCGCCCGTCCGGCCGTGCCGATCCTCAGCGATGCGCCTGCTGCTGCTGAACGGCAACACCGACCCCGCGATCACCGACCTGCTCGCCGCGCGCGCGGCGGAAGCGCTTCCGCGCCTCGGCCTGCCGCCAGCCGAGATCGTCCCGGCCACCGCGCCGTTCGGCGCGCGCTACATCGCCACGCGGGCAGCGGTGGCGATCGCCGGCCATGCGGTGCTCGCCGCGCTGGCCGAGCATGTCGGCCGCGACAACCCGCGCGGCTTCGGCGCCGCGGTCATCGGCTGCTTCGGCGAGCCGGGCATCGAGGCGGCGCGGGAAGTGCTTCCCATCCCGGTCTTCGGCATGGCGGAGGCGTCGCTCGCCGCGGGGCTCGCCTTGGCTCCGCGGATCGCGCTGCTGACCGGCGGCGCCCTCTGGATCCCGATGCTCCAGGAATTCGCCCTGCTGCGTGGCCATGGCCCCGACCGGGTGCTGGTGCGCGGGGTGGCACCCACCGGGGACATGATCGCCCGCGACCCGGACGGCGCCGTGGCCCTGCTGGTCGGGGCGGCCATGGAGGCCGCGCGGGACGGCGCTGGCGCCGTGGTCCTCGGCGGGGCGGGCCTGGCGGGACTCGCCCCCCGGGTCGCGCCGCATGTCCCGGTGCCGGTGCTGGACAGCCTGGATTGCGCCCTGGCGGCCGCGCTCGGCCCGCCATCCGCCGCCCCGCCGCGCGTCGGCCAGGCCCCGCAGGCGGGGCTACTGCCGGCGCTCGGCCGGCTGCTGGCGGATGCCCATGCATGAGCTACGCCTTGTCCCCGCCCCCCGAGGCGCCTAGGTGAAGGCCAACCCCGATGGCCGCCCGGCCGCCCCACGCGATACGAGACGCGATCCCGAGATGAGCGAGAACCAGGACACCCCGACCGATACGCGCGCCCAGGAGGCCACCGCCACTGCGGCGGCGGCCCCCGAGGCCCCGGCCGAGCCGACGCCGGAGGAACGCATCGCCGCCCTCGAGGCCGAGGCCGCGGCGCTGAAGGACAAGTGGCTGCGCGCCGAGGCGGAGATGCAGAACCTCCGGGCCCGCACCCAGCGGGAGGTGCAGGAGGCACGCGCCTTCGCCACCCAGAAGTTTGCCCGCGAGGTGGTCGAGGCGGCGGAGAACCTCCGCCGCGGCCTCGATGTCCTGCCGCCGAAGGCGGAGGGCGAGGCCGAGGCCATCACCAAGATGCGCGAGGGCTTCGAGGGGGTGGAACGTTCCTTCCTCGGCATCCTCGAGCGCAACGGCGTGCGCAAGGACGACCCGACCGGCAAGGCCTTCGACCCGGAGATGCACCAGGCCATGGCCGAGCAGCCGGCACCGGAGGGGGTCGCCCCCGGCACCGTCACCGCCTGCTGGACCCCGGCCTGGACCCTGAACGGCCGGCTGATCAAGCCGGCGATGGTGGTGGTTGCGGGCAATGCCGGCGGCTGACGCCGGCCGCGGCGGGCCTTCCGCTCAGAAGGCCCGCCCGGCCACCGACTGCCCGATCAGCGGCGCCACTGCCGTGGCGAGGTGCCCGAACAGCGCCTCGTCATCCGTGCCGTGGCGCGTGCAGGTGAGCATGGCGCTCCAGACGATCCGGTTGGTGGCGCGCTCCCGCAGTTCCACCACGCCGCTGACGCGCAGCGCCGGGACGCGCCGCCCGCCCATGCGCGGCACGTCATGCGCCCAGGAGAGGTCGTCGCTCTCGCGGAAGGAGCGGTCCTGCAGCGTGTCGGAGAAGCCGCCGAAATTGTCGCCCTCGGCGGCGACGCCGCCGTGCCAGGACAGGACATAGGGCGCATCGGCCGCCACCCGGCGCCCGGTGCCCTGCAGCGCGGCGAGCACGGCCCCGCGCAGGCGCCTCTCATTCTCGGTCTGCGCGCGGTCGGGCACGGTGATGGCGGCGTTGCGCGGCACCGGCGCGTAGGCATTGGCGGACACGCTGCCGGGGCAGACGCTCTGGGCCAGCGCCGGGCCCGCGAGCGCCAGGGCGCCGAATGCGACGGCCGCGGCGATGGAAGAACGAAGGGCGGCGCGCATGGACTCTCCTCGCGGTGGGCGTTGGGGCAAGCCTAGATCAGTTCGGGAGCGCCTGTAATCCGGCGGGCGGGCGGCGTGCCTGACGCGCGGGGCGCATCAGTCGATCCCCTCGTCCGGGATGTTCAGCAGCGCGCCGCAGGCCTTGCAGTGCACCGCGTCCGGCTCGTGCCGCTGCAGCCCGCAGGAGTGGCAGGTGAAGCGCACCTTTGATGGCCGGAACAGCGCCTGGGCCAGCCGCAGGAAGAGCGTGACTCCGGCGATCATGATGACGACGGAAATCAGCCGCCCCGTGGTCCCCGGCAGGGTGATGTCCCCGAAACCGGTCGTCGTCAGCGCCGTGACGGTGAAGTAGAGCGCATCGGCATAGTGCGCGATGTGCGGGTTGGCCCCGTGCTGCGTCTCGTACACGACCGCGGTCATGATGAAGATGAAGACGCCGAGATGCGCCGCGGCGAGGAAGGCTTCCTCGTGGCGGCGGAAGCGGGGGAAGTCCTCCCGCAGCATCGCCAGCATCCGGTAGGAGTGGATCAGCCGCAGCGTGCGCATGATGCGCAGGAAGCCCGCCGCCTCCCCCGTCACGGGTGCGAGGAAGGAGGCGATGGCGAGGAGGTCCGCGAGCGATGTGACGCGCAGCGCCTCCCGCAGCGGGCGCCGGCTGCCCGCGAGGCGGGTGACGAACTCCAACGCCAGCACCAGCCCGACGACCACGTCGATCACCCCGATCGTCGCGCTGCGCGGGATGAAGGACGTGCCGATGACGAAGAGGATGGTGATGACGTCGAAGGTCAGCACGGCGTAACGGAAGCGGCGGCTATCCGGCGCCGTGCCGTAATAGAGGTGGTGCAGCCGCGCCCGGAGCGGGGTGGTCGGCAGCAGCATTCAGTCCCGCAGTCCGGAAAGCTCGGCCACCAGCGCGCCGAGCGAGGCGCAGTCGTCCCCGCCGCGGCCCGAGTTCACCACCGCCTCCATCATCTGCGCGGCGAGCGCGGTCGCCGGGGCGAAGACGCCGTTCTCCCGCACCGCGCCGAGGGCCAGGCGCATGTCCTTGCGCATCAGCTCCGCGCGGAAGCCCGGCTTGAAGCTGCGGTCGAGCATGCGCTTCGCATGGTTCTCCAGCACGAATGACCGCGCCGAACCGCCGAGCAGTGCCTGGCGCATCAGCATGGGATCCAGCCCGGCCTTGCGGCCCATGGCCAGCGCCTCCGCCACCGCCTGCATGGCGCTGGTGATGATGAGCTGGTTGGCCGACTTGCAGATCTGCCCCGAGCCCGCGGGGCCGAGCAACGTGATCGTCTTTCCGACCGCGTCGAAGACCTGGCGCGCGGCCGAGAAGCCGGCACCGTCGCCGCCCACCATGCAGGTGAGGGTGCCATCGATCGCACCCTGCGGCCCACCCGACACCGGGCTGTCGAGGAGGATGACGCCGCGTTCTGCCATCCGCCGCGCGAAATCCGCGGCGGCACCGGCGGCGATGGTCGAGAAGTCGATCACCACCGTGCCAGGGGCCGCGCCATGGATCACGCCTTCCTCCCCGAACAGCACCTGTTCGACATCGGGCGTGTCGGGCACGCAGAGGCAGACGCAGGCCGCCCCATCCGCCGCGTCCTGCGCCGTCGGCGCCCATTCCGCCCCGGCAGCGATCAGGGCTTCCGCCTTGGCCTTGCTGCGGGAGGCGACGGTCAGCGCGAAGCCCGCCTTCATGACGTTCGCGGCCATCGCGGCGCCCATCACGCCCATGCCGATGAAGGCGACGCGTGCCGGCGGTGTCATCAATTCCATGATCGGCTTCCTTCCCACGACGCACCGGTCCAAGGCGAAACCATGCCGCGCCGCCGGCGTTGAGCCAAGGCGGGAACGTGGCGACAGCCGCACCCCGGATCATTCAGGAAGGATCATCGCCATGCGTCACATCCGTTCCGGAATCGCGGCCGCGCTCGGCATCGGGCTCCTGGCTGCGGCACCGGCCTTCGCGCAGTCCTCGGCCGCCACGCCCAGCCCACAGCAGACCGGGCATGTGCGCGCCGGCACGCTGCGCTGCGACGTCGCGCCGGGCACGAGCTTCGTCTTCGGTTCCACCCGCGACACCACCTGCGTCTTCACGCCGACGAGCGGCCGGGCCGAGCGCTACACGGGCGAGATCAAGCGCTATGGCGTGGATGTCGGCTTCACCAGCTCGGCCGTGATGCTGTGGGGCGTCGTCGCCTCCTCGGGCGACGTGGCCCCGGGCGCCCTGGCCGGCACCTATGCCGGCGTGTCCGCCGGTGCGACGGCCGGCGTCGGCGTCGGCGCGAATGTCCTCGTCGGCGGGGGCAACCGCAACATCACGCTCCAGCCGCTGAGCGTGGAGGGCAATACCGGGCTGAACATCGCGCTCGGCGTCGGGGAACTGACCCTGGCGGCGGCACGATGACCGGGCCGGGGGGGCACCGCCCCTCCCGGATGGTCACATGGGCGAAGGGGCCTGGCCCCTTCGTCTCACCGCGTCGGCGTCGGCGGCGTCGTCGAGTAGTCGTAGAAGCCGCGGCCGGACTTCCGGCCGAGCCAGCCGGCCTCGACATACTTCGCGAGCAGCGGCGAGGGCCGGTACTTCGGATCCCCCAGCCCTTCGTGCAGCACCTTCATCACGCTCAGCAGCGTGTCGAGCCCCACGAAGTCGGCCAGTTCCAGCGGCCCCATCGGGTGGTTGGCGCCGAGCTTCATGCCATCGTCGATCGCGCGCACGTCGCCGACGCCTTCCATCAGCGCCTGGATGGCCTCGTTCAGCATCGGGCAGAGCACGCGGTTGACCACGAAGCCCGGCCAGTCTCCGGCGGGGACCGGCGTCTTGCCCATGCGCTTCGCCAGCGCCTCGACTGCCGCGCAGGTCGCGTCGTCGGTGGCGAGGCCGCGGATGATCTCCACCAGCTTCATCATCGGCACGGGGTTGAAGAAGTGCATGCCGATGAAGCGGCCCGGCCGGTCGGTGGCGGCCGCGAGGCGCGTGATGGGGATGGAGGAGGTGTTCGACGCGAGGATCGCATCCGCCTTCAGCTTCGGCGTCAGCGCGGCATAGATCTTGCGCTTGAGGTCCTCGTTCTCGGTCGCCGCCTCGATGACGATGTCGCAATCGGCGAAGGCGTCGTTGGTCGTGGTCGTCGTGATGCGGGCCAGCGCGGCGGCCTTGTCGTCGGGCGTGATGATGGCCTTCTTCACCTGCCGGTCCATGTTGCCGGACAGGGTGGCGAGCGCCTTGTCGAGCGCGGCCTGCTGCACGTCCATCAGCACCACGGGAAGGCCCGAAAGTGCGGCGACATGCGCGATGCCGTTGCCCATGAGCCCGGCGCCGATGACGCCAACCTTCGCGATCTCAGCCATTCGATCCTCCAGAAACGGAAAACGGGGGGAGAAGAGAACTTCTCCCCCCGAGCCCCCCTCAACCTTCTTTGGAACCTGGGAACTGACGGCGGCGGTCGGCGCCAAGACGACAAAGAAGGGAGGGGGTTCGGGGGAGGTTCACCCTCCCCCGACCTTCACTTCGACAGTTCGGCCTCGAGTTCCGGCACCGCCTTGAACAGGTCCGCCACCAGGCCGTAGTCGGCGACCTGGAAGATCGGCGCCTCCTCGTCCTTGTTGATGGCGACGATGACCTTGCTGTCCTTCATGCCGGCCAGGTGCTGGATCGCGCCCGAGATGCCGACGGCGATGTAGAGTTCCGGCGCCACGATCTTGCCGGTCTGGCCGACCTGCATGTCGTTCGGCGCGTAGCCTGCATCGACCGCGGCGCGGGAAGCGCCGACCGCGGCGCCGAGGATGTCCGCCACCTTTTCCAGGATGGCGAAGTTCTCGGCCGAGGCCATGGCGCGACCACCGGAGATGACGACCCGGGCGGCGGTCAGTTCCGGCCGCTCGGACTTCACGATCTCGGCGCCCAGGAAGGTGGACAGGCCGGGGTCGGCGGCGGCCGGGGCGGCTTCCACCGGGGCGTTGCCGCCCTCGGCCGGCACCGGGTCGAAGGAGGTGGCGCGCACCGTCATCACCTTCTTCGCGTCGGCCGACTTCACGGTGGCCAGCGCGTTGCCCGCGTAGATCGGGCGGACGAAGGTGTCGGCGTCCACCACGCCGCAGACATCGGACAGCACCTGCACGTCGAGCAGCGCGGCCACGCGCGGCATCACGTTCTTGCCAGCGGCCGAGGCCGGGGCGAGCAGGTGGGAGTAGGAACCGGCGAGCGAAACCAGCAGCGCCGCCACCGGCTCCGCGAGGCCATGCGCCACGGCGCCGCCCTCGGCGGTCAGGACCTTGGCCACGCCGGGCAGCTTCGCCGCCGCGGCGCCGGCCGCGGCCGCGCCTTCACCCACGGCGATCACATGCACGTCACCGAGCTTCTGCGCCGCGGCGACCGTGCTCCGCGTCGGCTGCGTCAGCGCGCCGTCCTTGTGGTCGGCGAGAACGAGGACGGTCATGGTCAGATCACCTTCGCTTCGTTGCGCAGCTTCTCGACGAGCTCCTGCACGGAGCCCACCTTCTTGCCGGCCTGCCGCTTCGCGGGCTCCTCGACCTTCAGCACGGTCAGGCGCGGCGTCACGTCCACGCCGAGGTCGGCCGGCTTCACCGTCTCGATCGGCTTCTTGCGCGCCTTCATGATGTTCGGCAGCGAGGCGTAGCGCGGCTCGTTCAACCGCAGGTCGGTGGTCACGATCGCCGGCAGCTTGAGCGAGACGGTCTCGAGGCCGCCGTCGATCTCGCGGGTGACCTTGAGCGCCTCGCCGTCCTTCTCGACCTTGGAGGCGAAGGTGCCCTGGCCCCAGCCGAGCAGCGCCGCCAGCATCTGGCCGGTGGCGCTCATGTCGTCGTCGATCGCCTGCTTGCCGAGGATGACCAGCGCCGGGCCTTCCTTCTCGACGATCGCCTTGAGGATCTTGGCGACCGCGAGGGGTTCCAGCACCCCGTCATGCTCGACGAGGATGCCGCGGTCCGCGCCCATGGCGAGCGCGGTGCGGATCTGCTCCTGCGCCGCGCTCGGCCCGGCGGAGATCGCGACGATCTCGGTCGCGACGCCTTTTTCCTTCAGGCGCACCGCTTCCTCGACCGCGATCTCGTCGAACGGGTTCATGGACATCTTGACGTTCGCCGTCTCGACGCCCGTGCCGTCCGCCTTCACGCGGACCTTCACGTTGTAATCGACCACCCGCTTGACGGGGACGAGGACCTTCATCGTTCGACCGTGTGCCTTCTGGATTGGGGCGCGCCCCGGGGTCGCGCGCGCCGCAAATTACGAGGGGCCCCGGGTCAGGGCAAGTTTCCGTGCCCTACTGCTTCAGCAGCAGCAACAGGATTGCGAAGAGCGCAAGGGCGATAAACTGCAGCCCGATGCGCCAGCGCATCAGCAGGTTGGAGCGCCGCGAATCGCCGCTCCCGCCCGCCATCCCGAGGATGCCGGCCAGCAGCACGCCGAGGGTCGCGAGCATGGCGAGGCCGACCAGGATCGTCAGGACCGTAATCATCGGCGCCTCCTAGACCCGATTCAGGCCCGGGCGCCAGCCCTGGCGCCGCGCACCAGGGCTGCACCGAGCAGGGCGGTGGCGGCGCAGAAGCCGAAACCCAGGGCATAGCCGCCCGAGGCCTGGACCATGGCCGAGAAAAGCGGCGGCCCCGCCAGCATGCAGGCCCCGAAGACGAAACCGGTCGCCGCGGTGGCGGCGCCGACCCTGCCCGTGGGCGCGAGCCGCGCCGTCTCGGCCAGGAAGACGCCGTTCCAGCCGATCGCCGTCGCCCCCATGCCCATCCCCGCCAGGGTGACGACGATGCCCGGCCAGGACGGCCCTGCCAGCAGGAGCACGGCGCCGGAGGCCGCCGCCGCCAGCCCGAGCCCGACCAGCACGGGCCGCGCCCCCGTCCGGTCCGCCACCAGGCCCCAGAGCACGCGCCCCGCCACCCCCGCCGCCTGTGCCAGGGCCAGGCGGAAGCCCGCCTCGGTCAGCGGGACGCCGAGCGCCTCGACCTGGAAGACCACGAAGAAGGAGGAAAAGCAGAACTGGGATATGCCGTAGAGCGCCGACATGAAGGTCATCCGCCGCAGCACCGGCACGTCCCGCAGGATGGCGAGGCTGCCCAGCGCCGCCCGCCAGGCCGCCCCCGGGCTGCCGAGCCGGGCGGTCCTGTCGCGCTCGGCGTCCAGCTGCGCGCGCAACGGCTGCAGCACCAGCGCCATGGCCACCAGCACCGCCGCCACCGCGAGCACCCCGGCCCGCCAGCCCCCGACGGCGGCGATCAACGGCGTCAGCGCCGCAACCAGCATCGCCCCGGCCGGCACGCCGCACTGCTTCAGGCTGAAGATCAGCGCGCGACGGTTCGGGGGCGCGCGACTGGCCAGCAGATGGCTGCCCGCCGGCGTGACCGGCCCGTGCCCGACGCCGCCGAGCAGCGCCGAAAGCGCCAGCGCGACCGGATGGCCGATCGTCGCCAGGGCCACCGCCGCGCCGCAGACCGTCAGCCCGGCCTGGAGCACCCGGATCCCGCCATAGCGGTGGATGAAGGCGCCGGTCAGCGGCCCCGAAACCAATGCGCCGGCATAGACGAGCGCCGTATGGACGCCGGCCAGTGCCGCAGGAATGCCCGTTTCGGCCGCTATCGCCGGCGCCAGCACCGGGACGGCCAGGAAAATGCCCATCCCGGCGAGATGCGCGCCGAGCAGCGCCATCATCACGGTCCAGACGGAAGGGGATGTTTTCATGTTGCGGTGCAATGCTGGACCGGCCGGGCGGCATCGGCAACCCGCGGCGGCCCCGCTTGACCGGACCCCGCTAGATGGGGTCCCTGCCGCCATGATCGGGTTTCGACGCGTCCTGCTCACGATCCTGTGCCTTCTCCTGCTCGCCGCGGGTGGGCACATCGCTGCCCAGACCGTGCCCGTGGAGGCGCCGGAGCCCCTGGCTCCGCCGCCCGGCGAGACCCTCGCACCACCACCGGCCGCGACTCCGCAGCCGGCGCCCGCCCCGCGGCAGCCGGCGAGCCCCCCCGCGCGCCAGGCGAC
>NZ_JAAEDM010000096.1 GCF_018129065.1 Neoroseomonas soli | reverse complement strand
AAGCGGGCGAGGTGCGCGAGCGCGGCCTCCCGCAGCCGCGCCGCGGTGGGGGCATTGCCCGCCGGGCGTGCCTCCCGCCGGCCGCGCCGCGCCGTCCCGTCCCGGTCATCCGCCATCGGCGCCTTCTCGCATGGGTGCGCGCGGGAGGCGAGGCGGGGATCGCAACCGGGATGGACACGGGGCGCCACGTCATGGGCGCGCGCGGCGAGACGCGGATCCCAACCGTGATGACCGCGGAGCGTTTCGGCATGGGCGTGCACGCGACCGGAGCATGGCGTCGATCTGCAGCGGCGAGGCGCCTTGACGCCACGGTCGCGCAGCGCGGGCGCGATGCCCCAGAGCAGATCCCGATCAGGTGGACTCACCTGGTCGGGTGAAGATGCTGGCAAAAACAAAGACCTGGATCGGTGTCCGTGAGCCCAGGCGAACGGAAACCGCTCTAGGCTGGCGGGAGGCCCGGCCGACACAATGACGGCCCCTGTGGGGAGGAAGCGAATGCCCGATGCCTCGCACCGGCCCGGCAGCGCGCGCCGGATGGCATGCCTGACTGCGCTGCTCTTCCTGTTGCCGACGGGCGGGGCCTTGGCCCAGGCATGGCCGCCGCGCGAACCGGCCCCACGCTCCAGCCAGCCCTTCGCCTGCGGCACCAAGCGCTACTGCACCGAGATGACGAGCTGCGCCGAGGCGATGTTCCACTTCCAGCAATGCGGCCTGACGCGGCTCGATGGCGACCGGGACGGCGTGCCCTGTGAACGGCTTTGCGGCCAGGGCAGCCGGGGCGGCTCGACACGGCGGCGCTGACCGCCTATCGGCCGGGGTTCCGTCCAAGAAAAGGCCCACGACATGCCCCAGCCCGCCCACCCCGCCGCCATCAACGGCCTGACCCTCGCGCAGGCCGAGAAGATCGCCGATGCCGCACTCGCCAAGGGGCGCGCTCTCGGGCTGCTGCCGCTCTGTGTCGTCGTGCTTGATGCGGGCGGGCAGCTGAAGGTGGCGAAGCGTGAGGACGGCGCTTCGATCCTCCGCCCCGAGATCGCCACCGGGAAGGCCTACGGCGCGCTCGCCATGGGCTTCGGCACGCGCGAACTCGCCCGCCGCGCGCAGGCAGTGCCCGGCTTCACCAATGCGCTGTCGGACCTGACGGGCGGCAAGGCCGTGCCGGTCCAGGGCGGCGTGCTGGTGCGGGACGCCAACAACGTCCTGCTCGGTGCGGTGGGCATCAGCGGAGATGCCTCGCCGAAGGACGAGGAATGCTGCATCGCGGGGATCGAGGCTGCGGGGCTGGTCGCGGACCACGGCGACCCCGCCTGACACATCGCGCCGGGCGCCCGCGCGCCCGGCGCCCTGAACAGAAGCAGGCGCGCCTTGCCGAGCCTGGGCATCGCGCCGGGCAGGCGCGCGCCGGGCGCCCTGAACCGATCCGGCATCGGCGGCCGCGGGCCCGAGGCGCGACAGCACCCGGCCAGCCCTGACCCTGCCCCCAAGGCCCCATGCCCGGACGCTTCGGCATGGAAAATTACATTGTATTACAAATCATTTTAATTCAATTAATTTGTTATGCCATCTACCTCTGCGCCAATCCGCGCCCGCTTCGGGATCGAGTTCGTCCTGCTCGCCCGCCGTTGGCGCCGCGCCTTGGACCGGCGCCTCGCCGCCATGGGCCTCAGCGACGCGACCTGGCCGCCGCTGATCCACCTGCAGGAATCGGGCGACGGCATCAGCCAGAAGGATCTCGCCGCGCTGGTCGGGATCGACGGGTCGAGCCTGGTCCGCCTCCTCGACATCCTCGTCGCCCGCGGACTGGTCGAACGCCGCCCCGATGCGCGGGACCGGCGCGCGAAGCTGATCTTCCTCACCGGGGCCGGGCACGCGGCGCTACAGAAGATCGGCTGGAAACTCTCGCGCGGGGAGGCCGACATGCTCGCCGACGTCACCGATGCCGAGATCGCCACCACGCTCGATGTCTTCGCCCGCATCGACCGCCGCCTGCGGGACGCGCCGGCATGAGCACGGCCGCCACCCTCGCCCGGCTCGGCTTCGACCCCGCGCGGATGGGCTATGCGATGCGCACGGCGCTCACCGCCTGCGTGGGCCTGCTGGCGGCCTAGCTCATCGGCCTCGAGCATCCGCAATGGACGGCGATGACGGTCTGGGCCGCGTCCCAGCCGGTGCGCGGCATGCTGCTCGAAAAGAGCCTCTTCCGCGCCGCCGGCACCGTGGCCGGCGTGGCGGCCGGCGTGCTGCTGATGGTGGCGGCGGGGGACGACACGCCCATCCTGGTCGTCGGCCTCGCGCTGTGGATCGGCCTCTGCGCCGGGCTGGGCAACGTGCTGCGCGGCTTCGTCGCCTACGGCACCATCCTCGCGGGCTATTCGGCCTCGATGGTCGCGCTGCTCGACGTGGCGCATCCGGGGCATCTCGCCGCGCTCGGCATCGACCGGCTGCTGACCGTGCTGCTCGGCGTGGCGGTCGGCGCCGTCGCCGGCCTGCTCTTCACGCCGCAGGAGGCGGAGGACGAGGTCGAAGGCCGGGTCCGCCGCCTCTCGGCGCAGATCCTGCACGCCATGGCGGGGCGGCTGCGCGGCGAGGCGCGTCTGGACGAGACCGGCCAGCGCACCATCCTCTCCGAGATGGCGGCGATCGACGATGCGCTCGACCGCCACGGCGCGGGTTCGCTGCGAAGCCGCCGCTCCGGCCGCGCGCTGCGCGGGGTGGTGGCGGCGCAGGTCTCCGCTTTCCTCTGGCTGCGTCGCGCCGAAGCCGGCGCGCCAAATCATACGTTCGCCGAGGCCGGCGCGCCGAATCATGCGCTCGCCGGGGCCGGTGCGCCGAGGCATACGCGCGCCGGGGCCGACGCGCCGGATGACGCGCTTGCCGGGACGCTGTCGCGCGCGGCGCAGGCGCTCGAGGACGCCGCCCCGCCCGCCGAGGCGATCGCCGCGCTGCGGGCGGCGGAGGCACTCTCCCGCGACCGGCCAACCCTGCACGAAGCCGTCGCGCGGCTTCATGCCGCGCTGGCCGCGCGGCTCGCGCCCGGCGTGGACGCCGCCGAGCCCGCACATCCCCGCAATCCACTCATCCTGCACCGCGACTGGATCGGCGCCCGCCAGGCGGCGCTGCGCGCCACGGGCACGCTGCTGCTGGTGGGCCTCGCCTGGCTGCTGACAGGGTGGGCCGCCGGGCCCTACGTCATGCTCGGGACCTCGGTGATGATCTCGCTGTTCTCCACGGCGGAGAACCCGGCCTTCATCATGCGCCACGTCCTCGTCAACCAGGTCTTCGGCGCGATGGCGGCGCTGGCCTGCCGGTGGCTGGCCTGGCCCCTCGCCACCAGCGAGTTGCAGCTCGTCCTGATGATGATGCCCTTCATCCTGCTCGCGGCGCCGCCGGTGGCGCACCGGCGGACCATGCTCGGCGCCATCGACTTCACCATGGTCATGCTGCTGCTGCTCCAGCCGGCCTGGCCGCTGTCCGGAACCTTCGCGGCCTCACTCGCGACGGCGGCCGGGGTCGTCCTGGCGCCGGCGATCGCGCTGCTCGCCTTCCGGCATGTCTTTCCCGCCGATGCGCGCCGGCGGATGGACATGCTGGTCGCCATGATGGTGCATGAGTTGCAGGACATGGCCGCGGACGCGAAGGCGGCGGCCCATCGACACGTCCGGCAGGCGCGGCTGCGGCACCGGCTGCTGCGCGTCGTGGGCTGGGCGGAGCGGGGCGGTGCCCGGCTCCTGCCGGCGGTGGATGGCAGCATCGCCGCCATGCAGATCGGCGGCGCCATCACCCTGTTCCACGAGCAACTGCGGCGGCCGGACCTCGCGCCGGCCGACCGGCGCGCCATCGAGACCGCCCTGCGGCGCCTGCGCCGCCTGGGCGAGAAGCCCGAAGCCGCCGCACGGGCGCTGGACTTCGCGGTGCGGCGGCTGTCGCAATCCACTCCGGCGGAAGCCGGGACGGTCCTTCGTGCCGCGCAGGCGCTCCCGCCGAACCTCGCCTTCTTCCGGCGGGGCGGCGGCAGGTCGGCTCACGGGGAAGAATAAGGCCGGCCAGGGCGCCGAACAGGGAAATGAAACGGGATCGGGGGGAATTCCTTCCCCCGGCCTTTCTTCCCCGCCGCGTTTCCGGCATTGTCCCGCCTTTCCTCCGCGCCAGCACCGCGGTGGTCGCGAGTGCCCGCGAGGAGGAAACGAGCGGAGAGTGGATTCAGTGATCCCCGCCCTTATGCCGACCTACAACCGTGCCGACCTTGCTTTCGAGCGGGGTGAGGGCGCGCGCCTGTGGACGTCGGACGGGCGACGATTCCTGGATTTCGGCGCCGGCATCGCCACCACCAGCCTCGGCCATGGTCACCCGCATCTGGTGAAGACCATCGCCGAGCAGGCCGCGAAGGTGATGCACGTCTCGAACCTGTATCGCGTGCCGCAGGCGGAGGAACTCGCCGCGCGCCACGTGGCGGCGTCCTTCGCTGACAGCGTCTTCTTCTGCAACTCGGGCGCCGAGGCGAACGAGGGCATGGTGAAGGCGGTGCGCAAGTACCACGCCGAGAACGGCAACCCCGAGCGGTTCCACATGATCTGCTTCGAGGGCGCCTTCCACGGCCGCACGCTCGCGATGCTATCGGCCACGGGCAACGAGAAGTACCTCGCCGGCTTCGGCCCGCCGGTGCAGGGCTTCGAACACGTGCCCTGGGACAACATGAACGCCGTGCGCGCGGCCATCAACGAGCGCACCGCGGGCATCATGATCGAGCCCATCCAGGGCGAGGGCGGCGTGCGACCCGCGTCGCTGCGGTTCCTCAAGGAACTGCGCGCCGTGTGCGACGAGTACGGCCTGCTGCTGGCCCTCGATGAGGTCCAGACCGGCATGGGCCGATCCGGCAAGCTCTGGGCGCACCAGTGGGCGGGGATCGAGCCCGACGTGATGTCCTCGGCGAAGGGCATCGGCGGCGGCTTCCCGCTCGGCGCGATCCTGGCGAAGGAGAAGGTTGCCAAGCACCTGAAGCCGGGCACGCACGGCACGACCTATGGCGGCAATCCGCTGGCCTGCGCGGCCGGCCTCGCCGTCATGGACGTGGTGATGGCGCCGGGCTTCCTGGACCAGGTGGACCGCGTGGCGCGGCACCTGTGGAAGGGGCTGGTCGGCCTCGCGGCGAAGCATCCGGCGGTGGTCGAGGAGGTCCGCGGCGCGGGCCTGCTCGTCGGCATCAAGCTGAAGCCGGAATTCAACAACGGCGACATGCAGGCCGCCGCCGTCGCCGAGGGCCTGCTGACGGTGGCGGCTGGGATGAACGTGCTGCGGCTCGCGCCGCCGCTCATCATCACCGAGGCCGAGGCCGACGAGGCGGTTGCGCTGCTCGACCGCACCATCGCCCGCATGACGGGAGCCTCGGCCCAGGCCGCGGCCCAGTGAGTGCAATGTTGAAGCCGATCGACGGGGGGCCACCGGCCCCCCGCCACTTTCTCGAGATCATGGATTTCGACGCGGCCTCGCTGCGCCACATGCTGGATCTCGGGTCCAGGACCAAGCGCGGGGAGGTCACCGACCGCCCGCTCGCCGGCAAGACCGTTGCGCTGATCTTCGAGAAGCCGTCCACCCGCACCCGTGTGTCCTTCGAGGTCGGCGTCCGCCAGCTCGGCGGCGACGTGGTGGTGCTGTCGTCGAAGGACATGCAGCTCGGCCGCGGGGAGACGCCGAAGGACACGGCGCGCGTGCTGTCCCGCTATGTCGATGCCGTCATGCTGCGCACGGACGACGTGCGGAAGATCCGCGAGTTGGCCGAATACGCCACCATCCCGGTGATCAACGGCCTGACCGACGTGTCCCACCCCTGCCAGATCATGGCGGACGTGATGACCTTCGAGGAGCATCGCGGCCCCATCGCCGGCCAGGTCGTGGCCTGGACGGGCGACGGCAACAACGTCGCGCAGTCCTTCATCCAGGCGGCGGCGCGCTTCGGCTTCGTGCTGCGCATCGCGACCCCGCCGGAACTGGCGCCGCCCGCGGCGCTGGTGGACTGGGCGCGCGCGCAGGGCGCGAAGATCGAGCTGACGAATGATCCGAAGGCCGCGGTGGCGGGCGCGCGCTGCGTCGTCACCGATGCCTGGGTGTCGATGTCGGACGAGACGGAAGGCCGCGCGCCGGCGCGGCACAACCTGCTCGCGCCGTACCAGTTGAACGCGGAACTGATGAAGCACGCGGCGCCGGACGCGATCCTCATGCATTGCCTGCCCGCGCATCGCGGGGAGGAGATCACCGACGAGGTGATGGACGGACCGCAGAGCGTCATCTTCGACGAGGCGGAAAACCGGCTGCACGCGCAGAAGGGCGTGCTGCTGTGGGCGCTCGCCGGCGGGTGAGGTTCCGCCGGAGGGGCTCCGCCCCTCCAGACCAGCCCTTTCGTCCTGGAGGGGCTCCGCCCCTCCAGACCAGCCCTTTCATCCTGGAGGGGCTCCGCCCCCCCCAGACCGGCCCTTTCGTCCTGGAGGGGCTCCGCCCCTCCAGACCACCCGGCCAAAGGCCGAAAGGCCTTTGGAAACCGTTCCCTGGCACCGGGCATGACGGCCGGCACCATGACCAAGTCATGGTTTCCAAAGGCCCTTCGGCCTTTGGTGGGGGGAGCGCGAGGGGGGCAACGCCCCTCTCGCAGCGCGCCGCATGCGCGACTTGCCTGCGCTCCCAGGCCCAGGATATAAGAATTCTATCCTTTTTTTCGCCCCACCCACCCCGATAACTGCCCTCGATAAAGGCCTAAAGTCTTAAAATCCTAAAGTGCCGCCACGACTTGGACGCGGCGCCCCTCCCGCCCTATCTAGGCGCGGTGTCCAGTCCCACCGAACCCTCCGCCACGCCCGATTTCCTCAACTATGACCGCCCGCCGGTGCCCGACCTGGTGGTCCCGCGCGGCGTGCTGCCCTTTCACCTGCAGCACCGCCCCGTCCGCGGCCGCCTGGTGCGCCTGGGGCCGCTCGCCGATGCGCTGCTGACGCGCCACGACACGCATCCCGCCGTCACCGCGCTGGCCGGCCAGGCCCTAGCGTTGACCGCGGGCCTCGCGGCGGCGCTCAAGTTCCGCGGCTCCTTCAGCTTGCAGGCCAAGGGCGATGGGCCGGTGCCCATGCTTCTCGCCGACTGCACGGATGGCGGCGCGCTGCGCGGCTATGCCCGCGCGCAGGACGACCGGATCGCCCCGCTGCTGGCCGAGGACGCCACGCCCTCGGCCGCGACGCTGCTCGGCAAGGGCTACCTGGCCTTCACCTGCGACCAGGGTCCGGACATGGATCGCTACCAGGGCATCGTCGCCATCGAGGGCGAGACGCTCACCGAAATGACGGGCACCTACTTCCGCACCTCGGAACAGTTGATGACGCATGTGCAACTCGCCTGCGCGAAGACCGAGGCCGGTTGGAGAGCCGCTGCGCTGATCCTCGAACGCGTCGCCGGCGAGGGCGGCATCGCCGCCGAACTCGACGCCGAGGCGCAGGACGAGGCCTGGCGCACCGCCGTCGCGCTCGCCGCCACGCTGACCGATGCCGAGTTGCTGGACGACACGCTGCCGGGCGAACGGCTGCTGCACCGTCTTTTCGCACTGGAGGGTCTTGCCCTCGACCGTGCGAGGGCCCTCTCCTACGGCTGCCGCTGCTCGCGGGCGAAGCTCGCCGGCGTGCTGGCGGGATTCGGCGAGGAGGACCTCGACCACATGGCGGAGGACGGGACGATCACCATGACCTGCGAGTTCTGCAACCTCGGCTTCCGCTTCGACCGCGCCGAATTGCGCGGCGCGCAGGGCTGAACGGGGTGTCGCTGTCCCGTCGCGCGGCGCTGTCCGCCGCGCTCGCCGCCGCTGCCTGCGGGCGGGCCTCCGAACCGCCGCCGCCGCCTTCCGCGCCGCCTTCCTATTCGCACCTGACGCCGCTGCGCCTCGCGGTCGGGCGGATCGAGGTCGTCGCGGCTACGGACCCCGCGGCGACGCGCACCATGCCGCCGGCCCCCCTGGTGCCGCAGGATGTGGTGCTGACCATGGCGCGGGACCGGCTCGCGGCCGGGGGCGGGACCGCCAATGCCCGCTTCCGCGTGCAGATCGCGACGCTGACGCGCGAAGGCGCCGGCGCCGGCGGCGTCTTCACCACGGCAACCGAGCGCCTGACCTGCACCCTGCGCTGCCGGCTCGAAGTGGTGGGCGAGGACGGCAGCCCCGCCGGCTTCGCCGAGGCCGAGGTCCGCCGCGCCGCCGTCCGACCCGCCGGCAGCCCGGCCGAGCGCACCCGCGCCGCCGAGGAGATCGTCCGCCAGGCCGGCAACGACCTGAACGTGGAATTCGAGTACCAGATGCGCCGCAACCTGCGCGCCCTGATCCAGGCCCCGCCCCGTCCGGGCGAGGCCGTCCCGCCGCCCGTGGAGGCGGAGCCCCTGCCCCGCACCTGACCGGAGATCCCGCCATGGCCCGCATCGCCTTCTCCAACCCGCCCGGCGCGCCGCAACCGCAGTCGCGCTACTCCCAGGCGGCACTGATCGAGGGCGAGGGCCGGCGGCTGGTGGTTTCGGGCCAGGTCGGGCTGCGGCCGGACGGTTCCCTGGTGCGGGAGGCCGAGGCGCAGATCGACCAATCCCTCGCCAATCTCGGCGCGATCCTGGCGGCACACGGCATGGGGCCGGCGAATATCGTGAAGATGACGGTGTTTCTCACCGATCCGTCGCTGGTGGGCGCCTGGCGGGCGCGGCGCGACGCCTTCCTGCAGGGCCATGCCCCGGCCAGCACGCTGCTGATCGTCGCCGGGCTGGCGACCCCGGACTTCAAGGTTGAAGTGGAGGCCGAGGCCATCGCCTGACGCGACATTCAACCCACGCGACAGAAAGGCCCGGGCAGGGCATCATCCTCCCCCGCGACCGCTGCAGGACAGGATCCCGCCATGGCAACGGTGACGTCGAACTCCATGGTCGGCGGCCGGCAGCGCCCGGACTGGGCCGGGCTGGTGACGATCTCGGACAACAAGCCGACCAGCAACGAGGAACTCGCGGATTCCCGCAACCCGCGCCAGGTGCGGGGCATCGTCGTGCCGGTCACGACGGCGGGACGCCCCTCCCCGCCCTCGCCCTGGAGCGGCTACCACACCGGCAAGGGCCCGGGCACCGACAAGGGCCACCTGATGGCGCTCGAACTCGGCGGGCCGGACATCGCCGAGAACATCGCCCCGCAGAGCTCGCGCTGGCAGCAATCCGGCGGCTGGCGGATCATCGAGGTCAACGTGCTGCGCGTCGCCATGCGCTGGATGGGCATCGACGGCGTCTATGACCCGAGCGACGACATCCCCGCCCCGGCGACCGCCTGCTACTTCGCCGTGTCGCCCGGCACGGGGGCGGATGCCATGACCGGCGAGCCGCTCTGGTACGACATCAACATCGCCAAGGTGTCGATCGACCGGACGCCGCGCGGCTGGACCTGGGATTCGCGCACCCACCAGATCGCGCGCTGGGCCCAGATCGCCCCCAACGAGGTCCGCTTCGACAGCCGGGACGCCTGGTCGGACCTGTAGAACCGGTCGCATGCGGCTGGAGTCAGCCGGATGCGTGAAGATGCTCGCTCAAAGATGCCGGGAGCGGTTTCAACCGAGGTGGAAACCGCCTCGCCGCCGCGCCGGCATCCGCGGCGGGGGCTGCCGCCTTCAGCCTTCCCCGCTGCCGCGGCTGCCCTGGATCATCGACAGGAATTCCCGCCGCGTGGACGGGTCGTCGCGGAAGGCGCCGAGCATGCGGCTGGTCACCATGGACACGCCGGTCTTGTGCACGCCGCGGGTCGTCATGCACTGGTGGACGGCCTCGATCACCACCGCGACACCCTTGGGCTGGAGCACGTCGAGCAGCGTGTTGGCGATCTGCGCCGTCATCTTCTCCTGGATCTGCAGGCGCTTGCCGTAGGCCTCGACCACGCGGGCGAGCTTGCTGATGCCGACCACGCGCCCGTTCGGCAGGTAGGCGACATGCGCCTTGCCGATGATCGGGCACATGTGGTGCTCGCACATGCTCTCGAGGCGGATGTCGCGCAGCACGACCATCTCGTCATAGCCCTCGACCTCCTCGAAGGAGCGGGCGAGGAGTTCGACGGGATCTTCCTCGTAGCCGCAGAACCATTCGCGATACGCCTTGGCAACGCGCTGGGGCGTGTCGAGCAGGCCTTCGCGGCTGGGATCGTCGCCGGCCCAGCGAAGGAGGGTGCGGATCGCGTCCTCGGCCTCGGCCTGGGTCGGGCGCTGGAGCGTCGCGGCCTGGTCGTCCGCGGGACGGGAAGCGGGCTGATGGATGTTCACGTCGGGGGTTCTTTCCAAGGGCGCACAACGTCGGTCGGGTGTCCGAGCCGCCGCGTCACGACACCTTCCTCGTCGCGGTAGATTGGGGGCGGAGCCGGAGCGCGCAAGCCGGAGCCTCAGTGCAGCCGGGCCGAAGGCTGGTGCGGACTGTCGAGGCTGAAGGCCGGGATGGTGACGTCGAAGGGCTCCCCGCTGCGCGTCACCACCATGTGATAGGCCCCCTGCATGAAGCCGGAGGCGGTGGCGAGGGGGGTGCCGGAGGTGTACTCGAAGCGCCCGCCGGGCTCGAGGACCGGCTGCTCGCCGATCACGCCCGCGCCGTGGACGGTCTGGGTCCGGCCGAGCCCGTCCGTGATCTGCCAGGTGCGGCGCAGCAACTGCACGGTCTCCCGCCCCGTATTGGCGATCTCCACGCGATAGGCCCAGACGAACTGGCCACGTTCCGGCTCGGACTGGTCCGCGAGGTAGAAGGCTCGGACGGTGACGCGGATGTCGCGCGTGGTCGCGCTGAACTCGTCCTTCCTGGCCATGGCGACCATCACTCCCCAGCCCTTACTCAAGCCCCAGGGCGGGGAGTTTGTCCATCTTCGCGGCGATCCTGTGTCACTGGCCGCCACGCATGGTCGCGGTCGCCACCCCCGCGCCGAGCAGCATCGCGCCGCCGCAGCGGTTGAAGGCGCGGCGCACCGCGGGCCGCCGCACCGCCCCCGAAAGCCGCACCGCGAGCACGGCGTAGATCGCCGCATTCAGCGTGCCCAGCACAACGAAGCTGGCGATCATCAGCGCCGCCTGCGGCAGGAAGGGCCGGCCGGCGTCGAGGAAGAGCGGCACGAAGGCGACGAAGAAGGCGATCGACTTCGGGTTCAGCGCCGTCACCACATAGGCGTCGCGGAAGGCGCGCGGGGCCGTGACCGGCGGCAGCGCCTCCGCCGCCACCGGCGCGCGCCAGAGCTTCACGCCGAGCCAGGCGAGATAGGCGGCGCCGGCGAACTTCAGCACGGTGAACAGCGTGGCGGAGGCCGCCAGCAGCGCGCCGAGCCCGGCCAGGGACAGCGTCATCGTCGTCAGGTCGCCCAGCGCCACGCCGGCGACGAGCGGCCGCACCGCGCCGCGCCCCGCGCCGAGCGCCTGGCCGATCACCAGCAGAATGGTCGGCCCTGGGATCGCCACCATCACCGCCGAGGCGGCGATGAAGGCGAGCCACGTCTCAAGCGCCACGGCCTATTCCGCCGCCCGCGCCGCCGGCTGCGCGGCGTCGAGAGCCTGGGAGAGGTCGTCGATGATGTCCTCGACATCCTCGAGCCCGACCGAGAGTCGCACCGTGCCGTCGGTGATGCCGAGGCGCGCACGCTCCTCGGCGCCCAGGCGCATGTGCGTGGTGGTGGCCGGATGCGTCGCGAGCGACTTCGAGTCACCGAGGTTGTTCGAGATGTCGATCAGTTGCATCGCGTCCATGAAGCGGAAGCACGCGTCCTTGCCGCCCTTCAGGTCGAAGGTGACCACGGTGCCGCCGGCCGACATCTGCGCCATGGCGAGCTTCTGCTGCGGATGATCGGCGCGGAAGGGGTAGAGCACGCGCGCCACTTCCGTCCGCTCAGCCAGCATGTCCGCCACCGCGGCGGCGTTGCGGCACATGGCGGGCACGCGCAGGTGCAGCGTCTCGAGGCCCTTCAGGATCGTCCAGGCGTTGAACGGGCTGATCGAGGGACCGGTGTTGCGGATGAAGGGGGCCACCACCTCCTCCACCCACTTCTTCGAACCCAGCACCGCGCCGCCGAGCACGCGGCCCTGGCCGTCGAAATGCTTGGTGGCGGAATAGACCACGACGTCGGCGCCGAACTGCATCGGCTTCTGCAGCAGCGGCGTGGCGAAGACATTGTCCACCACGACGATCGCGCCGGCCTTGTGGGCCAGGTCGCAGACCGCGCGCATGTCCACGATCTCGAGCATCGGGTTGGACGGCGTCTCAAGCAGCACGAGGTTCGCGGGCTTCGACAGCGCGGCTTCCCACTGGTTCAGATCGGCGCCGTCCACGAATTCGGTCGCGATGCCGTAGCGCGGCAGCAGGGTGGAGATGATCCAATGGCAGGACCCGAACAGCGCGCGGGAGGCGACGACCCGATCACCCATCTTGAGGTGCGCGAGCAGTGCGGCATGCACCGCCGCCATGCCGGTGGCGGTGGCGCGACAGGCCTCCGCCCCCTCGAGCGCGGCGATGCGCTCTTCCAGCATGCCGACGGTCGGGTTGCCGAAGCGGGAATACTGGTAGTGCTGCTCGGTGCCGGCGAAGGTCGCCTCGGCCTGGGCGGCGCTGTCGTAGACGAAGCCGGAGGTGAGGAAGAGCGCCTCGGCCGTCTCGTCGAAGCCGGAACGCATCTGACCGCCGCGGACCAATAGCGTGCCGGGGCGGAGGGGGCGGTCGGGGCGGCGGGACTTGGCCATGGGGCGGCACCTTCACGGAACGATGGCGTCCGGCCCCCTCACGGGGAGGGGATGCCGGGCATCCCCGCGGCCGTTTAGCGCGTTTGTTTTCCGCTTCCTTTCGGAAGCGACCCCTGGAGGGACCTCGCCGCAAGCTGGCCGGACAAATCGCGAGGGGCGTTGCCGCCGAGCCTGTCGTTACGCCCGGCCGGGGGCGGCGGTCAAGCAGGAGGGGCAGCCCGGCCGCACCGGGGCTTCTTGCCCGACACGGCCCGGCCCGCCTATAGAGGGGCAGTTGCGGGCGTAGTTCAGAGGTAGAACGTCAGCTTCCCAAGCTGAATGTCGTGGGTTCGATTCCCATCGCCCGCTCCAGTTTCCCGCCAAAGGTTCCGTCTTTCCCGGTCTTCCGTCACCAGCGGCGGCCGACGCTGTCTGCGCGTCCGGCACCTGTGCCGGAGGGCCGCCCCGCGGCCGGGGGATGCAGGCTGTGCCACAATCCCCGGGCGTGGAAGGATGCCGTGGCGAGGAAATGGAGGCTCCCATGACCCCTGCCCTGCCCTGCGCCCGCCATGTGGAGTTCGGCGCATGACCGCCAAGGTCGCCCTGGTCACCGGCTCCGGACGGGGCATCGGCCTCGCCGCCGCGCGCCGCTTCCGCGCCGAGGGCTGGCGCGTGGCGCTGCTCGACATCGATGCGGAATTGCTTGGCACCGCGATGGCGAGCCTCGCCGCGCCGGAACAGACGCTCGCGCTGCATTGCGACGTGGCCGACGCACCCCGCGTGCAGGCGGCGGTTCGCCGTGCGGCCGAGCATTTCGGCCGGCTCGACGCGCTGGTGAACAATGCCGGCGTCGCGGTGTTCAAGCCGATCCTGGAGACGACGCCGGAGGAATGGGCCCGCGTGCTGGCGGTGAACCTGTCCGGGCCGTTCCTCACCACGCAGGCCGCAGCGCCGCTGATGGCTGAAACCGGCGGCGGGGCGGTGGTGAACATCACCTCCATCTCCGGCCTGCGCGCATCCACGCTGCGCGTCGCCTACGGCACGTCGAAGGCCGCGCTCGCGCATCTGACGAAGCAGCAGGCGGTGGAACTCGCCGGCCTCGGCATCCGCGTGAACGCGGTGGCGCCGGGGCCGGTGGACACGGCGATGGCGAAGGCGGTGCACTCGCCCGAGATCCGCCGCGACTACCACGACGCGATCCCGCTCAACCGCTACGGGCTCGAGGAAGAACTCGCCGAGGCGATCTTCTTCCTGTGCAGCGACCGCGCGTCGTATCTGACGGGCCAGGTGATCGCAGTCGACGGCGGCTTCGACGCGACCGGCATCGGCCTGCCGACGCTCAGGGCAGAGCGGCGCAACCTTTAGAGCGGCCTCGGTTCGCCTCGGCTCGCGGACACCGCTCCAGGCCTTTGTTCTTGCGAGCCTCTTAACCCGATCAGGTGATTCCACCTGATCGGGATCTGCTCTGGTGTCCTGATTCCGAAATCCTGCGGACTTCGTTCTCAGGCCACTAGCCTTTGTTTTCAGTGGCCTGCTTGTCCGCTTCGTTCGCTGAAAATCCAGCAAACGAAGCGGGCAGGACACTAGGCGTGGCAGAACAGCGGCTGGCCGGGATGTTCCCAGCGCGTGCGCAGGACGCTGCCTGACTCGCTCTCGGTGATGAAGAGGTCGCGATTGTCCGGCCCGC
>NZ_JAAEDM010000095.1 GCF_018129065.1 Neoroseomonas soli | reverse complement strand
GGGCCTCGCGCGCCGCAGGCCGGGGCCGGCCGGGTCGGCCAGCAGGGCGCCCCCCGGGGCCAGAACGGGCGGCAGGTCCCAGCCATGCCCGATGCCGGGCAGGGCCAGCCGCGTGAGGCCCGGAGCCACGCCGAGCGAGGCGCAGGCCGCCGCATCCGGCGCCGCCAGGCCGTGCACCAGCAACACCTCACGCCCAGGCGGCAGTCCCAGCCCGACGCAGCCTGGATCGAGCGCCACCACCGGCCCTCGCCCTGCCGCCAGCGCGGCACGCGCGCCGGCGCCGAAGCCGATGACCGCCACGGGCGCGCCGAGGCCCCGCAGCGCCGCTAGCGCGCCTTCGCCCGTCGAGGGAATGCCCTCCGTCCCGTCGTCGATGTCGAGGACCAGGCTCGCCACGCCGCGCGCGGCAAGCGCGTCGACGTAGGACTCGGCGCGGCCCTGCTCCCCTGCCGCGTCGGGCAGCAACAGGACGAGCGGCGCCAAAGCCGCAGCACCCGGCAGCGGAAGCAGGCGCGCGACCCCGCCCGTGTCGCCCACCGGCAGGCGCGGCGGCTCCTCGGCGCGCAGACCCGCAGGGCCGGCGATGCCGACGGCAAGCAAGAGCAGGAGCGGGAAACGCATGGGGTCTCCGCGATGGGTCGCCCATCTCCGCGGGCGACCGGAGACTGGGCGGGCGCGGGCGCAGGCGTCCCGAAGGCGGGACGAAGGACTTCCGAAACCAGGTCATCGGCCGTCGACCCTGTGCCGAAAGTCACATGACGACACAGCCATTGATTGCTCGGCCGCGCATGTTGCGCTGCGCTATGGTAACGAAGTCGGGCCGGGGCCTGGAGACAGGAGGCTCATGCGCTTGGTTCCTTCCATGCTGCGCGTCGGTGGCGCACTCCTCGATCCGGAGAGGGGCCTGCTGTGCCGGTCCGACGGCACCGAGACCATGCTGCGGCCCAAGACGCTCGACCTGCTGCGCCTGCTGCTGGGCAATCCGGGACGCCTGGTGCCGCGTGGCGAGATCCTCGACTCCGTCTGGCGCGAGGTGAATGTCACCGACGACAACATCACCCAATGCGTTGTCGAGATCCGTCGCGCGCTCGGCCCTGATGCGGCGCTGCTGAAGACCGTCCCGCGCCGCGGCTACCTGCTCGAGGCGGCCGGCGCCCCTGCGGCACCCGCGACGGCCCGGCCCGCGCCGACGCCCATCCGGGCGGAGGTGCCGGTGGTCGCGGTGGTGCCTTTCCGCGTCGTGCCGCCGGACCCCGACCTCGCGATCTTCGCCGACGGGGTGCTGGAAGGCGTGGTCGGGGCGCTCGCGTCGCTGCGCGAGCCGGTGGTGATCTCGGCCAATTCCACGCTGCGGATGGGCGCGGCGGAGACCGACCCGCTCGCCGTCGGCGCGCGGCTCGGCGCCGACTACGTCGTCGGCGGGTCGGTGCGATCGCTCGGCGGGCGGATCCGCATCACCGTCGAACTCGCCGATGCGCGCACCGCCGCGGCGCTGTGGCACCGCATCTACGAGGTCACGCACGGCGAGGAGTTCGAGACCCAGGACCGCATCGCCGCCGTGATCGCCAGTACGCTGGCGCCCCGCGTGCAGGAGGTCGAGCGGGCGCGCGGCGCGCGCGAGCGCCCCGCCGACATCGGCGCCTACCAGATGATGCTGCAGGCGCGGCGGCTGATCTTCCGCATGGAGCGGGCAGCCTTCGAGGAGGCGGGCGACCTGCTGCACCGCGCCGCGGCGCGGGACCCAGGCTTCACCGCCATCCACGCGGCGATCGCCGACTGGCACAGCCTGCGCGTCGGCCAGGGCTGGTCCCCCGACCGCGCGGCCGACACCGAGGCGCTGGAGGCGGCAGTGGAGGCGGCACTGGCGCGCGATGCCGCCAATGCGCGCGCGCTCGCGCTGCTCGGGCACAACCACACCATCCTGCGCCGCCGCTACGAGGAGGCGGTGGCGCTCTTCGACCGCGCGCTCGCCGCCGCGCCGAACGACGCCGAGACCTGGATGTGGACCAGCCCGACCTACGCCTGGATGGGCGAGGGCGAGGAGGCGGTCCGCCGCGCCGAGCGCGCCATCGCCCTTTCGCCCGACGACCCGCTGATCTTCCGCTACGAGCACTTCCTCTCGATCGCGCACTACGCCAGCGAGCGGCACGAGGAGGCCGCGGAATGGGGGCTGCGCTCCCTGCGCTCGAACCCGAACTACACCTCGAACCTTCGCGTCACCGCCGCGGCGCTGGCCGCGCTCGGCCGGCACAAGGAGGCGTACCCGCTGGCGCGACGGGTGATGGAACTCGAGCCGGGTTTCCGCGTGGCGCCGATGATCGCCCGGCAGGCGTTCCGTGACGACGCCGCACGCGACCGCTACGGTCGGCGGCTGGTCGAGGCGGGACTACCCGCCTGACGCCACAGCCCGGAAGGTCGGATGCGGGAAGGCAAGCGGAGATCCGGGAGTTCGGCAATGGCGGCGGAAACCGCGGCGACGCGCGGCGACCTCTCGGCCTTCCGCGCCGCGCTCGGCGAGCCGGAGGGCTTCCCGGACTGCCTGCTGGGGGTCGGTTTCCTCGGTTGCGGCGACCGGCCGCTCGACATCGCCATCCGCTGCGGGCCACCGGAATTCGTCGCGCGGCTGATCGCGCTCGGCGCCGATCCGCGCGCGTCGGCGGAAGACGGCTTCCCACCGATCTTCCAGGCGATCGACGCGCCGCGGGAGGACCGGCACGCCGTGCTCGCCGTGCTGCTCGAGGCCGGCGCGGACCCCGGGCAGCGCGGGCTCAACGACGGCACGGCGCTGCACCACGCGGTGGCGCGCCGGGACATCGTCGCGGTGCGGATGCTGCTCGCGCACGGGGCCGACACCGCGGCCCGCACGCGGATCGACGACTGCTCGACACCGATCGAGGACGCGGAGGCGGCAGGCTTCGCCGAGGCCATCGCGGCGATGCGCGCCGCCCCTTCCCCGCCGCCGCCGCGCCGCTAGGCTGCCCGCCGGGGATCGCCGGGGGACGCGCATGACCATCCGCAACGTGCTCTACATCATGTGCGACCAGCTGCGGTGGGACCATCTCGGCTACGCGGGACACCCGTTCCTGAAGACGCCGAACATCGACGCGCTGGCGGCGCGGTCGGTGAACTTCACCCGGGCCTTCGTCCAGTCCGGCATCTGCGGACCGTCGCGCATGAGCGCCTATACGGGCCGCTACGTCTCGAGCCACGGCGCGACCCACAACCGGGTTCCGCTGAGCGTTGGCGAGGTGACGCTCGGCTGGCACCTGCGCGAGAGCGGTCGCACGCTGGCGCTGGCCGGCAAGACGCACATGCTGCCCGATGCGCGCGGCATGAAGCGGCTGCTGCTCGACGGGCAGGATGAGCTCGCGGTGCTGCTGCGCGAGGGCTGGTTCACGCTGGTCGATCGCCACGACGGGCATCACGCGGAAACCGACAGCGCCTATGCCGACTGGCTGCGCGCCCGGGGCTACGACTGCAGGGATCCCTGGACCGACCATGTCATCGCCGTGACGGACGAGACCGGCGCCACGCGCAACGGCTGGAAGATGCGCAACGCCCGCTACCCCGCGCGCGTGCGGGAGGAGCACAGCGAGACCGCCTACACCACCGACCGCGGCATCGCCTTCATGGAGGCGCAGGGCAACACGCCCTGGGTGCTGCACCTGTCCTACGTGAAGCCGCATTGGCCCTACATCGCGCCGGCACCCTACCACGCGATGTATTCACGGGATCAGTGCCTGCCCGTCGCGCGGCACGCGGCCGAGCGCAGCGCCGCGGCGCATCCGGTCCTGCGCGAATTCCAGAACGAGGAAGTCGCGCAGGCCTTCCAGCAGGACGAGTGCATCGCCACCGTGCGCCCGGCCTACCAGGGGCTGATCGCGCAGCTCGACCACCACCTCGGCCGCGTGTGGGAAGCGCTGGACCGGCTCGGGCGCTGGCAGGACACGCTGGTCGTCTTCACCTCCGACCACGGCGACTATCTCGGCGACCACTGGCTCGGAGAGAAGGAGCTGTTCCACGACTGCATCCAGCGCGTGCCCTTCCTGCTCCATGACCCGTCGCGCGAGGCCGACGCGACGCGCGGCACGCTGGACGATCGCTTCGTCGAGGCGATCGACGTGGTGCCGACCATCCTCGACGGGCTCGGCCTCGACCCGGCGGACCATGTGGTGGAGGGGCGCTCGCTGCTGCCGCTGACGCGGGGCGGCGCAACGGAATGGCGGGACGCGGTGTTCAGCGAGCTGGACTGGACCTTCCGCGGCGCGCGGCGTCGGCTGGGTTTGAAGACGGGGCAGCACCATGCCTGGATGGTGCGCACGGATCGCTGGAAATACGTCCACTGGACGGACGGATTCCGGCCGATGCTCTTCGACCTCGTCGCCGATCCGCAGGAATTCCATGACCTCGGTGCCGATCCCGCACTCGGGGGCGTGCGGGAGGCGATGCGCGAGCGGCTGTTAGCCTGGTTCACCGGTCTCAAGCGCCGGACGACGCTGACCTGGGCGGAAGCGGAGTTCCGCACCGACCGCCACAAGGCGGCCGGTGTATTCTATGGGGAGTGGTAGGCGCGGTGGGGAGTTAGCGCGCGATCCAGTCGTCCGGGCTGTCGGAGGTGTCATCCGGCAGGTCGGCGGCGAGATCCTGCACCACCGCCGCCACCCAGTCCTCCGCAGTCGTGCCGAGGGCGGCTGCACGGCGCGCGATCTCCCGCGCCAGCTCGTCCGGAAGTTCGACCTTCACCTCAGCCATTCCGACCGCTCCTTCACCTGCTGCGATGCAGCACTATGAGGCAGTTCCATTGCGGCGCCTTTGCGGCTTGCGCATGGGAGGGATGCGGCGAGGAGGTGGGGTTTCCCACGCGGGCGGCAGCGATCGCCGAACCGTGGCCGGGGGTCGCCGCCGTCCCGCCGACCCCGCATGCGGGTATGCTGGGGAATGTTGCCGCGCGTATCACTCCGCGCCGATCGGGTGGTAGTCGCGGCTGAACCAGATCAGCCCGCGCTGCGCCGCGCCCTGCCGCACCGCCGCCACCTCGGCGAAGATCACGCTGTGGGTGCCGCGCTCCACCACATCGGTGATGCGGCAATCGAATGAGGCGGTCGCGCCGTCGAGCACCGGCGCGCCGGTGGCGAGCAGGCCCCAGGAGGCATGGGAGAAACGCTCGGCCATGTCCGCATCCGCGCTGCGGCCCGCGAAGCGGCCGGAAAGGTCTTCCTGCCCCGCCGCGAGGGTGTTCACGCAGAGCACGCCATTATCCTTGAACAGCCGGTTCTGCGGGCTGCCGCGGTTGAGGCAGACGAGCAGGGTCGGCGGGTCGTCCGTCACGCTGCAGACCGCGCTGACGGTCATGCCGCCGAGGCCCGCCGGCCCATCGGTGGTGACGATGTTCACCGCCGCGCCGAGGCGGGCCATGGCATCGCGGAACTCCTGTCGCGTCACGGTCATTCTCGAAATCCTGAGCGAAGCCGACATCCTGCGGGCGCGGGCGACGGCGCGAAAGGGCCCGCGGCCGCCACCGCGGCAGGCAGCGGCAGATGGCCGGCGGCCTGGGCGCCACGTCCGGCCCGGTGCATGCAGGACGAGGTCGTCGCGGCGCCGCGCGGGAACAAGGGGCGCGGGCGCCGCGCGGCCTCAGCGCTTGATGACGCCGCCGGGCCCGCCGCCGAAATTGCCCGGGCCGAGATTCCCGGCGCCGAGGTTCCCGCCGCCAGGATTGCCGCCCCCGAGATTGCCGCCGCCAAGATTGCCGCCGCCGACCATGCCGCGGTTGCGGTAGGCGCCGGTCACCGCATCCACCAACTGGCCGCTGTCGTTCGCGCCCTCGCCCACCCAGGCGAAGACCACGGCGACGCCGTGGCCGGAGATGCAGCGCACGGTCAGCGAATCCTCCCCGCGCCAGCCGAAGACGGTCTGGCGGTCCTGGGAGATGTTGGCGCGGAAGCCCGCCGCCTCCACGGCACGATTGCCGATGGAGAGGCATTCGTCCTGGTTGTTGGAAGGCAGTTGCACCCAGGCGGTCGAGACCGAGGCCGCCATGGCGGGCCAGGCCGCCAGCGCGAGGGCCGCGAGGATGGCGGTGCGGTGGAAGCGGGACACGGGAACCTCCTGCCGGATGGGCGATGCTTCACGTGCATCCTAGTGCCCTGCCCGCGAAGTTTGCAGCGTCGGCGACGAACGGAACGCATCGGCAGGCCACTGGCAACAGGAGCGAGCAGCCCGGGAACGACCTCCGCAGGACTTCGGGATTGGAACACCGCCGCGGATTCATCGCAGACCGGGCGCGGCGCGGCACTGCAGCCCTTCATGCCTCCATCGCGGGCAGGCGGTAGAGCAGGTGCCGCCGCAGCGGGTGGCCCTCCGGCAGACGGGGATGGTCGAAATCCCCGTCGGCCTGCATGCCGAGTTGCTGCATCAGCCGCCAGGAAGCGACGTTCTCGGGTGTGGTGAAGGCGACGATCTCCTTCAGCCTCAGCGTCCCGAAGCCGAAGCCGAGCGCCATGCGCGCCGCCTCCTTCGCATAGCCGCGCAGGCGGGCCGCGGGGGAGATGCGCCAGCCGATCTCGACCGCGGGGGTGAAGCGCGCGCTCCAGGGGATGTTCATCAACCCGACCACGCCGACGAAGGGGGCGCCGCCGCGTTCCTCGACGACCCAGAAGCCCCAGCCGTGGCATTCGATGTGGGTCTGCATGCGCTCGGCCCAGGCGTCGCTCTGGGCCCGCGTCATCACCGCCGGGAAGTGGCGCATGCTGTCGGGATCACCGTTGATGGCGAAGAGTGGTTCGAGGTCCTCCGGGCGCCAGGGCCGGAGGCACAGCCGTGGGCCGTGCAGCGAAATCATGGGCATCGGAGCACGGAAGGTAGGGCGCTCCGCCGAACGAGACGAGTGACGCATGTCACGCCCTTGCCACGGGATGTCGGCGCGCCTTCGCATCGACCCGTTGCCCGAAACGGTCTTGCAGCCTGGCAGGGAGCCTCGGCCGCGGCGAGGCACCGTTCGGCATCATGCGCGCGGGCACGGCCGGAGCCAGGGCCGGCGAGGTCGGCACGCCGGCGGGCCATGGCCCTGCACGAGGGGGGGGCCGCGATGACGAGCGTCGCCTCGTCTAGCCGCCCACGCGGTCAGGGCTTACCATCCGGGGCTGGAGGACCCGCCCGATGATGCTGCCGTCCGTGGACGCGCTCGCTGCCCAGATCCCCGACGGGGCGCTGGTGGCGATGCCGCCCGACAATTCCCTTCCGTCCGTCGCGCTCGCCAAGGCGCTGATCCGCAAGGGCGCGCGCAAGCTGCGCCTGCTCGGCGTGCCGGTGAGCGGCTTCGCCACGGACATCCTCATCGGCGCCGGCTGCGTGGCGGAGGTCGAGACTTCCGCCGTCTCCCTCGGCGAGGCCGGCTTCGCGCCGCGCTTCTCGGCAGCGCTGAAGGAAGGCCGCATCAGGGTGCGCGACGCCACCTGCCCGGCCATCCACAGCATGCTCCAGGCTTCGGAGAAGGGTGTGCCCTTCATGCCGCTGCGCGGGATCATCGGCAGCGACATCCTGGCCAACCGGCCGGACTGGAAGGTCGTGCCCAATCCCTTCGCGGAGAATGGCGAGGACCCGATCGTGCTGCTCCCGGCCAAGCAGCCGGACTTCGCCGTGTTCCATGCCGCCATGGCGGACAGCGAAGGCAATGTCTGGCTTGGCCGCCGGCGCGAATGCGCCACGATCGCGCATGCCTCCAAGGCCGCGCTGGTGACGGTGGAACGCGTGGTCGAAGGCAACTTCCTCGAGGATGAGCGCATGGCGCCGGGCGCCATCAACGCGACCTACATCACCGCGACGGCGATCGCGGAACGCGGCGCGCGGCCCTCGGCGCTGCTCGACGAATACGGTTTCGACGGCGACTACATCGCCGACTACGCCCGCGCGGCGAAGACCGAGGAAGGCTTCCGCGCCTGGCTCGACCGCGAGGTGTTCGGCGGCGCAAGCAAGGTGGCGGCGGAATGAGCGAGATCGCGTTGGAAGAACGCCTGGCGGCGACGCTGGCGCGGCTGATCCTCGACCCCTCGGCGCCGCCGGCGCGGCAGATCGCGGTCGGCGCCGCCTCGCCCATCCCGGCGGCGGCCTGCTGGCTGGTGCGGCTGATGGGCAACCCGGTGCGGCTCTCGCTGCTCCACAAGCGCAGCGGCAATCCCTTCACCGAGGGCACGCGCGAACTGTTCGACCTGACCGGCCAGGGGCGGATCGACCTGTTCTTCCTCGGCGGCGGGCAGATCGACGGGCAGGCCAACCTGAACCTGGTCGGCACCGGCGAATGGCCGGGCATGGGCGTGCGCTTCCCGGGCTCCTTCGGGTCCGCCTTCATGTACTTCATGACGCCGCGGACCATCCTGTTCCGGGAGGAACATTCGCCCCGCGTGCTGGTGGAGAAGGTGGACAACATCTCCGCCCCCGGCGTCTCGCCGCCCGGCGTCTTCCGGCGCGGGACGGCGCAGGCGCTGGTGACGGGCAAGTGCGTCTTCCGCTTCCACCCGGGCCGCGCGCGCTTCTCGCTCGAAAGCCTGCATCCGGGCGAGACGGTGGAAAGCGTGCGCGCGGCGACCGGCTTCGCCTTCGACGTGGAGGGCGACGTCCCGGCAACGCCCGACCCGACCGAAGCGGAACTCGCGCTGCTGCGCGGGCGGGTCTGCGACGAGATGGTCGAAACCTATCCGGAATTCTGCAAGCGCGTCTGGAACCGTTCCCGCGCCGCATGACCGGGCCGCACCGCCGGCCCCGGCCGCGGAAGCTGCGCCCGGCCAATGATGCCGGGCGCAGGTTCCGCTGTACGCGCGGTTCGACAAACGCGCCCCGCTGACGCATCTTCCGCCACGCTTTACGGGAGTGGCAGGCAATGAACGACAACCCGGCGATCGAAACGGCGGCGAGGCTTTCGCCCGGCGCGCTCGCTGGCCTGCGCGTGGTGGATCTGACGCGCGTGCTCGGCGGCCCCTACTGCACCATGGTGCTCTCCGACCACGGTGCCGAGGTCATCAAACTGGAACCGCCCCAGGGCGACGAGGTGCGCGACTGGGGCCCTCCCTTCAACGCGGATGGCGATGCCTCCTACTTCGTCGGCGTGAACCGCAACAAGCGGAGCGTCGGCCTCGACCTGGCGAAGCCCGCGGGGCGCGAGGTGCTGATGCGCCTGCTCGAAGGCGCGGACGTGCTGGTCGAGAACTTCAAGCCAGGTTCCATGGAGAAGTGGGGCCTCGGTTACGAGCAGGTGCTGTCGAAGAAGTTCCCGCGCCTGATCCATTGCCGCGTCTCGGGCTTCGGTGGCGAGGGCCCGCTCGGCGGCTTCCCCGGCTACGACGCCGTGCTGCAGGCGATGACGGGCCTGATGTCGATCAACGGGACCGAGGACACCGGGCCGACGCGGCTCGGCAACCCGATCGTGGACATCGCGACGGGGCTGTTTTCCTCCATCGCCATCCTGATGGCGCTCTACGAACGCGAGAAATCCGGGCGCGGCCAGTATTGCGACATGACGCTGCATGATTGCGGCATGGCGCTGCTGCACCCGCATGCCGCCAACTTCTTCCTGTCCGGCAAGCGGCCGGTGGCGACGGGCAACCCGCACCCGAACCTCGCGCCCTATTCCAAGTTCCACACCAAGACCTGCGAGATCTTCGTCGCCGCCGGCAACGACCCGGCCTTCCGCAAGTTCTGCGAATTCCTCGGCATGCCGGAGGTGGCGGACGATCCACGCTTCTCCACCAACGGCCAGCGCGTGGTGAACCGCCACGACCTGACGGAACTGCTGGAAACCCGCTTCGCGGATGAGGACGGGCACGATCTCTGCCGCCGGATGCTAACGGCCGGCCTGCCCGCCGGGCCGGTGCTGCATGTGGACCAGGCCATGTCGGCCGAGCACACGGCCTTCCGCAACATGGTCGCGCAGATCGGCGAGTTCCGCGCGCTGAACACGCCGATCAAGCTCTCCCGCACGCCGGGCGGCGCGCGTTCGGCGCCGCCGCGCTTCAATGAGCACGGGCGGGAGGTGCTGCTCGCCCGCGGCTTCACCGATGCGGAGATCGCGGCGCTGGAGAATGACGGGGTGATCGTGGGGACGCGCAGGAAGTGACGCGACGGGAGAGGGGTGGCGCCCCTCTCCCGCTGCCGCGCGGCCGCCGCGCACCACACCAGGTATCGGTTTCCAAAGGCCCTTAGCGGAGGGGCGATGCCCCTCCGCTCCCGAAGCCGCGCACCAATGCTTCCTGCTCCGGCGTCTCGATCGCCTCTGCGACGTAGCGCGCGCGCAGCCACGCCACTGGATCGCCTTCGGTCGCCCCCGCCATCTGCGCGAGGCAGGCCAGCGCCATCCCCGTGCGCCCGAGCCCCGCGCGGCAGCCGACATGGAAGGCGTCCTGTGGCCGCGCGCGCATCGCCGCCAGCATCTCGGTCAGCACCGCGCGCAGCGCCTCCGGTTCCGGCACGCCGAAATCCGGCACGTCGAGGCGCCACTCGGCCTCCGGCGCCCGCATCGCGCGTGGCTCCAGGCACAGGCCGCGCGCGCCAGGCGGCAAGGCGTCGAACGGCCCGCCGGTCACGCGCACCGGCCACCCACCGACCAGCAGCGTGACGGCGCCACGCGGCGTCACGGCAGCGCCGGCAGGGACCGCAGATAGGCTATGAGATCCGCCAGGTCGCCCGGCGTCATGCGCGCATAATAGCCATAGCCCATGGGCGGGAACATCTGCCGCCCGTCGGCAGCGACGCCATGCGTGATCGCGCGGCCGATCTGCGCATCCGTCCAGGCGCCGATTCCGTTCCGCCGATCCGGCGTGATGTTGCGCGCCACCGAGACGCCCCAAGGCCCCGGGAATTGCTGCCCGCCGGCACCCCTGCGCGACCAGTCCCGGCGCCCGTCCTCGAGCATCGGCGTATGGCATTCCGTGCAATGGCCGAGCGGCCCCGCGAGATAGGCGCCACGCGCCAACTGATCGTCGGCGGGCGGGTTCGGCACATTCGTCACCGGCGGGCCGTAGGCGGGCGGCAGCGGGATGCGGTATTCGCTGCGCGCGACCGCGTTGCGCACCGGCGCCACGGTGCGGAGATAGGCGACCATCGCCGCGACGTCGGAATCCGAGATGCCGCGATAGAGTTCGAAGGGCATGGGCGGCCCGATCAGGCTGCCGTCGGGGCGGATGCCCTCCCGGATCGCGCGGGCGAGCTGCGCGTCGGTCCAGCGGCCGATACCGGTCTCAGGATCCGGCGTGATATTGGAGGCGACGGCGCGGAAGGGCGGTTCGTCGAAGACGAAGCCGCCCGCGAGGCTCATCCCCGGAAGGTCGCCCTGCGGCCCCTTCGGCGTATGGCAATTGCCGCAGCCCCCGATGGCCTCCACCAGGTAGCGGCCGCGCGCCACCGGATCGGATTGCGCGGCGGCGGGCAGCGCAGGCAGCAGCAACAGGGCAGCGGCGACCATCGCCGCATGCAGGGACCGGATCATCGCAGGCGTAACCCCCTCGGGCCGGCGCGTCATCGCGCGCGGCGGCGCGAACCATGCCTGCTGGCCGCGAAACGACCAAGGTCCCTTTTCACGATGAAGTGACCACGATCACGCCGCGCCGGAACGCGGACCCTCGGCGACGACGACCGGCTCCATCATGCCTTCCGCCTCCCGCTTCAGTCGCAGGTAGGACCGGACCGAGAAGGGCAGCATGCCGAGGTAGAACACGCCGGCCATGGCGAGCGCCGCCCAGGGCTCGGCCAGCAGCAGCGCGGCGAAGAGGCCAGTGCCGACGAGCAGCGGCAGCACGATGTGGCGCGGAACCTTGAAGTTCTTGAAGGACCACGTCGGCAGGGTGCTGATCGTCAGCGCCGCCACCGTCACCATGACGATGCCGACGAAGGCCGGATGACGCACCGCCGAAGCCAGGAGCGGCCAGTCGGTCTGCGCGAACCAAAGGCCGAGGAAGAGGGGGAAGAGCACGCAGCCCGCCCCCGCCGGCGCCGGCACGCCGGTGAAGAAATTGTAGGCATAGGCCGGCTTCACCACCGGCCCGACATCGAGCGCCGCGTTGAAGCGCGCCAGGCGGAGCGCCATGCACACGGCAAACAGCAGGCAGGGCGCGAAGCCCCAGCCGCGCCATTCCTGCATGGTCCAGAAATAGAGGATCAACCCCGGCGCCACGCCGAAGCAGAGGAAGTCCGACAGGCTGTCGAACTCAGCCCCGAAGCGGGATGTGGCCTTGAGCAGCCGCGCCAGCCTGCCGTCCAGCCCGTCGATGACGCCCGCGACCACGATCAGCACGGCGGCCTGTTCGAAGCGCCCCTCGAAGGCGAAGCGGATCGCGACCAGCCCGCAGCACAGGCCGAGCATGGTCATCAGGTTGGGGATCAGCCGGTTGAAGGACTGGCCCTCGAAGCGCGGCCGGGTGCGCGGGCGAAAGCGCGTGCGCAGGCGGCGGACGCGGCCATCCTCGCCACGCGGACGCCCCGTGGGGCCACGATCCTCGGTCACGCCGCGCCGAGTTCGGCGATCACGGTCTCGCCGCCGATCATGGTCTGGCCCTCGCTCACCAGCGGCTGCACGCCCGGCGGCAGGTAGACGTCGGTGCGGCTGCCGAAGCGGATGATGCCATAGCGGTCGCCCGCCTGCACGGAATCCCCCACCTTCACGTCGCAGAGGATGCGCCGCGCCACCAGCCCCGCGATCTGCACCACCGCAAGGTCGCGCCCGTCCGGCAGGGCGATGGCCACCGCATTGCGCTCGTTCTCCTCGCTCGCCTTGTCGAGGTTGGCGGAGAGGAACTTGCCGTGGTGGTAGGCGATGCGCGTCACCGTGCCGTCCACCGGCATGCGGTTCACGTGCACGTCGAGGACGGAGAGGAAGATCGCCACGCGCCAGCGCGGTTCGCTGCCCATGCCGAGTTCCACCGGCGGCACCGCCGGCACCACCGAGACGACGTGCCCGTCGGCCGGCGCCAGCACGAGGCCGGGCCTGCCCGGCGGCACGCGCTCCGGATCGCGGAAGAAATACAGGCAGAAGACGAAGAAGAACGCCCCCAGCCAGAACAGCCAGTTGCCGAGGAACAGCAGGCCGAGCAGCGCCGCGACGCCCCCGCCGATGAGAAAGGGCCGCCCCGCCGGATGCGGCGGTGCGAGCACGAGGCGAAGGCTTTGTCCGAGGGCCATGTCGGCGCGGTTATGGTGTGTTCACCTGTCGCGGGCAACCCTCGCGGCCATGGAAACCATTGCCCTCGGCCCCTTCGCCGTCATGCCGGATGGCGGCCTCGCCCCGCGCACCGCGGACCCGGCGCCGGCGCTGCAATTCGCCTGGCGGGGCCGCGCCTGCCGTGCGGAACTCTCCGCCGACGGGCTGCGGATCGCCGCCGATGCGGCGCGCATCCCCTCCACCGCCGAACCCGGCGCCGACCGTCGCCGCGCCTTCGCGGCCGTGGCCGGCCTGCCCGCCCGCCTGCCGGCGGGCTGGCACGCCAGGCTGCTGCCCGACCACCGGCTGCGCCTGGAGGCCTCCGCCCCGCTCGCCGCCCCGGCGAATGCGACGGCGCTGGTCGCCTCCCTGGTCCGCTTCGTGCTGGCGCTCGACCCCTATCTCGATTCGCTCGAGGAGGCGGGCGTCGCCTGGTCCTCCGGCAGCGCGAGGACCTGACCGGGGAAGATCCGGTCCGGATCACGGATCTGGGCGCGATTGGCCTCATAGATGACGACGTAGCGCGGCCCCCCGCCGTAGCTGGCGCGGGCGATCCGCCAGAGATTCGTGCCGCGCTCGACCACCACCCGGCGCGCGCCGGGCGTCGCGTCCGGCGCCGATGGCGGCGAGAAGGGCACCTCCGCCCGCGCCACGACGCGGCCACCGGGGCCGAGTTGTTCCACCCGCACCATCCCCCGCCCCGCGCCCGGCTGGACGGCGATCCGCCAGCGGCCCTCGGCATCCGCCGTGGCGTCGCCAACAACCCGTCCGCCGAGATGGACGCGCAGTGCCGCCCCGGGCGGCGCGCTGCCGGCGATGCTCAGCGCCCCGCCGGGCTCCTGCTCGACCGAACCGATGGCGACGGCCGGTGCCGTGGCCTCCCCTGCTGCCGGCGCCTGGAGCAGTCGCGGCGGGGCGGCCTGCGGCAGCAGCACGGCCAGGGCCGTGGATGGGGCGGCGGGCGCGGTCGCCGTCGCCGCCGGCGCCTGGCGGACGGGTTCGGGCACCATCACCACGACCGCGTCCGTGCCGGCCGTCTCCTCGGCGCCCAGGCGTGCAACCAGGGAAAGTTCCCAGGCGCCCGGCGCGATCGGCGTCGGCATGATCACCCATTCGCCGCGGCGGTCGGCGCGCACGCGGCCGATCTCCTGATGGCCGTCCAGCAGCAGGGCGACCTCCGCCCCCGGCGCGGCGCGGCCGGCGATCACGGCGGATCCGCCCGCACCGACGCGCACCACGTCGAAGCGCGGCGCCACGCCG
>NZ_JAAEDM010000094.1 GCF_018129065.1 Neoroseomonas soli | reverse complement strand
CGCCGCGTCCGGTCGCCCACGCGGCCGCGCGCACCTGGCGCGTCAGCCTCGGCGGTGCCCGCGTGGCGCTGCGGGCGACCGAGGACGACCGCGGCGCTCCGCGGGAGATTTCCTTCTCCGTCCCGCGCGAGGGCGTGGCTGCGCGCGCGCTGCTCGAGGCGCTCGCCGAGGCGGTCTCGCTCGGTCTCGCGCACGGCGTGCCGCTGGCGACCTTCGTCGATGCCTATGCCTACAGCCCCGGCGCGGGCGGGGCGGTGGAGGGCGACGCCGCGATCCGGCGCGCCACTTCGGTGCTCGACTGGGCCTTCCGGCGGCTGGCGCTGGACTATCTCGGCCGCGGCGATCTGCCGGACCCGGCGGAGGAGGAGATGGCCCCCGTCGCGCTGGCGGAAACGCAGCCGCCGCTGCTGCCGCTCGACCTTCCGGCGCAGCAGGCGCCGCGACGCGGACGGTCCCTGCGCCGCGCCGCCTGATCCCCCGGCGTGGCCTGGCCGCCGCGCCGACACCTCACAAGGAGAATGACCATGGCCGGACGCATCGAGCAGCGGCTGAAGGAACTCGGCATCACCCTGCCGACCCCGGCGGCGCCGATCGCCAACTACGTGCCCTTCGTCGTCACCGGGAAGCTGGTGGTGATCTCGGGCCAGATCCCGCTGCGCGACGGCGCGGTGGCCTACAGCGGCAAGGTGAGCGTGGACGTGACGCCCGAGCAGGGGCGGGAGGCGGCGCGCCTCTGCTTCGTGAACCTGCTGGCGCAGCTCAAGGCGGCGGCGGGCGACCTCGACCGGGTCGCGCAGGTGGTGCGACTCGGCGGCTTCATCGCCGCGCCGGCGGCCTTCACGCAGCACGCGACGGTGATGAACGGCGCCTCTGACCTGGCGGTGGAGGTGTTCGGCGAGGCCGGGCGCCATGCCCGCTCGACCATCGGCGTGCCCTCCCTGCCGGCGGATGCGGCGGTGGAGGTCGAGGGAATGTTCGAACTCGCCTGAGTCCCAAAATACGGTCGGCAACATCCAAAAAGCATCATGACGAGGACTTGTGGTTCTGCCGAAGGCATAACCACAAGCACTGGAAGAGTGCAGCAGGCCGTATCAATAATGAGACGCGACAGCCGGTTGCAAATACAACTCACGAAGTGTTTATATGCAGCCGCCGATTGTGGCGAGACGCAAGATGTCCCGGAGACCGGGTGACCCGGACCGCGATGCGCGTTCGATCCGCACTCGCGCAGGTTGTTGCAAGGGGGATTTCTTCGTCATGGGGCTCGGGATCATTGCCTTCCTCATGGGCTTCGGGGCGGCGGGCGCAGGGGCTTATGTCGGATTCAAGACGACGGGCATGCTGGTGCCGATGCCGGCCGGGCTGCCGGCCGCCGCGCCTGAGACCATCGCCATCTGCATGTTCGTGATCGGCGCCATCACCATGCTGCTCGGCGCCATCAGCATGTATCGGTCGAACGAGTACCTGTAGTCGGCGGGGCCGCGCGGCGAGGGGACCGCCGCGCGGCCGATGGCCGACTTGCGCGGGCCGCGGCGCGACCGACATTGATCGGCATGCCCGATGGATCGCCGCCGCTCTCCCTCAGCCTGCATCCGCGCATCGCGGAGATCGGGGCGGCCGAATGGGACGCCTGCGCGGGCAGGGAGAATCCCTTCGTCAGCCACGCCTTCCTCTCGGCCCTCGAGGACAGCGGCAGCGCCGTGCCCGAGCGCGGCTGGCTGCCCCAGCATGCCGCGCTGCGCGACGAGGCCGGCCGGCTGGTGGCCTGCGCGCCCTGCTACGCGAAGTCCCACTCCCAGGGCGAATACGTCTTCGACCACGGCTGGGCCGATGCGCTGGAACGCGCCGGCGGGCGCTACTACCCGAAGCTGCAGGTGGCGGTGCCCTTCAGCCCGGTGCCGGGGCCGCGGCTGCTGCTGCGGCCGGATGCCGGCGTGCCGGCGGCGGCGCTGGCGCAGGGGCTGGTGCAGGCCTGCCGGGCGGTCGGGGCATCCTCGGTCCATGTCACCTTCTGCACGGAGCAGGAGTGGAACGCGCTGGGCGATGCCGGATGGCTGCGGCGACTCGGCACGCAGTTCCACTGGTCCAATCCGGGCTATGGCTGTTTCGACGATTTCCTGGACGCGCTCGCCTCCCGCAAGCGCAAGGCGGTGAGGCGCGAGCGGCGCGAGGTGCAGGAGGCCGGGCTGACCCTGCGCTGCCTGCGCGGGGCGGAGATCACCGCCCGCCACTGGGGCGCCTTCCACCGCTTCTATCGCAGCACCACCGACCGGAAGTGGGGCCGCAGCGCCTACCTGACGAAGCGGTTCTGGCCGATGCTGGGCGAACGACTCGGCGACGCCGTGGTGCTGATGCTGGCCGAGCGCGACGGCGAGCCCGTGGCCGGCGCGCTGAACCTGGTGGGACGTGACGCGATCTACGGTCGCAACTGGGGCGCCATGGTGGACGTCCCATTCCTGCATTTCGAGCTCTGCTACTACATGGCGATGGACTTCGCGATCGCCCACGGCATCGGCCGTGTCGAGGCCGGCGCCCAAGGGGAGCACAAGATCCAGCGCGGCTACCTGCCGGTGCCGACCTGGTCCGCGCATTGGATCGCGCATCGCGGACTTGCGGATGCGGTGGCCGAGTTCCTCGCGCGCGAGCGGCCCGCGATGCTGCGGGAGATGGAGATGCTCGCGACCCTCTCGCCCTTCCGAAAGCACGGGGAGGCGTAGCGTCCCGGCCATAGGAAGCGGCGCGGTCCCGCGATAGGCTGCGGGTTGTGCGCCTCGCCTATTCGCAACTCGCCCTCTCCATGGCGCTGGTCGGTGCCAATGTGGCGGTGGCGAAGCTGCTGGCCGAGGCGCTGCCCATCGCCATGATCGCCTTCCTGCGCTGCGCGCTGGCGATGCTGGTGCTGTGGCCGCTGGCACGCTGGTTGGATGGGCCGGTGCGCGTGGCGCCCGATGTGCGCCGCAACCTGGTGCTGCAGGCGATCTTCGGCACCGCGATCTACAATGCCGGGCTGCTCGCAGGGCTGAGGCTGACCACGGCGCTGGAAGGCGGGCTGGTGCTGGCTACGCTGCCGGCGGTGGTCGCGATCGGCGGCGCGGTGCTGCTGCGCGAAAGGCTGCCGGCGCGGCAATGGGCCGCGGTGGCGCTGGCGGCGGGCGGCATGGCGGCGATCACCCTGGCCCGAGCGGCGGGCGGGACGGGCGGATCGGTCCTCGGCAACCTGCTGGTCTTCGGCGGCGTGCTGGGGGAGGCAGCCTATGTGCTGCTGGCGCGCCGCATCGCCGGCCGGGTGCCGGTGATCACCGCGAGCCTCTGGATGCAGGCCTTCTCGGCGCTGGTGCTGGCGCCCTTCGCGTTGCCGGACATCGGCGCGGCAGCCGCGCTGTCCGCGCCGTCGCTCGCGGGCCTGCTGGTGTTCCATTCCCTGACGGCGAGCGTGATCTGCCTGCTGCTCTGGTACGCCGGGCTGCGGCGCGTGCCGGCGGGGATGGCCGGCGTCTTCACCGCCTTCCTGCCGGGCACGGCGGCGCTGGTGGCGGTGACGCTGCTGGGCGAGGCCTTCACGTTCGTTCACGCGGCTGGCTTCATGCTGATGATGGGCAGCGTGGCGGTGGCGACCTGGCCGCGACGGGGAGGAGGTGCGTGAAGGCCTGGTTCCATTGCACGGGTGCCGAGTTCCTTGCGCGCGATCCGGCCGATATGGTGGGTCGGCTCGCCTCCGCGCAGCAGGCACGGGGCTATCCCGGTACGCCGGACCAGGAATTCGCCTGGCATCGCCAGGTCTCGGCGCTGCGCGCGGCGATTGGCCGGGTCGGTGGCCAGGCCTGGACCGTGGCGCTGGAATACGAACTGCTGAGGCTCGAGAGGCGGATCGATGCCGTCGTGCTGACGGATCGCGCGATCGTCGTGCTCGAGTTCAAGACCGGTGCGCCCTCCGCCGCCGGCATGGCCGAGGCCGAGGACTACGCGCTCGACCTGCGCGACTTCCACGAGCGCAGCCGCGCGCACAGCATCGTGCCGGTCCTGGTTGCCGCGGACGTTCCCTTCTGCGCGCCGGTGCAGCCCTGGCTGCTGCCGCCCAATCCGACGGAGCCGCTGGTGTCGGGGCACGCGACGCTCGGCGAGGCACTGCGCTGGGTGCAGGCGGAGATCCCGGCCGCCGATGCGCCGCTGGATGGCGCGGCCTGGCTCGGCGGCGCCTACCGCCCGGTGCCGACCATCGTGGAAGCGGCGACGATGCTCTACGCCCGCAATGGCGTGGCGGAGATCGCCGCGGCGCGTGCCGATGCGGCCAACCTGACGCGCACGGCGACCGCCATTGCGCGCGCCGCGGCGACGGCGCAGACCGATGGTGGCAAGCGCGTGGTCTTCGTCACCGGCATTCCCGGCGCGGGCAAGACGCTCTGCGGCCTGAACGCGGTGTTCGCTCCCGAGGCCGGAGGGCGGAGCGCCTTCCTGACCGGCAACGTGCCGTTGGTTGCCGTGCTGCGCGCGGCGCTGGCACGGGATGCGGTCGAGCGTGGCGAATGCAGCCGGCCGGAGGCCGAGCGCCGCGTGAAGGAGCGGCTGCAGAACGTGCACCGCTTCCTCGAGGACAATGCGACCGACCCGCGTCGTCGCGCACCACCCGATCGGCTGATCGTCTTCGACGAGGCGCAGCGCGCCTGGGACGAGGCGAAGGCCCGCATCGGCACGCGCAACAAGCCGTCCCGTCTGACCATGAGCGAGCCCGCCCATACGCTCGAGATCATGGGCCGGCACGAGGGCTGGGCCGTGGTGGTGGCGCTGATCGGCAATGGGCAGGAGATCAACACGGGCGAGGCCGGCCTGGCCGAATGGGGGCGCGTCATCGCGGCCTCCGGCAGCACCTGGCGCGCCGTGGCCGCGCGCCGGGCGATCGAAGCGCGCGATCCGATGCAGCGCCTGGCCGATGGGCCGGCGCCCTGGCTGACCATCGACGACGACCTCGATCTGACAGTGCCCCTCCGTAACGTGCGCGAGAGCACCGGAGCGGCCTGGGTGGATGCGGTCCTGCGCGGGGAAGTGCTGGAGGCGCGTGCCATTGCGGACATGTCCGCCGGACTTCCTTATCTGCTGACGCGCGACCTCGTGGCGCTGCGCGCGGCGCTGCGTGCCTTCGCGCGAGGCCATCGCCGGGCAGGGATCGTCGCATCGGCCGGGGCGAAGCGGCTGCGGGGGGAGGGACTCGGCGTCCAGCTCGACGACGTGGCTGACTGGTTCCTGCGACGCTGGCCGGACATTCGCGGCTCGGACGCGCTCGAGACCTTCGCCACGGAATATGATTGCCAGGGGCTCGAGCTCGATGTCGCGGGGCTCGCCTGGGGCAACGACCTGGCGTGGCGCCCGACGGGCTGGCGCACGCGGCGCTTCGCCGGCGACGCCTGGCAGGACCGCAACAAGGACGCACACTACGTCATCAACAAGTACCGCGTGCTGCTGACCCGCGCCCGCTACGAGACCGTCATCTGGGTGCCGCGCGGTTCCCGCCGTGGCGAGGCCTTCCACGACGCCACCCGCGACGCCGCCGAGATGGACAGCATCGCCGACGTGCTCATCGCCTGCGGCGCCCGCCTGTTGGACGAAGCCGCCGCCCCCACGCGCGCCGAGGCGGTGACGCTGCTATGAAGCCCGCCATGCGCCCGCTGATCCTTGCCCTGCTCGCCGTGCTGGCCTTCCCCGCCGCGGCGGCCGAACTGAAACTCGCCGCCTGGAACATCGCCTGGCTGACCACGAAGCCCGCAGGCCACCCTGACCTGCCGCGCGGCGTCCCGTCGCGCGGCGAGCAGGACTTCGCCCGCCTGCGAGCCTATGCCGACCGCCTCGCCGCCGATGTCGTCGCGATCCAGGAGGTGGACGGCCCGCTCGCTGCCGCGCGCGTCTTCGACGCCACGCGCTGGGAATTCCACTTCCCCGCCGAGACCGACACGCAGCGCGCCGGCTTCGCGTGGCGGCGCGGGCTGAACGTCACGCGCAACACGGACGTCTCGGCGCTGGATCTCGCCCCGAATGCGCGGCGTTCCCTGCGCCGCGGCGCGGATATCACGGTGCGGCAGGGGGATGGACCGCCGCTGCGGCTGCTCTCGGTGCATCTCGACGGTGGGTGCGCGTGGGATCCCGTCCGGGAGCCCAATTCGCGCGACTGCCAGAACCTCGGCCGTCAGGCGGAGGTCCTGCGCGACTGGATCGGCGAGCGCCGGCGCGAAGGCGTCGCCTTCGCCATCCTCGGCGATTTCAACCGGCGCATGGAGCGCAACGACGAATTCCTGGCGGTGCTGACCGAGGCGGCGCCGCTGGCTCGCCCGACCGAGGGTTTTTCCGATCCCTGCCGCGGGCGCGAAGGCCGGGGGCGGCCCTTCATCGACCACATCCTGCTGGGCGGGCCGGCGCGGGACTGGCTGGTGCGCGACAGTTTCCGCGTGCTGACCTACGCGGAGCGTGACGGCGCGCTGCGCGAGCGTCTTTCCGACCATTGCCCGATCAGCGTGCGGCTCGATCCGCGCTGATGTCCGGCACGCCCGGCTTCGGCCGCATCACCCTGCCGCTCGCGGCGATCAACTTCCTCAACCAGGGCAACCGTGCGCTGGTCGCGACCATCGGGCCGCTGCTGGCGATCGAGTTCGGGCTCTCGGCCTCGGAACTCGGGCTGCTGGCGGCCTGTTTCTTCGCGGCCTATGCCGCGGCGCAACTACCGATCGGCGTGGCGCTCGACCTCCACGGCCCGCGACGGGTGCAGAGCATCCTGGCGCTCGTCGCCGCGGTCGGATTCATCATCAGCGCGCTGGCGCCGGACGTGCTGATGCTGGCGTTCGGGCGCATCGTCGCCGGGGTCGGCGTCGCGGCCGGGCTGATGGCGATGCTCAAGGCCAACACGCAATGGTATCCGAAGCATCGCGTCGCGGCGGTGACGGGGGCGGGGCTGTTCTTCGCCGGGCTGGGCGGGGTCTCCGCCACGCTGCCGGTGCAATGGGTGCTGCCGCTGGTGGGCTGGCGGGGAATCTTCATGGTGCTCGCGGTGCTCGGTGTCGCGGTGTCCTTCTGGATCCGCTTCGCCGTGCCCGATGCGCCGCCGGGGACGGTGCGCCCGGAACGCCGCAGCCTGGTGCGCGAGATCGGCGAGTTCGGCCGCATCTTCCGCGACCGCGGCTTCCTGCGCTTCCTGCCGGCGGTGATGGTGCTCTCGGCGCTGAACTTCACCTACCAGGGGCTCTGGGCCGGGCCCTGGCTGCGCGACGTGGGCGGCATGGCGGACGAAACACGCGCGTTGGCCTTGCTGATCTACGCGGCGGGGCTGGTGACCGGCAGCCTGGTGACGGGGCATGCGGCGTCCTCCGCGCAGGCGAGGGGCTTCTCGCCGATGTTCGTGCCCTATCTCGGCATCGGCGGGGTATTGGCGACGCAGGCGGTGTTGATCATGGCGCCTTCCGGCTTCTGGGCCATCGCGGTGGCCTGGTTCCTGTTCTCCTTCTGCGGTTCGGTCGGTGTCGCAGGCTATGCGGCGATGGGGCAGGGCTTCCCGCCGGAACTGCAGGGGCGCGTCGCCACCGCGATCAACTTCACCATGCTGGTGCTGGTCTTCGCGCTGCAGACGGGGATCGGGGCAATTCTCGACCTCTGGCCGCGCACCGCGACAGGCGGTTGGGACCCGGCGGGCTACGCCGTCGCGCTGTCGCTCACCTTCCTGTTGCAGGCCGGGGCCGCGCTGTGGATCGTGGTGGCGCCACGCGGGAGAGGCGCATGATCGAAAAGAGGATGGTGAAGCTGCTGGATCGCTACCGCGTCACCTCGGGCAAGGGGTTCCGCTTGGGCAACTGCGACCCCTGCGACACGGCGGGGCTCGACGTCGAGAAGAACCACGCCGCTGAATTGCTGCAGAAGGGCGTGGACCGGCTGTCCGAGTTGCAGGACATGCTCTACGCGCAGGACCGCTGGTCGGTGCTGTGCATCTTCCAGGCGATGGACGCGGCGGGGAAGGACGGGGCGATCAAGCACGTCTTCTCAGGCGTGAACCCACAGGGCTGCCAGGTGCATTCCTTCAAGGCGCCGACCCCGCTCGACCTCGACCATGATTTCCTCTGGCGCCATTCCGTCGCGCTGCCCGAGCGCGGCCGCATCGGCATCCACAACCGGAGCTGGTACGAGGAAGTGCTGGTGGTGCGCGTGCATCCGCACATCCTGGGGGGCGAGAAGCTGCCGCCGCCCGTGATCGGCAAGAACATCTGGGACGAAAGGCTCGAGGACATCGCGGCCTATGAGCGCTACCTCGCGCGGCAGGGCACGGTGGTGCTGAAGTTCTTCCTCAATGTCAGCAAGGCGGAGCAGAAGCGCCGCTTCCTCGCGCGCATCGAGGAGCCGGAGAAGAACTGGAAGTTCTCGGCGGGCGACGTCGCCGAGCGCGCGCACTGGGACGCCTATATGAAGGCCTACGATGCCGCGATACGCGCCACCGCCGCCCCGCATGCGCCGTGGTTCGTGGTGCCCGCGGACCAGAAGTGGTTCACGCGGCTCGCGGTGGTGGCGGCGATCGTCGAGGCACTGGAGGCGCTGGACCTCCACTACCCGAAGGTGACGAAGGAGGAGAAGGCGGCGCTGGAGGTGGCGCGGAAGGCGTTGGTGTAGAAGGCGCCGTCAGGCGCCTTCCCCCGCCCGGTCCAGCGCATGCAGCGCATAGGTGAAGGCCGCGCCCGCGTTCAGCGCGATCGCCACGCCGAGCGCCTCCGCGATCTCCTCCTTGCTCGCGCCGGCCGCCATCGCCTTGCGCACATGTGCGTCCATGCAGCCCTCGCAGCGCGTGGTGATTGCGACCGCAATCGAGATCAGTTCCCGCGTCTTGGCATCGAGATGCTGCGTCTTCGCCGCGCCGTTGTTCAGCGCGACGAAGCCCTTCACGATTTCCGGGTGCAACTGCCCGAGTTCCTTGCCGCGTTCCCGCAGCGCGGCGGAATAGGCGGGCCAGTCCTTGATCGCACTCATGTCGGCGTCCCCTGCCTTGCGGCGCGGGATCGCGCCGTCAGGCCGCGAGCATATCCGCCGCCGCCACGCGCCGCACCCCTGCTGCCGCCATCTCGGCCCAGGCGCGCGCGAGGCTGCCGTCGAGGTCGATGGCGCGGCAGGCATCGGCGATGACGGTCGCGCCGAAGCCGAAGCGCCGCGCGTCCATCGCCGTCCAGGCGACGCAGAAATCCGTCGCCAGGCCGCAGACATGCACCTCCGTGATGCCGCGCGCGGTCAGCCAGCCGTCGAGGCCCGTGCGCGTCACGCGATCGGCTTCGAGCATCGCCGAGTAGGAATCGACGGCCCGGTGGCAGCCCTTGCGCAGCATGAGTTGCGCGCGCGTCGTGTCGAGATCGTCGTGCAGCGCCGCACCGAGGCTGCCCATGACGCAATGGTCCGGCCACAGCACCTGCGGACCGTAGGGCATCGCCACCGTCTCGAAGGGCTTCCGCCCCGGATGCTGGGAGGCGAAGGATGCATGGTCCGCCGGATGCCAGTCCTGCGTCACCACGACCGTCCCGTAATGCGGGACGATCGCGTTGATCAGCGGGACGATGTCCTCACCATGCGGCACGCCGAGCGCGCCGCCGGTGCAGAAGTCGTTCTGGACATCCACGACGAGCAGCGCCGTCGTGGCCGGGTGCGTCATTCCGCCGTCTCGGGCTCGCGTTCCGCATCGCCTTCGCCTTCCTCGGGCTTGGGCAGGGCGGGCGGGGCCGACTCCATGATGTCGAAGGTCAGCACGCCGTCCTTGAGGCCGACCTTCACCGCGCCGCCCTTGGTCAGCTTGCCGAACAACAGTTCCTCGGCGAGCGGCTTCTTCACGTGCTCCTGGATCACGCGGGCCAGCGGCCGCGCGCCGTAGAGCGGGTCGTAGCCGCGTTCGGCCAGCCATTCCTTCGCCGCGCTGCTCAGTTCGATCGTCACGTTGCGGTCGGCGAGCTGCGCCTCGAGCTGCATGACGAACTTCTCGACCACGCGGCCGACGATCTCCGGTGTCAGCGCGGCGAAGCCGACGACGGCATCGAGGCGGTTGCGGAATTCCGGCGTGAAGAGGCGCTTGATCGCATCCTCGTCCTCGCCGACGCGCGTCTCGCGCTCGAACCCGATGGTCGCCTTCGCCATGTCGGCGGCACCCGCATTCGTCGTCATGATGAGGATGACGTTGCGGAAGTCCACGGTCTTGCCGTTGTGGTCGGTCAGCTTCCCGTGGTCCATCACCTGCAGCAGGATGTTGAACAGGTCCTGGTGCGCCTTCTCGATCTCATCGAGCAGCAGCACGGCATGCGGGTGCTGGTCGATCGCATCGGTCAGCAACCCGCCCTGGTCGAAGCCGACATAGCCCGGCGGCGCGCCGATCAGCCGGCTGACGCTGTGCCGTTCCATGTATTCCGACATGTCGAAGCGGATCAGCTCGATGCCGAGGGTCTTGGCGAGCTGCTTCGCGACCTCGGTCTTGCCGACGCCGGTCGGGCCGGAGAACAGGTAGTTGCCGATCGGCTTCTCGGGGTCGCGCAGGCCGGCGCGTGCCAGCTTGATCGCGGCCGAGAGCGCGTCGATCGCCTTGTCCTGGCCGAAGACCATCGCCTTCAGGTCGCGCTCGAGGTTGCGCAGCTGCTCGCGGTCGTCGGTCGAGACCGACTTCGGCGGGATGCGCGCGATCTTGGCGACGATGTCCTCGACATCCTTCAGCGTGACCGTCTTCCGCCGCTTGTTCTCCGGCAGCAGCATGCGGGACGCGCCGACCTCGTCGATCACGTCGATCGCCTTGTCGGGCAGCTTGCGGTCGTGGATGTACTTGGCGGAAAGCTCCACCGCCGCGCGGATCGCCTCGGGCGTGTAGCGCACCTTGTGGTGCTTCTCGTAGTTCGCCTTGAGGCCCTGCAGGATCTTCACCGAATCCTCGACCGTCGGCTCGTTGACGTCGATCTTCTGGAAGCGGCGGACCAGGGCGCGGTCCTTCTCGAAGTAGTTGCGGTATTCCTTGTAGGTCGTGGACCCGATGCAGCGCAGCGTGCCCTGTGCCAGCGCCGGCTTCAGCAGGTTCGATGCATCCATCGCGCCGCCGGACGTCGCGCCCGCGCCGATGACGGTGTGGATCTCGTCGATGAAGAGGATCGAGCCGGCCTGGTTCTCCAGTTCCTGGACAACGGCCTTCAGCCGCTCCTCGAAATCGCCGCGGTAGCGCGTGCCGGCGAGCAGGCTGCCCATGTCCAGCGCGAAGATGGTGGACTTGAGCAGCACCTCGGGCACGTCGCCCTCGACGATGCGCTTGGCCAGGCCTTCCGCGATCGCCGTCTTGCCCACGCCCGGATCACCCACATAGAGCGGGTTGTTCTTGGTGCGCCGGCAGAGGATCTGGATGGTGCGCTCGATCTCGGGATCGCGCCCGATCAGCGGGTCGATCTTGCCCTGCTGCGCCTTCCTGTTGAGGTTGACGCAGTAGTTCGACAGCGCGTCCTGCCCACGTCCGCCACGAGGCTTCTCCTCCTTCTCCTGGCCTTCTTCGGGGGAGGGTGTGGAGCCCTGCACGGGCCGCGGCTGCGACCGCCCCGGCGCCTTGGCGATGCCGTGGCTGATGAAGTTCACCGCATCGAGCCGCGTCATGTCCTGCAGCTGCAGGAAGTAGACGGCGTGGCTTTCGCGTTCGGAGAACAGCGCGACCAGCACGTTGGCGCCGGTCACCTCGTCGCGGCCGGAGGACTGGACGTGGATCGCCGCGCGCTGGACCACGCGCTGGAAGCCTGCGGTCGGCTTCGGGTCGCCGCCGCGCTCGGTCACCAGGCCCGCGAGGTCCTTGTCGAGGAACTCGGTCAGGTCGCGCTTCAGGCGGTCGAGGTCGACCCCGCAGGCGCGCAGCACGGTGGCCGCGTCCTGGTCGTCGCCCAGGGCGAGCAGCAGGTGCTCGAGTGTCGCGTATTCGTGCCGGCGCTCGCTGGCCAGGGCCAGGGCCCGGTGGAGCGTCTGCTCGAGGTTGCGGGACAGCATATCAGTGACGCTCCCCTATGGATGGCGCGCCGGCCTCGTCGGGCGGACGCGGCACCAGGTATCCGGTCGTGATGTGGGCCTCTCTTCGGGGTTCTGCGACCCCCGCCCTCATTCCTTCTCGATCGTGCACTGAAGCGGGTGCTGGTTCTGGCGCGCCAGGTCCATCACCTGCGTGACCTTGGTCTCGGCGACCTCATAGGTGAAGACGCCGCAGACGCCGACGCCACGCCTGTGCACGTGCAGCATGATGCGCGTCGCCTCTTCCCGGTTCTTCTGGAAGAAGCGTTCCAGCACGTGAACGACGAACTCCATCGGCGTGTAGTCGTCGTTGAGCATCAGCACCTTGTACATGGCGGGCTTCTTGGTCCGCGGGCGCGTCTTGACGACGACCCCGGTCTGCGGGCCTTCGCCACCGTTCTGCCCAGTCCCCGGGCGCTTGTCCTGATCGCTCATGGTCGCTGAAGTCGGTTCCCTTGGCCCGAACGGCAACCCGCCGGGCCGCATGGCAGGATATCGGAGCGTGCGGTGCGAGGTGAAGGGCCGACCGCGTTCCGGCAACATATTGTGCCGCATGTAATGCAACGAGAGGCGGAAACGAAGAAAGGCCCGGCCCCCGGCCTGCCGCCGCTTGCGCGGGACAGGACCGGGAACCGGGCCCTTCGGGGGCCGCCCCCGCCAGGGAGGGGAGGGGTAGTCGGCGGGGACGACCCAGTCCCGGGCCGGATCAGGCCGCGATCGGCTTCGCCATCTTCTCCATGGCGACGGTCATGCGGGCGCTGATCGGCGCCGCGGCCTGCTCGGCCAGCTTGAAGACCGCTTCCTGCATCTTCGCGGACTCGGCGACGGCCTTGTCCAGCGCGGACTTGGCGAACTTCGCCTGGATCTCGGCGGCCTCGTTCAGGCTCTTCACGCCGGCGAGGGCCTTGGCACCTTCGAGGCTGTGGTCGGTCAGGCCCTGGGCCAGGGCCATCGCCTGACGGGCGAGCTCCTGCGTGCCGACCGCCCAGGTCTGCGCCGCCTTGGTGAAGGCCTCGACGTTGCCGCGGCCGAACTCAGCGGCTTCCTCGGCGGCCTTCATCAGACCCTCGGCGCCCTTGCTGACCTGTTCCATGCTCTTCTCCATCGCCACGCGGGCCTGCGCCGCGCCTTCCGTCACGAACTTCTGCGCCTGGGCGGCGCCCTCGGTCGCGATCTTCTTCACGTCGGTCGTCTTGATCTCAGCCATGGTCTCGTCCTTTTCCGTGTCGACGACGGGCACCTCGATGGCCCCGTTCCGTTTGGCCGGCCCGGAAGTCCGAGCCGCTTTGCTGCGCTGCAACATGAGCAGTCTTTAGACGGGGCCGTGAACCGATCGCAAGCATTTTTTGCACTGCACAATGACATGACGAAAACGTCATGTTCCGCCTCCGCCCGGCCGATCAGCGCGGCTCGCAACAAGGCTTCGTAAGCCATTGCGGGGCAACGAACTCGCCGCTGCTTTCGTCTGGACGCTGCCGGCCCGCCGTGGCTATCCTCGCGCCACGGTGCTACGGCGCCCCCGGGCGAACCGGGCAGGAGGGGGATTCCGCATGACGCCAACCCGCGCCGCGAAGCGCGCGCCAAGTCCGTTCGGGCTGGCGGCGATCGCGATTCTCGCCGCGCTGGGCCTCTGGCTGCGGCCCGGGCCGGCTGCCGCGCAGATTGGCAGCGACCGCTATGCCGCGATCGTGCTCGACGCCCGCAACGGCAATGCGCTGATCGCGGCCAACCCGGACGAGCAGCGCTACCCCGCCTCGCTGACCAAGATGATGACGCTCTACATGCTGTTCGAGGCCCTGCGCGACGGCCGCGTGCAGCTCAGCACCCCCATCCGCATGAGCGAGGAGGCCGCCTCCCGCCCGCCCTCGAAGCTCGGCCTGCCGATCGGCGCCACCCTGACCGCCGAGCAGGCGATCCTCGCCCTGGTGACCAAGAGCGCCAACGACGTCGCCTCCGCCGTCGGCGAGCACCTGGCCGGCAGCGAGGAACGCTTCGCCCAGCAGATGACGCTCCGCGCCCGCTCCATCGGCATGACGCGCACCACCTTCCGCAACGCCTCCGGCCTGCCGGACCCGGACAACGTGACCACGGCGCGGGACATGGCGACGCTCGGCCTGCGGCTGTTCCGGGATTTCCCGAACCGCTACCACTACTTCAGCACGGTCCACTTCGCCTGGGGGCGGCAGACGATCCGCAACCACAACCGTATGCTCGGCGACTACGACGGTGCGGACGGCATCAAGACCGGCTTCATCCGCGATTCCGGCTTCAACATCGTCACCTCGGCGATGCGCGACGGCGTGCGGCTGGTGGGCGTGACCATGGGCGGTTCCTCCTGGGTCGAGCGCGACCGGCACATGGGGGCGCTGCTGGACCAGGGCTTCGCGCAGGTGGGCGTTGCGCCGCGGCCGCCTTCCGCCCTGATGGCTGCGGCCGGCACCGCGGTCGGCTCGGCACGGGCGGCCACGGCCGCGCGCGCGGCCGTGGCGGACCG
>NZ_JAAEDM010000093.1 GCF_018129065.1 Neoroseomonas soli | reverse complement strand
GGCGGCGGCGCTGCTCGGCGCCCAGGCGGGGGAAGTGCGGCGGATGCTGGGCGACCCCGCGCTGCGCCGGCCGGAAGGCGGCGCTGAAATCTGGCTCTACGAGGCGCCGAATTGCCGGCTGGACATCATTCTCTATCCCCAGGGCACGGGGCTGCTGGTCGCCCACGCCGCCGCGCGCGCGCATGGCGCGGCAGAAGGCGTGACGGAGGCAGCCTGCCTGTCAGCCATCGCGGGATCCTCCGGGCCGGGCCGGCGCGCCTGAGCCTGCCCCACCCGCGGGGCGAATCTCCGCGCCCGACATCCGCATGAGTGCCTGGCTCGACGCCTTCGTGCCCGCCTTCGCGCTGCTCGCGCTGGGGGCGCTGCTGAAGCGGCGCCTGCTGCGCGACGACACCGTCTGGGCGGGAATGGAGCGGCTGATCTACTGGGTGCTGCTGCCCTCGCTGATCGTCGCGGCGCTGGCGCCCCTGAACCTGGCGGAACTGCCGCTCGGGCGGATCGCGGGGGCGATCTGGCTGTCGCTGGGACTCGGCACGGTGGTTTCCGTGCTGCTGGCGCGGCTGCTCGGGCATGGGCATGCGGCCATGACCTCGGTGCTCCAGGGCGGCATCCGCTTCAACAACCTGATGGGCTTCGCCATCGTCGGCGCGCTGTTCGGCGCGCCCGGCACCGGCTTCGGCGCGGTGGCGACGGGCATCATCGTGCCCTTCGTGCAGGTGGTGACGACGCTGGCCTTCGCCTTCGACGGCAAGCGCGGGCCGCCGCGGCCACTGGCGGTGCTGCGGCAGATCGCGCTCAACCCACTGCTGATCGCCGTGCTGGCCGGCTTCGGCGTCGCGGCGCTGGGCGGCCTGCCGCCGGGCATCGCGCCGACGGTGCAGGTGCTGGGGCGCGCCTCGGTGGCGCTCGGGCTGCTCTGCGTCGGCGCGGCGCTGTCGCTGCAATCCTTCTCCGACCGCGTGGGCACCCAGGCGGTGACGGGGGTGGTCAAGCTGCTCGTCATGCCGGCCGTCACCTGGGCGCTGTGCACGGCCTTCGGCGTGCCGCCTCTGGCCACCGCGGTGGCCGTGGTCTTCATGGCGCTGCCGACGGCGGCGACATCCTACGTCATGGCACGCGCGATGGGTGGGGACGCGCCGCTGATGGCGGCGATCACGACGACGGAGCATATCGCCTCCATCGTCACGCTGCCGCTGTGGGTGATGCTGGTGGCGCCGTGACGAAAGGTCGGGGGGGAAGGGAACTTCCCCCCGAACCCCCCGACCTTCTTTGGGTTCTTGGGGGGCACCGTCCCGGGAGGGAGGTTTTCCTCCGCGGGGCGGCAGGCTATGCGGCGGCGATCACGCAGGAAGGCCCGGATCCAATGACCACCCTCGACATCCTCGGCATCGGCAATGCCATCGTGGACGTGCTGGCGCGGGCGGAGGACACCTTCCTCGCCCGCCACGGCATGGCCAAGGGCGGCATGGCGCTGATCGGGCCGGAAGATGCCGAACGCATCTACGCCGACATGGGGCCGGGCGTGGAAAGCAGCGGCGGCTCGGCCGCCAACACCTGCGCGGCCGCGGCGGCGCTGGGGGCGAAGGTCGGGTACCTCGGCAAGGTGGCGGACGATGCGCTGGGCCAGGTCTTCCGCCACGACATCACGGCCGCCGGCGTGCATTTCCCGACCGCGCCGCTGAAGGGCGGCGCGCCCACCGCGCGCTGCCTGATCCTGGTGGCGCCGGACGGGCAGCGGACGATGAACACCTTCCTCGGCGCCTGCGTGACCTTCGGGGAGAAGGATGTCGATCCGGTCGCGGTCGCCGGCGCGCAGGTGACGTATCTCGAGGGCTACCTCTTCGACCCGCCGGAGGCGCAGGCCGCCTTCCGCGCCGCCGCGCGCATCGCGCACGCCGCCGGGCGCAAGGTGGCGATCACCCTCTCCGACCCCTTCTGCGTCGAGCGCCATCGCGACGCCTTCCTCGCCTTCGTCCGCGACGAGGCCGACATCCTCTTCGCCAACGAGGCGGAGATCCGCGCCCTCTACCACGCGAGCTCCTTCGAGGAGGCCGCCGCCGCCGCGCGCGGGGACGTCGCCCTGGCCGCGCTGACGCGCAGCGAACAGGGCAGCGTCATCCTCGCCGGGGCCGAGACCCACGCCATCGCCGCCGTGCCGGCCAAGGTGCTGGATACGACCGGCGCGGGGGATGCCTATGCCGCGGGCTTCCTCGCCGCGCTGACCGCCGGGCAGGCGCTGCCCGAATGCGGGCGCTGGGCCTCGGTCGCGGCGGCGGAGGCGATCTCCCATTTCGGCGCCCGGCCGCAGGCGGATCTCAAGGCGCTGGTGGCGGGCGGGCCGAGGGGCGTGGCGGCGGCGCTCGGCTGACCGTCGCGCTTGCGCGCGCGGCCGCGCCGGGCATAGCCTTTCGGCGTCCGATGGGGATGGAGTCCCCCGCCACCCGCCCCCCCCGCGATGGGGCTGATGACTCCTGCGGAGCCGGCATGGACGCCGGGCCGTGCGGTGCGCCCGGACTCCCCCTCGCCCGTGACGCCGGCTCCCCGATGGAAAGGGGCTGCGCGTGACGACCTTCCCCCCGCCGTCCTCCGGCACGCTGGCGCGGATCCCGCCAGGCGTCTGGACGCTCGGCTTCGTCTCCATGCTGATGGACATCTCCTCGGAGATGATCCACGCGCTGCTGCCGATCTACATGGTCGCGGTGCTCGGCACGCCGGTGATCGCGGTCGGCGTCATCGAGGGCATCGCCGAGGCGACGGCCGCCATCGTGAAGGTCTTCTCCGGCGCTCTGTCGGACCGGCTGGGCAACCGCAAATGGCTGGCGGCGGCCGGATATGGGCTGGCGGCGGTGACCAAGCCGGTCTTTCCGCTTGCCGCATCGCTCTCCTGGCTGGTGGGCGCGCGCTTCGTGGACCGTGTCGGAAAGGGCATCCGCGGCGCGCCACGTGACGCCCTGGTGGCGGACCTGACGCCGCCTGACCTGCGTGGCGCCGCCTTCGGCCTGCGCCAGACTCTGGACACAGTCGGCGGCTTCGTCGGGCCGCTGCTGGCCATCCTGCTGATGTGGGCGACGGCGGACGACTACCGCGCGGTCTTCTGGGTCGCCGTGCTGCCGGCTTTCGGAGCCTTCGCGCTGATCGTCCTCGCGGTGCGGGAACCGCCGCGGCCGGACGGACTGCGCCAGGTGCGGGCGCCGCTTTCGCGGGCGGAGGTCTCGCTGCTGCCGCGCGCCTACTGGGCGGTGATCGCGATCGCCACGGTCTTCACCCTGGCCCGCTTCAGCGAGGCGTTCCTGGTGCTGCGCGCCCTCGATGCCGGACTGCCGGCGGCGCTCGCCCCCGCCGTGATGGTGCTGATGAGCGTGGTCTATGCGCTGTCCGCCTATCCGGCCGGGGTGCTCTCCGACCGCATGGACCGGCGGCTTTTGCTGACCCTCGGCCTGGTGGTGCTGGTGGCGGGCGACCTCGCGCTGGCGCTCGCGCCGGGGCTGGCCGGCGTGGCGGCCGGGGTGGCCCTGTGGGGGCTGCACATGGGCCTGACCCAGGGGATCCTTGCCGCCATGGTCGCCGACACCGCGCCGGCGGAATTGCGCGGCACGGCCTTCGGGCTGCTCAACCTCGTGACCGGCGCTGCGTTGCTGGTGGCGAGCCTGCTGGCCGGGGGGCTGTGGGACCTGGTGGGCCCGGCCGGCACCTTCCTCGCGGGCGCGGGTTTCGCGACCCTTGCGATCATCGCACAAGCAATCCCATTTTTGCGACAGTCCGCGCCATGATTCGCTGCAGTGGATTCTGTTCCGCGAGGCCGCCGGCCCAATCACGTTAATTTAATCGCCTCTCCTGATCTTGGGGACATCCGAATGCCCGATTCAAAACGTTCATCATGATGTCCAACAGAGAGAGGAGGACATCATGCGGGATGCCGCAATTCGCCTCGCCATCTTTGGTCTCGGACTGGCCGCCGTGCCGGTCCTGGCGCAGGGAGTACCGGGCAACTCGCCGCTGAATGGCGGCGACCCGGTCGCGGCGCAGGCTGATGCAATCGGGACCCACGAGGTGGATTCCCTGCTGCTCCGGGCCGAGCAGGCCGCACGGCAGGGCCGCCTGCCGCTCGCGAACGAGTTGCTCGAGCGAGCCGAGACGCAGGTCCTGACGCGTTCGACCATCGCGGGCACCGAAACCACGCCGATGCGCGAAGGGCCGGTGGCCCGCATGGCCGAGGCCCGCGCCGCCATCGCGCGCCGGGATGCCTCGACGGCAGCCATGCTGATCGCCGAGGCGGCCAGCCAGTCCCGGGCCCAGGGGCTGTGACGGCGGCCGCGCGGGGCGCCTGAACTCCCCCCACCGCCCCGCGCGGTGCCATCACGAGGCGGCCCGCGGCGACATCCCCCGTTCCCCCGCCGCGGGCCGCCATGCGCGGAAGGCAAGGCTTTTTTCCTAGCCTTCCGCGCGCCGAGGCTCTATGTGTGCGCCGCAACAATCCGCCCGACCATGTGCAGCGTCGCGCGCCCACGAACGGGGCAGGGGCGCGGCCGTCCGTGCGGCAGGGCCCGCACGGGCGCACATATCGAGGAGAGAGCGGGCATGAGCGCCGCCGAAATCCGCAACGTCGCGATCATCGCGCACGTTGACCATGGCAAGACCACGCTGGTGGATCAGCTTCTCAAGCAGGGCGGCGCATTCCGCGCGCACCAGCACGTCGCCGAACGGGCGATGGACCGCAACGACATCGAGCGCGAGCGCGGCATCACCATCCTCGCCAAGTCCACCGCGGTGGAATGGAAGGGCGTGAAGATCAACATCGTGGACACGCCCGGCCACGCCGATTTCGGCGGCGAGGTGGAGCGCATCCTGTCCATGGTGGACGGCGCCATCGTGCTCTGCGACGCCGCCGAGGGCCCGCTGCCGCAGACCAAGTTCGTGCTGACCAAGGCGCTGGCCCGTGGCCTGAAGCCGATCGTCGTCATCAACAAGGTGGACCGCCAGGACGCGCGCCCGCACGAGGTGCATGACGAGGTCTTCGACCTGTTCGCAGCCCTCGGCGCGACGGACGAGCAGCTCGACTTCCACACCCTCTTCGCCTCGGGCCGGCAGGGCTGGGCAGACACTTCGCTGGATGGTCCGCGCAAGGATCTCTCGGCGATGTTCGACCTGATCCTGTCGCATGTGCCGGCGCCGCAGGTGGATTTCGAGGCCCCCTTCGCGATGAACGCGACGATCCTCGAATCCGACAACTTCCTCGGCCGCATCCTGACCGGCCGCGTGGCGCAGGGCGTCGCCAAGCTGAACATGCCCGTCCGCGTGCTGCGCCAGGACGGCACCGTGGTCGAAACCGGCCGCCTGACCAAGCTGATGACCTTCTCCGGCCTCGATCGCGTGCCGGTCGATGAAGTCCATGCGGGCGACATCATCGCCATCGCCGGCCTGTCCGACGCCACCATCCCGGACACCATCGCCGCGCCGGAAGTGGCCGCGCCGCTGCCCGCGCTGCCGGTCGATCCACCGACCCTCGCCATGACCTTCCGCATCAATGACGGCCCGCTCGGCGGCCGCGAGGGCAAGAAGGTCACCTCCCGCCAGATCCGCGACCGCCTGTTCAAGGAGACCGAGGGCAACGTCGCCATCAAGGTGAAGGTGTCCGACGAAGTGGACGCCTTCGAGGTGGCCGGCCGCGGCGAACTCCAGCTCGGCGTGCTGATCGAGACGATGCGCCGCGAGGGATTCGAGCTGACCATCGGCCGTCCTCGCGTGCTCACGCGCAACAACGAGGAGACGGGCGAGCGCGAGGAGCCCTACGAGGAATGCCTGATCGACGTTGACGAGACCTATTCGGGCGTCGTCGTCGAGAAGATGTCTCTCCGCAAGGGCCAGATGCAGGACATGCGGCCGTCCGGCGGCGGCAAGGTGCGGCTGACCTTCCACATCCCCTCGCGCGGCCTCATCGGCTACCACGGCGAATTCCTGACGGACACGCGGGGCACCGGCATGATGAACCGGCTGTTCCTGGGCTATCAGCCCTGGGCCGGGCACATCGAGGGCCGGCGCAACGGGTCGCTGATCAGCAACGCGGACGGGGAGGCGGTGCAGTACGCGCTGTTCTACCTGCAGGAACGCGGCACGCTGTTCGTGAACCCGGGCGAGAAGGTCTATGTCGGGCTCATCCTCGGCGAGAACTCGCGCGACAACGACCTCGACGTGAACCCGATCAAGGAAAAGAAGCTCACCAACATCCGCGCCGCCGGCAAGGACGAGGCGCTGCTTCTCATTCCGCCGCGGCGCATGTCGCTGGAACAGGCCATCGCCTACATCGAGGACGACGAGCTGGTGGAGGTGACGCCGTCGGCCGTGCGGCTGCGCAAGCGCTACCTCGACCCGCATGAGCGGAAGAAGCACGCGCGCCGGGCGGAATCCGAGGCGGCGTGATCCATCCGATCACCGAAGGGCGCAGGCCGCAGAGCGGCCGAGCACCCGGAGGCGTGGATCGAATGGCCCACTGAATGCGAGGGAGGCGCCGCCTCCCTCGCGCTCCCACCGCCAGGAAACTCAGTTTCCTGGACCTTCGGGACCGGGTTCACCCCGGCGCGTCAGCAGACGAAGACGGAATCCGGATTCGTCACGCCATGCAGGACCACGGCGCCCTGCAGGAACAGCGCATCGCCTCCGCCGCTCGCATCATAGACGAGCAACAGGTCCCCGCCGGTGCGGTCCACCTCGAAGGTGCCGTCCGCGATCAGGTCGCCGCGGATGAAGGCATATTCGCCATCCCCAAGTTCCAGGTGCTTGTGGTTGGGCGCGAAGTCGTCCAGCTCGATCGGCCCATGCGCCTCCTGCTTCGCGCCGATGACGATGCGCTCGCCGGCGCGATAGTCGGTGATCTCGTCCATCACGCCGCGGATGATGTCGCCGCGGCTGACGACGCCCTCGCCGAAGAAGGGCGGGAAGAAGGCGTGGTGCACCTCGTCGTTGACGACGCGCAGGTCGCTCTGGTTGCGCAGGACGAAGACGTCGAAGCCCTGGCCGCCATTGAGGACATTGCCCTCGCCCGTCTCGAAGAAGCCGCCGCTGCTCACGCTCGTCAGCCGATCGACGCCATTGCCGCCATAGAGCCGGTTGCCTTCGCCAACCGCGACCAGGCAGTCCGTGCCATTGCCGCCGAACAGCCGGTTGTCGTCCCCGCGGGCAGTCAGGTTGTCGTTGCCGTTGCCGCCATCCAGCCGATTCCAGTCGCCGAAGGCGATCAGGACATCCTTGCCATTCTCGCCGAACGCGACGTTGCGGTCGCCGATCACCACGATCCGGTCGTCGCCGTTCCCGCCGAACACCGTGTCGCAGTCACCATGCACGGTGAAGCAGTCGTCACGGTTCCCACCGTGGATCTTTTCCCCGTCGTCCCAGTAGTGCCCGTCACCCGGGGCAGGATGGTCGTTTCCTTTGGACTGCTTGGGCTTCGACATGGTCCTGCTCTCCTCCGAAACGCGGACGACGAACAGATGCCGGCGTCCGCACGACGCTTTGTCGCCGCCCATGCCCGGCGGCACGGGAAGTGGGCCCGGTCACGGTCCGGGCCCGACCGCACGATGCCGGCGGCTCAACCCGGCAAGCCGAAGGCGGATCGCGACAGGTGCCGGCACGCAGCCCGGCGAGACGGAGGTGACCGGCCCGCATGGGCTTCCTGCGTGAGCGCAGCGCCTGCCGCCAAGCACCCTGCAAGTCGCCGCATCCGGGCAACGCCAAGCCAGCTGCGATCCGCGCAGGCCGAAGCCTAGGCCGGAGGCCCTCCGGCTACCAGTAAATTCGTTACGATCCAGGATTGCATTCAGCCACGCCTTTCAACCTGGATTGTTCTGGCTTGGGCATATGCCTATCTGGTAAGTGCATATCGCCATGTCCGCCTTCGCCCTCGACGCCCCCACCCCCGAGTTGATCGCCGCCGTCCGCGCCGGCCTGCCGGTTGCGGCGGTGGATGACGCGCTGGCCTCCGGCCGGGTCACGGCCGCCGAGCTCGACCGCCTCGCCATCCCCCGCAAGACGCTGGCCCATCGCCGCTTGAAGGGACGGCTGACGCCGGACCAGTCCGACCGGCTGCTCCGCGTCCTGCGCGTCGTCGAGGAAGCCGAGACGACCTTCGCCGACCGCAACCGCGCCGGCATCTGGCTGCGCCGGCCCACCACCGCGCTGGGTGGGGAGGCGCCGCTCGACCTGCTCGACACCGAGGTCGGCGCCCGCCAGGTCGAGGCCCTGCTCGGCCGCATCGCGCACGGGATCGCGGCCTGACCGGCTGGCGCCTGGTCCGCCGGCCCTTCGCCGACCTCTCCGGGGAAGGCGCGCGCCGTTTCGGCGGGCGATGGAACAGCCCTGGCCGGCGCGTCGTCTATTTCGCCGATCACCCGGCGCTGGCGGTGCTGGAGGTGCGGGTCCACCTCGACCTGCCGCCGGAACTCCTGCCCATGGACTATGTGCTGATGCGCGCCTTCCTGCCCGAACCGGTGGAGACGCTCGGCACCCTGCCTGACGACCCCCGCGCGGCCGGCGATGCCTGGTTGGCCGAAGCCCGGTCGCCTGTCTTGAGTGTCCCCTCCGTCATCGTCCCGGCCGCCCGCAACCTGCTGCTGAACCCGGCCCATCCGGCGGCCGAGGCGGCGCGCATCGAAAGCCTGGATCCCTTCGCCTTCGACCCGCGCCTTTGGCTCGGCGCGTCCTGACGCGGCCTTCGCAGCCGCGCGGCACCTTGACCCTGCCGGCCTTCGCCGCGCAGCCTTTCCGCGAAGCGCACGGCCGGCCCCGTCGCGATCCGTGATCAGGTCAGTGCGCCTCGGCCGGCGGGGCGCCAGGCGCCATGCCCGTGGCAGCGCCGAGCCGCCGCAACCATCAACGACCGAGGGGAATCGTCCGCTTCATGTCAGCAGCCCCGACCGGCCTCGCCGCAGCGACCGAGATCTTCGACGCCGTCATCATCGGCGCCGGCATGTCCGGCCTCTACCAACTGATCCGCCTGCGCGAACTGGGCCTGAAGACGCGCGTCTTCGAAGCCGGCACCGGCGTTGGCGGCACCTGGTACTGGAACCGCTACCCGGGCTGCCGTTTCGATTCCGAGAGCTATTCCTACGGCTATTCCTTCGACAAGGACCTGCTGAAGGAATGGAACTGGACCGAGCACTTCGCGCCGCAGCCCGAGACCGAGCGCTACCTGAACCTGGTCGCCGACAAGTACGACCTCCGCCGCGACATCCGGTTCGGCGCACGCGTGAAGGCCGCGACCTGGGATGACGCGAACGGCACCTGGACCGTCGAACTCGAGGACGGCAGCCGGCACCGCTCGCGCTATCTGGTCACGGCGATCGGCGTGCTCTCCACGCCGACCATGCCGGGCTTCCCGGGGATCGACGACTTCCTCGGCCAATCCTTCCACACCGGCCTCTGGCCGAAGGAGGAAGTGGATTTCGCCGGCAAGCGCGTCGCCGTCATCGGCACCGGCGCCTCCGGCGTGCAGACCATCCAGGAGGTCGCAAAGACCGCGGCGCAACTCACCGTCTTCCAGCGCACGCCCAACTGGTGCGCGCCGCTGCACAACGGGAAGATCGGCGCGGAGGAGATGGAGGAGATCCGCACCCGCTACGACGCGATCTTCCAGCGCTGCCAGGAAACCTTCTCCTGCTTCCTGCACACGCCCGACCCGCGCAACACCTTCGACGTGAGCGCGGAGGAACGCGAGGCCTTCCTCGAGCAGCTCTATTCCGAACGCGGCTTCGGCATCTGGGTGGGCAACTTCAAGGACATGCTGACCGACCGCGCGGCGAACGAGGAGGTTTCCCGCTTCGTCGCGAAGAAGATCCGCCAGCGCGTGAAGGACCCGAAGATCGCGGAGCTGCTGATCCCGAAGAACCACGGCTTCGGCACGCGGCGCGTGCCGCTCGAGACCCGCTACTACGAAGTCTACAACCAGCCCAACGTCACGCTGGTGGACACCAAGGCGACGACGATCGAACGCATCACCCCGGCCGGCCTGCGCACCAGCGATGCGGAATACGAATTCGACATCATCATCTACGCCACCGGCTTCGACGCGCTGCGCGGCGCCTTCGACCGCATCGAGTTCCGCGGCCGCGACGGCGTGACGCTGAAGGAGATGTGGAAGGACGGCGCGACTTCGCTCGTCGGCATGCTGCAGGACGGGTTCCCGAACCTGTTCACGCTGCTCGGCCCGCACAATGCGCTCGGCAACATCCCGCGTTCGATCGAGTTCAACGTCGAATGGGTCACCGCCCTGCTGCGCCACATGCAGCGGAACGGCATGACGCGCGCGGAAGCCGGGCCGGAGGCCGTCGCGAAATGGATGGACCACGTCATGGACGTGGCCAGGGGCCAGCTGTCCATGGAGGTCGATTCCTGGATGACCGGGGTGAACATTAACGTCGCCGGCAAGCAGAAGCGCATCGTCGCCCGCTATACCGGCAGCGCGCCGGTCTATCGCTCCTGGGCGAACGAGATCGCGGAACGCGGCTACGCCGGCGTGCTGCTGAACTGAACGCCTGGAGCGGTTTCCGTTCGCACCGGCTCGCCGCGGCCGCTCCAGGCAACTGCGTTCGCGAGCATCTTCACCCGATCCGGCGAATCCACCTGATCGGGATCTGCCCTACAGGGCCGGCCGGCGCTGCGCCCAGGGATGCGCCACCTCGAACTGCCGGGCCATCGCGACCAGCGTCCAATCCCCGCCGAAGGGCGCGATGAGCTGGAATCCGATCGGCAGGCCATCGGCGGAAGGCGCGCAGGGGATGGTCATGCCCGGCAGGCCGCCGGCGTTGACGATGCCGGTGAAGGCACGGTGGTGCGGCGGGCCGGGGTCCTCCGCCTTCCACGGCAGCGCGCCGGCGGACGGCGTCATGATCAGGTCCCATTGCCGGAAGGCGCGGGCGAACTGGGCCTGGACCTCGCGGAAGGCGGCCAGGGCGTCGATGTAGTCGGCGGCGGTCAGGCGCTGGCCGCGCTCCATCATCTCCTCATAGACGGCGCCGATGTGGCCGCGCCACTCGCGCCCGCGCAGCAGCCAGGCCAGGCCCGCGGCACCGATGTTCGGCCACTGGCGGTCGAACAGGTCGAGTTCGACCGGCAGCGCGCCTTCCTCGACCTGGTGGCCGAGTGCCGCCCAGGCGCGCGCCGCGTCCGCGCAGGATTCCGCGATCGGCCCATCCACCGTCCAGTTCCCGACGCGCGGCACGTAGAGGATGCGCATGCCATTCGGCGGCGACGGCTCCTGCATCGGTCCCGGCACGCCGATGGACAGCCGGTCCTCCTCCAGTGGCCCCTGGATGGCGGCGAGCGCCAGGGCCAGGTCGTCCACGGTGCGGGCGATCGGCCCGATCACCTCGCAGTCGTGGAGGATCACCGGCAGCCCGTTCTGCCGCGCCACGCGCCCGGCGCTCGGCTTCAGCCCGAGCAGGCCGCAATGGCTCGCCGGCCGCCGGATCGATCCGCCGCCATCGGTGCCGAGGGTCAACGGCCCCATGCCGGACGCCACCGCCGCCGATCCGCCGCCGGTCGAGGCGCCGGGCGTCAGCGCCGTGTTCCATGGGTTGCGCGTGACGCCGAAGGCGCGCGTCGCGCATTGCCCAGGCCCCATGGTGAATTCCGAGACGTTCGTCTTGCCGAGGATCACCGCCCCCTGCGCGCGCAGCCGCGCGACCGGCGTCTCGTCGGCGTCCGGCACGTAGTCGAGATACAGCTCGCACCCCCAGGCGCAGCGCAGCCCGGCGACGGTGATGTTGTCCTTGATCGAGACCGGCAGCCCGTCCATCGGCCCGAGCGGAGCGCCCGCGGCGAAGCGCGCATCGGCGGCCTTCGCCGCAGCCCGCGCGCCGGGCTCGTCCAGCGTGGCGAAGGCGTTCACCGCCGGGTTGGCCTCCGCGATGCGCGCGAGCACAGCCTCCAGCGCCGCGCCCGGCGTCGCCTCCCGCCGCCGGAAGCGGGCGGCGAGCTCGGTCGCGGGCAGGCGCCACAGGGGCTCGGTCATGTCGTCTCTCTCCCTGCCGGTCACACCGGCGGTGCCAGAACCTTGTCGCGGTAGTTGCAATGGGCGCGCGCGACGCAGCGCCAGCATTCCGGCGCGCGCGCCTTGCACACGTAGCGCCCGTGCAGGATCAGCCAGTGATGCGCGTCCCGCAGCAGGTCGGGCGGGCAGCGCTTCACCAGCATGTCCTCGACCTCCCGCGGCGTCTTTCCGGGCGCGAGGCCGCAGCGGTTGCCCAGGCGGAAGATGTGCGTGTCCACCGCCATGGTGTGCTGGCCGAAGGCGACGTTGAGCACGACGTTCGCGGTCTTGCGCCCGACGCCGGGCAGGGCTTCCAGCGCTTCGCGCTCGCCCGGCACCTCGCCGGCATGCTTCTCGACCAGCGCCTGCGCCAGTGCCGCGACGTTCCTCGCCTTGGCCTGCCACAGACCGATGGTGCGGATGTAGGGCGCAACCCCATCCGCCCCCAGGGCGGCCATCTTCTCCGGTGTCGGCGCGGCGGCGAAGAGCGCGGGTGTGCAGCGATTCACCGCCGCGTCGGTGGCCTGGGCGGAGAGCACCACGGCGACCAGCAGCGTGAAGGGGTCGGAATAGGTCAGTTCCGTCTCGGGGGCCGGATTCGCCACCGCGAGGGCGCGGATGAAGGCTTCCGCCTGGGCGGGGGGCATCAGGCGGGCGCGGCGCGGGTCGCGCGCGCTGCCATGGTTGGGCTTCTTCGGTTTGGCGGGCTTGGTGGGCATGGCTGGTGTCGGCGCGATCCTCGCCTATGTTTCCCTGCAATGGCAGCCCCCGCCGACCAGATCCTGTTCCAGGCCATCTGCACGCCGCCACGATCCTTCACGCGGGGCGGCTTCCGCGTGCTGGCGGCGCTGCTCTGCGGCTTCACCGGGCTGGTGGCGGGCCTGCTGCTCGCCCTCGGCGCCTGGCCGATCGTGCCTTTCCTCGGCCTCGAGGTCGGTCTCGCGCTGGGGCTGGTGGTGCTGCACGCACGCGGCGCGGCCCGCGCGATGGAGGTGTTGCTGCTGACGCCCGGGCGCCTCAGCATCGCCCGTACCGACGCCCGCGGGCGGCAGGAGGAGGTCGTGCTCGACCCCTACTGGGCGCGCCTGACCTATGAGGAAGACCCCGCCCATGCCGGCGTGCTGCGCCTCGCAAGCCGCGGCCTGGCGGTGGAAATCGGCCGCGACCTGTCGGCGGAGGAGAAGGCGGCATTGAACGACGCGCTCGCCGCCGCGCTGGCCCGCGCCCGCCGGCCCGACTTCGACAATCCGCAGTTGCGGGACGACCGGTAGGGCGCGACCCCGCTCAAGATCTGCCGGCCTCGACGCGAGGAAGGCCGGTGCGACGCACCGGGCGCGGCGCGGCCACGATGGAGCGCGGACGTGACCGAGGTCGCGGAGACCCGGCCGTCGAACCGGAAACGTCTCCGAAGCGGATACGTCCCGGCTTCGAAACATAAATGCGCCCCTTCCCGCCGAGGTGCGGTAGTGTGCAGCCGCCGGAGCCCCAAGACGGGAGGCAACTCATGTTGCGACGTGCTCTGGCGTTGGCGATTCCCGGCGGGATCATCGGCCACGTCTCCATGGCGAATGCCCAGATGGGCGACCACCGGCAGGCCATCGACGCCCTCTTCAGGAACTTCTCTGAAGCCTACGGTCGCCATGACGCCGACGCGATCGGGGCCCTCTTCACCGAGGACGCCATCCTCATGGGCCCGGCGCCGATCGTCATCGGCAGACAGGCGATCGCGCAGAACTACAAGGGGCGGTTCAACCAGGGCTTCGGCAACATCGGCTTCCAGTTCCAGTATTACGACCCGGACGGGGCTTGGGCCGCGGGGACCTATACGGTCAGCCTCCCGCAGGCGGGGGGCGAGCGCCTGGGCAACGTCACCAGCATCTTCCGCCGGCAGGCAAACGCCTTGCTGATCCATGTCCACACGTTCAACTTCCGCGGCTAGCCAAAGGCAGGGCGCTTGGCCGCCCACCATCGGCCGGCGCCACGGCCGGGCAGCACGCTCTCTGATCGGGAACCGCTCTGAGGTATCAGCGCGGGTTTCGTCGGGGTAGCGCCCGGATCAGTGCCCCAGCAGCAGGTCGCGCGCGGCATTGAGCCGCGCCGCCAGCCAGGCGCTGCCGCCCTGGTCGGGATGGGCGGCGCGCATCAGGCGGCGATGCGCGGCGCGGATCTCCTCCTCCCCTGCGCCTTCCGCGAGGCCGAGGATCGCCAGCGCCTCTGCGCGCGTCATCGGGCCTTCGGCGGGGACCGTCGGCCCGGCCTCGCGCCATTCCGGGTGGCTGCGGTCGATCCAGGCCTCGAGCAGCGGCACGCTCTCCGGATCCTCGGCCGCGCATTCCGCCAGCAGGGCGCGCAGCGAGGGAAGGTCGAGGTCGCCAAGGTCGGCGCCGCCGAAGCGCCCGCGCAGCACGGACCCGGTCATCCGCCCGCTGTCGTGGTGCAGCACCATCTCGAGCATCGCGGTGACGACGCGGCTTTCCTGCCCCGCCGAGGCCTGCCCGCCGCGCGAGAAGGTGCGCGCGGTCCGCCACGACCGCCAGGCCTGCACCAGCAGCGGCCCGAAGAAGGCGAGGCTCCAGACAGCCTGAAGGCCGCGGCCGCTGAACAGCAACGCGACGAGCAGCACGGCGCCGAGCCCGCCGGCGATCCAGGCCACCGCCTTCTTCACCGAGGCAACCGGCGCATGGGCGAAGGCGGACAGGGCCCAGAACATCAGCAGCAAGGCGAGCGCGCCGAGCGCGAGCCAGGTCATCGCCCCTCCTTCGGTCCGGGCAGTTGGCCGGCGATGCGCGCCGCCGCCGCCCCGGGCAGGGCCGCGAGCGCCCGGC
>NZ_JAAEDM010000092.1 GCF_018129065.1 Neoroseomonas soli | reverse complement strand
AGACTAGGATCGCATCAATCAGCCCGCGCAGCGCCTCGGTCGCTGCCATCGCCGTTCCCGGATCAGCCAGTGCCGCCTCCAGGCGCTCCACGTGGCGCCGGTACAGCGCCGGCAGGTTCGGATACAAAACGGGAATCGGCTCGGGCTCACCGGCCGCGGCGATCTGCCGGGCCAATTCCTCCTGCCGCCGTTCGAGATCGCGCAGTTCCGCGGCCATCGCCGCTCCGCCGTGCCCGTCCTTGATCAGCTCGAGCAGGTTGTGGATCCGCCGGCTCAGCTTGGCGTGCTGCTGCTCCAGCGCTGCTTGGCGGGCGCCGCGCTCCCGGTTCGCCGCGTTGACCTCGGCGACGTAGGTGCGGACGAACTCCTCGACCAGTTCCGGTGCCAGCAGCCGCTTCTTGAGGCCGACCAGAACGCGGGGCGACAAGACGCCACGCAGGATCGTGCGGCGGTTCGTGCACGTGCCGCGCTCCACGTGGTTCGCGCAGCCCAGCCGACCGTTGGGGCCCATCACGGTCAACGGGCCGTTGCACAGCCCACACCGCACCAGCCCGGACAGCGGCCAACGCGGCTGGCGGACACTCCCGAGCCGCTCTCCACGGTTCACCGACTGTTCGACGGACGGCGAGCTTGAAACGAGAACAGCCTGGCGGTTTGCGGACAGCCGCACCTGCGCCAGGCACCAGGTCTCCGGATCGATGATTGCCAAGTGCGGCACGGCCGTCGTGATCCAGGCCTCGCGTGGGTTCGGCCGCGCCACCCGCTTGCCGGTGCTCGGGTCCTTGATGAAGCGCTGCCGGTTCCACACCCGCTCGCCGATATAGAGGCGGTTCCGCAGCAGGCCCGTCTCGCGCCCGGCACCGCCGAGCAGCAGCGAGGCGGTCCACTTGCCCCCGCGCGGCCCCGGCAGGCCCTCGGCGTTCAGATCCTTGGCGATCGAGCGCGGCGACTGGCCCGCGGCATAGGCGGCGAAGATGCGCCGCAGGTATTACTGCTCCATCGAGGCCGCGACATAGGCCGCTAGCTCGGCGTCCTGGATCCGCAGGCTCCGCCCCACCCGGTGCGCGCGCAGCTCGCCGCGGACGATCAGGCGGCGGACCGTGCGGATGGAGACGCCGAGGTAGTCGGCGACCTCCCCGAGCGAGCGCAGCCGGCCCGCCGCCGGCAGCGTCCGGCGGCCAAGCCCGAGGCTGCGAGCGAGCGGTTCAGTGGCGGGGGCGGCACACTCGGGCGAGGCATCGGCGCTGGCGGGCAGGACGGGGCCGGCGGAAAGGCGCTGGCGGGTCATCGATCGGTCTCCGGAGCTGTGGCGTTTGGTGAGCTGGCGGCTGCGGCGACCGCCTCCCGGGCTGCCTGCCGGGCTGCCTGCCGGGCGAGCGCGCAGGCCAACCGGCGCAGCGCCTCGGACGCGTCGCGAGGCGCCGTGGTATCTGGCGTTTGCGGCGATAGGGCAGGGGTCGGGTCGAGGGGCGCCATGCCGCCAGACGGCCGTCACGACGCGCCAGAGCGAATACGAAAACGGCTTACGAGCCGCGTCAGGACACGGCCGAGACGATACTGAGGGACGAGGCAATTGATTGATTCGACGAGGTTTTTTCTCCAGATGGAGAAGCCTCACGCTCTGCCAGCGCCGGCACGATTCTGCTGCCGGTCCTCGCCGTGCGGTGCTGCCAGGAAAGATCGCTCGAGCGATGCGGGTCGGCGGGTCTGGCCGGGGGACCAGGACTGGCTACTGGACCCACCGCCAGTCGTGACGCTTGCCGGGGCGGGTGGCCGGGCCTTGCGCGGTTGACGCAGCGAGCGTCGTGACGCCCGCGGGCACTGGGGATTGGAGCGGCACGGCTCCGCAACCGCGCCGGAAGTGGCGCGCTCCGCCGCGGCTTGATCAGCTTGACGCGCAGGCGTCGTGATCCCCGGAAACCATCGGAGTCGCGCTCAAGACATGGCCGCGCGGGGGAGGCGACAGCGGAGATAGCTCGGGGTGGCGTCATGACGGCATTCGCGATGGGCGCTGCGGCGCACCCACGCCGAGGACCGAAGATGCCGATGACCCCGCTCCCAGCATCCGTCGTGAAGTTGATCCGCCCAGAGTCGGAGCCGGCCCGATGAGCGGCCTGGACTGGATGAAGGCGGAACGGCGCCGGCTTGCTCGCGGCGTACGGTTCCGCCCCGAAGATGTCTATGCGTCGGTGCCGACGACCTGGATGCGGGGTGCGGTGCGCAGCCTCAGCCCGGCGGCGTTCCGCGTGTTCTGGCTGGCCAATGCCGGCTGGGCGCCATCGCATCGTCCGGGGGAGCGCGGCCGCACCGTGCTTGCCTACAGCATGATCCGCCATCCCTCTTCCCAGAGTTGCCAGCAGGACAACGCAGTACCGGCGGGCCGCAGCGCCATCGCTGCCGGCATCTGCGAGGCAATCCGGGCCGGGTTTGTGGAGCTGGCCCAGGCGGGCAGTCGTCCGCGTGGTCAGGCCGGGGCCCGCGGCCGCGCCGCCGAGTATTTCTTGCCGTGCCTTGAGGCTGGCGCGGCGGTGCCGATCGCGGTTGCCCAACTTCCCCGACTGAGCGGGAAGGTGCGGCTGCACGCCGCACTCATGCGCAGTCTCGCCGCCAGGCTGTCCGGCTCCGCGCTGCGGCTGCTCGGTCTGCTGATCTCCTGCGGCCACCGAGAAGCCAGCGGTGCCCTGGTGGATGCCGGGCCGATGGTCTGCTCGGTCAGTGAGCTCGCCCACCACCTCCAGATGTCCCGTTCGAGCGTCGCCGACGCGCTGCACGAGCTTCAGGCCACGAAGCAACTCACACTCGTTGTCCCCGGCAGCGGCCGTCGCCCGGCAAGCTGTAGGCTGAACGCGCGGTTCGTCGAGTTCACGAAGTCGGCCCGTTGTCATCGGCCGGTGCAAAATGACATCAACTGCCCCTCGGATTTGCCCCCTACTCCCCATGGTAGAGTTCATGGTGTCCCGATTGCGGATACTACGAGGGCCTAGGCAGCCGCCGACCGGTCCCGAAGGTGGACGCTACCAGTTACCGTCCGGCAGCAGGACCGACAGAAGGCGTTGTGTCCGAGCTCGGGACCGGGGACCTGCTCTCAGCGCGGGCAACGCGATCTTGGCCCGACGGCCTTATGCGAGGTCTCATAAGAGCCCTCTCTAACGGGTCCTGTGGGTCACTCGCTTCTCTTCGCGGTCGGCGCACGGCCGCCGCATGATGGGGTCAGGAGGGCGAGGCGTCTGAACCTATGTAGGCTTTCTTCCTATCCCTGCCACGACTGGTGTTCGCGCCCACCGCGTAGCAAGTTTCCATTGCATTCGTCTCGGGGGTGGTGGTACCCGCGCGGCCCTCGCCGCAATGAAGCGGCGACCTGCGCTTGAAGGAGGGCGGCATGATTCAACCCGTCGCCCTCACCCCGTCAGCCAATCCGGGACAGGTGTGCCAGCCGCGCACACCGAGTTTCCGAACCAGATACTGAAGCCCCGGCGGCACCGCCGCCTCTTCACCATTCGAGAGATTCCGACCTCGCCTTGAGCGCGAGCACGCATGCTGTGCGCGCGCTCAGGCCAGGGGTCGGTCCATCAGCGCGGAGTACCCCCATGACCAACATCACCCTGAAGCGCGCGGCCGATATCGCCCGCGCTGCCCTGGACGCGGCGAATGCCATCCCGCTCGCTGCGCAGGTCAACCTCTCCATCCATGTCCCGGACGTGGCCGCCGCCGCGACGCAGGCCACGCGCGCCTTCGACGAGGGGCTGGCCGACTATGAGGCGCTGCTGCAGGCGCATTTCGCCATCCGTGCCCTGATCGGCGCGGCCAATGCCCGGAGCGGCCTGGACGATCTTCTCGCTCGGCGCGCCAATCTGGAGGCGCTGGAGAAGAAGCTCGCCGGCATCGCCGACAAGGTAGGGACGGCACGCGACACTGCCGAGAATCTCGCGGTGGCCAATGCCGGCGTCGCCTCTGCGAAGCAGCGCGTCGCTGCGGGCCACGACCTCTACCGGGGTGAGGAGGTGGTCCTGCCGCTGGTGGATCGCGACCGGGCGGAGCGCATCGCCGCCAGGCGGGCGGAGGTGCGGCGCGAGCGCGCCGACATCGCCGACGCGGTGGCGGGGGCATCAACCTCAACACCAGGGTCACGCTGGACGCGCCGACCGTGGCGACGCTGAAGGAGGCGAACATCATCGCCTGACGAGCTTGCTGGTCGGGAGCCTTCGGGCGCCTGGCCGGCAAGGGCAGGTGGAGGCGGTAGAGCCCGCGGAAGAAGGTGTCTCGAAAACACCATGGCCGGTCGGCGTGTTAAACGCGCGCCGCCAGCTCCCGCCCGTGTTCCCGGATACGCCCACCGAATGGGCATGTCATTGTTCCCGGGATGATGGGCCTTGTGCGGTGTCGTTGCGGTTGTCGTTGCCGTTGTTGTCCGCGCGTTCTGGCCCTCCGCCTGCCTCATCATTCCCGGCTTCCCGGTCCTGCCCACCGGGGCGGCCTGGCTGCCGGGGCATTCCCATCCAGAGCCGGCGCGCCGGTGGCGACGGAGAAATCCGTGGACCTTGAAAAGGCTGTCGCGGCGGCCCTCTATGGCCATCGTCCCTCCCTCATCGCCCTGTGACCCGCCCCCCCCCTAGCAGCGGTCCGCCGGTGATGTAGTCCGGCGGCAGCGATGGGAGGTTGTGGGGTGGGGCGGAAGAAGGCGCACACGCCTGAGGAGATCGTCGCGAAGCTGCGGCAGGCGGAGGTTCTTGTTGGCCAGGGCAAGACGGTGGCCGATGCGGTGCGTGCGATCGGCGTGACGGAGCCGACCTACGATCGCTGACGGACGGAGTTCGGCGGCCTGAAGCTGGACCAGGTGAAGTGGCTGAGGGAACTCGAGCGGGAGAACGCGCGGCTGCGCAAGGCGGTCTCTGACCTGACGCTCGAGAAGGTCATCCTGAAGGAAGCCGCGTCGGGAAAATGGTGAGCCCCGCGCGGCGGCGGGCCTGCGTCGAGCATGTGGTGCGCGAGATCGGGATCTCCGCGCGCGTGACCATTCGCTCCAAAGCAGCGCGTAGCCAAGCGAAGGACGCGAGCATCTTGTTGCCTTCTGGGCCTTCGCGCAGATCGGCATCGTCGGCTTCGACGGGCAGATCGAGCTCGAGGCGTTGCGGCTCTAAGGCTTGCCGGAGTACGTCCCGGCGCTGCTCTGTGGCACGCGCGCCCTACCGGTGGGCGAGCGGGAGTTTGCCGCGGAGGTCTCCTGGGACCTGCCCAATCTGGCGCCGGGTGCAACCAGCCCGCTCGGCGTGGCGATCACCGGCTGCCGGCAGGGCGTCCTCGCCGACGCGGCGCTGGCCTCCTCGTCTTTCAGCGCCCTCGGGATCGTTATAAGCCGCCGATACGGTGGGATTGATTCAGTTTGGCCCGACGGGTGCTTTCAGGAAGGCTGATGTGACATCTAGAGCTACAGACCACGCCGAGCGGGCGTTCCTGCCCGGGGATCCCGGCGTAACAAGGATCAGCGATCAGCCCTTCCGCCGCCAGAGAATCCGGCCTCTCGAGCCGGCATGGGCCGCGGCGGAGAAGGCGCGCGCCACCGCAATCCTGGCGCTGCGTGCCTGCCATACCCTCCTGCTCGATGCCCGTGAGCGCCGGTCAGGGCCTCAGGCGCGGGTCGGGCAGATTACCCAGGGAGAAGCGCCTCCTGCCGGCCGTTCCTTGGCGCTGTATGCGCATTTCACCCCACATGGCGGCGTCAGCGAGATGGTCCTGTGGCAGCTGCGCGAATATGCGCGGCTGGGCTTCCGCATCATCTTCATCAGTGCAGCACCTTCGATCGATCGCTCCGCCTGGGAGGAGGTCCGCCGCGTCACTGAGCTTGTGCTCCACCGCCGCAACTACGGCCTCGATTTCGGCGCCTGGTCAGATACCCTCAACACCGTCGGCCACTCAGCGGAACCGTGGGACGAGCTGCTTCTGGTCAACGACTCGGTGCTGGGCCCGATCCATCCCCTGGACATGACGATCGAGCGCATGCGCGCCGCGGGCGAAGGCCTGTTCGGCATGACCGAGAGCGTGCAGCACGCACCGCATCTGCAATCCTATTTCCTCCTGGCCCGCGGCGTCGCAGCCACCGCCGACACCATCTCCTTCCTCCGGACCGTGCGGCTCTCCGCCAGCAAGCATCGGCTCATCCAGAGCTGCGAGATCGGTCTGTCCCGACACATGCGTGCACTCGGACACCAGGTCGCGGCGCTTTGGAGCTATGCAGAAATGGAGCGCGCCATCGTCGCGTCCGAAGCAGAGACGGCGGCACTGGAAGCAATGCTGCCTGGACTGGCCAAGCAGCCCTTGCCGGCGGGCCCGGCCCGACCACTCGCCATGCGCCGGGCACTGCTCGATTTCCCGCTCAACCCGGTCCACCACTTCGCCGGGCTGCTGCTGCGCCAGTTTGCCTTTCCCTTCCTGAAGACGGAATTGGTCCTGCGCAATCCGGCACGCTCGCCGGAGGCCGTCGACTGGCGAGAACTCATCCCGTCCGGCTCGCCGGTACCGCCACGGCTCATCGCCGACCACCTGCTGCTGCAGCAGCAGCCGCTCCGACGACGCGAACCGTCGCTGGTGCTGCTGGGCAATGGTGATATGGCCGGCTCGTCGTCTGCGCCCGATGCGCCTGCCGGTTCTGCGGCTTGGCGCCGCAGGCTCGAAGCAGCCTGGGCACGACGGCACGCACCGGAAGCCGATCCTGCCCCGGTGACGATGGCGCCCTCAGCCACGCTGTTGAAGCGCGCGGCGCGCGGCGGCCTTGTGCTCGCCTTCAGCCATGACGACTACGCAGACAACTGCGGCGGCGTGCAGAACGTCATCGGCGCCGAACAACGCAGCTTCGCGGCCGAGGGCATGGGATACCTGCATCTCGCTCCGGCCCGTCCACGTGAAGGCTTGGTCGACCCTGCCGACGACGCGCACTTCCTCGTCCGGCTGGACGGTGTCGCACTGGGAGTGGCGCGCCTGCCGGATCTGCTGGCCGCCCTCGGCCAGCTCGGGCAGCAGGGAGTTGTGACGGCAGGAATCGTGCACCACCTGGCAGGCCATGCGCCAGAACATGTTCTTGCGCTGCTGCAGGCCGCAGACATCCGTCAGCCCCTGTTCTGGCTCCATGACTTCGGCACCCTTTGTCAAAGCTCCGCGCTGCTGCGCAACGATATCGCCTTCTGCGGCGCGCCGCCGGCGAGCTCGGCCGCCTGCATGGTTTGCGTGCACGGCGCGGCGCGGGCGCAGCACCTGGCCAGGATGCGCGACTTCTTCTCTGCCGCGCGACCAACGGTCCTGGCGCCATCCCACTTCGCACTGGATTTCTGGAAGCGGCACGGAGACTACGCCCACGCCGAAGTCGCGGTGGTGCCACCCGCCAGGCTCGTTGCGACGCCCATCCGGCTGGGCATGCGCAAGCCTGACCGCAGGCTGCGCGTCGCCCATCTCGGCACGCGCGATTTCCACAAGGGCTGGCAGGTCTTCATGGCGCTGGCCCAGCGCTTTGCCGATGACCCGCGTTACGAGTTCCTGCAGCTCGGCCTGCCCAATGGCGCGCCGCTGCCGCAGCAACTGCGCTCCATCCCGGTTCGTGTGCAGCCGGACAGGCGTGAGGCGATGGCGGATGCCGTGGCCGATCAGCAGATCGACATCGTGGTCAACTGGTCGCTCTGCCAGGAGACCTTCTCGTTCACGGTGCACGAGGCGCTGGCAGGCGGGGCCTTCGTGGTGGCTCGTGCCGAGGCTGGCAATGTCTGGCCCGCCATCACGGCGAACGCGCCAGATCGAGGCATCGCGGTCGAAGATGAAACCCAGCTCGAGACACTGTTCGCGGGCGACAGGCTGCAGGAGTTGCTTGGAGCCAGCCCACCGATACGCCGGCTATTGCTGACCAGTGGAGCCAGTGCGGAATGGCTGCTGGCCCGCCGCTCCGAAGGGCTGCCGTCGCGGATGAAGCAACATGTCTGAAGCAAGGATCCATTGCTTCACCTCGGCCTCGCTCGCCTATCTCGACCGGGCGCGGGTGTTGGGCGAAAGCCTGCGCCGGCATCATCCGGACTGGGTCCTCTGGCTCTGCCTGGTGGACCAGGCACCGTCCGGTTTCCGCCTCGACTTGACGAAGGAACCCTTCGACCACGTCCTGCCGATCGACGCACTCGACATTCCGGATCTCCGCCGCTGGATGTTCGGCCATGACGTGGTGGAGCTGTGCACGGCGGTGAAGGGACCGATGCTCCTTCACCTGCTGTCGGCAGGTGCACGCAAGGTCGTCTATCTCGATCCCGACATCGCCGTCTTCGGAAGGCTCGACGAGATCGAGGCGCGGCTGGACGAGAGCGACCTGCTCCTGACGCCGCATCTTCTGGCGCCGGAGACGGCACGCGACGCGATCCTGGACAACGAGGTCGGTGCGATGAAGCACGGGATCTTCAACCTCGGCTTCATTGCCGTCGCCGCATCGGCGGAAGGGCGGCGTTTCGCCCACTGGTGGCGGGACCGGCTGCTGGAGTTCTGCATCGATGATGTCCCCTCCGGCATCTTCACCGATCAGCGCTGGTGCGATCATGTGCCGGTGTTCTTCCCGGGCGCCGACGTGCTGCGCGATCCGGGCTACAACGTCGCGAGTTGGAACCTGACGCACCGGCCGCTCTCGATCGGCCCCGATGGCGTCATCCGCGCTGCCGGCCAGCCATTGCGGTTCTTCCACTTCACCAAATTCAACGGCGTCGGACGCAGGATGCTCGAGCGCCATGCGGGCACCGATACCGCGTTGCATGAGCTGATGGCCTGGTATGCCAACAGCCTGGCCGCGCAAGCCCCGGTGGGGATACCGCCGGACTGGTGGGCTTTCGGCCGCTATGCCGACGATCAGTCCATTCCCCGCGCTCATCGCCGGCAATACCGGGCCGACCCGCAACTGCGCGAGCGCTTTCCCAATCCCTTCGAGGCCGGCGGCCGCTCGCTCGCCGCGCATCTGGGCCAGGATTGAGGACGCGCACCATGACCACCTCGAGGGTCGCCGTGCTGGGCAGTTGCGTCACCCGCGATGTCTGGAACCATGCCGGGCCACCAGACAGCCACCCGATGCTGTTCATAGGCCGAACCTCACTCGCCAGCCTGACCTTGCCGGATGAGGCCGCCAGCCAGCTGGCACCGCTGATCAGCCGCCTGCCCGATCTGCCGGGCTTCGCCGCGCGCTCGATCAGGGCAGAGCTGGCCAAGGATGCCCTGGACCAGATCGCCGCCATCAGGCCAAGCGTGCTGGTCATCGACTTCATCGACGAGCGCTTCGACCTGCTGGACGCGCAGGGCGTGCTGCTGAACGAGAGTCTCGAACTCATCGAGAGCGGTCTTCCCGCCACCGTCGCCCTGGCGGCAGCGCGCCGCGTGGCGCGACTGAGCCAGCAGGCATGGCAGCTATGGGAGCGCGGGCTTCTCCGGCTCCGGCAGGCATGGGACCAGCAGCCCGCTCTCGCAGGCTGTCGGATCCTGCTGCATGCCTCCTATTGGGCGGAGGACATCGTGACCGGGGATCGTCGGGAGAGACTGCCGGATACCTGCGAAATCCTGCTGGGACGGCTGACGTCACGCGCCGCGCACAACGCGCTGCTGCGGCGTTATCACGAGTGCTTCCAGCAGGTTTTCCCGGAAGCCACCGTCATCACGCCACCGGCGGCGCTGCGGGTCGCGGATGCCGCGCATCGTTGGGGACCGGCCCCCTTCCACTTCATCGATCCATATTACCACGCCTTCGCCAGCGCAGCTGCCGCGGCCGGCGTGGCGCTGTGGGATCAGCAGGTCACGGCGTGAACGTCAGGGCCCACCATTTCGCGTTGCCAGGCATCGTCCTGCTGTTGTGGCTGGTCACCCTGGCGGCCAATGCGCCGGGCCAGCTCTCGTTCGATTCGGTCGTGCAGTTGATGGAAGGCCGGTCGGGCAACTATGCGGGCGCTCACCCGCCGCTGATGTCGGCGCTGCTCGGCGCCTTCGATCACGTGCTGCCCGGCACCGCGCTCTACCTCGTCTTCGCTTCAGCGCTGTTCTACCTCCCCCTGATCGCCCTGCTGAACACAGCGCGACCTCGGCGGCCTTGGCATTGGCTCTGCGCTGTCGGCCTTGTGGCGCTCCTGGCCAGCCCGCTGATGCTGATCTACCAGGGCACGGTCTGGAAGGACGTGCTTTTTGCCAACTTGTCGGTGACCTGCTTCGCCTGCCTTGCCTTCTCGGCCCGGCAGGGCAGATCGCGCCTCAGCTTGCTTGCCGCGCTCGCGGGTGCGGTGCTTGCGGCGGCTCTTGCAGCCGGCATTCGGCAGAACGGCCTGGTTGTCCCGCTCACTGCAGCCATCGCGCTGGTCATACAGATCCGCCAAACGGGGCAGCGGACAAGCACCGCGCTGCGACGCGGGCTGGCTTTCCTGCTGCTCGCCGTCGGCGTGCAACTCGGCGCCCAGCATCTGGTGCAGGCAACGGCCGCACGGCCCATCCCTGGCAGCCTGGGGTGGGGGCTGCCGGTGATCCACCGCTTCGACGTGGTCGGCATGGTCGCGCATGGCGCAGCCGTACCGGCACGCGACAGCATTCCGCCGGAGGACGCGCATCGCATCGGCGAGGCCGCCGCTCGCGGCTACCACCCGAGCCGGGTGGAGGCGATGGACAGCGACGCGGAAATGCGTGCCTTCCTCCGGAATCTGCATAAGCCTATGCTCATGCAGCTGTGGTGGGACATGTTGCGCGCGGAGCCGCTTGCCTGGCTGCGCCACCGGGCCGCGGTCTTCCGCTGGGTGGTGCTGCCACCGGATGTCCGGCTCTGCCTGCCGGTGCACCTCGGGGTCGAGGGGCCGCCGGCAGCCGTCGGTGCACTCGGCCTCGCCGTCGGGGTCCGACCGCAGGACCAAGCGCTATACCGATACGCTGCGGCCGCTTTTGGAACGCCGCTTTTCCTCAACCTGACCTGGATCGCCTTCGCCGCAATCCTTCTTGGCATCCTCCTGCGGCGACGCTGCCGGGTGCCGGGCGATGCCGCGATGGCCGCGCTGCTTGGTGCCGCCATTGGCTTCGCCGGCAGCTTCGCCCTGATCGGAATCGCCTGCGATGTCCGATACCTGTTCCTGGTGCCGACCGCGGTCTGTGCCGCGCTCGCGCATGTCAGCCGCGGTCCGGAGCCGGCGGAGATGGCCGATGCGCCGCGCTGAACCGCAGGATCCCGGACAGCTCGGGCTATGGTTGGTGGTGCCCTGCTACCGCGTCACTTCGCACATCCTGGAGGTCCTGGCCGAAGTGCCCGCCTGGGTCGAAGGGGTGGTCTGCGTCGATGACGCCTGCCCGCAGGGATCCGGGCAGCTCATCCTCGAAAGGGCCGATGATCCGCGCCTGCACGTCCTGACGCTGCCGGAGAATCGCGGTGTTGGCGGCGCTGTCCTGGCTGGCTACCGCGAAGCTCTACAGCGCGGGGCGAGGATCATCGTCAAGGTCGATGGGGATGGGCAGATGGATCTGGGCCAGATCGCCCGGCTCGTGGCGCCCATCCTCCTTGGCCAGGCCGACTACACCAAGGGGAACCGCTTCACCCAAACGCGGCACCTGGCGTCGATGCCGCTGCCGAGGCTGATCGGCAATACCATGTTGAGCTTCGCGGCGAAGCTCGCGACGGGCTACTGGAACACCTTCGATCCAACCAATGGCTTCACTGCAATCGAGGCCACGGTAGCACGACAGGTGCTCGAGCAGCCGGTTGCCCAAGGCTTCTTCTTCGAAACCGACATGCTCTGCCACCTTGGTGCGTTGCGCGCCGTTGTCCGTGACGTGCCGATCCCCGCCCGGTATGGTGAGGAGCAGTCGAACCTGCGCATCGGCGCCGTGCTGCGACCCTTCACGGCCGGCCTGCTGCGCAACACCTGCCGCCGTCTGCTGCGGCAGTATCTCGTGCGGGACTTCCCGATCGCCACGCTGGAATTCCTCGCCGGCGCCGCGCTTCTGGGCGCAGGGGTCGTCTATGGCCTTGCCCAACAGGGAGCGGACCCGCTGGGTGGCGCAGCATCGCCCGGTATCGTCATGGCAGCGGCACTGCCGATCCTGATCGGAGTGCAGTTGCTCCTGCAGGCCCTTCATCACGACACGCGGTCGATGCCGACCGAGCCGATCCATCCGACGCTGCGGGCGATGGAGGCGATCGAGGAGCGGCTGCGCCGAAGCGATGTCCGCAGCGTGACGGGCGAAACGGCGGATGCACAAGCGACAGGCGGTGCCCCGAATGGCGAGGATTTGCCGCACGGCTTCCGTGCAGGTGCCGGCGTGGACCAGCCGTACCTTTCCACTGCCGCAGCGCGATCCGCTCTTCACGCTGAGCGCAGCGTGAGCCAGTCATCCAGCTGAAGGCCGGTCAGCGCGGCAAGCGCGCGCACATCGGGAGCGAAAATCTCCCGCAGCCAAGCCGTGTCTGCTGGCGTGAGTCCCGGCCCTGGGGGCGCGCTGTGGTCCAGGCGCGGTGCCAAGGGCGGGAAAGGCGGCAATCCCAGGAAGTCGCTGATGCGGGCAAGGCTGCCGGCATGGTCCGCACGCAGGGCGGCGGTATCGAGGCAGAGCAACTGGCGTTGCGGAAACAAGGCGAGGGCACGCCGTACCTGATCCGCATAGAGGCCACGCTCGACATAGCTGAACTCGCGCCATGCAGGCGCCAAGGGTGCATGCGGTGGCAGGCGGTAACGCCCAGCCCTGATCGCCTCGGCGAAGGGCAGCGCCTCCGCACCTCGTCGGTATTCCATTGCCCAGTGGGAGTAGGCTCGCTCGATTGGATCACGCAGCAGGAGAATCAGGCGGGCCGCCGGATTGTAGCGCCTGATGCGCGCCAAGGCGGGCGGCCAGAAGATGGTGATCGGCGTTGCCTCGAAATACTGCGTTGCGGCAGGTGCCGGATCGAACCAAGCATGGAGCCTGTCATAGGGTGGGTCGGCCCAGTCCAGGCTCTCATCGTCGAAGAAATGGGTTTCCTTCACCCTTGCTGCCGCCAAACCTGGATGCTGCCGCAGATAGCCGTAAAGGCTGGTGGTGCCGGCCTTCTGAGCGCCGATCACGAAGATGCCGACACGCGGCGTCCCCGCAGCCAACATCACAGTGGCTGCACGGCCCGATGCGTCGCGTGAAGGCGCTGCATCACCCCTGCGAAGCGCTTCCTGTCCGCCACCGGATCCTGCGCGGTGATCAGCGGGGGCTGCGAGGTCAGGCGCTGGAACAGGAACTCCGCCTCCAGCGTCATTGCCATCTGCCGTGACAGCGCCAGCACCGGCGCTGCCGCCGCATCCATCGCCGCCCGCTCCGGCGCACCGTCGCGGGCCGCGAGCGCCGTGAGCGCCGCATCAAGCTCATGCAAGGCTGCGGCCACCGGTTCGCCGAAGATGTTGTTCGGCCTGAGGTCGTGATGGTGACGTAGCGTGGGATTGATCGGCGGGGCCAGATGCTTGGGAATAGTCCAGTTGCCAGGCAAGCGGGAGATGTTTGCCGCGACAGCTCGCCAGTCAGCCAACAGGTCGGCATAGGTGACGACCACGCGCGGCAGATCGCGACTGTCTCTCTCCGCCTCGATGACATGACGCGCCCAGAGAAGTCCTGCATAGGCGGGTGTGATTTGGTCGCGCACGGCAAGCGAGGCGGCCACCTCCGCCGGAGGGCGCAGCGCGAGCACGACAGCCGAATGCAGGCCTAGTCGAGACAGGACGCCGCGCAATAGAGGCAGGAAGCGGCAGATGCGCGGGTCCTTGATCACCCAGTGCGACGCGGCACCGAAACTGCGGTCGAGCGCTTCCACGATCCGGGCGACCAGGGTGACCAGCGTCTCGGGCGCGATGGAGGACGGATCGAAGGGGCGGGTGTCGAACCAAGCGCTTCCGGCGGCCTGGAGCGCGGCGTCATGAGCGGCGACCAGCCCGGCCGCCTCCCAGTATCCCTCCGGGTTGTCTGCTGCCGGTGGATTCGGATCGGATGGCAGCGTCGCGCCCATCGAACCGATCACCCTGGTCAGCGCCGAGGTCCCACTCCGATGCATGCCGAGGACCAGGGTGGCATCTCGGGGCCCGGGCCGGTGTTCATCGCCTGCCATCATCGGATCGTCGATGCCCCACAAACTGCTCACCTGCAATGCTCAGGTTACCTTGCTGGCGGGCCATTTTGCCTCCTGGTGTCAAGAACCTTGCGGCACACGGATCGTAGCTGATTATAGATGCGGTCTACATAATGGCCTTGCCTAGCAGACTTGGTCCATCACTGCCCGGCGCCGGAGAATTTCGTTGTCCAGTTCCCGCCGCTGCTCCGCTCGGCGGCCTTGCGGAGCATGGCCTTGAGCTTGGCGAAGGCGTTCTCGATCGGATTGAAGTCAGGGCTGTAGGGCGGCAGGTAGAGCAGGCTCGCGCCGACAGCCTCGATGGCCGCGCGGATGCCTGGCCGCTTGTGGCTGCCGAGGTTGTCCATCACGACGATATCGCCAGCCAGCAGGTCCGGGACCAGCACTTGGTCGACATAGGCCTGGAAGGCGATGCCGCTGATCGGCCCGTCGAGCACCATCGGCGGTAAGCGTCCTCCCTAGACTGCCTTGCGGCGCGCGGTGCTGGTCGGCTGACCTGCGCGGCTGCTGGGCGGCGCGGATGTCGGTTGTCGCCCTTACGCGTAGGGGTATGGGCGTTGCCGGACGGTCAGCGGAGTGAGGTGATCAGCGTGGTGCAGCGGCGGCGCCGCTGGACGACGGAGCAGAAGCTGGCGCTGGTCGAGGAAGCGATGCGCCCCGGCTCCTCGCTTGCGGGCGTCGCCGACCGCCACGGCATGAGCCGGAGCCTGCTGTTCGAGTGGCGGCGTCAGGCCCGCGAAGGGACGATGCGGGCCTGGTCCGGACGGAGCCGGAGGTTCCGCCAACCCTGGTGCCGGTTCGCGTCGTCGAGGATCAGCCGCCGCGGCCGCAGGCTCCCGCATCTTCACGTCCTGAACGGCCTGCGCGGTCCGGCGCGACGATCGAACTGGTGTTACGGAACGGCCGCGTGCTGCGGGCGTCCGAGGCAATCGCGCCGGATGTGCTGGGTCGGCTGGCGGCGGCGCTGGACGGCTGATGCTTTCGCTGCATGCTGGGATGCGCGTGCACCTCGCGCTCGGCGCGACGGACATGCGCAAGGGCTTCGACGGGCTGGCGGCGCAGGTGCAGACGGTGCTGAAGGCCGACCCGTTCTCCGGCCACCTGTTCCTGTTCCGCGGCAGGCGCGGCGATCTGCTGAAGGCGCTGTGGTGGGACGGCCAGGGCCTGGTGCTGCTGGCCAAGCGCCTGGAGAAGGGCCGGTTCATCTGGCCGACGATCGCGCGCGAAGGCACGGTGACGCTGACGACGGCGCAGTTGGCGATGCTGCTGGAAGGCCTGGACTGGCGCACGCCGATGCCGAGCTGGAAGCCCGAGATCGCGGTGTCAGGCGCAGCACGCCGTCCACCACCGGCGGCCAGCGGAATGCGCCGCCCTCTAACTGCTTCCAGATCAGCACCAGGCCGCTGCCATCCCAGAGCAGGATCTTGATCCGGTCGGCGCGGCGCGAGCGGAACACCAGCACTGCACCCGAGAAGGGATCCGCACCCAGCACCTCGGCCGCGAGTGCAGCCAGGCTGTGCGCACCTTTGCGGAAGTCGACGGGCTTCGTCGCCAGCAGGATCTGCGCGCCCGCTGCAGGCGCGATCATGACGCCGAGGCTCGGATCGCGCGCAGCACCATGGTCAGCAACTCGCCGTCCGTACCGGGTGCAACGCGCAGCACCGCGCCCGCCAGCTGGACACCTCCAGAAACCTCTCGTCATGTTGATGTCTGGCTGATTCACTGACGCGGATTGTCGCGGGGGATGGCGATGGTTCGGCAGCCTGGGTTCTTCGACGTGGAGGAACGGCTGCGGGAGTTGTCGGCCAAGGGCGATGACCTTGAGCGGATCGCCGTGCTGGTGGATTTC
>NZ_JAAEDM010000091.1 GCF_018129065.1 Neoroseomonas soli | reverse complement strand
CGCTGGGCCTCGACCTTGCCGCCATCCGCGGCAGCGGGCCGGGCGGGGTCGTCACTCTGGCCGATGTGGAACGCGCCGCCACCGCGCCGGGCGCGGAGCCGCTGCGCGGCGTGCGCCTCGCCATGGCCCGCAGCATGGCGCGCTTCCGCGACGAGGTGGCCCCCACCACCGTCTGCGACGATGCCGACATCGGCGACTGGGCCGGAGAGGCCGACGTCACCCTGCGTCTGCTGCGCGCGATCGTCGCCGGATGCCGCGCCTCGCCGGCCGTGAACGCCTGGCTGGAAGGGGGCGGCACCTCACGCCGCCTGCATGCGCAGGTGGACATCGGCATTGCGGTGGATACGGAAGACGGCCTCTTCGTCCCCGTGCTGCGCGACGCCGCGCGCCCGGCCGAGGCGCTGCGCGCCGACTTCACCGCGCTCAAATCCGCCGTGCGCGACCGCAGCGTCGCGCCGGAGGCGCTGCGCGGTGCGACGATCACGCTGTCCAATTTCGGCATGCTCGGCGGGCGTTATGCCGCGCTCGCGCTGGTGCCGCCGCAGGTCGCCATCCTCGGCGCCGGGCGCATTTCTGCGCAGCCGGCGGTGCATGGCGGCGCGCTCGCGGTGCGGCGGCTCCTGCCGCTTTCCCTCACCTTCGACCATCGCGCCGTGACGGGCGCGGAAGCCGCGCGGTTCCTCGCCACCGTGATCGAGGACCTCGCCCGACCCACATAAGGGCACCGACCCGCACAAGGGGCACGCGATGACAGATCCCTTCGCCTTCGCCGATGACCTCGGCCCCGAGCAGGTGATCCACATCCACCGCCCAGGCATCGGCCTGCGCGCGGTGCTGGTGGTGGACAACACCGCCTGCGGCCCGGCGATAGGCGGCATCCGCATGGTGCCCGACGCCGATGCGAGGGAGGCCTTCCGCCTCGCGCGCGCGATGACGATGAAGAACGCCGCCGCGGGCCTGGCGCATGGCGGCGGCAAGGCGGTCATCATCGCCGACCCGCATGGTCAGGCTGTGCGGAAGGAAGCCCTGGTGCGCGCCTTCGCCCAGGCGATCCGCGAGGTGACCGCCTATATCCCCGGCCCCGACATGGGCACCGACGAGACCTCCATGGCCTGGGTCCGCGAGGAGACCGGCCGCGCCGCCGGCCTGCCGCGCGCCATCGGCGGCATCCCGCTGGACGAGATCGGCGCCACCGGCATCGGCCTCGGCGCCGCGGTGGGCATCGCGGCGGCACGCATCGGCCTGCCTCTCAAGGGCGCGCGGGTCGCGGTGCAGGGCTTCGGCGCGGTCGGGCGGCACGCGGCGCGGATGCTCGCGGCGCAGGGCGCGGTACTGGTCGCGGCGAGCGACACCCGGGGCACGGTCATCGACCCGGCGGGCCTCGATGTCGCGGCGCTGGTCGCGCTCAAGGCCGAGGGCCTGCCGCTTGCCGACCACGACAAGGGCACCAAGGCCGGGCGGGACGCCATCATCGACATGCCCTGCGACATCTGGATCCCGGCCGCGCGCCCGGACGTGATCGACGCCACGAACGTGCACCGGCTGCAGGCCCGCATCCTCGCGGAGGGCGCCAACATCCCCTGCACCCCGGATGCCGAGGCCGCGCTGCACGCGCGCGGCGTGCTGGTGCTGCCCGACTTCATCGCCAACGCGGGAGGGGTGATCTGCGGCGCGGTGGAGTATCATGGCGGCAACGAGGAGGACGCCATTCGCACCATCACCACGCGGGTCCGCGACAACACCGCCGCCGTGCTGGAGGAATCCGCCCGCGCCGGCATCACGCCGCGCGCCGCCGCGCTGACGCTGGCCGAACGACGCGTGCGCGCCGCCATGGCGCTGAGGCGCTTCGCATGACGGGCCGCCCGGGCAGCGGGACGCGCGCCGGCGGCCGCGGGCGACGCGACCATCCGCAGATGGCCAAGGCGCCCCTGCCTTCGGCCATCGCCGCCGTGCCGGAAGCGCCGAGCCCGCGACCCGGCCCGCTGCCGGTCGAGAAGCTCTATCGCCGCGCCGACCTCTCCGGCCTCGCCTTCGAGACCACCGCCGACCTGCCGCCGCTGCCCGGCCTGCCCGGCCAGCCGCGGGTGCGGGATGCGATTGGCCTCGGCACCAGCATCGATGCGCGCGGCTTCAACATCTTCGCCATCGGCCAGGACGCGGCGCGCATCGGCGTTTCGATGCGCGCCCTGCTGGCCGAGACGACACGGCGCCGGCCGCCGTCGCCGGACTGGATCTACGTCAACAACTTCGCCGCGCCGCACCGGCCCCGCGCGCTCTCCCTGCGGGCCGGGCGCGGGCCCGCGCTGGAAGCCGCGATGACAGAGATGATCGAGGAACTGCGCGCCGCCCTGCCCGCGATGTTCGAGGGCGAGGACTACCAGCGCCGACGCAGCGCCATCGAATCCTCCCTGCACGGCCAGGCCGAGGCAAGCTTCGGCACCCTGGCGGAGAAGGCGACCGCCGAGGGCGTCGCCATCCTGCGCACGCCGATGGGCTTCGCGGTCGCCCCGTCCAAGGACGGCAAGGTGGTGCCGCCGGAGGAATTCTCCTCCTGGCCCGAGGATCGCCAGAAGGAGGTGCGCGGGCATATCGAGCGCATCGAGAAGGAACTCGAGCAGACCCTGCGCGCCATCCCGCATATCGAGAAGCAGCGGCGCGAGGCGATCCGCGCACTGGACCGGGAAACGGCGAAGTTCGTCATCGACGCGGCGGTGGAGGACGTGCTGAAGCCCTTCTCCGACCTGCCTGAGGTCGTCGCGTATGTCGAGGCGGTGCGCGCCGACCTGGTCGAGAATGCCCAGCTCTTCCTCGAACAGCCGGGCCAGAATGCGGAGGCGCTGCCGCCCAGCCTGCGTGCCGGCGCGCAGCTCGACCGCTACGCGGTGAACGTGCTCGTCTCCCGCGACGGCGATACCGAGGGCGCGCCGGTGGTGGAGGAACTGCACCCCACCCTCGCCAACCTGCTCGGCCGCGTCGAGCACCTGCCGGTGCAGGGCGCGCTTGTGACGAATTTCCGCATGATCCGTGCGGGTTCCCTGCACCGCGCGAACGGCGGGACCATCGTCATCGACGCGCACGCCCTGCTGACCGATTCCCTTTCCTGGGAGGCGCTGAAGCGAGCCCTCACCCGGGGCCAGATCATCATCGAGGACGTCGCCCACTTCGTCGGCATGACCACCACCGTCTCGCTCGAACCCGATCCCATTCCGCTCGACGCGAAGGTGGTGCTGGTGGGGGACCGGTCCCTCTACTACCTGCTCGCCGCCTACGATCCGGGATTCGAGCGCCACTTCAAGGTGGTGGCCGATTTCGACGACGAGACGGACCGCACGGCGGAAAGCGAAGCGCTGGTCGCGCGCATCATCGCCACCCAGGCGCAGCGGGAGAAGGCGCGGCCGCTGGACCGCGGCGCCGTCGCGCGCATGGTCGAGCACGCGGCGCGGCTCGCTGGCGATTCAGGGCGGCTGACCCTGCTGGTCGAACATCTTCGCGACCTGGTGATCGAGGCCGGACACTGGGCCGGCGCCGCGGAACGGGCGGTGACGGCGCGCGAGGATGTCGACCGCGCCATCGATGAGCAGCGCCGCCGGCTGGAGCGCCCGCAGATCCTCACGCGCGACGCCATCCTGCGCGGCGTGGAGCTGATCGACACCACGGGCGAGCGCGTCGGCCAGGTCAACGGGCTCACCGTGCTCGGCCTCGGCGCCCTGTCCTTCGGGCGGCCGACGCGCATCACCGCGCGGGTGCGGGCCGGCGGCGGGCGCATCCTCGACATCGAGCGGGAGGTCGAACTCGGCGGGCCGATCCACTCCAAGGGGGTGATGATCCTCTCGGGGTTCCTCGCCGGGCGCTACGCACCGCGCGGCGCGCTGTCGCTGCAGGCGAGCCTGGTCTTCGAGCAATCCTATGGCGAGGTGGAAGGCGACAGCGCCTCGGCGGCCGAACTGCTGACGCTGCTCTCGGCCATCTCCGGCCTGCCGTTGCGGCAGGACCTCGCCATCACCGGCTCGATCAACCAGCTTGGGGACATCCAGCCGATCGGCGGGGCGAACGAGAAGATCGAGGGCTTCTTCGAGATCTGCGCCGCGCGCGGCCTGACCGGCACGCAGGGCGTGATCATCCCGGAATCCAACGTGCAGCACCTGATGCTGCGCGCCGATGTGGTGCAGGCCTGCGCGGATGGCCGCTTCGCCATCCATGCCGTGCGTCACATCGACCAGGCGGCCGAATTGCTGACGGGGCGGGAGGCCGGCGCGCGCGGCGCCGACGGCAAGTTCCCCTACGGCAGCGTCAATGCGCGCGTCGAGGCGGCACTTGCGCGCTTCGCCGAGCAGCGGCGCGAGGCCGCGCACAAGGCCGCGGAGGCCGAAGAGGAATGAACGCGACCCCACGCCTGCGCCGCCTGCTGCTCGACCTCGGCCACGCCGCGGCGGAACAGGAGGGCATCGAGGCCGCGGCGCAGATCGCGCGGCTGCTGGAACTCGACCTGCTCGGCGTCTTCGTGGAGGACGAGGCGCTGCTCGCCCTCGCCGCGCTGCCCTTCGCGCGGGAATTGCGGCTGCCGACGCATGCCTGGACGGCGATGGAGGCGTCCCGCCTGACGACCGATTTCGGGCAGACGGCGGCGCGCCTGCGCCGGATGCTGGAGGAGAACTGCGCGCGGCTCGGCATCCCTTCCGGTTTCGAGGTGGTGCGCGGGGACCCTGCGGCCTGCCTCTCAGGCCGCTGCGGCGAGGCGGACATGCTGGCGCTGGTCGCGCCGAGCAGTGCGGCCGGGCGCAGCGTCGGCGCCTTCCCGCGTGCCTGGCACGCGGCGCTGCATTCGGAGGCGCCGGTGCTGCTGCTGCCGCCCAGGGCGCGGCGGCAGCGCGGGCCGGTGGCCTCGGTGGCGGGGGAGGGCGGGACGGCGCAACTCGACCTCGCCCTGCGCCTCGCGGCGGCGGCGGGGGAGGGGTTGCTGCTGCTGCGGCCACCGGGACCGGGGGTTTCGGTCGAGGAGGCGGTGGAACGTGCCCGCGCCGTTGGCCTCGGCGAGGTGCGGGTCGCGACGCGGCCGCTCCGCGCCCTGACCGCGCGAGGGATCGAGGAAGGCCTGGGATCGGTGGAGGAGCGGCTGGTCGTGCTGGCGCGCGAGGCCGCGATCACCTTCGACCATGACGGCGCACCGCGGCTTGCCGCGCAGAGGCGGGTGCCTGTGCTCGTGCGTTGATGCGTTCGGTCGGCGTCCGGGCCTCGTCATGCGCGCGCGGCACCGACGACAGGAAGCGCGGCGGCCGAGGCGGCCATCGTCGGGCGATCGCGCGTTCCAGCCCGATCGGGAACGCCGCTACCGCGCCGGCACCCGCGCAACCCAGGCCGCCAATCCCGCCGTCACCACCGCCGCGCCGGCGAAGACCGCCGGGTAGCCCGCCGCGTGCAGCACCGCGCCGAAGGCGAGCGCCCCCAGGCTCTGCCCGAGGAAGAGCGCCATGGCGAAGGCGGACACCGCGGTGGCGCGCGCTTCCGGCAACGCTTCCGTCGCGCGGGCCTGCAGCACGCCGTGGAACATGTAGAAGGCCAAGCCGGTCGGCACCTGCAGCAGCGCCACCACCCACCAGGCGGGCGCCAGCGCCATGCCGCCGAGCATCACCGCCAGCAGTGCGCCGCCGCAGCCGACCAGTCCCTTCTCCCCCAGCCGCGCCACCAGACGCCGCGCCAGCCGCGTGTAGACGAAGGCGCCGAAGCCGAAGCCTGCCACCACCAGGCCGGCCTCGCCGGGCGAAAGGCCGAAGCGCTCGATCAGGTAGGCGCCGATGAAGGGGAAGGCGCCGCCGAACAGCGCCGCGCCGTCCAGTGCCGCCGCCACCATCAGCCGGCGCCCCGCCGGTGCGCGCAGGATCTGCCCGTAGTTGCCGAGGCCGAGCCCGGGGCTGCGCGCCTCGCCCGTCGCCTCCGCCCGCAGCGCCGGGCCGAGCCGCCACGCCATCAGCCCGCCCACCCCGAGCGCCAGGACCGCCAGCAGCAGGAAGGAGGACCGCCAGCCCGCCAGTTCCGCCGTGATGCCCGAGAGTGGCCCGACCAGCAGCTGCGCCATCACCATGCCGGTGAGGAAGCGCCCGATCGTCGCCTGGCGCTCCGCATAGGGCACCGCATCGCCGATCCAGGCGATGGCGAGCGGGATGACCGCCCCTGCCACCAGCCCCGTCCCGGTGCGCAGCACGATCATGGAGGAAAGGTCCCAGGCCAGCGCCGAGACCGCGAGCCCGAGCCCGTAGAGCAGCAGCGCGATGGTCGCGACCGGGATCTTCCCGTAGCGGTCGCCGAGCGGCCCGGTGACGAGCTGCCCCGCGCCATAGGCCAGGGTGAAGCCGGCCACCACGGGCGCCACCGCCGCGACGCTCACGCCGAAATCGGTGGCGAGCAGGGGCAGCAGCGGATCCATCAGGCGCATGCCGCCGCCCGCAGCAAAGCCGGCGGCAGCGAGCAGCGGAAGGAGGGAAAGGTCAGCACGCAAGGCGGGCGCATGGGGCGCGGCCGGCGGCGGCACGTCAAGCCGCTGCGCGACAGCCCTCCGCGCGCATGCCCTGCGCGACAGTCCTCCGCGCGCATGCCCTGCGCGACAGGCCCTGCGCGCGACGCTAGGCTGGCCTGCATCGCCGCGGAGGACAGGCCATGGCCGACAGTATCGAAGGTGCGGAGGATCCGCTCGCCCTCGTCCTCGCCGCGACCGAGGCGGCGCGCCCCGCGCTGGTCACCGCCGGCGGCGCGGAAGCGAAGGCGCTGGCGAAGGTCGATGCCGCCATCGCGTTGCTGCGGGCGGCGATCCTGAACCATCCGCGCTTCGTCGCGCTGGAGGCTGCCTGGCGCTCGCTGCATCGGCTGGCGGAGCAGCAGGACGCAGCGCCCGTCATCGTGAAGGTGCTGCCGCTGACGAAGCGCGAACTGATCCGCGACCAGCGCGCCGCCGCGGACCCCGAGGACAGCGACCTCGCCGCCCTGCTGTGGGACGAGGGCCTCGGCAATGGCGAGCCTTTCGGCCTGCTGCTCGCCGACATGGAGTTCGGCGCCGAGGCGGAGGAGGTGCAGGCGCTGCGCGGCCTGGCGGTGGCAGGCGCGGGCGCCTTCGTGCCGGTGGCGGCGCATGCCGCGCCAGGGCTTCTCGACCTGCCGGACTGGCCAGCGCTGCCCGCGAAGCGCGACATCGCGCGCGTCCATGAAGGCCCGCGCCATATCGCCTGGCGCGGCCTGCGCGACAGCGAGGAAGCGCGCTTCCTTACGCTCGTCGCGCCGCGCGTGCTGGCGCGCGGCGGGGAAGGCGCACCGCGCTGGACGGGCGGCGGCTGGGTGCTCGCCGCGCGCATCGCCGCCGCCTTCCGCCGCGACGGTTGGGCCGCCGGCATCGAGGGGCGCGAGGACGGCACGGAAGCCGGCCTGCCGCCCGCCGGCAGCGTGCCGACCGAATGCGACCCGGCGGACGGGCAGGAGATCGCGCTGGCGACGCTCGGCCTGACCCTGCTGGTCCCGCGCGGCGCCGACCGCGCCGCGCTGCTACTGGCGCCGACGCTGCACAAGCCGCCGCGCTTCCATGGTTCCGGCGCGACCGCGGACGCGGCGCTCGCGGCGCGGCTGCCCTGGGTGCTCGGCACCGGGCGCTTCCTGCACGCGCTGGCACTGCGGGCGCGGCACGAATTGCAGCGCGGGCACGGCGCAGCGACGGCGGCGCGGGCGCTGAACGCGTGGCTCGCCGGGTTCTGCGGGGAGGACGGGGCGCTGGCGGAAGCGAGCGTCGAATTGCCGGAGGCGAAGGGGCATCCGGGGGTACATCTGCTGGCCGCGCGGCTGCGGCCGCGGTTGTCGCAGGGGACGCCCGGGGCCGCGCACCGGGTGATGCTGAACATCCCGTGACGGGGGCCGGAGAGGGGCGCCGCCCCTCTCCGGACCTCTCCCCGCCAAAGGCCGAAAGGCCTTTGGGAACCAGGAGTTTTTTACCACTTTAGGACTTTAGGGATTGGTGCTGTTCGGGTTTGGTGTGGATCGCCTGGTTTTCCGCCGGGCGAAAGTGGCAGGGAACCGGCCTTCCACACCCACGTCGAACAGCCCATAGGGATCCATCGGTTCTGGCGAGGGCAGACGCGGCACCGCTTCGATATAGGAAGTGTATCAGGAAAATATTCCGACCCACAATCCCCGATGCCAGGCAGTCCCCTTCGCTGTTGCACCAATTCACGGGTTCCGAGGGCCTTTCGGCCCTCGGCGGGTGGGGTTTCGGGGAGGGCAGCGCCCTCCCCGGCGCGCTCACCCGCCGGGCCGCACCGTGATCGACGTCTCCTCGAAGAAGTGCCGTGCGCGTCTTGCGCCATGTTCGCGCAGTCGCGTCAGGAGTTCCGGTGCGCGGTCGAGCTTGGACGGGTAGTCGAGGTCGAGGTCGAGTTCGATCTCCCGCACCGTGATCGCCGCGTAGCGTGCCGCGATCTCCGGCGCCTGCAGCCGCAGGGCGTTGAAGCGTCCGATCATGTGCAGTTCCTGATCGAGCGGCACGTTGCCTGCCATCTCGTTGCGCCGGTCCTCGATGTCGGCCGGTGTCTTCGGTTCGGTCGCGCGGGCGCGGGGGTTCAGGCGGATGACCCAGATCTCCTCCGGCTTCGGCGCCAGGTCGAGCAGGTCGCGGACCGGCGGGTTCTGGCTGAACAGCCCGTCCCACCACAGCCCATCCCCGGTGCGGACCGCGCGGAAGAGGGGCGGCACGGCGGCGGAGGCAACCACCTCGTCCACCGTCAGCGTCTCTCCCTTGAAGATGCCGGCGGCGCCGGTGAGCACCTCCGCCGCGCCGAGGCGCAGCGACGGGCCGGCGCGGCCGGCGGGCAGTTCCGCGAGCCGGAGGCATTTCCCGAGCAGTCGCCGCAGCGCCGGTTCCGCCATCGGGCAGTAGGCATAGGGACTGACCTGGGCCGAGAAGGGCAGGCGCGCGAGGAAGACCGACCAGTCGTTGAGCGCCCTTTCATAGGGATCGGTCGCGGCGAGGTCGGCCCAGAAGGCTTCGAGCCTGGCGCGCGCATCGGCGCGCCCGCCCGCCAGCAGCCCGGCCCAGGCGAGCGCGGCACAGACCGCCCCGCCCGAGGTGCCCGAAAGGCCAACCAGGTCGAAGCGCCCTTCGTGCTCCGGCGCGAGCAGCGCATGCAGCGCGCCGGCGGTGAAGGCGGCGTGGCTGCCGCCGCCCTGGCAGGCGATGGCGATGCGGGGCGGCTGCGGCATGACGGCGTCCTCGGCGTGGCGCGGGAACGGTTTCCGACTGGGTGGAAACCGCTCTCGCCTTGTTTGAGCGGGCAACTTCACGCGCACGGCCGGTTCCCGCCGCATGCGATCCGCTCCGGCAGCCTAGGGGTTCCGTGATGCCGCCGTGCGGAGCGGGATCACGCTGCACTTGCGGAACGGTCGCATGAAAGCGCTAACCTTCCGCAGGCGGAAGAAGGGGAGTGAGCGCCTATGGCACCGAAACTCGCGGCCGAATTCCTCGGGACCTTATGGCTGACCTTGGGCGGCTGCGGTTCCGCCATCCTGGCGGCGGCGTTCCCGGATGTCGGGATCGGGCTTCTCGGCGTGGCCTTCGCCTTCGGCCTGACGGTGCTGACGATGGCCTATGCGATTGGGCATATCTCGGGCTGCCACCTGAATCCGGCGGTGACGCTGGGACTGGTGGCGGGCGGACGGTTCTCCGCGGGCGAGGCGGTGCCCTACATCATCGTGCAGGTGCTGGGCGCTATCGCGGGGGCGGGGATCCTCTACGTCATCGCCAGTGGCAAGCCGGGTTTCGAGATCGGCAACTTTGCCGCCAATGGCTTCGGCGACCATTCGCTCGGCAAGTATTCCATGCAGGCGGGGTTGGTCTGCGAGTTCGTGATGACCTTCTTCTTCCTGGTCATCATCCTCGGCGCGACGCATGGAAAGGCGCCGAAGGGCTTCGCGCCGATTGCCATCGGCCTCGGGCTGACGCTGATCCACCTCATCAGCATCCCGGTCACCCAGACTTCGGTGAACCCGGCGCGCAGCACGGGGCCGGCGGTCTTTGTCGGCGGCTGGGCGCTGGAGCAGCTCTGGCTGTTCTGGGTGGCGCCGATTGCCGGCGCGGTTGTCGCGGGGATCGTGTCCCGCACGCTCTGGCCGGACGAGCGGGCGTAGGCTGCCGGCCTCCTCGAGCCTTTGGTCCTCTTGGGAACTGACTTCCGCAGTCAGTTCCCAGGTGCCAAAGAAGGTTGAGGGGGGCCCGGGGGGAGAAGTTCTCTTCTCCCCCCGCCTGCAACGGCTTCCGTTCGCACCGGCTCACGGCAACCGCTCCAGGCGTTATGCTTCCGCGAACATCTTCACCCGATCAGGTGATGCCACCTGATCGGGCTCTGCCCTAACGCCGCCGCGCCGGATCCCGCGACAGCCCGCGCGCCCCGAGTTCGGCGAGGTAGGTCGCCCAGCGTGCTTCCTGTTCCTGTCCGAGCGCCCGCAGGTAGTCCCACGAGTAGATGCCCGTGTCGTGCAGGTCGTCGAACACGATGCGCACCGCGTAGTTGCCCACGGCTTCGACGCGCAGGATGCCGACATGGCGGCGGCCCGCGACGATCACCTTCTGGCCGGGGCCGTGGCCCTGGACCTCGGCGCTCGGGCTTTCCACGCGCAGGTATTCGGCCGGCAGGCAGAAGCGGGCGCCGTCTGGCCAGGCGACCTCGAGCAGCTGTTCCGTGCGCTTGAGGCGGATTTCCGAAGGCGCGGACACGTGGTCAGTCCGCCAGCTTGCGCGCCTCGTCCGGCAGCATGATCGGGATGCCGTCGCGGATCGGGTAGGCGAGGCCGGCGCGTTCGCTGATGAGTTCGCCCTTCTCGCGGTCGTAGCGGAGCGGGCCCTTGGTGACGGGGCAGACCAGGATCTCGAGCAGGCGGGGGTCCACGGCGCCGCCCTGGGGCTGGGTTTCGGGCATCTTCGTCTCGTCCTTCAGTGTCTGGGCGGGGAGGGCTCTGCGCTCCCCAATCCCCAAGTTTGGCTGCACGGGGAGGGCGCTGCCCGCCCCAAACCCCTGGCCCGGCTATCCTAGGGAGGGCTCCGCCCTCCCCAAACCCCTGGCCTGGTCATGCCGGGGAGGGCTCCGCCCTCCCCAGACCCCTCCGGCCAAAGGCCGACAGGCCTTCGGAAGCCGTGGGTTCAAAGGGCCTTTCGGCCCTTTGCGGGGTGAGGTCCGGAGAGGGGCGGCGCCCCTCTCCGGGACAGTGAAACCTCAACTCGGCCGTCCTTCCGGCGCCGGCGCGTTCGCCGCCGCGCCCATGCGCAGCAGCGCCACCAGCATGTGCGCCCGTTCCGTGGCATCCGGCGCTTCCAGCAGCGCCTGCTTCTCCGGCACGTCGAAGGGGCAGACCATGGACAGCGTGGTGACGAGCATCGCATCCGCCGTCTGTTCCACCGCTTCCCAGTTCGCCTCGATGCCGCGGGCGCGGAAATAGGGGCGCAGCACCGAGAGCAGTTCGGTGCGGTCCAGCGGCGGCGGTTCCCGCGCCACGTCGAGGTCCGCGGTGAAGTCCGCGTAGTCGGCGTGGACGCGGCGGTAGCCGCCCGGGGAGAGCGGCAGTTCCTCCGCGATACGGAAGCGGATCAGCCCGGTCAGGGTGATCAGCAGCCGCCCGTCATCGGTCTCGCTGAAGGAGGACAGGCGGCCGAGGCAACAAACGCGGTAGAGCCCCGGCCCGGTATCCGCCTTCGGGGCATGGGCATCGGGCTGGACCATGCCGAACATCCGCCCCCGCGCCAGGCTGTCCAGCGTCATGGCGAGGTAGCGCGGTTCGAAGATGTTCAACGGCAGGCGCCCCTGCGGCAGCAGGAGCGCCCCGGGCAGCGGGAAGACCGCGATTTCCCGCGGCAGGTCGGACAGGCGCGGATGAAACGGGGGCATCGGCGCCTGTCTCTCCCTCAGCGGAAGAGCACGGACGAGAGCTTGCGGCGGCCCGCCTTGCTCGCCGGGTCGTCGAAGCCCCAGGCCTCGAAGAACTTCAGCAACTGCTTGCGGGCGGCTTCCTCGTTCCAGGCGCGGTCGCGGCGGATCGCCTCGATCAGCGCGTCCACCGCGCCGTCGCGGTCATCACTGGCCGAGAGCGCCACGGCGAGGTCGATGCGCGCGGCGTGATCGTCCGGGTCGGCGGCGATGCGGTTCTGGAACTCGGCCAGCATGGCCTTGGCGCGGCGGCCTTCGATCTCGACCTCGATGGCGCTGCGGGCGGCGGTGATCTCGGCGGCTTCCTTGATCTTATCCGGGGCGTTGTCGAGCACCGCCTTGGCCTGCTCCTCCTCGCCGAGCGCGAGCAGGGTCCGGGCGACGCCGGCGAGCGCCTTGGCGTTCTCCGGTTCCTGCTGGGACAGGGCGCCGAAGAGTTCGAGTGCCGCATGATGGTCGCCCTGGGCGACGGCGGCCTCGGCCTCCGCCATCAGGTCGGCGGTCGGCATCTGCCCGCCGGCGGCCTTGAGCAGGCCCTCGATGAAGCGCTTCACCTCGGATTCCGGCAGCGCGCCCTGGAACAGGTCGAGGATCTGGCCCTGCCAGAAGGCGACCACGGTCGGCACGGACTGCAGCGGCAGGCCCATCTGCGTGAGCTGGGCGACGAGCTGGCGGTTCTTGTCGATGTCGATCTTCACCAGACGGACGCGGCCGCCGGCGGCGGTCACCACCTTCTCGAGCGCCGGGGTCAGCGTCTTGCAGGGGCCGCACCAGGTCGCCCAGAAGTCGACCAGGACGGGGACCTCGCGGGACGCCTCGACGACGTCCTGCATGAAGGTCTTCTGGTCGCCGTCCTTGATGGTCCCGGCGGCCGCGCCGCCAGCGGTCGCACCCTGGCGGGCGGGGTCGAAGATCACGTCCATGGCAGGTATTCCTCAGGTCTTGGCGCATAGATGCGCCGTCCGGGCCGGGAAGCAAGCCGTGTAGGGCCTTCAGGCCGGGTCGGGGAAGTCCAGCAGCGTGCAGGGGTGGCCGAGGCCGGCCAGAAAGCGCAGCAGGTCCGTGGGCGCGAGGCCGGTGCTGGCCGCATTGGTCAGCGGATGGACCCAGATGCGGTCGAAGCCTTCCGCCAGGTGCCGGTCCATGACGAAGCGGACCGATCCGGGGGCGGCGTTGACCAGCCCGAGGGGGGTGACGGAGCCCGGCGGGACCCCGAGGGTGGCTTCCAGTTCCGCCGCGCTCGCCATGCTGACCTTCCCGGCGCCGGCGAGGCGGGCGAGCGCGTTGATCGAAACCTGGCGTTCCTCCTCCAGCGTCGCGAGCAGGAAGGGGCCGTCGCCCTTCGCAGGCTTGAGGAACAGGTTCTTGGTGTGGCCGCCGGGCAGTTCGCCACGCAGGCCCTGGCTTTCCGCCACCGTGAAGACGGGCGGGTGGCGGCGGGTCTCGGCGGCGATGCCGGCGGCTGCGAGGCGGGCGAGCAGGCCTTCGGGCGTTTCGGGCATTCAGTCCAGGCGGAGGTTGTTGGCGCGGACCACCCTGGACCAGACCTCGATCTCGTTGTCGAGCCAGGTGCGGAAGCTGTCCGGCCCTTCCGCGCGGTTCACCGCGCCGAGGGCAGTGATGCGTTCCGCCGTCGCAGGCACGGCCATGGCGGTGCGGATCTCGGAGGCGAGGCGTCCCACCATCGGCGCCGCCGTGCCGCCCTGGGCGAGGACGCCCTGCCAGGTGCCCGAATCCGCCGCCGGCCAGCCGAGTTCTTGGAAGGTGGGGACGTCGGGGAAGTCCGTCAGGCGAGCCGGGCCGGTGACGGCGATGGGGCGCAGCGTGCCCTGCCTGCAGAACGGGGCGGTGGCGGTGGCGCCATTGATGATGAGTTGCGCTTCCCCCGCCGCGACGGCGGTCAGTGCCGCCGCACCGCCCCGATAGGGCACCTGGGTCAGGTCCGCCCCCCAATGCTGGGTGACCAGCAGCCCCGTCAGGTGATTTCCGACGCCGATGCCCGCATGGCCGACATTCACCCGCTGCGGGTTCGCCTTGGCATAGGCGACGAGTTCCTGCGCGTTGCGCGCCGGCACCGAGGGGTGCACCGCCAGGATGTAGGGCGCGTAGATCAGCATCGTGACCGGCGCGAGGTCCCGCTTCAGGTCGAAGGGCAGGCGCGAGTAGAGCGAGGGCGCGGTGGCGAGCGTCGAGACGTCGATGAGGAGCAGCGTGTGCCCGTCGGGCGGCGATTTCGCGACCACGTCCGCGCCGATGTTGCCGCCGGCGCCGGTGCGGTTTTCCACCACCACGTTCTGGCCGAAGGCGCGCGTGAGATCCGGGGCGAGGATCCGCGCCAGGATGTCCGATGTGCCGCCCGGCGCGAAGGGAACGATGATGCGGACCGGATGGTCGAAATTCTGGCCCCAGGCGGGGCGCAGCGCGGGCAGGGCAATGGCGCCGGCGGCGAGGCCGAGTACGGAGCGGCGGTTCATGGGCTTGGTTCCTCCCGGCGAGGTGCCGTTTCGGAGGAGGATCGCGCCGCGGGGCGTGGCGTGTCGAGGGGGGAGCAGAAAACTGCAGGAGGGTGACTTGCAATCCCGACGAGTCATGGTAGAAGCCCGGCCTCCGCACGGAGCGCGGGCGTAGCTCAGGGGTAGAGCACGACCTTGCCAAGGTCGGGGTCGAGGGTTCGAATCCCTTCGCCCGCTCCAGTCTTCTCTCTCACAACCTGTCTCTCCTGGTCGGGCACCGCGCTGAGGCGCAGGTTTCCTGGGGTTTTCGGCGGCAACCTTGATGGTGCAAGACCGGAACGAGGGCGAGGTTTCTCTCCAAAATGCCGGAGACTCTCCAAACCTTGAGGGTAGGCTGATTTTTCCAACAAGGTCTAAGACCTTGTTTTCACGCCATCTTTGCCGCGGTCACCTTGGCCAAATTCAGCAATCCCATCGCCCGACCAAAGAATCGGAGAACGGAGAATCTCGCTTCACCCCCGAGCCGCCGGTCCGATGATCGAGTGGGGCGATCAGGCCGCCAGCCGGAGGCAGGTTGGGGCCGATAGTTCGAATCGCCTACTGCTTCCAATCTTCTCTCTCACAACCTGTCTCTCCTGGTCATGGCACCGCGCTGAGGCGCAGGTTGGCCGGGTTTGCGCGTGGGCCTTGATGGTTCGAGGGTGTAACTAGAGGCGAAAAACAGGGTTGGGCGATTCTACCTTCAAGGCTTAAATTATTGCACCTAAAGCGATTCTTTCGTCATCCCACTTCGATAATTCAGCTTTCCGAACGCTCGGGCAGTCGGTTCTGGCGCTCAATTTTCTCCTGCCCCCGCCCCCTTCGTTGCTGCTGATCACTGCCGACGCAATCCGAGGCACCCCGCGTCCGTCGTGCAGCGGCGCGGTGGGGGTGGCCCTCCGGATGGATGCCGAGCTGTCGACCAATCCGCGCGAAGGCGCGGCAGGCGGCAGCCGCGTTATCAAGGTTGTGCGGCTGCCAGCGAAAGGTGCCGCGGCCGACAACGGACCTCTCCGCCGCACCGACTTCGGCGTCCGTGCCGAAACGTCGGACGACGGCTTCCCCGCCAGATCCGCGGCGCCGTCCCCTCGTCTCCGCAGCCCTTCGCAGATGCAGTGCCAGGGCCGTTCGCCTACGTGATCCGGGCTTGCGAGCCTATCTCCGCGCAGGAACGAAGTACCGGTCCCTTTCGCCAGCACCTAGCGGAGGGGAGGCGCTTGCTCGGTCATCGTGGCGTTCCAAAGCAGGGGTTGCCAATCGCAACTTAACCCCACCCAGGTTCACCGCGGTGGCCGCCTCCGACACCACCGACGAGGCGTGCCCCCTTACCGAGGTGGCTTGAACGCCTCAATCGTGTTTAGCGCCGCTTCGTTCGAAAGGGCTAAACGCTTCTCTACCATCCTTTGCGCCCTTGCACGCAGCTTGTGGGCCATACTGGAGTGGCCCCCATCAAACCGGACATGCGGCTTGATTGGCAGACTGCGTGGCGATGAACTCACGTGGCGAGCGCATGCGCAAGCCGGAGTGCGGGTGGATGG
>NZ_JAAEDM010000090.1 GCF_018129065.1 Neoroseomonas soli | reverse complement strand
CCCGCCCGGCGGCGGGCGCGGCGGCGGCCAGCGCGCACCCTCCGGCCCCTCCGATACCGACCCGGGCGACCCGCCGGGCCGCGGCCGCGGCAGCCAGGGGCCCGTCAAGACCTGAGACGGTTTTCCGGACCTCGTCTCATGGATCGGTCCTCGCCTCAGAAATTCGCCCAACTTTAAAGACGAGCGGTGATCCTGCCTCCGACCGGCGCCCCGCGGCGCCGGCCTGGAGCCGGAGACGCCGCTTGTGCCTGTCGTCCTTTCCCAATCCTCGCCCAACAGCGTCAGCCTGGCGCCCTTCGACCGGCTGACCGGCGGCGCCCATGCCGACGAGGTCACCGTCACCGGCGCCCTCGCCGACGCGATCATCGACCTCGGCGACGGGGATGACCTGCTCTTCCTCGGCAACGGCACCAACAGCGTCTTCGTCCAGGGCGTCGAGACGATCTGGGGCGGCACCGGCGCCGACCTCGTCACCCTGCTCGCCCCGGTTGCCAACCTGTGGATCGCCCTGAAAGGCAGCGCCGACAAGCTGGTCCTCGCCGACGGGTCCAACCTGGTCCGGGTCACGAACATCGAGACCGTCATCGGCGGCGCCGGCGACGACGAGGTCATCGCAGCCGCCCGCATGGTCGGCTACGTCTCGCTGGGCGCCGGGCAGGACCGCTTCACCTTCTCCGGCGGCAGCGGCAACGAGATCACCGTCGCTCCGGACATCGAGACGATGACCGGCGGCAACGGCACCGACATCGTCACCTTCACCGGGCCGGTCACGAATACGCGCCTCAATCTCGCAGGCGGCGCCGACCGGGCGACGCTCAGCGACGGCGCGGACAGCATCGTCATCCTCGGCGTCGAGGAACTCATCGCCGGAGGCGGCGACGACACCATCATCGTCGAGGGCGCGGTCACGGGCGTCTACGACCTCGGCGCGGGCGCGGACCTGCTCGCACTCGGCGCCGAGGGCGCGTCGCTGACCATCAGTGGCGCGGAAACCATCCTCGGCGGCGCGGGGACGGACGACATCCTGCTCACCACCGCGGTCCAAGGTGGCCGCATCGCGCTGGGGGCGGGCGCGGACCGCCTGCAGCTCGCCAGTGGCGGCAACCGCCTCGCCCTCTCGGGCGTGGAGACGGTGCTGGGCGGCTCGGGCGCCGACCTGCTGCGGATCGAGGCGCCGCTCGCCGCCGGCGCCCATTACGACCTGGGCGCCGGGGCCGACAGCATCGCGCTCGCCGACGGCGACAATACGCTGGTGGTGCGCGGGGTCGAAACCATCACCGGCGGCACCGGGCCGGATCGCGTCACCTTCCAGGGCGGCGGCAGCATCGTCGCTTCCGGCATCGAGACGCTGATCGGCGGCGCCGGCGCCGATTCCGTGACCCTGCTCACGCGCATGGCGGATGGGCTGGTGGACCTCGGCGCCGGGATCGACCGGCTGGTGCTTGCGCCCGGCGGCAACACCCTGCGCGCCAACGGCACCGAAACCCTGATCGGCAGCGATGGCACCGACATCGTGACCCTCTCCGGCGCCATCGGCGACGGCTTCATCGACCTCGGCGGCGGGGCCGACCGGCTGGTGATCCGCGGCGGTCCGGTAACCGCGCGCGTCGCAGGGGTCGAGACGCTCGAAGGCGGCGGCGGCGACGAGGACCTGACGCTGCTCGACACGATCTCGGGGCTGGTGGACCTCATGGGGGGGCAGGACCGGCTGCGCCTCGCCGATGGAGGCAATACCCTGACCGTGCTGGGCGTGGAGACGCTGTTCGGCGGATCGGGCGCCGACGTCGTGACGCTTGGCAGGTCCGTGCAGGACGCGCTGGTGGACCTCGGTGCCGGCAACGACCAGCTCACCCTGGTCGGCGGCGCCAACCGGATCGCCGTCTCCGGGGTGGAGGTGCTGGTCGGCCAGGCCGGGCATGACGAGGTCACGATCCAGGGCGCGGCGAATGCGCTGATCGCGCTGGGGCTCGGCAACGACCGGCTCACGCTGGACGACACCAGCGATTCCGTCCGCCTGCGCGGCGTCGAGATGCTGTGGGCGGGCGGCGGCGACGACACCGTCCGGTTGCTCGACCCGGTGCGCGACGTCTGGCTCCATCTCGGCAGCGGGCAGGACAGCGTGCTGCTGGCGGACGGCGCCAACCGGCTCACCATCGTCCTCGCGGAGACCATCACCGGCGCGGGCGGGGACGATCTCGTCATCCTGGGCAGCGCCATGCCCGACGGCGTGGTGAACCTCGGCGGCGGGCAGGACGAGCTGGTGCTGACCCGCGGCGGCAACCGCATTGCCGTCTCCGGGGTAGAACTCGTCACCGGCAGCGACGGCGAGGACACGATCCTGCTCGCCGGCGGCGCGGACGGCACGGTGCTGAACCTCGGCGCAGGGACGGACCACCTGATGCTCGGAAGCGGGACGAACCGGGTGACGGTCTCGGAGGTGGAGCGGATCACCGGCCAGGACGGGAACGACACGGTGGTGCTGACGCGCGGCGCGTCCGACGTGGTGATCGACCTCGGCGGGGGCATCGATACCGTCCTCCTCGGCCCCGGCGCGAATGCGGTGACGCTGATCGGCGTGGAGTCGGTGGTCGGCGGCGCCGGTAGCGACCAGGTCACGCTGTCCGGCGCGGGCGGGACAGCCAGCGTCTCGCTCGGTGCCGGTTACGACGTGCTGACGCTGGGCGATGGCGGCCTGCGCGTGATCGCGTCAGGCGTGGAGAAGATCCGCGGCGGTGCCGGCGATGACGAGATCACGCTCGCCGCGGGCAGCGCCGGCGCGGTGATCGAGGGCGGCGACGGTGACGACACCCTGGTCGGCGCGGACGGCGCGGACCAGATATTCGGGGGCGCGGGGCGGGACCACCTGGTCGGGGGGCGCAGCGCAGACCTCTTCATGTACACCGCGATAGCCCAGTCATCGGCCGCGGCGCCCGACACGATCGTCAGTTTCAATGCGCAGGAGGGCGACATGCTGGCCTTCGTGGGGATGGGCAGCGGCTTTCGCTGGCGCGGGGCGCTCCCCTTCACCGCCGCGGGTGGCGCGGAAGGCCGCTTCGACGAGGCGACGACGACGCTCCGCATCGACTTCAATGGCGACGGCGAGGCCGAGATGGCGTTCCACTTGCCGGGATTGCCGTCCACGGGCTTCGACCCGCATTCGATCATCTGGGCCTAGTGTCCTGCCCGCGAAGTTCGCTGGATTTCCAGCGAACGAAGCGAACCAGCAGGCCGCCAGAGACGATCCCACATGGATGAAACCGGCCGCATGCGCGGCAATGCCCGCTCGTGCATGACGACGGCGATTTCCACCCATGTGGAATTCGTTCCGATGCAGCCCGCGACCGGCAGCACCAGGCTTCGCGCGCAATTGATGGCAGCCCGCAAAGACGCGGCGCGTCGCGGCGCGCGGCCCTACTGAGGCACAGCCGGCCATCAGCGTCACGCAACGGCAACGCCGCCGTCATCCGGCCGTCGCCGCGATCGTCTACCCCGCGCCGGCCTCTAGGGATCGGACAGCATGGCGGGTCGGCGGAACGTACTTCTCATCGTGGTGGACCAGTGGCGGGCGGATTTCATCCCGCATCTCGGCGCGTCCTTCCTGCGCACGCCGAACCTCGACCGCCTCTGCCGCGAGGGCGTGACCTTCCGCAACCACGTCACCACGGCGGTGCCCTGCGGGCCGGCGCGTGCCTCGCTGCTGACCGGCCTCTATCTGATGAACCATCGCGCGGTGCAGAACACGGTGCCGCTCGATGCGCGGCACCTGAACCTCGGCAAGGCGCTGCGGCAGATCGGCTACGATCCGGCGCTGATCGGCTACACCACCAGCACGCCCGATCCGCGCAGCACCGGGCCGCGCGATCCGCGCTTCACGACGCTCGGCGACCTGATGGACGGGTTCCGCAGCGTCGGCGCCTTCGAGCCATCGATGGACGGGTATTTCGGCTGGCTCGCGCACCAGGGCTACCGGCTGCCGGAACGCCGCACCGACATCTGGCTGCCGGAAGGCGAGGACGCGGTGCCGGGCGCGACATCGCGCCCCTGCCGCATCCCGGCCGCCCTGTCCGACAGCAGCTATTTCACCGAGCGCGCGCTGACCTACCTCAAGGGCAAGGGCGACAAGCCGTGGTTCCTGCACCTCGGCTACTGGCGCCCGCATCCGCCCTTCGTCGCCTGCTCGCCCTACCATGAGATGTACCGGCCGGAAGACATGCCGGCCCCGATCCGTGCCGGCAGCCTGGAGGACGAGGCCGCGCAGCACCCGCTGCTCGGCCACTACCTCGACGCCATCCGCCAGGCCTCCTTCTTCGAGCGCGCGCAGGGCCGCGGCGCGGAACTCGACCCGCGCGAGATCGCGCAGATGCGCGCGACCTATGCCGGGCTGATGAGCGAGATCGACGACTGCCTCGGCCGCGTCTTCGCCTACCTCGACGAGACGGGTCAGTGGGAAGACACGATGGTGATCTTCACCAGCGACCACGGCGAGCAACTCGGCGACCATCACCTGCTCGGCAAGATCGGCTACTTCGACGAGAGCTTCCGCATCCCGCTGGTGATCAAGGACCCCGACACGCGCGACCAGGGCGGCCGCATCGACGACGCCTTCACCGAGAGCGTGGACGTGATGCCGACCATCCTCGAATGGCTCGGCGGCGAGATCCCGCGCAACTGCGACGGCCGCTCCGTGCTGCCGCTGGCGCATGGCAGCAAGCCGGCCGACTGGCGGAAGTTCCTCTCCTACGAGTTCGACTTCCGCGACGTCTTCTACGACCAGCCGGAGAAGCGGCTCGGCCTCGACATGGACGAGGCCTCGCTGATGGTGGTGCAGGACGAACGGCGCAAATACGTCCACTTCGCCGCGCTGCCGCCGCTCTTCTTCGACCTGGAGAAGGACCCGCACCAGTTCCGCAACCTGGCGCAGGACCCGGCCTATGCCGCCGAGGTCCGCGACTACGCGCAGCGCGCCCTGTCCCACCGCATGGCGCATGCCGAACGCACGCTCACGCATTTCCGCGCAACCCCGCACGGGCTGGAAAACCGGCTCGTCCCCACGACCGCTGCCTGAAAAGGCCGGAGGAGAACCCCATGCGCCTCGCTCGTCGTTCCCTGCTTGCCGGCGGTGCCGGCCTTCTCGCACTGCCGCGCTTCGCCGTGGCCCAGGCGGATCAACGCCCTTCCATCACCATCGCGGTGCAGAAGGTCACCAACTCCAACACGCTCGAAGTGCTGCGCGAGCAGTCCAATGTCGGCGAGCGCGTCTTCTTCACCTCGCTCTGGGAAGGGCTGATCGGCCGCAACTGGCAGGGTGCGCTCGAGAACGTGCCGATGCTCGCGACCGAATGGCGCCGCATCGACGACCGCACGGTGGAGCTGAAGCTCCGCCAGGGCGTGAAGTTCCACAACGGTGACGAGATGACGGCGGACGACGTCGTCTTCACCTTCGGTCGCGAGCGCATGTTCGGCGACGCGCAGGGCGCGCCGATGGGCCGCACCCTCTTCACCACCGAGACCATGCCCGGCCGCGGCGGCAAGGAACTGCCGCCGGAGGTGCCCGCCGTCGCCATGCGCATCTGGCCGGCGCTGGAGCGGGTGGAGGCGGTGGACCGCCACACCGTCCGCTTCGTCAACCGCACGCCGGACGTGACGATGGAAGGGCGCCTCTCGCGCTACGGCAGCGAGATCATCAGCCGCCGCGGCTTCTCCGAGGCGGCGACCTGGCTCGACTGGGCGCGCCGTCCCGTCACCACCAGCCCGTACCGCGTTGCGGAGTTCCGCCCCGACGTCTCGCTGACGCTCGAGGCGCATGACGAATACTGGGGCGGCCGCCCGCCGATCCGGCAGATCCGCTTCGTCGAGGTGCCGGAAGTCGCCTCCCGCATCAACGGCCTGCTTTCGGGTGAATACCAGTTCGCCTGCGACCTGCCGCCGGACCAGATTCCGGGCATCGAACGCAACCGCGCCTTCGAGGTGCAGGGCGGCACCATCCTGAACCACCGCCTGACGGTGTTCGACAAGAACCACCCGCAGCTGCGCGACGCGCGCGTGCGCCGCGCCTTCACCCACGCCATCGACCGCAAGGCGATCGTGGACAGCCTCTGGGCCGGCCGCACCGTCGTGCCGAAGGGCCTGCAGTGGGACTACTATGGCGACATGCTGATCGGCGACTGGTCGGTGCCGCGCTTCGACCCGGCCGAGGCGCGCCGCCTGCTGCGCGAGGCGAACTACCGCGGCGAGCCGATCCCCTATCGACTCCTCAACAACTACTACACCAACCAGACACCGACCGCGCAGGTGCTGGTCGAGATGTGGCGCCAGGTCGGTCTCAACGTGCAGATCGAGATGAAGGAGAACTGGAGCCAGATCTTCGACCGCAACTCCCCGCGCGCCGTGCGCGACTGGTCGAACAGCGCCCCGTTCAACGACCCCGTCTCCTCGCTGGTGAACCAGCACGGCCCGAACGGCCAGCAGCAGCAGGTGGGCGAGTGGACGAACGAGGAGTTCAACCGCCTCTCGATCGAACTGGAGACCAGCACGGACCACGCACGCCGGCGTGCCGCCTTCGCCCGCATGCTCGTGATCGCGGAGCGCGAGGACCCCGCCTACACGGTGCTGCACCAGAACGCGACCTTCACCGCGAAGCGCAAGGACATCCGCTGGAAGGCCGCGCCGGCCTTCGCGATGGACTTCCGCGGCCACAACTGGGGGGCGTGAGGCCATGACCCGCATCACGCGCCGCGCCGCCCTGTTCGGGGCGGCGGCGACCACCCTGCCCCGCTTCGCCATCGCCCAGGCCGACCAGCGGCCGGTGCTGACCGTCGCGGTGCAGAAGATCAGCAACTCGAACACCTTCGAGCCGCCGCGCGAGCAGTCGAATGTCGGCTACCGCCTGTCCTACTCCTTCGCCGAGACGCTGATCGATTCCGCCTGGCAGACGGACCTCTCGCCCGTGCCGGGGCTTGCCACGGCCTGGCGGCGCATCGACGACCGCACGGTGGAATTCGACCTGCGCGAAGGCGTGCGCTTCCACAATGGCGAGGTGATGACCGCCGAGGACGTCGCCTTCTCCTTCGGGCCGGAGCGCCTGTTCGGCACCGGCGCGGCTCAGGCTTCGGGCGGCGTCACCGCCGGCGCTGCCTCGAAGGAGCCGCCGCGCGAAGTTTCCGCGGTCGCGCGCCGCACCTTCCCCGGCATCGAGAAGATCGAGATCGTCCGCCCCGGCGTGGTGCGCTTCGTCAACCGCGTGCCGGACGTCACGCTGGAAGGACGGCTGGCGCAGAATGTCGGCGTCATCTTCTCCCGCCGCGGCTTCGCCGAGGCGGAATCCTGGCTCGCCTGGGCGCGCGCGCCGGTCGGTACCGGGCCGTACCGCGTTGCGGAGTTCCGCCCGGACGCCTCGCTGATCCTGGAGGCGCATGACGAATACTGGGGCGGCCGCCCGCCGGTGCGCCGCATCCGCATCATCGAGGTGCCCGAGGTCGCGTCCCGCATCAACGCCCTGCTCTCGGGCGAAGCGGATTTCGCCTGCGACATCCCGCCCGACCAGATCGGCTCCATCGAGCGCAATGCGCGCTTCGAGGTGCTGGGCAGCCCGATCAACAACCATCGCCTCATCGCCTTCGACCAGAACCACGCGCAACTGCGCGACGCGCGCGTGCGCCGCGCCTTCACCCACGCCATCGACCGCAAGGCGATCGTGGACAGCCTCTGGGCCGGCCGCACCGTCGTGCCGAAGGGACTTCAGTTCGAGTATTTCGGCCAGATGTTCCACGCCGACTGGTCGGTGCCGCGCTTCGACCCGGCCGAGGCGCGCCGCCTCCTGCGCGAGGCGAACTACCGCGGGGAGCCGATCCCCTATCGCCTGCTCAACAACTACTACACCAACCAGACGCCGACCGCGCAGGTGCTCGTCGAGATGTGGCGCCAGGTCGGCCTCAACGTCCAGATCGAGATGAAGGAGAACTGGACGCAGATTCAGGAACGCACGCCGACGCGCGCCGTGCGCGACTGGTCCAACACCTGCCTCTTCGGCGACCCGGTGGCGGGCTTGGTGCGCGGCATGGGACCGAATGGCGAGATGCAGTTGCAGGGTGAATGGAAGAACGAGGAGTTCAACCGTCTCTGCACCGTGCTGGAATCCTCCACCGACCGCGCCGCGCGCCGCGCTGCCGCGCGCCGCATGCTGGAAATCGCGGAGCGGGACGATCCCGCCTACACGCTGCTGCACCAGGCCGCGACCTTCACGGCCAAGCGCAAGGACATCGAGTGGCGCGCGGCCAAGGCCTGGGCGATGGACTTCCGCGCCGGCAACCTGCGGTTCCCGGCATGAGCCTCGTCTCCATCCGAGGCCTCGCCGTCGCCTTCGACGGCGTGGCGGCGCTGCGCGGGGTGGACATCGACATCCCGCGCGGCGGCGCGCTCGGCATGGTGGGTGAATCCGGCTGCGGCAAGTCGGTCACCTGGCTTGCCGCGCTCGGCCTGCTGCCGTCGCGCGCCCGCGTCACGGGCAGCGTGATGCTGGACGGACAGGAACTCCTGGCCGCGCCGGCACCCGCGCTCGACCGCGTGCGGGGCGGCCGCATCGCCATGATCTTCCAGGATCCGGCGAGCAGCCTGAACCCGGTGCACCGCCTCGGCAAGCAGGTCGCGGAGGCGCTGCGCATGCACCGTGGCATGGCCGGCGCGGCGGCGCGCGCGGAGGCGAAGCGCCTGTTTGACCAAGTCGGCATCCCGGATGCCGCGCGGCGGCTCGATGCCTATCCGCATGAGCTTTCCGGCGGGCAGAACCAGCGCGTGATGATCGCCATGGCACTCGCCGGCCAGCCGGAGCTGCTGGTGGCGGACGAGCCGACAACCGCGCTCGACGTGACCATCCAGGCGCAAATCCTCCACCTGCTGAACCGACTGCGGCGGGAGACGGGGATGGCGCTGGTGCTGATCTCCCACGACCTCGGCGTAGTGTCCGAAACCTGCGAGGACGTCGCCGTGATGTATGCCGGCCGCATCGTCGAGCAGGCGACGGCGGACGCCCTTTTCGCGGCGCCGACGCACCCCTACACGCAAGGCCTGCTCGCCGCGCTGCCGCCGATCGACGGGCCGCGGCGGCGCCTCGCGGCCATTCCCGGCGGCGTGCCGGAGCCCTGGGCCATGCCGCGCGGCTGCGCCTTCGCACCGCGCTGCGCCCACCGGCACGGGCATTGCGACGCCGAAGCCCCCGCGCATCACCCGGTCGCGCAGCAGCACAGCGCGGCCTGCGTGCTCGCCACCAGGGAACTGGTCGCCGCATGAGGGACGCATCGCTGCTCGAGGCGAAGGGCCTCGTGCGCCGCTACACGATGCGCCGCGGGCTGCTCGGGCGCAGCGTCGATGTCACCGCCGTCGCCGGCGTCTCGCTGCGGCTGGAACGTGGGCGCACGCTCGGCCTTGTGGGCGAATCCGGCTGCGGCAAGTCCACCACCGGGCGCATGGTGCTCGGGATGGAAGTGCCGGACGCCGGTAGCGTCGCCTTCGAGGGGCGGCCGATGCCCACTCCCGGCACGCAGGCCTGGCGCGCGTTGCGGGCACGCATGCAGATGGTCTTCCAGGACCCGCTCGGCGCGCTGGATCGCCGCATGACCATCGCGGCCCAGGTGGCCGAGCCGCTCGAGATCCACCGCATCGGCGACACCGCCGAACGCGCCTTCCGCGTCGAGGCGCTGCTGCGCAATGTCGGCCTGCGCCCGGACCAGGGCGCGCGCTACCCGCATGAACTCTCCGGCGGCCAGCGGCAGCGTGCCGTGCTGGCCCGCGCCCTCGCCACCTCGCCTGCCATGATGGTCTGCGACGAGCCGATCAGCGCGCTCGACGTCTCGATCCAGGCGCAGGTGATGAACCTGCTGGTGGAATTGCAGGCGGAACACGGCATGGGCCTGCTCTTCATCAGCCACGACCTGCGCGCGGTGCGCCAGGTCAGCGAGCGCGTCGCCGTGATGTATCTCGGCACCATCGTCGAGGAAGGGCCGCCCGATGCGCTCCTGCAGGATGCGCGGCATCCCTATACGCAGGCGCTCGTCTCGGCGATTCCGCATCCGGGGCGTTCCAGCAACCGCATCGTGCTGCAGGGCGACCCGCCCAACCCCGCGTCGCGCCCCTCCGGCTGCGCCTTCCATCCGCGCTGCCCGATCGCGACCGCGCGCTGCGCCCGGGAAGCCCCGGCGCTGCGCGACACCCATGAAGGCCGGCGCGTCGCCTGCCACCACGCCGATGCGCCCGTGCTGGCGGAGGTCGCCTGATGCTGCGCTTCATCGCTACCCGCTTCGCCCGCGCGCTGGTGACGATCGTGATGGTCGTCACCTTCGCCTTCGTCGTGCTGCGCCTTTCCGGCGACCCGGCGCTGCTGATCATGAGCGTGGATGCCCCGCCGGAGGCGATCGCCGCCTTCCGCCAGGCCTGGGGCCTCGATGAGCCGCTCTGGCAGCAATACCTGAAGTATTTCGGCGCCATCGTGCAGGGCGACCTCGGCCGCTCCATGCGCGACGGGCGCGATGCCATCGTCCTGGTGACCGAGCGCATCCCGGCGACGCTGGCGCTGACGCTGCCGGCGCTGGCGATCAAGCTCGGCATCGGCATCCCCGCCGGGGTCTATGCCGCGCTGCACCGCAATTCGCTGACCGACCGGCTGGTGATGACGACGGCGGTGCTGGGCTTCACCGTGCCGTCCTTTGTCCTCGGCCTCCTGCTGGTACTCGTCTTCGCGGTGCAGCTCGGCTGGCTGCCCTCGGGCGGCCAGGGAACCTGGCGCCACGCGATCCTGCCGGTGATCACGCTCGGGGTCGGCGGCGCCGCGGTGCTGGCACGCTTCACGCGCAGCGCGATGCTGGAAGTGCTCGGCCAGCCATACATCCGCACCGCGAGCGCCAAGGGCGTGCCCTGGCGGCTGGTCGTGCGCGGGCATGCCCTGCCCAATGCGGCCATCCCGACCGTGACCATCGTCGGCTTCATGGTCGGCAGCCTGATCGCGGGCGCGGTGGTGGTGGAGAGCGTCTTCTCCTGGCCCGGCGTCGGCCGCCTGCTCGTGGTGGCGGTGGCCAACCGCGACCTGGCCGTCGTGCAGTGCATCCTGCTGCTGGTGGCGGCCACGATGGTGACGTCCAACCTGGTCGTCGATCTTCTCTACGGCGCGCTCGACCCGCGACTGCGCCAGATGCGTGCCGGGGGGGCACATTGATGTCGGACTCCGTATTACCGGCCGCGGCTGTGGCCGCGCCGCCGAAGCCCCGGACGCGCCTGCCGCCTGCGGTCGCCCTGGGCATCGCCTGGATCGGGCTGATGCTGGCGGTCGCGCTGCTGGCGGAGGTGATCAGCCCCTACGCCTACACCGCGCTCGACCTGCGCAACCGGCTCTCGCCGCCGGTCTTCATGGACGGAAACTGGGCGCATGTGCTGGGCACGGACGAGCTCGGGCGCGACGTGCTCTCGCGGCTGTTCTTCTCCATCCGCATGAGCCTGCTGATCGCCTTCGGCGCCACCATCATCGGGGCGGCCTTCGGCACGACGATGGGCTTCCTCGCGGCCCACTTCCGCGGGGTGGTGGAGCAGGCGGTGCTGACGCTGGTCGATTTCTCCGCCAGCCTGCCCTTCCTGATCCTGGCTCTGGCGGTGCTGGCCTTCTTCGGCAATTCCCTGATGCTGTTCATCGTGCTGCTCGGCTTCCACGCCTGGGAACGCTATGCGCGCATCGCCCGGGGCCTCGCCATCAGCGCGGGCGCGCAGGGCTATGCGGCGGCGGTGCGGCAACTCGGCGCGACGCCGCTGCGCGTCTACTGGCGGCACATCCTGCCGAACATCGCCTCGACGCTCATCATCTCCATGACCCTCGCCTTCCCGGAGGTGATCCTGCTGGAGAGCGGCCTCTCCTTCCTCGGCCTGGGGGTACAACCGCCCGCGACGTCACTCGGCAACATGCTGGGCTATGGGCGGGAATACCTGACGCGCGCACCGTGGATCCTGCTGGCGCCGGCCTTCACAATCATCCTGACCACGCTGGCAATCTCTCTGGTCGGCGACTGGCTGCGGGACCGGGTGGACCCGACGCTGCGATGACCCCATGCGCCCGGCATCGGCGCCGGGCGCATCCGCGCGCGGGGCTGGTGGGGCGGCCGCGTGCAAGACGAAGGGGATACGGCCAGCGCGCATGCGCGCGGCCTGTCTTCGCGCGCCGCGGGCGAGGGCATGGGGCCGCCGGCATCACCCGTCCGGCGCAGGCGCGGGGCCGTGCGGCAGGCGATGACACGGGATCACGATCTGCAATCGCTCCGGCCGGCGGGTCCTGCCGCCTGCCGCCCCGTGATGGAACTCTCCGGCCTCGGGATGTCCGGGCAACCAGGCAGTGCCGACCTACCCCGCGCGGCGCAGCGCCGTGGGATAGAACCGGCCTGAAGGGGCGCGCATCGCCTCCAGCACGAAGCCGCCCGGCAGGTCGAGCGTCTCGCGCACCGGCGGCGCGTCGGCCGCGGCATCGAGCGCGGCGCGCAACGGCCGCCCTTCCATGCCTTCCACCGGCAGGCCGAGCACGTGCAGCACGGTCGGCACGATGTCCGTCAGGTCGGCCGGTTCCTCCGCCACGGCACCGTGTCGGAAGGGGCCGCCTTCCATCACCAGCACGGTCGCCAGTTCCGCCCGGTGCAGCCCGCCATGCATCCCGCCGCCTTCCGGCACGTCCGGCGCGTCGAAAGGGGCGAAGCCGGGCAGGCCCCATTCGTCCGCGGCCTCGGAGCCGGCGAAGGTCGCCACCAGGTCGGCGCTGCGCGCATGGGCGCTGCCGAACAGCGCCAGCGGCACTGCGCGGCCCTCGGGCAGGATCGACGGATCGCGCGCCAGCAGCGGCCCGGCCCAGTCCTGCGCCGCAAGGAAATCCGCGATCTGCGGCGCCAGCGTCGCGTCCCGCAGCCAGATCCCCGGCGCGGCGGCGGGGGCCACCACCACGTCCACCTCCGGCGCCATGCCGGTGTCGGCGCGGAAGCCGGCGCGCTTCAGTTCCGTGCGCAGGCACCGCTTGCCGCGGCCGGTGACGTGGCCGTGGTCGGAGAGCACCACGATGGCGATCTCCGCCGCGTCCGGCTGTGCCTCGCGCCAGGCGCGGATGCGGCCGAGCACCGCATCGGCGGCGGCCAGCGCCCGCTGCGTGTGTTCCGCCCGTAGCCCGCCCCAGTGGAAGGAGACATCCGGCTCCGACAGCCAGAGCAGCGCGACGTCCGGCCGGTGCTTCGGCAGCACATGCTCGATCAGCACGCGCCCGGCGAATTCGACGCGGGGAATGTTCGGCACCGCGTGCTCCGGCGTGGCGCCGAGCGCCTCGCGCACCTCTGCCGCCGTCGTGCCTTCCGCGTCCTCGACGTTCCAGCGGAAGCTGCCGAGGCGTTCCGCCGCCGGGTTCAGAAGCCGCGCCGCCCCGGCAGTGCCCGCGCTGACGAGCGCGAAACGCAGGCCCGCAGGCGCCAGGCGCTCGGCGAGGCTCGGCCGCTGCAGCGGGCTTTCCGCGCCGGCCGCCATGGCGAGCACGTCCTCCACCAGCTTGGTGCGCAGCAGCCGGTCGGGGGCGACGGAAGCGTCGAACACCGTGTTCGCCACCATGCCGTGCCCGCCCGGGCGGCAGCCGGTGATCAGCGAGGGCGTCGCCACCCGCGTCTCCGAGGGGAAGACGCTGCGCGCATTGGCGAAGCGTGTTCCGTTCGCGGCGAGCGCGAAGAGGTTCGGCGTCGCGGTCGCATCCACCATGTCCGGGCGTAGCCCGTCCAGGGCCACCATGATCACGCGGGTCATCGCGATGCTCCTCAGCGCTCGAAATGCACGGGATTGGCCCAGGCGCGGCGGCCGTGGGCGTCGGCGACGACGACGCGCGCGAAGCCGCCCTCCCGATGTGCGCCGAAGGGCAGGCGCACGCGCGTCGTGCCCGGCGCCACATGCTGCACGGCGCGCGACCCGCGCCCCAGCACCATCACGCTCGCCGCCGGGGAGCAGGTGATCTCGACCTCCTCCTCGCCCCAGGCGATGTCGTGGATCTGCGGGCCCTGCGTCGCGTAGAAGGCGCCGTCCTTCAGCGCGGCGAGCAGCGCCTCGGGCTCGTTCGCCTCGGCCTTCACCATCAGCCAGCCACCGAAGGCGTCCATGCAGGCGAAATGCGCGTCGTCCACCGCGATCAGGTTGATCCGCCGGCCGCCGGCGAGGAGCTGGTCGGCGAAATGGACGCTGTCGCCGCGCTCCGTCCGCACCTGGCAGGTGTGGTTGTAGACCTCGACCGCATGGGCGCCGGGGATCGCGGCGGCGTCCTCGAGCCGCAGCCCGTTCCAGGCAGGATGCGGGATGGCGACGAAGGCGCCGGCGGCGATGGCGCGCGCGGCGAGTTCGGGGCCGGTCTCCTCCGCCCCGTTCGGCGCGAAGTCCATCGGCAGGCCGACGGCGAGGATGTGCCAGATCTCGCCCAGCGCGGTCACCGGGGCGTGCAGTTCCGCACCCAGGATCGTGGTGAATCCGGCGGTGCGATACGGCCGCGTGTCCACGATCGGGTAGCCGTACTTGTCGCGGAAATGGTCGGTCAGGGCGAGGAAGTCGTAGCCCGCTTCCCGGTAGGTGGCGCAGACCGCTTCCGGCGAGCGCATGCCGTCCGAGAGGTCGGAATGCGTGTGAACGTTCCCCTTCCAGAAGCGGCCGGGACGGGCGAAGGCGGGATCAACGATCATGGGCAGCACGGTCTCTCTTTCAGGGCCGGATCAGCCGCAGGCGGATGGCGCGGCTGAGAAGGTCGATCACCGCCACCATGGCGAGGATCATCAGGACGATGAAGGCGGCCTCGTCCCAGTTGTTGATGCGGATGCGGTCGGACAGCGCGAGGCCGATGCCGCCCGCGCCCACCACGCCGAGGATGGTCGCCGAGCGCGTATTGGATTCGAAGGTGTAGAGCACCTGGGAGAGCATGACCGGCGCCACCTGAGGCAGCAGCCCGATCCGCACCGCGAGGCTGCGCCCCGCGCCTGCCGCGCGCACCGCCTCCACCTGCCGGCGGTCCGCCCCTTCCAACGCTTCCGAGAACAGCTTCGCCAGCATCCCGGTATCCGGCACCGCCAGCGCCAGGATGCCCGCGAAGGGCCCCATGCCGACGGCCGAGACGAAGATCAGCGCCCAGATCAGCGTGTCGATGCCGCGCAGCCCGTCATAGAGCCGCCGCACCGAGAAGCGTAGCAGCGTCGAGCCCACCACATTGCCTGCGCCGAGCAAGGCCAGCGGCACCGCCGCCACGGCCGCGATCAGCGTGCCGAGGAAGGCCATGGCGAGGCTCTCCGCCAGCCCCTTCAGCAGGTCCGGCAGAGCCCCGCCCGGCGAGGGCGGCCACATCAGAGCGAACAGCCAGCCGAGGCGCGACAGCCCGTTCCAGATCCGCTCGGGCGAGGCGTCGATGCGCCACAGCCCCGCGATCAGCAGCAGGAAGCCCAGGCCGAAGATCATCGGCGTCGCGGTCAGCCGCCTCATGCCGCGCGCACTCCGAGAACGCGGCGCCGCAGCGCGCCGCAGAGCAGGTCGATCGCCGCGACCGTCGCCAGGATCAGCACCAGGATCGCGGAGATATCCTGGTATTCGAATTGCCGCACGGCGAGATACAGTTCCTCGCCGATGCCGCCGGCGCCGACGATGCCGAGCACGCTTGCCTCCCGCACGTTGACCTCGAAGCGCAGCAGGCCGAGGGAGAGCATCCCCGGCAGCGACTGCGGCAGGATGCCGTAGCGCATCTGCAGCGGCCAGGGGCCGCCGGCCGCGCGCACCGCCTCCATCGGGCCGAGATGCGCGTTCTCATGTTCCTCGGCGAAGAGTTTCCCAAGGGCGCCAGCCGTGTGCACCGCGATCGCCAGCACGCCCGCGAAGGCGCCGAGGCCGAAGGCGTAGACGAAGATCAGCGCGAGCACGAGCGTCGGCACCGTGCGCGCCACTTCCAGCGTCCGCCGCGCCACCGCTACCACCCGCCGCGGCGCCAGCGTCGCCGCCGCCGGGAAGGACAGCAGCAACGCCACGAAGCCACCCAGCACGGTGCCGACATAGGCCATCAGCAGCGTATCGCCGAGCAGCACCAGCCAGTCCGGCAGCCCCCACATCCAGTCGGCGACGTCGGCGCCCAGGCTCTCCCACCGCAGCACGGGCAGGGTGCGGGCAACGTAGTCGAGCGCGAGCGGCAGGCCGCGCAGCAGGCGGGGGAGGCTGACCTCCCCCACCCATCCCGCGAGCAGCACGGCGGCGAGGAAGGCCGCGCCGCCGAGCACGACC
>NZ_JAAEDM010000089.1 GCF_018129065.1 Neoroseomonas soli | reverse complement strand
GGACTGGCCGCAGGCGGGCGGCGACGCCGCGCATGCCGGCGGGCACCCGGCGCTCGGCAGCACGCTCAGCCGGGCCTGGAGCAGCAGCTTCGGCACCGGCAACGGCTATCGCCGCCGCCTCATCGCCGGGCCGGTCGCCGGTGGCGGCAGCGCCTATGTCTCCGATGCCTATGGCATCGTCTCGGCCTTCGACCTCGCCACGGGCGGGCGGCGCTGGCGCCGCGACAGCCGGCGCGACGAGGACGATGTGGGCACCGTCGGCGCCGGCGTGGCGCTGGATGGGGACACGCTCTACGTTTCGACCGGCCTGTCGGAACTGCTGGCGCTGAACGTGGCCGACGGCGCGGTGCGCTGGCGGGTGGACCTGCCGGCGCCTGCGCGCGGCGCACCCTCGGTCGCCGACGGGCGCATCTACGTGGCGACCGTCGCGAGCCATCTCGCCTGCCTCTCGACCGAGGACGGGCGCCGCCTCTGGCTGCACCGGGCCACCCCGACCACGACCATCCCGCTCGGCCTCGGCACCCCGGCCGTGGAGGGGGACACGGTGGTGGCCGGCTTCCCCTCCGGCGAACTCTTCGCCCTGCGCGCCGCCGACGGGCGGGTGATGTGGAGCGAAAGCCTCGCCGCCGCAGGCACGGGCGCGCTGTCGGACATCGCCGGCGTGCGCGCGAGCCCGGTCCTGACCGGCGGCCGCGCCATCGCCGTCGGCGTCGGCGGGCTGACGATCTGCGTGGATGTGCGCTCCGGCCGTCGCCTCTGGGAACAGGAGGCGGGCGGCACAGAATCCGTCTGGGCGGCCGGCGACTGGGTGTTCATGTCCAACGATGCCGGCCAGGTGGCGGCACTCGGGCGCGACAGCGGGCAGGTGCGCTGGGCCTTCTCCCTGCGGCCGGAGCCGCGCGGCAACCGGCCGGCCGAGCGCGTCAGCCTCTCCGCCCCGGTGCTGGCGGGCGGGCGGCTGCTGGTCGGCACGAGCCGGTCGGAACTGGTGGCGCTCGACCCCGCCAACGGCAGCGTGGCGAACCGCGTGCCGATGCCGGCCGGGCTGAGCCTGCAGCCGATCGTCGCCGGCAACCTGCTGCTGGCCGCGACCGACGACGCGACGCTGCTCGCCCTGGCCGGCGGCGGCTGAACCAGCACCCCATGACCCCCACCGTCGTCATCCTCGGCCGGCCGAACGTCGGCAAGTCCACGCTGTTCAACCGGCTGGCGCAGCGGAAGATCGCCATCGTGGACGACCGTCCGGGCGTCACGCGCGACCGCAAGGAGGCGCCTGCGCGCATCGCCGGGCACGACGTGACCCTGGTGGACACCGCCGGGCTCGAGGAAGCGCCGCCCGATACCGTGGCGGGCCGCATGCGCGCGAGTTCCGAGGCCGCGCTGCGCGCCGCCGACCTGGTGCTCTTCGTCGTCGATGTGCGGTCGGGGCTGACGCCCTCCGACCGCGCCTTCGCCGCTTGGTTGCGCCGTTCCTCGCTGCCCGTCCTGCTGATCGCCAACAAGGCCGAAGGCCGGGGCGGCGCAGCGGCGGCGATGGAGGCCTTCGAGCTCGGCCTCGGCGACCCGATCGCCGTCAGCGCGGAGCACAACGAAGGCCTGGGCGTGCTGCACGAGGCAGTGGCCGAGGCGCTGGGCGAGCCCCGGGACGAGGAGGAGGACGAGCCGGCGGCCGACGACCCCGAACGCCCGCTGCGCCTTGCCATCGTGGGCCGCCCCAATGCCGGCAAGTCCACCCTGCTCAATGCGCTGCTCGGCGAGGAGCGCATGATCACCGGCCCCGAGCCCGGCCTCACGCGCGACGCCATCGCGGTGGAATGGCGGGACGGCACGGGCGGGCGCGTGCGCCTGGTGGACACCGCCGGCATGCGCAAGAAGGCGCGGATCGAGGATCGGCTCGAGCAGATGTCGGTCGCCGCGACCCTCGGCGCGCTGAAGGAGGCCGAGGTCGTCGTGCTGGTGGTCGATGCGCTGCTCGGCATGGACGAGCAGGACCTGCGCATCGCGCGCCTTGCCGAGCGCGAAGGCCGCGCCGTCGTGATCGCCTTCAACAAATGGGACGCCGTCGAGGACCGCGAGGCGACGCGGCGGCGGCTCACCGATGTGCTGACCGCCTCCCTCGCGCAGTTGAAGGGCATCTCCGTCGTGCCGCTCGCCGCCCTGACGGGGCGCGGGGTGGACCGGCTGATGCCGGCCGTGCGCGCGGCCTATGCGCTGTGGAATCGCCGGATCACGACCGGGGAACTCAACCGCTGGTTCGAGGCGGCATTGACGCGCCATCCGCCGCCGGCAGTCGACGGCAGGCGGGTGAAGCTGCGCTACGCCACCATGCCCAAGGCACGGCCGCCGACCATCGCCGTGTTCGGCACCAGGGCCGAGGAACTGCCCGAGGATTACCGTCGCTACCTGGTGAACGCCTTCCGCGAGGCTTTCGCCATGCCCGGCGTGCCGATCCGGCTGCAGTTGCGCGGCACGCGGAATCCCTACGCGGAGGAGTGACCGCGCGGAATGGCTTGCCCCGACGCTCTGGTTGAAAGACAAGGGTAACAGGCCCCGGCTCGCCGGGCCGCGACCGGCGCGTGCGGGGCGCACCGGGCAAGACGGGAAGCCGATGCGATGATCTGGTCTCCGAGCCGGAAGTTCTGCTTCGTCCACATCTCGAAGACCGGCGGCACATCCGTCGAGGAAGCCTACGCGCCGCACCTCCGCTTCGGCGACGTCATCCTCTCCGCCCACCAGGGAGGGGTGAACTTCTGGTACGGGAAGCATCTGTCGGTCGGCAAGCATACCCCCGCGCGGCGCGCCCGCCTGCTGGCCGGCCGCGCCAACTACGAGCGGATGCTCTCGGTCGCGATCCTGCGCGACCCGCTCGACCGCATGATCTCCTACTACCGCTGGATCCACAGCCATGAGCATCGCGGCCCGCGCGAAAGCGAACTGCGCGGGATCGTGGAATTCGAGCCCTTCGCCGAAAAGGTCAGCACCTTCTTCCTCCGCCAGGTGGACATGGTGACCGACCCGCAGACCGGGGAGGTGATCGTGAAGCACCTGATCCCCTTCCGCCGCCTCTCGGAAGGCTGGGCGGGCGTCGCGGCGCGCCTCGGCATCGATGCGCCGCTGCCGCACGTCAACGCCTCCGCGGCGCGCGTGAAGGTCGAGGTGCCGGAGAGCGCCCGGGCGATGATCGGCGAGACCTTCGCCCGCGACGCGGAACTGGTGGCGGCGGCGGAACGCGACTTCACGCCCCTCTCCGCGGAACCGGCCACGGCGGCACCGGCCGCGAAGGAGACAGCCGGGGAACGCGCCGCCTGATGATCTGGTCGCCGAGCCGCAATTTCTGTTTCGTCCACGTGCCCAAGACCGGCGGCACGGCGATCGAGCAGGCCTACAAGCCGCACCTGCGCTTCGGCGACGTGGTGCTGGCCGCCTGGCGGATCAGCCTCGACAACTGGTACGAGGAGCATCTGAGCCTCGGCAAGCACGCGCATGCCTCGCGCATCGCGGGGCACATGGGCCATGAGCGGTTCCGCCACGTGCTGTCCTTCGCGATCCTGCGCGACCCGCTCGACCGGATGGTTTCCTACTACCGCTGGATCCGCAGCTACCAGCACCCCGGCGAGATCGAGCGGGAATTGCAGGTGCACGAGACCTTCGACGACTTCGTCGGGCCAGCCTGCGAACGCCTCGCGCCACAGGCGGACCTGGTCTGCGATCCGGCTTCGGGGATGCCAATGGTGACGGTGCTCGCGCCCTATCCGCATATCGCGGAGGCGTGGCGCCTGATCTCCCGGCGGCTGGGGATCGAGGCGCCGCTGCCGGTCGCCAATGCCTCCCGCTCCCTGCGGACGGAGGTCACGGATCGCGCACGGGACATCGTCGCCCGGCGTTACGCGCACGATGCGCTGCTCTATCGCCAGGCAACGGCGCGCTGGTCGGCCGAGCACGCCCCCGCCCCCGCGCGGGCCGGGGCTTGAGCGACACCCCACGCCCTGCCGCGCCGAACCACGCGCCCGGCCCGCGGTCGTGCCGCTTCACCCGATTCCAGGAGGACATGGCGTGACCGCCACCGAACACGACCCGGCGCGAATGACCGACGCGCTGGAGCGGCTGGAGGCGCGCCTTGCCGCGCTCGAGACCGGCATCGTCCAGCGCCTGGCGAAGATCGAGGCGGCGGTGGAGCAGGCCGGGCGGCGCCGGGGCTACTACCTCGGTGACCATACCGCGCTGTCGGTGATGGAGAACGGGCAGATGCTGCTGGTGGACACGCGCTCGCGCGATATCGCGATGCGCGTGCTCGCCACCGGGCGCTGGGAGCACAACGAGACCACGGCCTTCTCCCGCCTGATCCGGCCGGGCGACACGGTGTTCGACGTCGGCGCCAACCACGGCGTCTTCGCGCTGCTCGCCGGGCCGCGCTGCCGGCCGGGCGGGCAGGTCCACGCCTTCGAGCCGAACCCGGACCTCGCGCGGCTGATCACCATGTCCACCTGGCTCAACGGGCTGCAGCACCTTGTGAAGGTGCACACGCTGGCTGCCTCCGACGCCGAGGGCGAGGCGGTGCTGACCGCGAGCGAGGCCTATTCCGGCGGCGGCTCCCTGCGCCAGCGACGGGCGGCCGCCGGCTTCGCCGGCAGCGAGTTCCGCAGCATCGCCTGCCGCACCGTGCGGCTGGACGGGATGTTCCCCGACCCCACCTTCCGCATCGACGTGATGAAGATCGATGTCGAGGGCTTCGAGGGCCGCGTCCTGCGGGGCATGCCGAAGCTGCTGGAACGCTCGCCGGGCCTGCGCATAGTGATGGAATTCGGCCCGCAGATGATGAAGGAGGCCGGGGTTCCGGCCACCGAGGTGGCGGCCATGCTGCAGGGCCTCGGCTTCTCCGCCTGGGGGATCGGACCCGGCGGGGCACTCACGCCGATGGGCTGGGACGCGCTGGCGGAGAAGACGCAGGGTTTGCAGAACCTGGTGGTGGCGCGCGAGCGGCCCTACTGACCGCTGCGCGACGCGCTTCCTGGAGCGGTTTGCGTTGGCATGGTCGATGCCAGCCACTCCGGCCATTCGTTGTGGCGCGCAGTTTCGCCGGATCGGGCGCGCCCGCCCGATCGGGGCCTGATCCAGATCGGTGTCCGTTCGCCTGGGCTCGCGAACACCGCTTCAGGTCTTTGTTCTTGCGAGCATCTTCACCCGATCAGGTGATTCCACCTGATCGGGATGTTCTCTAGCTCACCACGATCTGCATCGGCTCCACGCGCTTCTGGCCCGTGGTGTCGGCGCGCAGGAACACGCGTGCGGGGGCCGAGAAATCCGTCTTGCCCGCGTGGCTGATCAGGTGGTCCCCCGGATTTCCGGTGGGCGCCCCCTTGTTGCCGTCCGCGTGGTGCTCGACCCAGTCGTTGGCGAAGATGTCGCAGATGCCGCCATTGGCGACGAACTCCACATAGGCGCCCTGCGCCCCGGGCCGGCCGATCGAAAGATCGTAGCAACTCACCGGCCCGGTGAAGCGAAGCTCGCGGGCGATCGCCCCGATCTCCGCGGCGACTTCCTGCGCGCCCGGCATGCCCATGGAATAGGTGCCGCCGGCACCGAGCTTGGCCCCGACATACACGTTCAGCCCATGGCCCGCCCCGGCCGCGTGGCCGTTCACGAAGGCCGCGAACTTCCGTGCGTCGCGGTCGATCTTCAGCGGCCCGTAGCCGGTCGCCTGGTGGAAACCGAAGAGGCCTGTCGTCGTCTGGTAGACGATCGCACGGCACGCGCTGATGCTCGGGAAGCCGATCCGGTCCGCGGCGTAGCCGAACTCATATTCGCCGAGAAGGATCAGACCGGTGGCAAAGGGCATGCGCATGTCTCCTGGCCGCGTGGGCGCCGCACGGACGAATCGGGCCCGTGCGGCGGAAAGCCTAGAGCAGATCCCGATCAGGTGGACTCACCTGATCGGGTGAAGATGCTCGCAAGAACAAAGGCCTGGAGCGGTGTTCGTGAGCCGTGGCGAACGGAAACCGCTCTAGCGCTGCGACCAGGGCGTACGCTGCCACAGGTTGCGATAATTCTCCTGCAGCCCCCGCAGGCGGGTGAACCAGGCCGAGCCTTCCTCGTAGCGCGGTTCCGTGAAGCGGCTCTGGAGGATGCGGACGAAGTCCGGGTCCTTCACCACGTCGCCCATCGCCTCGCGCAGTTTCGCCAGGACGGCGGGCGGCGTTCCGGCGGGCGCGACGAGGCCGCGCTCGGAGGCCATCTCGATGTCGAAGCCGAGTTCCTTGAGTGTCGGCACGTCCGGGCGGAAATGGCTGCGCGCCGCGCCGGCCATGGCAAGCGTGCGCAGCTTGTCTCGGTTGGCCGAGACGGGGCCGAGGTTGAGGCCCATCGAATCCACCTGCCGGCCGAGCACTGCGGCAAGCAATTGCGGGTCGCCCTGGAAGACGACATGGGTGAAGCGCGTGCCCGTCGCGGCCTGGAGCAGCACGAGTTGCAGGTGGTCGTCCGTCCCGACGCCGGGCGAGGCGTAGGTGACCGCCTCCGGCCGCGCCCGCGCCGCGGCGATGAAGTCGGCCATCGTGCGGTAGGCGCTGTCCTCGTGCACCGTGATCGCTGTCGGGTCGGTGACGATGTTGGCGATACCGGCGAAATCGTCGAGCTTGTATTGTGCTTGGCGCTCGATCGGGATGGTCAGCAGCCCCGGCATGTTGGTGGTGCCGAGCACATGCCCGTCCGGCCGCGCGCGGGCGACCGAGGCAAGCGCGACTTCCCCACCCGCGCCCGGACGGTTCACCACCACCACCGATCCGCCGATGCGCCTTTCCAGCAGGGGCGCGGCAGCGCGCGCATCGAGGTCGGTGGCGCCGCCGGCGACGAAGCCGACGGCGATCTCGACCGGGCGTTCGGGCCAGCGGTTGGCCTGCGCCAGCGCCGGCGCGATCCCCGGCGCGGCGAGCGAGGCGCCCGCCGCGGCCAGCAATGTCCTTCTTGTCGTTGTCATGTGGTCCTCCCTTCGTTGCTGTCGATCCAGGCCATCAGGCGGCGAAGGCCTTCCTCCATCTCCACCTGCGGCTTCCAGCCGATGGCCTGGAAAGCCTCCTCGTGCGCGATGCGGAAGGCGCCGCCAGAGGTCAGGCGCACCTTGCCCGGCGTGTCGCCGACGAACTCCGGCTCGACGTCGCTGCCCGCGAGCTTCGTGACCATGCGCACGAGTTCGAGCGTGGTCACCGGCCTGGGGCCGGAGGTATTCACCGCGACGTCGGTGGCATTCGCCTCGAAGGCCATGCGGTTGGCGCGCGCGAGGTCGCCGACATAGACGAAGTGCTTGGTCTCGGACCCGTCGCCGTAGACCTGCGGGCGTTCGCCCTTCTTCACCTTGTCCCAGGTCTCGATGATGTAGAGCGCATTCGCCGCGCGGTAGTGCTGGCGCTCGCCATAGACGGTCGAGTAGCGCAGCACGACGTAGTCGAGGCCGAAGCGGCGCTTGGCGTCGCGGCAGAGCTGCTCGCCGATGATCTTCGTCGCGCCGTACAGGATCGCCGCCGGCGGCGCGCCGACCGAATGGAAGGGCGTGGTTTCCACAAGGTCGCCCTTCACCCCCGGCCCATAGCCATAGACGGCGTTCGACGATGCGAAGACCACCTTCTTCACGCCATTGGCGCGGGCCGCTTCCAGTGCGTTCTGCACCCCGCGGATGTTCACATCCAGCCCGCCCCAGGGGTCGCGGTCCATGTTCAGCGTCATGTAGGCGGCGAGCAGCAGCGCGCCGTGGCAGCCTTCCATGGCGCGCAGCAGGTCCGGCAGGCGCATGACGTCGCCGCGCACGGTCTTGAGGCGCGGATTGTCCTTGATGTGCGCGATGGCCGCTTCCGAGCCCATCGAGAAATTGTCGAAGAGCACGACCTCGGAGGCGCCGGCATCGAGCAGCTCGGCGGCGGTGGCGGAACCGACGAGGCTCGCGCCCCCGACGATGATGAACTTGTGGCCAGCAACAGGCACGGCGGCAGTCATGCGCTTGAGATCCCTCTCGGACGTGTTTGCGGCGGGAATGATCGCGCGGGACCGGCGATCCGGCTACCCTCCCGCTCGGGGGTCGCGGAGCGGGAAACCTGCGCGGAGATCGAAATGGTCGGGAACGCCCATCGCATCCTGTTGGCGCTGGCGGCGATCGCGGGGTTGCGGGCGGGGCCGGCAGGGGCGTCGATTCCGCCTCCGCCGGGCCTGGAGGCCGATCTCTGCCCTGAGACCAGATCCGCCGCCGAGGATTGCGTCTTCGGCTTCGGCCCCGAGCGCCGCTTGCGGGTGCCGTGGTCCGTGTTCACGGATCCGCGGTGGGGGCAACAGGACGATCCGCGGATCTCGACCTATGGGCAGCGCTACCGCATCGCGACCTGGCCTCGTGGTTACTGCCGCCCTTGGGATGCCTGCGCGCCGGAGGTCGGCGCGAGCGGGCGGCGCGAAGCCCTGCTGGGCAGGCACCCCTTCATCTTCGAAAGTTGGACGCTGCGGGGGGCCTTGCTGCCCGACGGCCAGGTCCTGCACGTCGCCGCGGCCGCACCGTCCGAGGAGGCGGCCGACCGGACCGCCGGGCGGGTGCGGTTTTCGCTGTTGGTCAGCACGCGGGCCGAACAATTCGAAACGCGAGGCGCCACGGCCCCTACCTCGACGCTGATCGTCCGCGGCCGGCCCGTCGCGTTGTGGCGGGATTGCCGGCCTCGCCTTCCGGACGGTACGTCATGCCTGCTGACCGGCAACAACCATGGCGTGTACTTCCGCATCGCATGGATCGACCGCGATGACATCGGTTCCGAGGCGATGTTCGCCGCGGCCGCCAACCTCTTCGACCGCTACGTGATCGAAGGCGAGCGCATCGGGCCGTGAATCAGGCTGCCCGCGCCTGCAGCGCCGCGAGTTCCTCGAGGAACCGCGCCGCCGCCACGTCCGGCGCCCAGGGCCGCCAGGGCGGGTCCCCGTAGCGCACGGCGAGCGGGTCCTTCCCCATCGGCGCGGCACGGATGCCCAGCGTCTCGCGCACCTCCTGCGCCGTCCAGCCGACGACGTGCACGGCCTCGGCCGCCGCGACGGCGACATCGACCGACTTGTGGGCGCGCTTCTCCTCCGCCGTCCAGGCCGGCAGGCGGTAGCGCGCGGCGATCACCGCCAGCAGCCGCGCCTGGAGTTCCGCGAAGCCCGGGCCGAGGAAGGGCTTCAAGGGTGAGATGCAGTCGAAGTTGATCAGCCCCTCATCCGCGTCGTGCAGCAGTTCGCGAAGTTCCTGCGGTGGCGTGAGGCGGTGGCGCGTGCGGCTGCGGCGCAGCGCCAGCACCGTGAGCGAGTGCTGCGCGACCGACAGCGGCTCCGGCCAGGCGGAATGCCCGCCCCAGCGGAAGGTGCGCGAGAGGCCAACGGCCAGGTCCTGATCGGTCCAATCGAGGGGTGTCGGGGACAGCAGGTCGAGCCGTCGCCCCGAGGGCAGCCGCACCCAGGCACGGTCGGCCATCAGCGAGCCCCGGGATGGGCGGATGCGCGGGGGCCGCTCCCCGTCGCTCGCCCGGACCGAGGCGCGCCGCACGCATCCCTGCCGAAATACTGCCTCACGCCCATGCCCCGCATGACCGGCTGGAGCCTAGAGGGCCGCCCGACGCCGGTGCAACGCCGCCCTTACATCCCGTCCGAGGGGATCACCGCATTCGCCAGCACCAGCAGCACGACCGCCAGCGGCAGGCAGGCGGCCAGGCCGATCCAGGCGAAGGACAGCGCGCCGGTCACGCCACCGACGGCAAAGCAACCCAACAACCCGCCCAGCAGCCGCATCTTCGCCCGGTCGGCTCGCACCATCTCCCCGGATGCGGCGTCGCCGTCGCGGTTCCAGTAGAACAGCTTGCCGATCTCGATCCCGAGGTCGGTGACGATGCCGGTGACGTGCGTCGTCCTCATGCGCGCGCCCGAAATCTTCGTGATCGTGGCGTTCTGCACCCCCATCAGGAAACACAGCAGCGGCACGACCGGGACGGCGACGATATGGCTGTCGAGCAGCGCGCCCATCAGGCCGAAGGCGAGCAGCAGCGCCGCCTCGACCAGTAGCGGCAGGGCGAAGCGGCTGCGCCAGCCGAGGCGCCGGCCGAGATTGATCAGCCAGGCGGAATGGGCCGCACCGGCCATGAAGGAAAGCAGCGCGACCAGCCCCGCCGCCGCGAGCGTCCCCATGCCCAGCGCCGCATGGTCCGCCATTGCCGAGACGATGCCGGACATGTGCGAGGTGTAGTGCCCGACCACCATGAAGCCGCCGGCATTGATGGCCCCGGCCACGAAGGTCAGCGTGAGGCCGAGTTGCGCCTCGGTCGCCTCGGCGCACAGCAGACGCTGCGCGGCGGTCCGCCAACGCCGCCCGCTTTCGGATGCAGTCCCTTGCATGGACCCATTAGACGCGATCGCGCCGCCCGCGCCGAGACGCGCCGGACGCATGGCCGCCTCCGCCAGGGCGGATGCCATGCGTCCGCGCGGCGGGGTCAGTAGGTGGCGAAGATGCGCCCGAGGTCCGTCACGCCGGCGGCGAGCGCCAGGGCGAGCAGGATGCGCGCCTTCTGCGGCGTCAGGTTGTCGGCGGTGACGAAGCCCGACTTCGTCCCCTTGGTGGTCTTCGCCGCCCGGCCCGAGCCGGCGCGACTTGACGTCACCACCACGACGCCCTGCTTCACCGCCGCCTCCATGGAGGCCGCCATGGCAGGCGTCACGAATCCCGGCGCGAAGCCGGCCGTCACGATGCCCTTCGCCCCCGCGGCGACGAAGGCATCGATCGCCGCGCCGTCCGCGCCGGCATAGGCATAGGCCACGTCCACCCGCGGCAGCGCATCGAGCCCGCGCACGTCGAACTCGGTATCCGGCGCAAGGCGGCGCAGCGGTTTGCGATACCACGCGATCTCGTCCGCATCGGCATGGCCGAGGCAGCCGAAATCCGGCGTGCGGAAGGTCTGCATCCGCAGCGTCGAGGTCTTGGTCACTTCGCGCGCCGCCTGGATCTCGTCGTTCAGCAGCACCAGCGCGCCGAGGCCGCGCGCGCGCGGGTCGGCGGCGACACGCACGGCGTTGACCAGGTTCATCGGCCCGTCGCCGGCCAGTGCGCTCGCCGGCCGCTGCGCGCCGAGCAGCACCACCGGCACCGGGACCTTCAGCGTCAGCGAGAGGAAATACGCCGTCTCCTCCAGCGTCGCCGTGCCGTGCGTGACGGCGATGCCGGCGAGGTCGGGATGCTCCGCCACCAGGCGGTCGCAGATCAGCAGCAGCTCCTTCCACTCCGGCCAGCCGAGCGCGGTGGACGGAATGGCGCGGAAAGGCACCGGAATCACGTCGGCGACCAGCGCCAGTTCCGGCACCCGCGCGATCACGCCGTTGACGTCCAGAACCTGGCCCGTCGCGCCGTAGTCGATCAGGTCGAGCGGCCCGCGCCCGACCGAGGAGATCGTCCCGCCCGTGCCGATGACGGCGACCTTCGGCCTTGGTCCGGCCGGCCGGTTCACGTCTCCGGGCTCCGCCCTCCGGCGATCCGACGGCGCGCTCATGCCGCCGACTTCCCCGCTGCGCCGATGCGCAGCCGCTCGATCACATGGTCCACGATCATCACATCCCCGACGATGTTCCAGAAGGAGAGCGAGCGAGGCGTCGTGCTCCGCATCGCTGTTCGCCGCGTTGCATTCGGCAACCATGGTGGTGCGGACGCCAGCACCGGCCTCAGCCGCGGCGATCGACCACCGCGGTGGTCAGGCGCGAGACGCAGGCGAGCCTGCCGTCCGCGCGGTGGATCTCGGTCTGCCACACCTGCGTCGTGCGCCCGAGATGCAGCGGGCGGCACATGGCGCTCACCGTCTCCCCCTTCGGCACGGAGGCGATGTGGTTCGCATTGACCTCGAGCCCGACGGCGACGCGACCGTCCTCCAGCGTGAGATTGCTCGCCATGCTGCCGAGCGTCTCGGCGAGCACCACCGAGGCGCCACCGTGCAGGATCCCGAAGGGCTGCGCGTGGCGCTCGTCCACCGGCATCTCCGCGCGGATGAAGTCGGCCCCGACCTCGAGGATGCGGATGCCGAAGAGCCCGGGCAGGGAGCCGGCGAATCGGGCCTCGATCCCCGCAACTTCCGCCGGTCGTCGCCAAATGCTCATCGAATCCCTCCCGTTCGGTTCCCGGCCGGCAGTCTGCCGTGCCGCGGCGCACCGCGCGAGTGCCGCCGGCATGCATCCCAAGGTTGACGCGCCGGGGTGCGACAGGAATAGTTTTCCGTGATCCAGGAATACCTTGGTCACGGACCTGCCCGTTGCGTGACCCACAAGGAAGCCCGGTTATGACCGGGCGCGGGGAACGCGACAGGGCGGGATTGGGGGCGGAGCAGCATACGGGCTCAAAATGGGCCACGAATGGATGGTGGTGCTGTGCACGTTTTGCTGGACGTCTCCCGGTTTCTTGCGTGTGGTCGCCGCAGGGCCCCCTCCGGGATCGACCGTGTCGAGGCGGCCTATGCGCGGCACTGGCTCGCGGCCCCGCCCGGCGCCGTCACCTTCGTCGCGCGCGGCCCGCGTGGCGGCTATGCCGCGGTTCCCCGCGGTATCGTCCTGGACCTGGCCGCGCAGCTCGACGCCGCCTGGACGGGTGGTCCCGATGCCCCGGCGGCGCGGCGGGCCGCCCGCCGCACGGGCCTGATCGCCCTCGCCCGCCTGACCCTCGGCCGCGGTCGCGGCGACCTCACGAAGGTCATGGCCCGGGAACGCCGCACCCTCTTCCTGCTGGTTTCGCACCGGCTGATGGAACAGCCCGAGCCGATCGAGGACCTGCGCCGCGCCGGCGCCGCCTTCATCCCGCTCGTGCATGACCTGATCCCGGCGACGCACCCCGAATACGCACGCCCCGGCGTGGCGATGCAGCACCTGCAGCGGCTCGCGACCGTCGCCGCGCTCGCGGATGGGATCATCGTGAACTCCGCCGCGACCGCCGCCGTTGTCCGCCCGCATTTGGTCCACCAGGCCCCGCCCCTGCTGGTGGCGCGGCTTGGCATCGAGCAGGTGACGCCGGCCCCGCTGCCGCAGGAGGTCGGCCAGAGGCCCTACTTCGTCGTCATCGGCACCATCGAGCCGCGCAAGAACCACCTGTTGCTGCTGCACCTCTGGCGCGACTTCGCGGCCAAGTGGGGCTCGGGCGCGCCGCGGCTCATCCTGGTCGGCCGGCGGGGGTGGGAAAACGAGAACGTACTCGACCTGCTCGAGCGCTGCACCTTGCTGCGCGGCCTGGTCGAGGAAGCGGGCTCGCTGCCCGACCCGGAGGTGGCGGCGCTGCTCGCCGGCAGCCGCGCGTTGCTCTTCCCCTCCTTCGTCGAGGGCTACGGCCTGCCGCTCGCCGAGGCGCTGGCCGCCGGCGCGCCGGCCATCTGCTCCGACCTGCCCGCGCTGCGGGAGGTCGGCGGCGACGTGCCTGAATACCTGGACCCGCTGGACGGCGCCGGCTGGCGGCGCATGATCCTCGACTACGCCGTGCCGGACAGCCGCGCCCGCGCCGCGCAATTCACCCGCCTGCGCGGCTGGACCGCCCCGAGGTGGGACGAACACTTTGCCGCCGTGGACGGCCTGTTGGAGCAGGTCGCCGCCCGCAACGCGCCCGCGACCGCCACGGCGCGCCGCACCGAACCCGCGGCCGCGCATGCCGCCGAGCCACTCGCCACCCGGCAGCTCGGCCTGCGATGAGCACGCCCCTGCCCCGCCCTGCCCGCGCCCGGACCGGCAGATGAGCACGCTGCGTCGCAACGGCCGGCGACCGGAGAGGCCCGAGCGCCTGCCCGGCGACGGCATCGCCATCGTCGGCGCCGCCTGCCACCTGCCGGGCGCGCCGGACCTCGACACCTTCTGGACGCTGCTCGCGGAAGGGCGGGACGCCGTCACCTCCATCCCGCCCGAACGCTTCGACCAGGCGCGCTGGCTGCATCCGCGCAAGAGCGAGGCCGGCCGCACCTACACCTTCGCCGCCGGCACCATCGGCGACGCGGCGGGCTTCGACGCCCAGGCCTTCGGCCTTTCCCCGCGCGAGGCGGCGGAAATGGACCCCCAGCAGCGCGTGCTGCTGGAAGTCGCGGCGGAAGCCTTCGAGGACGCCGGCTGGCCGGGCGAAAGGCTCGCCGGACGGAACATCGCGGTCTTCGTCGGCGGGTCCTCCACCGACTATGCGGAACTCAGGCTCGCGGATCCCTCGGCGGCCGATCGCTTCTTCATGACGGGCAATGCCCTGTCGATCCTGTCGAACAGGATCGGCAACGTCTTCGACCTGCGCGGGCCGGCGCAGACGGTGGACACCGCCTGCTCGTCCTCCTTGGTCGCGCTGCACCTGGCGGTGCGCGCGCTGCGGGACGACCCGTCGCTGGAGGCGGCGGTGGTGGGCGGCGTGTCGATGCTGCTCTCGCCCTATTCCTTCATCGGCTTCTCGCGCGCGGGAATGCTCTCCCCCACCGGGCGCTGCCAGGCCTTCGACGCGGCGGCGGACGGCTACGTGCGCGCCGAGGGCGCGGGCGTGGTGGTGCTGAAGCGGCTCGCCGACGCCATCGCGGACGGGGACGCGATCCGCGCCGTGCTGCTGGGCACGGGGGCGAATGCGGCGGGGCGGACGATCGGGCTCTCCCTGCCCAACCGCAATGCGCAGGCGGCGCTGATGGAGCGCGTCATCGCGTGCTCCGGCATCGCGCCCGAACGCTTCCTCGCCTTCGAGGCGCACGGCACCGGCACGCGCGTCGGCGACCCGGCGGAGACCTGGGCGATCGGCACCACCATCGCGCAGCGCCGCGCGGCGCCGCTGCCGATCGGCTCGGTGAAGACCAATATCGGGCACCTCGAAGCCGCCTCCGGCATGGCGGGGCTTCTGAAGGCGATGCTGATGCTGGAGAAGGGCGCCATCCCGCCCTCGCTCCATTTCCGCGAACCGAACCCCGAGATCGACTTCGCCGGGCTGAACATCGCGGTGCAGACGCGGCTCGCGCCCGCGCCGGTCGCGGCGGACAGCGTGGTCGGCGTGAACTCCTTCGGCTTCGGCGGCACCAATGCGACCGTGCTGGTCGGCCGCGCGCCGGAGACGAAGCCGCGCGCGGCAGCGGCCGGACGCAGCATGCCGCCGCTGGTGCTCTCCGCGCGCTCCGAGGCGGCGCTCACCCTACTGGCGCAACGCTGGCGGGAACGGCTGGACGGCGCCGACGCGGCGGAGACCGCCGCGCTCGCCCGCGGCGTGGCGCGGCACCGGGATCTCGCGACGCATCGCCTGGTGCTGCGCGGGGAGGACGGCGCGACCCTCGCCGCCACCATCGACGCCTGGGCCACGGGTGAAAAGCCCGCCAGTGCCGAGCAGGGCCAGGCCGTGCGCGGCGCCCTGGCCTACGTCTTCTCCGGCAACGGAGCGCAATACGCGGGCATGGCACAGGAGGCGCTACGCCATTCCGCCCCCTTCCGCGCGGCGGTGAAGCAGGCCGATGCCGTGCTGGCGCCGCTGCTGGGCTGGTCTCCGCTCGCCGTGTTGAAGCGCGGCGTGACGGCGGAAGCACTCACTGGCACGGATATCGCGCAGCCGCTGCTGTTTGCCGTGCAGGTCGGCGTGGTCGGCGCGCTGGCGGCGCAGGGCATCCGCCCGGCCATGGCGCTCGGCCATTCGGTGGGCGAGGTCGCCGCCGCCTGGTGCAGCGGCATCCTGACGCTCGAACAGGCCGCGCGGCTGATCGTCGCGCGCAGCGGCCACCAGCACGCGACCAGGGGCACGGGGCGGATGGCGGCGATCGGCGCCTCGCCCGAGGCGCTCGCGCTGCTGCTGGAGGCCTGCGGGCCGGGGCTCGAGATCGCGGCGGTGAACGGGCCTTCCGCCGTCACCGTCGCCGGGCCCGCCGAGGCCATCGCGCGGCTCTGCCCGGCGGCGGAGCAGGCGCGCTTCTCCGCCGTGCCGCTCGACCTCGACTACGCCTTCCACGCCGCGGCGATGGAGCCGGTGCGGGACGGGCTGCTGCGCGACCTCGCCGCGCTGGCGCCGCAAGCCGGCACCATGCCGATGGTCTCGACCGTGACCGGCGCGACGCTGCCGGGCGAGGAGGCCGGCGCCGCCTACTGGTGGCGCAACCTGCGCGAGCCGGTGCGCTTCCGCGACGCGGCGCGCGAGGCGGGACGCATGGGCGTGCGGCTGTTCCTCGAGATCGGGCCCTCCCCCGTCCTGCAATCCTACCTGCGCGAGAGCCTGCGGGAGGACACGGGCGAGGCGGCGGTGCTCGCCAGCCTGTCGCGCCGCGACCCGCCGGGCGATCCCTTCCCCGCCGTCATCGACCGCGCCATCGCGCGCGGCGCCGACCCGCGCGGCGGC
>NZ_JAAEDM010000088.1 GCF_018129065.1 Neoroseomonas soli | reverse complement strand
AGCGCCGCCGGCGCGCCGGGGAAGGCGGCGAGCGCGGTGCCGAACGGCTGCCCGGCGACAAGGCGCAGGCGCATCGTTTCCAGCGCCGCCTGGCGCGCGGCGCGGGCCTCGAGCGCGGCGACGCGGGACTGTGCCTGTTCCAGCGCCGCGATGCGCGTCATCAGGGCGGATTCGGACCCGCGCAGGCGCTGTTCCAGCCCCGCATTGGCGGCGGCGATGCGCTCGGCCTCGTTGCGCTCCGCCGTGGCAAGGCGTTCCGTGACGCTGCGCGCGAGTTCGTCCGTGCGACGGATCGAATCCGCATCGGCTGCTTGGTGGCGGGCCGCAACCGCGTCCAGCCGCTCGGAGAGGCGGTCGGCGCGGGTGATGAGCGTCTCGGCCACCGCGCGCGGGGCGAAGGCGGCAAGGTCGGGCATCGGGCGGGCGAGCGCCTCGCCGGCGCGCGCCTCGGCCCCCGCGACGCGGCCGGCCAGGCCCTCCAGCCGCTGCTCGATCGGGCGCAGGTCGGCTGGCGCGGGCATCGCGGCAATGCGGCGTTCGAGCGCGGCAAGATCGACCGGCGGGCGCGATTCGAGCGCCGCCAGGCGGGCCTGGAGCGGGGCAAGGTCGGGGATGCGCCGCTGCTCGACGCCGGCCAGGCGGGCATCGAGGGTTTCCAATGCCACGATGCGGCGTTCCAGGGCGGCGACGGCCTCGGCGGTGGGGTTGGGCAACGGCTCCGGACGAGGCGTGGCCCAAAGCCAGATCGCCGCCAGTACCAGCACCGCGCCGCCGGCGAGCAGCGGAATGGCGGCGGGGTCCAGGAACCGGCGGGTCGGGGGCGGGGGTGTCTCGGTCATGCCGGTCCTCATGCTGCAGTGCGGCGCCGCGGGTAGGCTGTATAGCAATCGGCGGGGCGGATGGCGCCAGCCGATACGGTCACGCCTTCGCGCCGGATCAGCCCGGTGCCGGTCCGAGCAGGCCCGGGAGCAAGGTCGGGTCCGGCCGCGCCGTCACCTCCCGCGTGGCCCAGGGGAGCGGCGCCAGGGCCTCGGCGATGCGGGCGCTGATTGCCAGGGCGCGAATGCCGTGCGCGGCTTCGGCAAGACCGGCGTGGCGCATCAATGCCAGGGTGATGCGAGCGCAACGCGGGGAGGTGAAGAGCGCAGCGGCGACCGCGCCCCGCGCGAGCGCGTCGATGGCTTCGGGCGGCAGGGCCTCGGCCGGGCTGGCCTCGTAGACGACGCGGCGCAGGACGCGGAAGCCGCGGGCACGCAGGTCGGCGGCGAGTTCCGCGCTGTAGCCGCGCCCGACGGCCAGCAGCAGCGGCCCGGCGGCGGGGTCGAGCCGCGCGGCGGCGAGCACGACCAGCGAGGCAGCATCGCCCTCGGCGCAGATGACATCCGGGAAGCCGCAGGCGCGAGCCTCTGCGGCGGTGCCGGCGCCGACGGCCAGCACGGGCATCGCCGACGGCGGCAAGGCGCGGGCGGCGGCACGGGACGGCAGGAGCAGCGCCTGCGCGGCCGGCAGGCGCTCGGGCGGGATCGCGCGCAACACCAGGGCGGGGGCGAGGATAGGGCGCCAGCCGAGGGTGGCGACGGCGGCAGCGGTCTCGGCCGCGCCTGGTTCGGGGCGGGTGATGAGGACGGCAGCGGTCATGGGCAGGTCGGGGGAGGGGAACCTCCCCCGAACCCCCTCCCTTCCTTGGCTGTTGGCAGGGGGCGGGCCAGACGCGCCGGGAGCGCCTTGGTGACCGACAAAGGAAGGAGGGGGCGCGGGGGAGTTCCCTCCCCCGCCTCTCTAAGCAAAGAGATCCGCCGGGCTGTCCCGCCGCAGCGCCCGCCCCAGTTCCGCCCCGAGCCGCACGGCATCCGCGGTCGCGGCTTCCTCGGTCCGCTTCAGCAGGAAGGTCCCGTCGGCCCTGGCCACCAGTCCGGTCAGGCGCAGCCGCCCGCCCGGCAGCAGCCGCGCGTGACCGCCGATCGGCGTGCGGCAGGAACCGTCGAGCGCCGCGAGCAGCGCCCGCTCGGCCGAAGAGACGGCACGCGCCTCCGGATCCTCGATCGCGGCGAGCAGTTCGTGCAGTTCGGTGTCATCCGCGCGCACCGTCACGCCGACGATGCCCTGGCCGGCGGCGGGGACCATCACTTCGGGGTCGATCGGCACGCTGCCGGCAGGCTCCAGCCCGAGCCGCCGCAATCCGGCGAGCGCGAGCATGGTCGCCGCGGCCTCGCCCTCGGCCAGCTTGCGCAGACGGGTCTGCACATTGCCGCGGAACATGACGACGCTGAGGTCGGGCCGCATGTGCAACAGCTGCGACTGGCGCCGGACGGAGGAGGTGCCGACCACGGCCCCCTGCGGCAGGACCGCGAGCGGGTTCGCCGGGTCGCAGGCCGGGAGGGATGGCCCGGGCAGCAGGCAGTCCCGCGCATCCTCCCGCTTCAGCGTGCAGGCCAGGACGATGCCCGGCGGCATCTCGGTCTCGAGGTCCTTCAGCGAATGCACCGCGAAGTCCACGCGGCCGTCGAGCAGCGCCTCGTGGATCTCCTTGGCGAAGAGGCCCTTGCCGCCGATATCGGCCAGCCTGCGGTCCTGGATGCGATCGCCGGAAGTGAGGAGCTGGTGTTCCTCGAAGGCCTTGGCATCGCGCAGCACCGGGCAGAAGCGCGTGATGCGGTCGAGGAAGTCCCGGGTCTGCCAGAGGGCGAGCGGTGACGCGCGGGTGCCGACGCGCAGCGGCAGGAGCCGGCGGTGCTTCGGCACGGCGGGGTGGGCAAGCGGCATGCCGCCGTCATAGAACCCCGCCCATGGACGTGGAAGGTGCGATCCGGCTGGACGGGCCGGTGCTGGGGCTGGAGAGCAGCTGCGACGAAACCGCGGCGGCCGTCCTCGCGCCCGATGGCCGCATCCTGGCCGAGGCGGTGCTGAGCCAGGAGAAGGAGCACGCCGTCTTCGGCGGCGTGGTGCCCGAGATCGCGGCCCGCGCGCACCTCGCGGCCCTGCCCGGCCTGGCGGAGCGCGTGATGGCGCGCGCGGGGGTGGGCTTCGGGGATCTCGGCGGCGTCGCGGCGACCTCGGGCCCGGGGCTGATCGGCGGGCTGATCGTTGGCGCCTGTTTCGGCAAGGGGGTGGCGATCGCGCAGGGGCTGCCCTTCGTCGCGGTGAACCACCTGGAGGCGCATGCCCTGACCGCCCGGCTGCCCGGGCTGCTGGAGGGAGGGGCGCCGGCATTCCCCTACCTGCTGCTGCTGGTCTCGGGCGGTCATTGCCAGTGCGTTGCGGTGGAGGGACTCGGGCGCTACCGGCGGCTCGGCTCCACGCTCGACGACGCGGTGGGGGAGGCCTTCGACAAGGCGGCGAAGCTGCTCGGCCTGCCCTGGCCGGGCGGGCCGCACCTGGAACGGCTCGCCGCGCAGGGCGATGCGCAGGCCGTGCCGCTGCCGCGGCCGCTGCTCGGGCGGCCGGGCTGCGACTTTTCCTTCAGCGGGCTGAAGACTGCGGTGTCGCGCGCGGTGGCGCAGGGGGCGGCGTCCCATGCGGACGTCGCGGCCTCCTTCCAGGCGGCGGTCGCCGCGGTGCTGGCGGACCGGGCGCGCCATGCGCTGGAGATGGTGCCGGAGGCGACCGGCATCGTCGTGGCCGGCGGCGTCGCGGCGAACCAGGCGGTGCGCGCGGCGCTCACGGGCGTTGCCGGCATGACGGGGGTGCCGATGCTGGCGCCGCCGCTGCGCTATTGCACCGACAATGCCGTCATGGTCGCCTGGGCGGGCATCGAGCGGCTGCGTGCGGGCCTGACCGACCGGCTCGACCACGCCCCGCGGCCGCGCTGGCCCCTGGCGGAACTCACGCCGGCCACCGTCTGAAACCGGGCCGGCGAAGGCGGGAGACAGGACCCATGCGGGTCACGGCAGGCGAAGTCCACCAGCTCAAGGACGAGGAAGGGTGGTTCCCCCTCCCCGGGGCCGAGGGCGGCGTGACGGTGAAGATCGTCACCAACTCGCTCGACCCCACCACCAGGCAGGGCGCGCGGCTGCAGTTCCTGCGCCTGCCGCCCGGCGCGAGCCTGCCGGAAGCGCCGCTGACGACGGGCGACTACTGGCAGGAATTCATGGTCCTGTCGGGCTCGGTGGAGATCGAGGGCCATGCGGCCCCGCTGCACGCCCCGGCGGTCGTGACGGTGGCGCACGGGGCGCGGCTGGCCTCGCTGCGCACCAATGGCGGCTGCGTGCTGGCGGAAATGGCCCATTTCTGATCCTCCGCTTGCACCGCGGGCCGGGCTTCGGTAGCGGCGGTCCGTGAACTACCGCCACGCCTTCCACGCCGGCAACCACGCGGACTGCCTGAAGCACGCGCTGCTGCTCGTGCTGCTCGATGCGCTGCGCCGCAAGGATGCGCCCTTCGCGGTGCTCGACACCCACGCAGGCTGCGGGATCTACGACCTTTCTGCGGAGGAGGCCGCGCGCACGGGCGAGGCGGCGCGCGGCGCGCTGCGTCTGCAGGGCATCGCGGCAGGTCCGCTCGCGCCCTTCGTCGCGGCACTGACGGAGCAGGGCTTCCCCGCGCGCTACCCGGGATCCCCCGCGCTGATCCGCGCGGCGCTGCGCCCGCAGGACCGCCTGGCCTGCTGCGAGTTGCACCCCGAGGACCACGCAACGCTGCGCGCCCATTTCCGCGGCGACCGCCAGGTGGCGGTGCACAAGCGCGACGCCTACGAGGCGATCCGCGCCCTGACCCCCTTCCCCGAGCGCCGCGGCCTGGTGCTGATGGACCCGCCCTTCGAGCAGGAGGAAGAGTTCGCCCGCCTCGCCGCCGCGATCCAGGACCTGAACCGCCGCTTCCGCGCCGGCATCCTTGCCGCCTGGTATCCCGTGAAGCATCGTGCGCCGGTGCGCGATTTCCACGACGCGTTGCGTGAATCCGGCGTGCGCGACGTGCTCGCCGCCGAGATGTGGCTGCGCGAGCCCACCGATCCGCGCCGCCTGAACGGCAGCGGCCTGCTGGTGGTCAACGCCCCCTTCGGCTTCGAGCAGGCCGCCGGGGAGATCCTGGCCGCGCTGCTCGCCGCCCTGGAAACCGAGCCCGGCGCCGGCGCCGCCGTTTCCCGCGTGGCCCCCGAATGATCCCGCACCGTCCCGCTTGCGGAGTCACAAAGAAGGAGGGGGGTGCCGGGGGGAGTTCCCTCCCCCCGGCCCTTCGTATCGACCCATGACGAAGATCGCCGTCCTCGGTGCCGGTGCCTGGGGCACCGCGCTCGCCATCCAGGCCACCCGTGCCGGCTGCGAGGTCGCGCTGTGGGCGCGCGACCCATCCCGTGCCGCCGATATCGCCGCCGCACGAGAGAACACCCGCTACCTGCCCGGCGCGCCGCTGCCCGACGCGATCGCCGTCACCGCCGATGCCGCCGCCGCGCTGGGCGGCGCGGCACTGGCGCTGATGGTGGTCCCCGCCCAGTCGCTCGGCCGCGTGCTCGAAGGCCTGCCGCCGAGCGACGTGCCGCTGGTGGTCTGCGCCAAGGGCGTGGAGGCCGCGACGCTGCGGCTGCCGCTGGAGATCGTCGCGGCGCTGCGGCCGGGCCTGCCGGCCGGCATCCTCTCGGGGCCCAATTTCGCGCACGAGGTGGCGCGCGGCCTGCCCGCCGCCTCGGTCGTCGCGGCCGAGGATGCGGGGCTGCGCGCGATGGGCGTGGCGCTGCTCGCGACGCCCGGCTTCCGGCTCTACGAGGGCGATGACCCGATCGGTGCCGAGGTGGGCGGTGCGGCGAAGAACGTCATCGCCATCGCCGCCGGGGCGGTCATCGGTGCGGGGCTCGGGGAGAATGCGCGGGCGGCGCTGGTCACGCGCGGGCTGGCCGAGATGGCGCGACTCGTGGTGGCGCTCGGCGGGCGGGCGGAAACCGCCTCCGGCCTTTCGGGCCTGGGGGACCTGCTGCTGACCTGCTCCGGCACGGGCAGCCGCAACATGTCGCTCGGCATGGCGCTCGGACGCGGGGAGAGGCTGGCCGAGGTGCTGGCCGCGCGCGCCGGCGTCACCGAGGGCGTGGCGACGGCGCCGGCGCTGGTGGCGCGTGCCGCGGCCGCGGGGGTGGAACTGCCGATCTGCGCCGCGGTGGCCGACCTGGTGGCGGAACGCGCCACTGTGCGGGATGCCATGACGCAACTGCTCGCACGGCCGCTGCGCGCGGAGTAGCACAGGCGGTCAGGCGGTGCGCGCGAACTCGGCGTCGAGCAGGTTGCGCACGGCGGTGACGTAGCCGGCCTGGCTGCCGCTGATCAGGGCCTCGTTGAGTTGCCGCAGCAGGCGCTCGAGGTCGTCGGTGCGGCACAATCCGAGGGTTCCCAACCCCGCGCGCTGGGTGGCGCGTAGGATCCGTCGTTCAGGCGTTCGATCTCGATCGTGCTGGCGCCGCAGCCAATGCCATTTAAGCGCGAGGCTAGAGCAGATCCCGATCAGGTGGAATCACCTGATCGGGTGAAGATGCTCGCTAAAACAAAGGCCTGGAGCGGTGTTCGTGAGCCGAGGCGAACGGAAACCGCTCCAGTCTTATTTGGAATGTCTCACGTTGGCGTGACAGCCGCCGAACGCGAGACCCCCGCCAGCCACCCTCACGCCTGCATCCGGTCCGCGGTGACGGGGATGCGCGCCGCGATACGCCCACGGATGCGCTCGAGCAGCGGGTCGCCTTCCTCCAGCACCGGCGCGCAGGCCGCCGCGGCGTACCGGCCATTGCCGCGCATCGCCGCGAAGTCCATCGCCAGCGCCACGACCTTCGCATTGTCGAACAGGTGCCGGTTGCCGTCGTCGAAGTAGGTCTCCGTGGCGGCGCCCTCGCTCACCACCAGGCCGTGCTGTTCCAGTTCGACGTGGAAGTAGGTTACCTCCCGCCGCCACAACTCCTGCACGATGGTGCTGCCGTTCACCAGCAGCCGCGCCGGCACCAGCCGCCCGTCGAGGAAGAGCGCGTGCTCGGGGCTCACGCGCAGGTCGCGGAAGGGCACGCCCTCCGCCAGCGCGCCAGCGCGGATCAGCACCGGCGCCGCCTTCGTCAGGTCCCGCTGGCGCGACAGGTCCACCTGCGTGCGGCCGACCCAGACCAGCGGCCGCAGCGGCGCGCTGCCATGCAGGGTCACGACTAGGTCGCCGGCGCGCAACTGCTCGACCGGGACTTCGCCGCGCGCGGTGGCGATGCGCGTTCCCTCGGCAAAGCAGGTGACCGCGTCATTCGTCGGGTCGAAGCCGAAGACCGTCAGCGTGTCCGGGCCGCCGCTGCGACCGTTGATGAAGAGCGTCGCGCCACCCGCGCCGGCCACCGTGGACCAGAGGTCGTTCGCGCCGCCCGTCCAGCCCTCAAGATCCAGCGTGTCGTTGCCAAGGCCAAGGTTGATCGTGTCGTTGCCGTCGCCGGCGTCCCAGCGCAGGCTGTCGTTGCCGCCGCCAAGGTCGACGCTGTCATTCCCGGCACCGGAGACGAAGGTGTCGTTGCCGGCGGTCAGCACGAAGCGTTCGAAGCCGGAGATCCTGTCGGTGCCGCCACGGCCGTCGCCGGCGGTCCCGGTGTCGAGGTTGACCGAAACCCCGCCCGGCGCCCCCGCATAGTCGAGCGTGTCCGTGCCGGCGCCACCCAGCAGGCTGTCATTGCCGGCCGAGCCGAACACGCGGTCGTCGTCGGCGCCGCCGTCCAACGTGTCGTTGCCGCTGCCGCCGATCAGGACATCGCTTCCGATGCCGCCAAGGAGGCTGTCGTTCCCGTCGCCGCCGAGGATCGAATCATTCTCGGCGCCGCCGTCGATGGTGTCGGCGCCGCCATTGCCGTGGATGGTATCCAGGCCGGAGCCGCCCAGCAGCAGGTCGCCGAGGGCTCCGCCGAGGATGCTGTCCTGGCCGGCATTGCCATCGATGGTGACCGATACCGCGCCGCCGACGAGGGTGTCGCCGTAGCCGCTGCCGACGAGTACCTCGATGTCCTGGATGGTGTCGCCCAGGGCGGCACCGGTATTCGCGCTGCCGTTGGCAACCGAGAGGTTCACCACGACCGCGCCGAACGACGTCCCGTAGCTGACGCTGTCGATGCCGAGCCCACCGACGATGAGGTCGGCGCCGCTGCCGCCGTCCAGCAGGTCCTTGCCGTCATTCCCGTAGAGACGGTCGCTGCCGGACTCGCCATAGATCGTGTCGTCGCCGGCGCCGCCGAGCAGGCTGTCGTCACCGGCCGCGCCCCACAGCGCGTCATTGTCGGCCCCGCCGTCGATGGTGTCGTTGGCCGTGTCGGTACTGGTCGTGCGGCCGAGCAGGCTGTCATTGCCGGCGCCGCCCAGGATCCAATCCCCGCCGCCGAAACCGACAATGGTGTCGGCGCCCGCACCGCCGTCGAGGGTGTTGGCGGAGGTCGAGCCTCGAATGGAATCCGCGCCGCCGCTGCCTAGGACGTTCTCGAAGCCGAACAGCGTATCGTTGCCCGCCGCACCGAAGGCGAAGCTGCTGGTGCCGACGGCGATGGCCACCGTTACCGGCCCCGTCGCGCCGGCATAGGACAGCCAGTCATTGTCGGCGCCGCCGAACAGCCTGTCCCCGCCGCTGCCGCCACTCATCGTGTCGTTGCCGCCGCCGCCGTCGAATGTGTAGGCAACGGCCCCCGCCGTCCCGATCGGCCCGGTGAAGACGTCGTTGCCCGACCCGCCGATGACGGTCTCGATGCCCGCGAGGCTGTCCGTCCCGGCGCCGCCGGTGACGGTGCCGCCCCCGGTGGCTCCCATCGTGACCGTGATGGCCGACCCGACCGCGGAATAGTCGACCCGGTCATTGCCGGCGCCGCCGTCCAGCGTGTCGTTCCCGATTCCACCGACCAGGCTGTCGTCGCCGGCGCCGCCCAGGAGGGAATCGTTGCCGGCGCCACCATCGAGGGTGTCGTTCCCGCCGTTGCCCTCGATGGTGTCGTTGCCGTCGCCGCCCAGCAGGCGATCGCCGACATCCTTGCCGGAAATGCGGTCGTCGCCCGCGCCGCCGTCGATGGTGGTCGAGGCCGTTCCGCCGACGAGGGAATCGCCGAAGGCGCTGCCGACGAGGGCCTCGGTTTCGGAGATGGTGTCGCCCTGCGCGTCGCCGCCGCGGTTCGCGCTGCCGTTGGTGACGGAGAGATCGACCGTGACCGCGCCGTTCGAGAAGGCGTAGCTGACCGTGTCAAAGCCTACGCCGCCGAAGATGAGGTCGGCGCCGGCCCCGCCCTCCAGCAGGTCGTTGCCCTCGCCGCCATGGAGTTCGTCGTTGCCGGCGCCGCCGTAGAGGGTGTCGTTGCCGCCCAACAGGCTTGTAATGTCGGCGTCGCCGTAGATCGTGTCGTTGCCGTACTGCCCGTAGATCAGGTCGGCGCCGGCATTGCCGTAGATGCTGTCGCCACCGCCGGACAGACCCGGATTGTATTCGGCGATCTGCTCGGACGAACCGATCGTATAGCGGTCGCCATAGACAGTGTCGTTGCCGCTTGTCGTCCCGCCGGCGATGAGCGATTCGTGGTCGATGTAGTCTCCGATCGCCGAACCGCTAACAGTCGCCATTACCTGATCCCCTCGGACTCACAGCCGGGGTCGCCGAGCCGCGGCGGCACATGCCACTGCATGCGTTTCGTCGTATCTTCAACAATTCGTCAAGCGACAGAAAGTTTGCAGCGCGGGCCTATTCCGAGGCCAGCGCCGCCCCGGCAGCGAGCGGCGCCAGCGGGGCCGCCAGGGACACCCCCGCCCCCAGCAGCAGCAGGAATGGCGCGGGGGAAAGACCGGAGGCCGCGGCCTCGATCGCCGCCGCGCCGAAGATCACCGCCGGGATCGCCAGCGGCAGCACCAGCAGCGGCAGCAGCACGCTGCCCCGTCGCGCGCCGAGCGTCAGCGCCGCCCCCACGGTCCCGAGCAGCGACAGCAGCGCGGTCGCCAGCGCCAGGGCGGCGAGCGCCGCGCCCCAGGCCTCGACCGGCAGGTTGAGCAGCGCCGCGGCGACCGGCGTCGCGGCCAGTAGCGGCAGCCCGGTGGTGATCCAGTGCCCGAGCGCCTTGGCCGCCGCGATCCCGCCACGCGGCAGGCCCGACAGCAGCAACTGGTCGAGCGTCCCGTCCTCCGCATCCGCGCCGAACAGGCGGTCGAGCGGCAGCAGCGCCGCGAGCAGCGCGGCGGCGAAGAGCGCGCCAGGAGCGAGTCGCGCCAACGTCTCCGGCGCCGGCCCGACGCCGAAGGGGAACAGCGCCGCGACAAGGACGAAGAACAGCACGGCACCGAGCGTGTCCGCCGGGTGGCGCAGGGCCAGCCGGACCTCTCGTGCCACCAGGGCGAGGAAGCCGCTCACAGCCGCAACTCCCGCGCATCGGGCAGGGGCAGCGGCAGGTGGGTCGCCGCCACCACGATGCCGCCGGCCGCGCGGTGCGCCGCGAGGACGGGGCCAAGCCGCTCGACCGAGGCGGCATCCAGCCCCGTGGTCGGCTCGTCCAGCAGCCAGAGCGAGGCCGGGGCCAATACCAGCCGCGCGAGCGCCAGGCGCCGCTTCTGCCCGGAGGACAGCACCCGCGCCGGCAGGTCCGCCAACGGCGTCAGCGCCATGGCCGCCAGCGCCGGCGCCACTGCCCCGCCCCACAGGCTGGCGAAGAAGGAGAGGTTCTCGGCGACGGTCAGCGCCGGCTTCAGCGCATCCTGGTGGGAAAGGTAGCGCAGCCGGCGGGCATGCGCGGCGGGGTCCGCTGAGGTGTCCTCCCCGCGCCAGAGCACCGCGCCCTCGGCCGGGCGCAACAGGCCGGCCAGGATGCGCAGGAGGGTGGACTTCCCGGCGCCGTTCGCCCCGGTCAGCACCAGGGCGGCGCCTTCCGGCAGCGCGAAGGACAACCCCGCGAAGACCGCCCGCTCACCCCGGATGCAGGACAGGTCCCGCGCCGCCAGCACCGATTCCGCCAAACCCGCCCCCGTCCATGGACCGTTGCCGGCCGTCATGCTTTAACCCGGCCGGTTTCGCGGCCGCGACCGGCCGCCTTGATCGAGGAAGGGCACCCGGACCATGCGGATGATCGGGCAGGACAGCCTGAAGACCCGCCGTTCCCTCAATGTGGACGGCAAGACCTATAACTACTTCAGCCTGCCCGAGGCGGCCAAGAGCATCGGCGACATCAGCCGCCTGCCCTACAGCCTCAAGGTGCTGCTCGAGAACGTGTTGCGCTTCGAGGACGGGCGCTCCTACACCGTGGACGACGCGAAGAAGATCGCGGAGTGGGTGAAGGAAGGCCGTTCCACGAAGGAAGTGCCGTTCCGTCCCGCGCGCATCCTGCTGCAGGACTTCACGGGCGTTCCGGCCGTGGTGGACCTGGCCGCGATGCGCGACGCGCTGCTGAAGCTCGGCGGCGACCCGCGCAAGGTGAACCCGCTGGTGCCGGTCGACCTGGTCATCGACCACTCGGTGATGGTGGACGTGTCCGGCACGCCGACGGCGCTGCAGAAGAACGTGGACATCGAGTTCGAGCGCAATGGCGAGCGCTACGAGTTCCTCCGCTGGGGCCAGGAAGCCTTCAACAACTTCCGCGTCGTGCCCCCCGGCACGGGCATCTGCCACCAGGTGAACCTGGAATACCTCGCGCAGGTCGTGTGGACCTCCACCGATGCCGGCGACACCTATGCCTTCCCCGATTCCTGCTACGGCACGGACAGCCACACGACGATGGTCAACGGCCTCGGCGTGCTGGGCTGGGGCGTGGGCGGCATCGAGGCCGAGGCGGCGATGCTCGGCCAGCCGATCGCCATGCTCATCCCCGACGTGATCGGCTTCAAGCTGACGGGTTCGGTGCGCGAGGGCATCACCGCGACCGACCTCGTGCTGACGGTCACCCAGATGCTCCGCAAGAAGGGCGTGGTCGGCAAGTTCGTCGAGTTCTTCGGCCCCGGCCTCGCGCACCTGCCGCTGGCGGACCGCGCGACGATCGGCAACATGGCCCCCGAATACGGCGCGACCTGCGGCTTCTTCCCGGTTGACGAGACGACGCTGGAATACCTGCGCCTGTCCGGCCGCGACGAGCACCGCATCAACCTGACGCGCGACTACCTGAAGGCGCAGGGGATGTTCCGCGAGGCCGGCACCCCGGACCCGGTGTTCACCGACACGCTGGAACTCGACCTGTCCACCGTCGAGCCGTCCATGGCCGGCCCGAAGCGCCCGCAGGACCGCGTGGCGCTCGGCAATGTGGGTTCCGCCTTCGGCAAGGACCTCGCGGCGGGCATCATGGGCGTGCCGGGCGACAAGGCCGACCTGCGCGTGCCGGTGGCCGGCGCCAACTACGACCTCGGCCATGGCGACGTGGTGATCGCGGCGATCACCTCCTGCACCAACACCTCCAACCCCTATGTCCTCGTGGCCGCCGGCCTCGTCGCGAAGAAGGCGGTGGAGAAGGGCCTCGTGGCGAAGCCGTGGGTGAAGACCTCCCTCGCCCCGGGTTCCCAGGTGGTGACCGAGTACCTGAACAAGTCGGGGCTCACGACCTACCTCGATGCGCTGGGCTTCCAGACCGTCGGCTATGGCTGCACGACCTGCATCGGCAATTCCGGCCCGCTGGCGGACCCGATCGTGGACGCGGTCGAGAACAACAAGCTGGTCGTGACCTCGGTGCTCTCGGGCAACCGCAACTTCGAAGGCCGCGTGCATGCCAACGTGCGCGCGAACTACCTCGCTTCCCCGCCGCTGGTGGTCGCCTATGCGCTCGCCGGCACGGTGAAGAAGGACCTGACGAAGGAGCCGATCGGCAACGGCAAGGACGGCCAGCCGGTCTTCCTCAAGGACATCTGGCCGACGCAGAAGGAAGTGGCGGACACCGTCCACGCCGTCGTGACGCGCGAGATGTTCCAGTCGAAGTACGGCGACGTGTTCAAGGGGCCGGCGCAGTGGCAGGCCATCCGCGTCGATGCGGACAGCGACACCTATCGCTGGAACTCGGGCTCCACCTACGTGCAGAACCCGCCCTATTTCGAGGGCATGTCGATGGAGCCGGCCGCGGTCGGTTCGATCAAGGGCGCGCGCATCCTCGCCCAGCTCGCGGACTCGATCACGACCGACCACATCTCCCCGGCCGGCTCGATCAAGAAGGCGTCCCCGGCGGGCGAATACCTGGTGGAACATCAGGTCCGCCAGGCCGACTTCAACTCCTACGGCGCGCGCCGTGGCAACCATGAAGTCATGATGCGCGGCACCTTCGCCAATATCCGCATCAAGAACGAGATGGTCCCCGGCGTCGAAGGCGGCATCTCCAAGCACTACCCCTCGGGCGACGTGGCGCCGATCTACGACGTGGCGATGCGCTACAAGAACGAAGGCGTGCCGCTGGTCGTTCTCGGCGGCAAGGAATACGGCACGGGTTCGTCCCGCGACTGGGCGGCAAAGGGCACCTTCCTGCTCGGCGTGAAGGCCGTGATCGCCGAATCCTTCGAGCGCATCCACCGCTCGAACCTCGTGGGCATGGGCGTGCTGCCGCTCGTGTTCAAGGACGGCGAGAGCCGCGCGACCCTGGGCCTGACGGGCGACGAGAAGATCGACATCCTGGGCGTGGAGAACCTCTCCCCGCGCATGATGATGGATGTCGTCATCACCCGCGCGGACGGGACCGAGGTCAAGACCCAGGTGCTCTGCCGCGTCGATACGGCCGATGAGGTCGAGTACTACAAGAACGGCGGCATCCTGCACTACGTGCTGCGCGGGATGGCGAAGGCGGCCTGAACCCGCCCCGCTTCGCCAGGACTTCAGGAAGGGCGCGGTTCCGCAAGGGACCGCGCCCTTCGTCTGTTCAGGGGGCCGTCACTTCCGTGACGGTCAGCTGCCGCAGGCGGCCATCCTGCACCGGCCATTCGATGGACTGCCCGGCGCGCAGGCCGATCAGCCCCGCCCCGACCAGGGACAGGATGGAGATGCGTCCCTGGCCGATATCGGCCTCCGCCGGCAGGACGAGCTGCACCCGGCGGCTGACGCCGGTCGCCTCGTCCGTGAAGACGACGTGGGAGCCGAGGGCCACGACGTCGCCCGGCAGGCGGGCGGCCGGGACCAGCTCGGCGCGGTCGGCCTCCTCCATCAGCAGGCGTGCGGCGTCGGGGTTGCGGCGGGCGCCACTCATTGCGAGCCCGACCAGGATGCCGTGTTCGTTCTCCGACATGAGGATGGGGGGGCGGCGTGTGGTGATATGCGCAGAGGTGGCTTCAGCCATGACAGGTCCTTCGGGAAGATCGCGGAAGATGGTCATGCCCCCGGGCGGCGGCGCGGCAGGCGCGCGCATCCCCCGGGGTCAGCGGCCCGCGATCAGGCACCCCGCATGAGCAAGCCGTCGGCGAAGCGTGGCTGTCAGGACCATCGGTAGAACATCGGCGTCCGCGGCCCCGCAATCAAGCCCGGCGTGACCCCGCCGCCATCTGGGTGCGGGCGGGGGCGCGGATTCACGCCACTGTCAGAAGGCCGCCCCCCCCGGCGCCGGCAGGGACCGCCCGGCCGGCACCGCCGCGCCATCTGGGCGCACGGCCCGAAAGGGCCGCGCGCCATGCGCCTTCAGGCGAAGCTGACGTCGAGGACGATGCGCGTGTCGGCCGTGAAGGACAGGCCCGCCCAGTCAACGGTGATGCTGTCCGTCGTGACAGAGATGTCCGATGTGTCGAAGCCGAGCATGTTGCTTTCCCGGATCGTCACGCCCGTGATCTCGGACAGGACGCCGAGCGTGTCGGTGATGCGGAAGCCGTTGAAGCCGCCGGATTCCCAGAAGCTTGCCTGGTAGTAGTCGATGATCAGTTGCGTGTCGGTGATGTCGAGGCTCGCGACATCGAAGATCCCACCCCCGATCATTTCGGGCACCTCGGTACCGTCGCCGACCGTCACCTCCTTCGAGAAGTCGAAGCTGTTCGCCGTGCCTGGCAGGTAGTCGTAGGTATAGGTCAGGGTCTTGCCGAGGAAGCCGCCGATCACGTCGGTTATTCCGCCGACGGTCACCTCGACGGTTGCCGTGCTGGTCGCGCCATCCGGATCGGTGATGGTGTAGGTGAAGCTGTCGGTTGCCTCCTGGTCCGTGTTCAGCGCGCCGAGCTTCGCCGAGCCACTGGGGTCGTAGGAAATCGACCCGTCCGGATTCACGCTGATCGCGGCGCCGAGGGAACTCGTGGCAGACCCGAGCGACACCGTCAGCGTGTCCCCGTCCGGATCGCTGTCGTTGCCGAGGACGGCGATGTCGATCCGCGTGTCCTCGTCGGTGAAGGCGCTGTCGTTCGCCGCGACGGGGGCACCGTTGCCACCGGAAGCCTCCGGCGCGGTCCCGACCAGCTTCAACCCGTCCGACCGCTCCCCGCCCTCGACCCCGACACTGGTGAGCCGCACGCCGAAGTCCATTGCCGCGATCAGGTCGAGCGACAATGCCTCGGTGGCGTGCGAGAGGACGAAGGTGGCGGTCTGCCAATCGTCGTGGCCGATTCCGGCGGTGCCGATCTCGACGCCGACATCGAAGGCGCTGGCCGCCCCCTGCATGTTGGCGCCCTGTCCGAGGTCGATGACGCCATCCTCCTGGGAGCGGAATTCCGTCACCGCGGCACCTCCCTCGGTCAGCCGCAGGCCCTGGAGCAGGCTTTCATCGGCGACCTGGAAGAAGAGGCCGCGCAGGTCGGCGGTCAGCCCCCCGGTGCCCAGGATGGAGACGGTGAAGCGCAGGGCCCCGCCTTCCTCCACGACATGGACCTCGACCCCGGGCCCGCCGGCGATCGTGAAGGTCATATCCGCCATCGGGATCTCCTATCCGTCTGAGATTGCCGTGATTTTTTCACGCACGACACAGGGTCGTGACTCGCCAAATGGTTGTCAAGCGAAGGTATCTTTGCCGAAACGGCCGAAATTCACACGCCACGATTCGCGCATCGGGCGGATAATCCCGTCCGGTAGCGCCTGGACGCGGCAAGGCACGCCAGGAATTTCGCGTGCCGCGCGATCGCGCTGCCGACCCGCCGCAATGGGGCTAATCGGTCCCCCGCGACAGCGGCCGGAGCACCAGCGCGAGGCCCGCCATCGCCGCCATCGTCCAGAACACTGTGCCGCCCAGCGCGGCATAGGCCGGCCCGGCCGCGAGGGTCGCCAACATCATCACCGCCCCCACCGCGGCGCCGTGCAGCGTCTGCGCCGTGCCCGCCACGACCGGCGGCACCGCCGCCTGCAGCACCCGCATCGCCGCCAGGTGCATCGCGCCGAAGGTCAGCGCGTGCAGCGCCTGGGCCACGGCCAGCGCCGGCAGCCAGACCGTCTCGGCCGTAATGCCCCATCGCAGCACCGCCGCCACCGCCGCGAGGGCGACGAGGCCCGGGGCCGCCAGCCGATCGGCCAACCGCCGCCCCCAGGCGAAGAGCGCGACTTCCGCCACCACGGACCAGGCCCAGAGCAGCCCGATGACTGTCCCGGACAGCCCCGCCGCCGCCCAGTGGATGGACCCGAAGGCGTAATAGGCCGCGTGGCTGCCCTGGATCAGCGCGGAACACAGCAGCAGCCGCCGGAAGGCCGGGAGCGCCAGCACCGCGCGGAAGCCCTCGCCGGCGCGCCGCCCCACGGCCGGCGCGGCCGGCAGTGCCAGCGTCGCCAGTGCC
>NZ_JAAEDM010000087.1 GCF_018129065.1 Neoroseomonas soli | reverse complement strand
GGCGATCGGCCTGCTGGCGCTCCAGGAGGCTGGCCCGGTCGCCGAGCGGGACGCCCGCGCCCGGCGGCGGGGGGACGCGCTGCTGCGCGAGCTTTCCGGCCTGCAGGCCGAGCTTCTCGCCGGCCGGGTGGACCCGGCCCGGCTCCAGGCCCTTGCCGCCCTGGCCGAGGGCGAGTCGGCGGCGGATCCGGCCCTGGCCGCGGCGGTCGCGGCCATCGCTCTCCGCGCCCGGATCGAACTTGCACGCCGCGGCATGGAGTGATCCATGTCACCTGTCTGAAAAGCGCGGGGATTCAGTCGTTTGTCGTGAAGGACCCTCTTGGCTTTCGCCAGGGGGCGCGTCTATGTTCCGCCCGCTTTCAGAGGGGGGTCCGGCAGGCGCCGGGAAGGCGCCTCGGACCTTCGCGCCGGGGGAATTGGACTGAACATGCTTGTGACGCTGCCGCCCGACTATCGACCCTCGGACGCCGAGGAATTCATGAGCCCCCTGCAATTGGAATACTTCCGCCAGAAGTTGCTCCGCTGGCGCCAGGATCTGCTGCGGGAAGCCGGCGAGACGCTCTCCTCGCTCTCCGAGGGCGGGATCGCGGAGCCGGACCTCAGCGACCGCGCCAGCGTCGAGACCGACCGGGCCCTCGAACTTCGCACCCGGGACCGGGCCCGCAAGCTGATCAGCAAGATCGACCAGGCGCTGGAACGGATCGAGACCGGGACCTACGGCTATTGCGAGGAAAGCGGCGAGCCGATCGGCCTGCGTCGCCTGGAGGCCCGCCCGATCGCAACCATGAGCATCGAGGCGCAGGAACGCCACGAACGCATGGAACGCGTCCACCGGGACGATTGAGCGCGCTTCGGGCGCGTTTTTTTGTGCCCGCGGGGGGGGCGAGGGCCTCAGGCGAAGCGCGGCGGCGGGTCGTCCAGGCCCGTGGGCGGCTGGGCCAGCGGGTCGCGCTCGATGAGGCCGGCGTCGTCCTCCGTCACCCGCCCGACGCGCGAGCCGACCGGCCACACGGCCAGGCCCTTGCGCGGATAAGGTTTCAGCAGGGCGAGGAGGGCGGCCTCGTCCGCCTCATCGGCGCCGAGCCAGGCGTCCCAGGCCTCGGGCGGCAGGATCACCGGCATGCGGTCGTGCAGCACGGCGAGTTCCGGCGCCGCCGCCGTGGTCAGGATGGTGAAGGTCCGCAGGATCGTCCCGTCCGGCTCGCGCCAGCCTTCCCACAGCGCGGCTAGCGGCATCGGCGCGCCATCGGCCATGGCCACCGCGAAGGGCTGTTTCGATTTCGGGCCGAGCATCTGCCATTCGTAGAACCCATCGGCCACCGCGATGCCGCGGCGCTTGCGGAAGGCTTCCCGGAAGGCGGGCTTCTCGGCGACCGATTCGCTGCGGGCGTTCATCATCTTCGCCCCGCCCGAAGCATCCTTCGCCCAGCGCGGCACCAGGCCCCAGCGCAGGGCATCGAGATGGCGGGCGCCGGTGTCCGGGTGGCGGCGCACCACGAGGCCATCCTGCGTCGGGGCCCGGTTGAAGGAGGGGACGAGGTTCGGCGTCGCGTTCCTCGTGCCGAAATGGCGCGCGATGTCGCCGGAGGAACGCTGCTGGAAATACCGTCCGCACATGGGGCGCGATCCTGGGTTGCGTGGACAATCTCACGAAAGGGTATGCCCGGGGGCGCCGGCTGTCCCGAATGGCCCGGCGATGGCGCCTCGATGTCCCGCCGGTCCCGCAGAAGCCTGCTTCGCGGGAGCCGCAGCGCCGGGAATGCCAACGTAGCAGCCGAGCCACGACTTCGGGCCCATTCCATGGCCCCGGATCCACCTGCACCGCGCGTGATACGCTGACCGCCCGCCTTGTTCGACGAGGTGACCGATGGCTGCCTACGAACTGCATTACTGGCCCGGCCTGCAGGGCCGCGGCGAATTCGTCCGGCTCGCACTGGAGGAAGCCGGCGTCGCCTATCGCGATGTCGCCAAGGAAGGGTCGGAGGGCGAAGCCTCCGTCATCGTCGCCACCGGTCTCGATGACCCGGGGATGGCGACGCCACCCTTCGCCCCGCCGTTCCTCAGGCACGGCAAGCGGGTCATCGGGCAGACCGCCGCGATCCTTCTCTACCTCGGTGATCGGCACGGCCTGGCGCCGAAGAGCGAGACCGGGCGGCTCTGGACCCACCAGTTGCAACTGACGATCGCCGATGCGGTGTCCGAGGCGCACGATACTCACCATCCGATCGCCTCGCGCCTCTACTACGAGGACCAGAAGCCCGAGGCGAAGCGACGCGCGGAGGATTTCTGCCGGTACCGGATGCCGAAGTTCCTGGGGTGGTTCGAGACGGTGCTCGACCGGAACCCGAAGGGCAGGGGCCATCTGGTCGGCGCCCGCGTGACCTATGCCGAGCTATCCCTGTTCCAGCTCGTCTCGGGCCTGACCTACGCCTTCCCGAAGGCGTCCCGGACGGCCTTGAGGAAGGCTCCGAAGGTCGCAGCGCTCACGAAGGCCGTTGCCGCGCGCCCGCGCATCGCCGCCTACCTCGCCAGCGAGCGCCGCATTCCGTTCAACGAGTATGGAATCTTCCGGCACTACCCCGAACTCGATCCGTAGAGCGAAAGCCCATCAGGAAAAGGATGAGGCGGATGGAGGCCGGTCAGACGGTCCCGTCCGGGACATGGCGGCATTTGCGCCAGGCCCGGCGGTTGGTTCTCCGGAAGCACAGGTGGGCGGGCCTGGCCGATGGTCGATCGGCCTGCCCCGGTGATGACTGAAAAAGGCGCGCCGCCCCCACCTTGGGGGGCGGTGCGTATCCTGTTGCTCTCCGTCAACCTGCGAAGCCGCGCCCGGCGATGAGGCTGACCAGGAAGAGCACGAGGAAGATGACGAACAGGACTTTCGCGAAGCCACTCGCCGCCGAGGCGATGCCGCCGAAGCCGAGCACGCCAGCGACCAGGGCAACGACCAGGAAAATCAATGTCCAGTACAGCATCGGGCGTCTCCGTCTGTTGGCGGTCGGATAACGCGGCGCATCGCTGGAGGTTGCGGCGCTGCCGCATTTCCGTGCCGCGAGGCGCAGTTCGGAGGCACCATCGCTGCGCCACCTGCGCGGCAGGCGCGCGGCCGTGCTTGCGGATGCGGCCGATCAGCAGGCCGTCACCAGAGCGCCCATGCGCGGAGCAAGCGCTTCCCGCGGGCGGATGGCCAGGACGCGGGCCGTGGGCCGCGTCGGAGAACGGGCTCAGACCGCCGGCGCGCGGCCGCGCATCACCGCCTGATATGTCGCGATGGCCAGCGCGAGCGGCTCGAAGGGCTTGCTGATCACGAAGGCGGGCTCGACACCCTCGGCGGTCAGCAGCCGCTCGGGATAGGCGGTGACGAAGATGACCGGCACCGACATCGCCTGCTGGATGCGCGCCACCGCGACGCTCCCGTCCCCGCCCCGGCCGAGGTTGATGTCTGCGAGGATCAGCCCCGGTTGCCGGTTCTGCGCCAGGCGCACCGCCTGCGCCTCGCTGGAGGCGATCCCGACGACGCGGTGGCCGCAGGCCTCGACCAGGCGCTTGAGGTCGAGCGCGATCACCGGCTCGTCCTCGATGACGAGGATGTCGGTCGCGTTGACGGCGCGCAGCGCGTTGCGCCCGGCGTCGAGTTCGCGCTCGGCCTCCTCGCGGGGAATGTCGAGGACGGATGCGGCGTCCCCGACATCGAGGTCCTCGAGCGCGGTCAGCAGCAGGAGGTGGCGCTGCACGGCGCTCGGCCCCTCGTCGGCGACCGCCGCCGGGGCCGCGAGCGCCACGGCGGCATAAAGGGCGAGCCGGGGCGGGAGGTCCGGCAGCGGGGTGGAAAGCGCGGCTGCGACGAGGCTGTCCCCGGCCTTCTGCGCCCCGGTCAGCGCGCGCGCATAGCGGCGGGCATAGGGAAGGGCGCGGAGCAACTCGGGCTGTGTCGCTGCGTTCATCTTGGCACCTGTTGCATGGAGCCTATGGTCAGGGGAATGGAAGTTTCGGGCCAGTCGATCCCATGAAGGACGGGTCGGACGGATTCCGCGAGGCCCTCGCCGGGCTGCTGCCGCAATTGCGCGCCTTCGCGCGGTTCCTCGCCCGCGATCCGGCGCGCGCCGACGACCTCGTGCAGGAGGCGGTGGTGCGCGCCATGGAACGGGAGGCGCAGTGGCAGGCCGGGAGCGACCTTCGCGCCTGGTGCTTTCGTATCCTGCGAAACCTTTTCCTCGACCAGCAACGCCGGCGCGCGGTGGAGGCACGCGGCCTCGCGGACATGCCGGCCCGGCAGGTCCAGCCGCCGGCGCAGCCCGGTGCGGCCGAACTGGGCGACCTTGCGGATGCCATCGGGCTGCTGCCGCCGGCACAGCGGGAGGCATTGTTGCTTGTCGCGGCCCTGGAATTCGAGATCGCGGAAGCGGCAGCGGTGATCGGCGTGCCCCCGGGCACCGTGAAGGCGCGCGTTTCCCGCGCGCGGGCCACGCTGGCCCGCCGCTTGGGCGAGCGGATCTGAGCGTCCTGGCCGCATGGCCGCTGCGGAACCCTGCATGTCGGCGGCAACGCGCACCGGACGAGCAGGGTTTCATGCGTAAATAGCATATCAGAAATGCAAATTCCGTCGATCTCCGATGCAACCTCGAACGCGCTCGACCCGTTTGTCGGGCATGAGCACGCACCTCGACGCCCCCGCCCGGGCCCCCGTCGATCACCCCGGCGGCTTTGTCTTCCACGACGAGCTGATCGCGCTGCTGCCGCGATTGCGCGTCCAGGCCCTCTCGCTGACGCGATCCAGGGCGGATGCGGACGACCTCGTGCAGGCCGCCGTGACCAATGCGCTCGCAGCTCAGGCGAGCTTCGCCCCGGGCACCAATTTCGGCGCCTGGATGTACCGCATCCTCCGCAACCGCTTCATCTCCGACCGCCGGCGGGCCCGTGAGACCGTCGACATGGACGATGCGCCGAGCGAAGCCTTCGCGCGCCCGGCCAACCAGGAGGACAGCCTCGCGCTGCGCGAGCTCCGCGCCGAAATGATGCGCCTGCCGGCTGACCAGCGCGCGGCCCTCGTGATGGTCGCCGTGGACGGCATGTCCTACGAGGACGTGGCGAAGGCGATGGGCTGCGCCGTCGGCACGGCGAAATGCCGCGTGTTCCGCGCGCGGCGGGTTCTGGAACAGCGCCTGCTCGGCGGGGAGCCCGAAAGGCGGAACCGGCCCGCGGATCGCGGCGCTGGCGCCGCCGCCGGGCGCGCGCGTAGCATGTCGCCCCAGGTGGAAGGGGTGGCGCCACTTCGGCACGGACGGTGATGGACGAGACTGAAAATGACATGAAGGGCGCGCCGGGACCACCGGCACGGGGGCGGAGGCAGAAGAAGTCCGTCCCCGATGCCGCGTTCGACATCTGGCTGCGCCGCGGGCTGCACAAGATGTTCGACGACGTCGCGCGCGAGCCCATTCCGCCCGAACTGCTGAAGCTGATCGAGCAGGACCGCCGGAAATGAGCCCCGGCGGCGCAGCGCCGCCGCAGCCCGATGCACCACGACCGGGCATGCTCGCGGGAGTCCGCGGCAGGCTCCTCGTCCTCGTTGTCACGGCCACCATTCCGATCGCCGGCATCGCCGGCGCCAATGCCTGGGGGTCGTACCTCGCCGCCTTGTCCCAGGGGCTGCGCGACGCGCTGATCCTGCGCGAGGTCGCGGCGGCCCGGCACGGCGCGGCGGTGGACGCGCTCAAGGACATGATCGCGGGCATCGCGCGCTTCACGACGCTGCCCGACATCCCGCCCGAGGCCTGCGATGCGGAACTCGCGCACCTCCGGGCGTTGAAACCCGACCGCTACGGTAATTTCTGGCTGCTCGACACGGACGGGACGGTCATCTGCAGCGGCGTGCCGTCGCAACGCGGGCGCAACCTCGCGGGCCTCGACTACGTGCAGCGCACGCGGGCGACGCGCCAGATCAGCGTCGGCCAGTTCACCATGGGCGCTGTCCCCGACCGCACGGTCCTGCCGGCTGCCGCGCCCATGACGGGGCCCGATGGCCGTCTTCGCGCCATCGTCGGCGGCGAGTTGTTCCTCGACTACTTCCTGCGCAACGAGCGCGGGTCGGATGTCGCGAGGCCCCACCATGTCTGGCTGCTGGACCAGGACGGCAAGGCGCTGCCTCTCGGCGACGCGCCGGCGGCCGCACTTCCGCCTGCGGGCATCCTCGCCGAGATCGGCACGACGGCCGACGAGACGCAGCGCGGCACGTCGCGCGGCGGCGTCGCCTACGCCTGGTCGATCAAGGAACTGAACCCCGGTCTGCGGCTGCTCGTCGGGGTGCCGATGCAGGATGCGGAGGCCGAGGCGATGAGTGCCCTCCTCCGTCGCGTGGCCGAACTCGCCGTCTTCCTCGGAGCCTGCGTGCTCGCCATCCTGGTCGGCGTCGAGTTCGGCGTCTCGCGCCCGCTGCGCCGGCTCGCGGCGCGCGTGCGCAACTGGGCGCCTGGCCGCGCCTTCGAAGCCGACCCCGATGCCGGCGGCCCGCGCGAGGTGCGCGACCTCGACCGCGCGCTGATCGCCGCGGCGGATGCCCTGCAGGAACGCGATGCGGCCCTTACCGGCGCCCTGCGCCAGCGCGACCTCCTGATGGCGGAGATCCACCACCGGGTGAAGAACAACCTGCAGGTGGTTGCCTCGCTGCTCAGCCTGCAGGCCGACCGCTTGCGCAGCCCGAGCGCGCGAACGGAATTCGCGGTGGCGCGCGACCGCGTGCAGGCGCTCGCGACGCTGCATCGCCATCTCTACCTGCACCAGTCCTTCGAGCGAATCTCGCTGCGCCCGTTCCTCGAGGAACTGTCCCGGCAGCTCGGCGATGCGCTCGGCGCCGGGGAGGAGGACCGCATCTCGATCGTGATCGAGGCCGACGACGTGGAGATGGGGTCCGACCAGGCGATCTCGCTCGCGCTGCTGCTGACGGAATCGGTGAGCAATGCGATCCGCCATGCCTTCCCTGACGGGCGCGAGGGAACGGTCACGGTCACCTTCCACACCGAGGGCGACGAGGCGCATCTCGTCGTTCACGACGATGGCGTCGGCCTCGGCGACGCGGCCGCGCCGGGGGATGGTCTTGGCCTGCGCCTGATCGAGGGCTTCGCGGCGCATCTCGGCGGCGCGGCGGAAGTCACCACGGAGGGCGGCACGCGCATCTCGGTGCGCTTCCCGCTGCTGCGCCGGGAGGTCGAGGAGACGCCGTCCAGCGCGGCCTAGTGTCCTGCCCGCGAAGTTCGTTGGATTTCCAGCGAACGAAGCGAACAAGCAGGCCACTGAAAACATAGGCTAGTGGCCTGAGAACGAAGTCCGCAGGATTTCGGAATCAGGACACTAGCGCGGTCTCCGGTCGCCGCGGCTCACGAACGCCGCTCCAGGCCCTTGTTTCCGCGAGCATCCTCGCCCGACCAGGCGATTCCACCTGGTCGGGATCTGCTCCAGCGCGGCGAGCCGTCGGCAACCGGGATGTGATCCGGCCCAGACAGGCCGCGGCGGCAACCACCCGTTCGGGCATGCGTTGTTCCAACGCAACCGAAGATGGAGTGGACCATGACCCCCACGATCCGGGCCGCCTGCGCGGCCGTGCTGTTCGCCGTGCCGCTGGCCGCCTGCGACGATGGGCCGGCGGAACGGATCGGCGAACGCGTGGACCGCGCCGCCGAGGAGGTCCGCGACGCGATCGATCCGCCGAACGGCCCCGCCGAACGGATCGGCCGCGCGCTGGACCGCGCGACGGAATAGCCGAGCCCGGGCGCCGGGGCGGCACTGCCGCCCGGCGCACGGAACGTCCTACCCAGACAGACGAACGCGCCGACGGGTTCCTCCGTCGGCGCGTTTCTCTTGCGCGCGAGGTCATGCCTCCTGCGTGCACCGCACGACCGCGCCTGCGGTCAGGCGATGGCGGGCCGCGCGATGGCAGGCTCGCCCTCCGGGCTCAACTCGGCCGCGGCCGGTTGCCGCGACGTGCCGAGCCGGGAGGCGAGGGCATCAAGGCCGCGCAGTACCGGTGCGGGGGCAAGCTCCGCGGCAAGCTGCGCGGCCGCCGATGCATCGGGCGCGAGGCCGAGCACGGTGCGGCCCCCCTGTTGCGCGATCGCGCGCGCGCGGCGCAGCCGAGGGGCGGAGACCGGCTGCACCGCGCACAGGATCGCCACCTCCGCCGCTTCGCCCTCCTCGGCCTGGCGCCAGCCTCGCAGGGTGGCCATGGCGCCGGCGCAGCCGGCAAGCGCCCGGTCCGCCGGGCCGGCGATGCCGATCACGCGCACCGCCGTGTTTCCGGCGGGCGTCTCGCTCACCAGAGCCTCGGCGACCGCGGTCAACCCGTCGCCGATGCGCGCGGCCGCTGCGGCGCTGAGCACGCCGCCGGCGCGGTCCTCGCCCAGCGCGATGACGGCCGGCAGGACCAGGTCGCGCAGGGTGGCGCCGGGACCTTCGGCCTCGGCATGCTCCTCGGCGATCTCCTGCGCGCCCTCCGGGTCGTGCGCGAGGAAGCGCTGGTAGAAGCGAAGCGGCGCGGGCAGCGCCTCGCCATTGCCGAGCAGGATCTCGAGGAAGCCGAGCGCGGGGACATGGCGGCCCAGGATGACCAGGCAGGCGGTGATCGGCGGCGCGAGCAGCAGCCCGATCGGCCCCCACAGCACCGTCCACACAGCCGAGGACACGAGCAATGCGAGCGGCGTGAGGCCTGTCGAGCGCCCGTAGAGCAGCGGCTCCAGGACATGCGTCACCAGCCCGTCCACGATGGCGAAGGCCAGCAGCACGAGCAGCGGTTCCGTCCACCCCTTCCCGGTTGCGAAGGCGACGATCAACGGCAGGGACAGGGCGATCCACACCCCGAGGAAGGGGATGAAGCGCAGCACGAAGGCAAGCACGCCCCAGAGCGGCGCATTGGGCACGCCGATCACCGTGAGGGCGAGCCCCATCCCCATGCCGAATGCCGCATTCAGCATCATCTGCATCAGCAGGTAGCGGCCGATCCGGTCCGTGGCGTCGGCCATGGCGCGCGTGGTGCGGTGCAGGTCGTGCAAGCCGGCCAGGCGCAGGAAGCGATCCCGGACATCCTCCCGCTGCATCAGCAGGTATGCCATCAGGAGCAGCGCGACGGCGAGCGAGGCGGCGGGCGCGGCGATCATGCCCGCCATGTCGAGCACGGTCTCGAGCGCGCCCGCGCCGCCACTCGCCGGGGCAGCGGCCATCGGCGCCGGAACGCCCCCGTGGCCGCGGCCGATTTCCTCGGACAGCCGGCGCAGCGTGCCAGCCGCGCGGTCGAGCACGCCCGAGCCTTCTGCCAGCGCATGGAGTTTCTGCCGGAGGTTCGCCTCCCAGCTCGGCAACTCCGCGGCCAGGGTGAGAACCTGGGAGGTGACGAGCAGCACGATCGAACCGATCGCGGCCAGGCTGACGACCAGCAGCAGCGCGACGGCGATGGGCCGCGGAAGCCCGATGCGCTGCAGCAGCCGCGCCGGCGGAATCAGCACCACCGAGAGCAGCAGCGCGAGCGCCATCGGTATGAATACCTCCCGCCCCAGATGCAGCACGGCGAGCACCATGAGCGCCGCGATCACCCAGAGCGGGTCCGGCCCGCTCGCGGGCTTGCTGGCGTAGTCGTCCGGTCCCTTCGGCACGATCGGCTCCCGAATTCTCGATGCGGGAGGAACGCGCGCGGAAGGCAGCGGGTTGCCGCGATCGCAACTTTCGCCGCCGCCCGCCGTTTCATGGGCAGATGATCGCCAGAGGAGAAACGGGAATGGCACGGGCCAGCGAGCGCACGACGAACGATCGGGTCGACGCCATCGCGCGCGATGCGATGGAACTGACCCAAAGCGAGATCTCCGCGCTGCGAGAGAAGGTGGAGGCGCTGATCAACGAGCGCGTCTCGCCTGCACTGTCAGAGGCGGCCGAGCAGGCCGTACAGGCGGCCGCCGGGACCTTGCGCCGTCAGACTGACAGCCTGGCGCGCAACGTCCGGGCACAGCCCTTCGCTGCCGTCGGCGCCGCGGCACTCGCCGGGATTGCCGTCGGCCTGATGCTGCGGCGTTGAACCATGCATACCCTGCAATTGCTGGGCGTCGCGGCCGAGGCGGAAGGCCTTCGCCTCCGGCACGAGGCCTCGGCGGTCGCGCGGCGGGCCGGCTGGGTTGCAGCGGCGACCGTGTTCGGCGTGGCGGCGCTCGCTTCGGCGCACGTCGCGGCCGTGACGGCGCTCGAGCCTCGCCTCGGGCTGCCCGGCGCGGCCGGTGTCGTCGCGCTGGCGGACCTCGTGATGGCGGGGGTGTTGCTGCTGGCTTGCCGGCGGCGCCGCGATCCGGTGGTGGAGGAGGCTCGGGCGCTGCGTCGCACGGCGCTTGCGGCCGCCGCGTCACGATCCCCGCTGCAGGAGGCGGCGGCAGCGATGATGGGCAGCGCCTCGGCTCCGATCCTCGGCGCCGTCGCCGGGCAGGCGCTGGCGAGCTTGATCGAGCGCCGGCACTGAGATCAGGCATCTACGCATGCGACAGGGGCCCCGGACGATGCCGGGGCCCTTTGGCTTGGATGGGAAATGCCGAGGCTTGGTGGTGCGAATGGCGCAACTGCCTTCGCCACCTGAAGGCCGGGAATGTTTCGGCAGGACGGCCACGGGCGGCACGCCTGCCGCCCGTGGCTGGTCAGTGACGCTGGTCGATCAACGCCAGACCGGACGGCCGAGATTGATGGTGTTCGGACTCGTCACGGCTCCACCGACTGCGCCGACCGCGCCGCCGATCAGTGCGCCGGTTCCGGCACTGCCCGAAAGCGAGCCGATCGCGGCACCGGTGCCCGCCCCAAGCAGGCCGCCCGAGATGGCGCGGTCGCCTGGAGTCACGCCGCAGCCACCAAGGGCGATGGTGCCGGCGATGGCCAGGATTGCAGCCAGGCTGCGCTTCATCGCAGGTCTCCTTCTCCTCCTGGCGATTCAACGCGCGATGGACGGATTCGTTTCCGTGTCCCTTCATCCTTCGTGAAGCAGGCCGCCGCCGAAGCGGTGATCCGAGCGTCGGTGTCGCCCGCACCGGGAGTCTCGTGCGGCTGTCTTCACATTGACGTCCGGACTGCCGGAGGAAGGCTCCCGAACTTCCGGATCCTGGGATCGAACTTTCAGAAGGGCAGGATGATGTCCAGCAACTCCTGCCCGACGCGCGGTCGCTGCACGTCGCTGATGGTGCCGCGCCCGCCATAGGCGATGCGGGCCTCGGCCAGCCGGTCGTGGCGCACGGTGTTGTCGCTCCCGATGTCTTGCGGGCGGATCACGCCGCCCACCGCCAGGTCGCGCAGCTCGCTGTTCACCCGCACCTGCTGGCGGCCAGTCACCACCAGGTTTCCGTTCGGCAGCACCTGCGCGACCGTGGCGGCGACGCGCAGCGTCACCGTCTCATTGCGGCGTATGGCGCCGGTGCCGTTCACCCCGCTGGTCGAATTGGCCTGCACGAGTTGCGACGGGTCGATCCCCGTCGGGAACAGGCGGGCATAGGAGGATTCCAGCCCGAGCAGCCGCGGCAGGCCCATGCCTTCCGTGTTGTCGCGGGAGCGGATGGTGCGGTTCTCCAGTTCCGCCTCGTCCTGGATCGAGACCAGCACGGTGACGATGTCCCCCACCGCCGCGGCCCGCTGGTCGCGCAGGAAGGTCCGGCTGCCCGGCCGCCACAGCGAATTGTTGGCGAGCGGCGGATCCTGCGGGTTCGGCATCGGCATGGAAACCGGCCGCCAGCGCGGGTCGGCGGTCGGGTTGGTCACGCCCGCCATCTCTGGCGCGTCGCCGAGGCGCGACAGGCGCTCGGCGCCCGAGCAGGCGGCGAGGAGGAAGGGAAGTGCGAGAAGTGCGGCGCGGCGCATGGTCAGTTCCTCCGCGCGACGACGAGGGGCACGGCGCCGGACAGCACGCGCACGCGGCCTGGGCCGATCGCCTGCGCCTCCACCACGGAACGGGAGGCGAGGTTCATCACCGTCACGCGCTCACCCATCGCCGCGGCTTCCAGCGCGCGGCCCTGCGCGGTCAGCGCGAGGCCCGGCGCGTCCAGCAGCATCAGCACCGGCTGGTTCTTCGCCACCACCACCGGGGCGACGAGGTCCACCAGCATGAAGGGCAGGTCGCTGCCGATCGGGCGGCGCATCTGGCGGCCGATGACGTCCTCGACGCGCTGGGCGGTGCCGGGGCGGACGCGCTCGGCGCGGACGCGGCGTTCCTCGATGTCGCCGGGGCGGACGATCTCCCCGACCGCGAGGCGGCGCGCGGCAACCACCACCGGCACGGTCGGCAGCGCGCGGCCCGTGATGCGCAGGCGTTGCGTCGGCATGCCATCCGCGGCGATGACTAGGGTAGCGGCAAAGCGGCGGCTGGTGGCGTCGTAATGCGCGGCCTCGATGGCGATCTCCGGCAGCGCCGTGACCGGGACCAGCGGCGGGGCGAAGCCGGGGAGTTCGATCTCCGCCTCCTCATCGGCGCCGAGGCGCACGAGGTCGGGACGCAACAGGGATTCGATCTCGTCGCGCGGGATGGGGCGGCCGGGACGCTCGACGATGCTGCGCTCCTCGCCGGACAGCGGCCGCCAGGGCAGGCCGTGCCGCCGCGCGATGGCGGCGAGGTTGGCGGCATCGAGCACCATCCGCCGCCCCGGCGCGGGGGCCGCGCCGACCGCCTGGGGGGCGAGCGGGCCGGCATTCTCGAACAGGTCGCCGAGGCGGAGCATGGCGTCCTCCGCCAGCACCAGCGGGCGCGGCGCGGGCGGGGGCGCCCCGGCCTGGGCCGGCAGGGTGAGGGCGGGCAGGAGGAAGAACGCGCGGCGGAGCATCAGCGCAGCCTCGTCAGCGTCGAGAGCATCTCGTCGGAGGCGGTGATGACGCGGGAATTCATCTCATAGGCGCGCTGCGCCGTGATCAGCGAGGTGATCTCCTGCACCACGTTGACGTTCGAGGTCTCGATGAAGCCCTGCATGGTCTGGCCATAGCCCGGCTGGCCGGGCGCGGCCTGCTGCGCATCCCCGGAGGCCGGGGTGGCGAGGAAGAGGTTGTCGCCGACCGCTTCCAGCCCGCCCTCGTTGGCGAAGATCGCGAGCTGGATCTGGCCGACATTCTGCGGGTTGGTCTGGCCATCGAGTTTCGCCAGCACCTCGCCTGCCGCGTTGATGGTGACGTCGCGCGCATTGGCCGGGATGGTGATGCCCGGCTGCACGACGAAGCCTTCCGCCGTGACGATGGTGCCTTCCGCGCTCAGGCCGAAGGTGCCGTCGCGGGTATAGGCGGTCTCGCCTGAGGGCAACTGGATCTGGAAGTAGCCGTTGCCGCGGATGGCGAGGTCGAAGCGGTTCTCGGTCTGCTGCAGGTTGCCCTGTTCGCTGATGCGATAGACCGCGGCGGTGCGAACGCCCAGGCCGATCTGCGCGCCGGAGGGCAGCACCGTGCCTGTATCGGCGGATTGCGATCCGGTGCGGCGCAGGTTCTGGTAGATCAGATCCTGGAACTCGGCGCGGCGGCGCTTGTAGCCGGTAGTCGAGATGTTCGCGATGTTGTTGGAGATGACCTCGACATTGTTCTGCTGGGCCATCATGCCGGTGGCGGCGACGTGGAGCGATCGCATCGGGGGCTGACCTTTACGAGCGGCGGCGCAGGATGCGCTCGACGGCGGTGGAGAGGCGCTCGCCCTCGCGCTCGGCGAACTGGGCGGCGAACTGGAATTCGCGGAGTTCGGCGGTCAGCCGCGTCATCTCGACGATGGGCTGGACGTTGCTGCCTTCGAGCACGCCCTGGCGGATGGCGGGGCGGTCCAAGGGCTGGGGCTGCTCGCCCACGGCGTCGAACAGGCGGTCGCCCTCGGCGCGCAGGGCCTGCACGCTGTCGAAGCGGACCACGCGCACGCGGCCGAGCACGCCGTTCTCGCTGCGGATGGTGCCGTCGCCCTGGACCTCGATGCGGGTGTCGTTCGGCGCCACGGCGATGGGCTCGCCTTCCACGTTGAGCAGCGGATTGCCGTCCATGTCCACGATCCGCCCGGCATCGCCGATGGTGAAGCGGCCGGCGCGGGTGAAGCGTTCTCCGCGCGGGGTTTCCACGGCGAAGAAGCCGTCCCCAGTCAGCGCGAGGTCGAGCGGGTTGCCGGTGACCTGCATGGGGCCAGTCTGCATTTCCCGCCAGGTGGCGCGGTCCTGCACGAAATGGGTCTGGCGGCCGCCGGGCGGCGTGCCCCCGGGATCCTGGCGGGCGACGAAATCGGCGAAGACCGGCCGCAGCGCGCGGAAGCCCGGCGTGTCGGCATTGGCGACGTTGTGCGCCAGCACCTGCGTCGCGCGCGACTGCAGCGTCAGGCGCGAGAGGATGATGTAGCCCGGGCTGTCCATGCGGCGCGTCTCCGGTCGAGGTCCGCGGCACATGGGGCAATCGGCGTGCCAGGCCCGGGCGGGGCCGGGGGCGGCATTTGCTGCCGGGCGGCGGCAGCAAAGGCCCGCCGGCCCGGCAGTTCCGCGCGCGCAAGCCTTCCTTAACGGCGGGGGCCGATGCTGGGGGCCTTGCAGGAGGCAGGGCATGTCGGCGGCGCCGCAGGCGGAACAGAATAGATCGGGCAGGAAGAAGCTACTGCTGGTCGCGCTGCCGCTCGTTCTGGGCGGTGGGGGCGCGTGGCTGTGGTTCGGCGGGATCCTGCCGCCGCTGCTCGGCATGGGGCCGGCCGGCGCTGCGCCTGAAGGCAAGCCACGGACGGAGGCGCCGCGCCCGCCGGCCTTCTTCGACATGCCGGAGATCGTGACCAACCTCAACGCCACCGGGCGGCGGCCGGTCTTTGTGAAGCTTCGCAGCAAGCTCGAGATCGCGCGTGCGGAGGACGGCGCCGCCATCCAGGCCGCCATGCCGCGGCTGCTCGACCTGTTCCAGACCTACCTGCGCGAGACTCGACCCGAGGAGCTGCGCGGTTCCGCCGGCACCCATCGCCTGCGGGAGGAACTGATCGCGCGCGCCAACATCGCCGTCGCCCCGCCGGCCGGCAGCACGCAGCCCGCGCCGCGCGTCACCGACGTGCTCTTCACGGAGATCCTGGTCCAGTGAGCGGCAGCCAGGAGGAGGACGATCTCGCCGCCGCCTGGGGCGCGGCGCTGGAGGAGGAGGGCGCCGAGCCCGCCGCCGCGGCGCCGACGCCGGATGCGACGCGCGTGCTGAACCAGGCTGAGATCGACAGCCTGCTCGGCTTCGAGAGCGGGTCGGGCGGCAGCGCCGAGGAAAGCGGCATCCAGAGGATCATCTCCTCGGGCCTCGTCTCCTACGAGCGCCTGCCGATGCTGGAGATCGTCTTCGACCGGCTGGTGCGGCTGATGTCCACGACGCTGCGCAACTTCACCTCCGACAACGTGGAAGTATCGATCGACGGCATCGTCTCCCTGCGCTTCGCGGACTACCTGAATTCCATCCCGCTGCCGGCGATGCTCGGCGTCACGCGGGCGGAGCAGTGGGACAATTACGGCCTCGTCGTCGTCGATTCCGCGCTGATCTATTCGGTGGTGGACGTGCTGCTCGGCGGGCGGCGCGGCACGGCGGCCATGCGCATCGAAGGCCGGCCTTACACCACCATCGAGCGGACATTGGTCGAGCGGCTGATCGGCGTCGTGCTCGACGACATGACGGCGGCCTTCGAGCCGCTCTGCCCAGTCGAGTTCAAGTTCGACCGGTTGGAGGTGAACCCGCGCTTCGCCGCCATTTCGCGTCCGTCCAACGCCTGCGTGCTGGTGCGCCTGCGCGTGGACATGGAGGACCGCGGCGGCAAGCTGGAACTGCTGCTGCCCTACGCCACGCTGGAACCCGTGCGCGAACTTCTGTTGCAGCAATTCATGGGCGAGAAATTCGGCCGCGACAGCATCTGGGAAACCCACCTCGCGGAGGAACTGCGCAGCACCGAGGTCGCGCTCGACGTGGTGCTGGACGAGCAGTTGATGCCGCTGTCCTCGGTGCTGGCGCTGAAGGTGGGGGACCGCATCGCGCTCGGCGTCGCGCCGGGTGCGCCGGTGCGGCTGTGCTGCGGCGACATCCCGATGTTCGAGGCCGAGTTGGGCCGGCAGGAGATGCGCCTGGCGGTGCGGATTGCCCGCGCGCTGGAACGCGGCCGGCGGATGGAGGGCTGAGCCATGTCGATGCTCGAATGGCTGTTGCAGGTGGTGCTGCTGGCGCTGCTCGGCGCCGCCATCCCCTTCGCGCTGCGGCTGGAGCGGAGCCTGCGCGAGATCCGGCGCGACCGCTCCGCGATGGAGGGCAGCGCCCAGGGCCTGTCCGAGGCCGCGCGCATGGCCGATGCGGCGATGGTGCGGCTGCGCGCCTCGGCCGAACTTGCCGGCCGGCAAGTGGCCGAGCGCACCGCGGCGGCCGAGCCGCTGCGCGACGACCTGCGCTATCTGATCGAGCGCGCCGAGACGCTCGCCGACCGGCTGGAAGGGCTGGTGCGCGCCGGGCGGCCGCTGGCCAACGAGGCCCCGCGCGCGGCCGAGCAGCCGTTGCAGTCCCAGGCCGAACGCGACCTGATGCGGGCGCTGGCGCTCGGCGCGGGCAAGGCGGGACGGTGATGCTGCGGCCGCGCCTGTTGCCGATGGCGATCGTCGCCATGGCCGCGCTCTTCGTGGTCAAGGCCGGCGGGCTGTTCGGGGCGCTTGAAGCGCCGGCGGGGGTGATCGCCCCGGCGCGCGCGGCCGATCCCCCCGCGGCCGCGCCGCGTGAGGTGCCCCCGCCGGT
>NZ_JAAEDM010000086.1 GCF_018129065.1 Neoroseomonas soli | reverse complement strand
GGCGCGCACCGCGGGCGAGGCCCCGCGCCGCCGCGCCGCAGCCCCTGCGGGCGAGGCGCCGCGCAGGGATCGCTCCTGGCGGGAAGGCGATTTCCGCGACGGATCGCCGGCCCCGGCCTTCCTGCGCCGCGGGAACTGAGAGTAGGGGGGAAGCCCCTCATTCTTCCGAACCCTGCGGCGTGGCCGCAGGGGACGCTCCCGGCGTGGCCTTCAGGACGCCAGGGCGCGCAGTGACCACGGAGGCGGCCGGATAGGGCGCCTGCGTGACGTTCGGGCGGCGCTGGCGGCGGATTCTCGGCTCCGGCCGAAGCGGCTATAGGGGGCGGCCCTCTTCACCGGGCCTTCCTGCCCTGCGAGAGTCCGTTCCCCAGCCGAGGACGCCCTCCCATGCGCATCGCCTCCATCCGCCAGGGCGTCGTGCCCATCAGCAGCGCCATCGCCAACGCCTACATCGACTTCTCCAAGATGACGGCGAGCGTCGTCGCCATCACGGTCGAGGACGGTGCCGGCAAGCGCGCCACCGGCTACGGCTTCAATTCCAATGGCCGCTACGCGCAGCCGGGCCTGCTGGCGGAACGCTTCGTGCCGCGCCTCGAGGGCTGCGACGAGAAGGTGCTCGCCGCCGCCGACGGCAGCCTGAACGTCGCCGGTGCCTGGGCAGCGATAATGAGGAACGAGAAGCCCGGCGGGCATGGCGACCGCTCCGTCGCGGTCGGCGTGCTCGACATGGCGCTGTGGGACGCGGCGGCGAAGCTCGAGGGCAAGCCGCTCTGGCGCCTCCTGGCCGACCGCCATCGGGGCGGGGAGGCGGACGAGGCCGCCTGGGTCTATGCCGCCGGGGGCTACTACTACCCCGGCAAGGGCGTGGATGCGCTGGTCGAGGAGATGAAGCGCTACCTCGGCCTCGGCTACACCACGGTGAAGATGAAGATCGGCGGCGCGCCCGGCACGCCGATCAAGGACGCGCTGCGCGAGGACCTCGCGCGCATCGAGGCGGTGCTGGAGCTGCTGGACGGCGACGGGTCGCGCCTCGCGGTGGACGTGAATGGCCGCTTCGGCCTGCATGCGGCGCTGGCCTACGGCGCGGCGCTCGAGCCGCTGAAGCTGCGCTGGTATGAGGAGCCTCTCGACCCGCTCGACTACGCGACGCATGCGACGCTCGCCGAGCATTACGGACCGCCGCTCGCGACGGGCGAGAACCTGTTCTCGATGCTCGATGCGCGGAACCTGATCCGGCATGGCGGGTTGCGTCCGGACCGCGACATCCTGCAGTTCGACCCGGCGCTCTCCTATGGCCTGGTGGAATACCTGCGCACGCTGGAGATGTTGGTGCAACACGGGTGGTCGCCGCGGCGCTGCGTGCCGCATGGCGGGCATCAGTTCGCGCTGAACATCGCGGTGGGGCTCGGCCTCGGCGGCAATGAATCCTACCCGGAGGTCTTCGCGCCCTTTGGTGGCTTCGCCAGCACGACGCCTGTCGTGGACGGGCGGATCCGTATGCCGGAGATGCCGGGGATCGGGTTCGAGGCGAAGAACGACCTGTGGGCGGTTCTGAAGGACCTGTGACAAGCGCGGGGGAGGGGAACCTCCCCCGCTCCCCCTCCCTTCTTTGATTTCCTGGCGCCGGGCCCTGAATGTCAGTCTCCAACTCCCAAAGAAGGTTGGGGGGCTCGGGGGGAAGTTCCCTTCCCCCCGACCTTCCTTCCGCCATCGCCGCCCGCTACGCCGGGCGGATCACGCAGGGCTTCGTCCGCGGCAAGCTGCGGGCCGACCCGGTGGTCCCCGTGCTGCTCGCGAACCGCAACCTCGGCCATGTGCTCGACCTTGGCTGCGGTCGCGGGCAATTGGCGATCGCGCTGCTGCTCGCGGGCGTGGCGGAGCGCGTCTCCGGCCTCGACCTCGACGCCGCGAAGATCGCCGCGGGCAATGCCGCCGCGCGCAACCTGCCGGCCCGCTTTGCCACGGCCGACCTGGCCACGGCGGAGATTCCGGCCTGCGACACGGTCCTGCTCATCGACGTGCTGCTGCAGATGCCGCCCGCGGTGCAGGATGCGCTGCTCGCACGCATCCTCGCCGCCGAGCCGCGCCGGATCCTGATCCGCGCCTTCGACCCGCAGCGCGGCTGGCGCAGCGCCTTCGGCTTCGCGATGGAGCGTGTCCGCCGCCTGCTTGGCGGTGACCTCGGCCTGGCGGGGGCGGTGGCGCCGCGACCGCTGCGGCAACTCGCCGCGCCGCTGGAAGGCGCGGGTTACGCGGTGACCCTCGTGCCCTGCTGGGCTGGCACACCATTGCCGAATGTGCTTCTGGTGGCGGAACGCTCATGATCCGCCGATTCCTCCCCGTCCTGCTCCTGCTCGCCGTGCCGGCCCGGGCGCAGCAACTGCCGGTGTTCGAACTCGGCGTCGCCGGCGGCGGCGGCTGGCTGCCGGCCTATCCGGCATCCGACCAGAACCAGTGGCGCGGCCTGGCGGTGCCCTACTTCATCTATCGCGGCAGCATCTTCCGCGCCGACGACCAGGGGCTGCGCGCGCGCGCCAATCTCGCGGACGGAATCGAGCTCTCGGTCAGCGCCTCGGGCGGGGTGAATGCGTCGTCCAACGACGTGACGGCGCGGCAGGGCATGCCGGACCTCGAATGGGTGGGGGAGATCGGGCCAACGCTGCGATTCACCCTCTGGCGAGGCGAGGACGAGGCCAGCCCGCGGCGCATCGTGCTCGACACCCCGGTGCGCGCGGTGTTCTCGACCGACTGGACCTCGGTCTCCTTCCGCGGCTTCACCTTCGCGCCGGACATCGCCTACGAGCAGGCGCATTTCCTGTCGCCCCATGCGCGGCTGCGGCTCTCGGCGGGTGTGGTCTTCGGCACGGAACGCTACGCGGACTACTTCTACCAGGTGGACCCGGAATTCGTCCGGCCCGGCCGCGGCGCCTATGACGGGAAGGCGGGCTATGTCGGCTCGCGCCTGTCGGTGTCCTACCGGCTGCCGTTGACCGAGCGGCTTTCCGTCGTCGCCGGCGGGCGCATCGAGAACTTCTCGGGCGCGGCGAATGCGGACAGCCCGCTCTTCCGCAGCGACTGGAACGTCTCGGTCGTCGCGGGCTTCGCCTTCTCCTTCTGGCGGTCGGAAGCGACCGTCGATGCGTCCTCCCAGCCCTTCGACTGAACGGCCGGTCAGCCGGCTTCGTCCAGGGCACGGCAGGGCGAGACGGCGATGTGCCCGTCCGGTGCCTCGTGGACATGCGCGTCGACGCGGTAGGCCCGGGCGATCGCCTCCTCCGTCAGCACGGTGCGCGGCGTGCCTGCCGCGAGCAGCCGCCCCTCCCGCAGCAGCGCGATCCGATCCGCGAAGCGCGCTGCGGCGTTGAGGTCGTGGATCGCGACCACCGTCACCAGGTCGCGCTGCCGCGTCAGGTCGCGCAACAGCGTGAGCAGCGCCAGCGCGTGGCGGATGTCGAGCGCGCTGGTCGGTTCGTCCAGCAGCAGGACCGCGGGTTCGGCGGCCAGCACCTGCGCGAGGAACACCATCTGCCGTTGCCCGCCGCTGAGTTCCCCGAGCAGCCGTCCCGCCAGGGCAGCGATGCCGAGGCGCCGCAGCACTTCGCCGGCGCGGGCGAGTTCGGCTTCCGGCACCCGCCAGCCGAGCGCGCGGCGACGGCCGAGGAGCACCGTCTCGAGTACGGTCAGCGCCGCCCGCGCGCCATTGTCCTGCGGCAGGAAGCCGATCGCCTCCCGCGTCGCGCCCTGCAGCGAGACGGTGCCGCCATGCCGCTGCAGCCCGGCGACGGCGCGCAGGAAGGACGACTTGCCGGAGCCGTTGGGCCCGATCAGCGCCAGCACCTCCCCGCCACGCGCATCGAGGCGGATGCCGTCGAGCGCCTTCCTGGAGCCGTAGCGCACCGAAAGATCCTGGACCGAGAGCCTCATCGCGCGCCCCTTACCAATGCGCGCGCCGTGCCGTCAGCACGAGCCAGGCGAAGAAGGGCACGCCCACCAGCGCGGTGACGATCCCGATGGGGAAGAGCGCGCCCGGAGAGACGGTCTTGCTCGCCACCGAGGCGGCGGAGAGCAGCAGCGCCCCGGCGAGCGCCGAGCCCGGCAGCAGCCAGCGATGGTCCTCCCCCAGCAGCATGCGCGCGAGATGCGGCGCGACCAGGCCGACGAAGCCGATGGTGCCGACGAAGGCAACCGCCGCACCGGTCGCCACCGCGACGATGGCGAGGGCGCGCAGCCGCAGCCCGCGCACGCCGATGCCGAGTGCCGCGGCGCGGTCCTCGCCGAGGCGCAGCGCCGTCAGCGCCCAGGCGTCGCGGGCGAGCAGGGGCGCGAGCGCCGCGAGGATGCCGGCGACGATCGCGAGCTTCGCCCAGGTCGCGCGCTGCAGGCTGCCGAACAACCAGAAGACGATCTGCTGCAATGCCTCGGGCGAGGCCATGAACTGCAGCAGCGCGAGCAGCGCCTGGAACAGGAACATGAGCGCGATGCCGGCCAGCACCAGCGTCTCCGCCGTCGCGCCGCGCAGCCCGCCGAGCAGCCACACGCAGGTGCAGGCCAGCGACGCGAAGAGGAAGGCGGAGACCGGCACGGCAACGGATTCCGCCACCGGCAGCCAGGTGCCGAGCACGATCACCAGCGCCGCCCCGAACCCCGCCCCGGCCGAGATGCCGACGGTGTAGGAGGAGGCGAGCGGGTTGTTCAGCACCGTCTGCATCACCGCCCCAGTGGTGCCGAGCGCCGCGCCGACCACGACGGCCATCAGCGCGACCGGCAGGCGGATGGACCAGACGATCGCATCCACCATCGGATCTTCGGCGAGGCGAAGGACCGAACGCGCCACCGCGGCCGGCGTGAGCATCGCCGGCCCCGTCGCCGCATCCAGCGTCACGCAGATGGCCAGTGCGGCAAGTCCCGCCGCCAACGCCGCCGCGCGCCGTGCCGAGCGGTGGCGCCAGGTCGTCTCCGGCGAGGCCGCGCTCAGCCCCGCCACGGGAGCATCCAGGTGCCGGAGAAGGGCACCGGCAGGAAGCTCGCGTGGTATTCGGCCAGCGCGGCGACCGGGTCGGCATCGGCGAAGGCGCCGGGCCAGAAGCGCTTCGCCATGTAGAGCATCGCCGTGTCGTCGAAGAGCGTGCGGCAGAGCCCGTGCTCGATGGCGTGCAATTCGCCGGATCGGATCGCGCTGAGGCTCCCCCAGCCTGGCCGGGCCGCATAGGGATCGAGGCTCCGCCGCGTCACATCCGGTGGCACGTCGTAGCCCGTGCGGACCGCGCGTGGCCGGTTCGCCCACGAGGAAGCGCCGATGAAGATGAATTGCGGGTCGGCGGCGAGCACCGCCTCGGCCGCGATCGGCCCGTAGCTGCCCGGGATGCGCCCCTCCGCGATGTTGAACGCGCCGAGCAGGTCGAAGATGCGGCCCCACATCGTGACCGGCGCGTAGCTGTTGCCGACCACCTCGGCGCCGCCCTGGCCGAGTTCGATATAGGCGCGCGGCTTCACCCCGCCCGACGCGCGCGCGGCACGCTCGAGGATGCCGCCGACATTGCGGCGGTAGCGCTCGGCCAGCGCCTCGGCCCGTTCCGGCGTGCCCATGGCCGCGCCGATGGCGCGGGTGGAGGCGACGTGTCGTTCCAGGGTCTGCGCGTTGTAGTCGAAGACCAGGACCGGGATGCCCGCGGCGGCGATCTGCTGGCGTGCGGTCTGCGCCGCCGTCCAGGCCCAGGCCGGCATCATCAGGAGGTCCGGCCGCAGGCCGATCACCTTCTCGGCCGCGAAGGTGCCCTCGTCGGTGTTGCCCACGTCGGGCAGGCCGGCAAGGCGCGGGATGGCGGCCCGGTAGCGGGAGAAGATCGCCGGGCGCCAGCCTTCCCAGACGATGCGGTTCATGCCGACCACGCGGCCCCACGCCTCGGGGCCGGCGACGGCGGTGAACTCCTCATAGTTGAACATCACCACGACGCGTTCGGGGCGCGCGCCGACCACCACCTCGCGCCCCAGCGCGTCGGTGACGGTGCGGGTCGTGGCGAGCGCCGGCGCCGCGGGCAGCAGCGCGGCCCCGGCGAGCAGGGGCCGCCGGCCGAAGGCGCGTCGATGCGCGCGGGTCATGGCGGTGCCTCCGCCGTCAGTGGTGGCTGTCGCCGCGGGCGCCCGCGGCTTGCACCGCGAGTTCGACCTGGATTTCGCCCGCCCGCTCGAAGCGCAGCGTCAGCGGCACGCGCGTGCCCTGCACCAGCGGCTGGGCCAGGCCGACCAGCATGACGTGATACCCGCCGGGGCGGAGTTCGACCGTCTCGCCGGGCGCGATGACGATGGCCTCGACCGGGCGCATGCGCATCACGTCGCCGTCGCGCACATGGGTGTGCAGTTCGACCGCGCGGGCGATGGAGGCGGAGGCGGAGAGCAGCCGGTCCGGCTGGGTCCCGGTGTTCCGCAGGCGCATGAAGCCGGCGCCGGTGGCATTGGCACCGGCGGCGCGGGACCAGGGATGGCCGATGGCGATGTCGCCGGCCGTGTAGTCGTGGGCCTGGGCGGGGAGGGCGAGGGCGGCCGGCAGGGCGGCGAGGATCGTGCGACGCAACATGGGATTATCCTTCGGAATGACGTGGAGGCGCGCGCAGCGGTCGCCGTGCGCGTGGGGTGTCAGCCGAAGGCGGGTGGTGCGCGTGGTCCGGAGGGAGGCCCACGTGCCGGCGGCGGCAGGGCCTCCGGCGCTGCGGGGTGCCAGGCAGGCCCCGTGGCGACCGTCATCACCGGCAGGGCAACGGCAAGCGGTTCCGGCAGCACCACCTGCGGCAGTCCGTGGCATCCTGGGCAGAAGCCTTCGTCCGGCGCATGGCCCGACATCTCCTGCCCGTCCGGTCCGAGATGGATGGTGCGCATCCCGTCCGGGGAGCAGAGCACCGTCTCGAGCGCTGCGGGCACCGTCGCCATCGCCAGGCAATGCGCCGGAGCCAGCACGACCTGCAGCAGCAGGACTGCGGCGATCAGGCGCGCAACGGGGCGAAGGCGGCGGAACACGCGACTCACCTAGACCCCGCGCGAGACGCGGGCAAGGACGGCGTCACGCCGCCGCGCGGACGGCGAGGTCGTACTCCACCTCGGGCGTGTAGACCGAGGCCTCCTTGCCCAGGCGGGAGGAGAAGAGGGTGAAGTACTCCACCCGCACCGGCTCGGCGCGGAAGAGGTTGTGGGCCTGCACGAAGGAGATGACCTTCTCGGGCGGCGCGCGCTCGGTGCGCGCGATCGTCAGGTGCGGCGAGAAGCGCTTGCGCTCCGGCGGCAGTCCGATGCGCTGCAGCGCGGTTTCCACCTTGCCCTGCAGGTGGGTCATGGCATCGTTGCGCTCCACCCCCACCCAGAGCGCATGGATGCGCCCGGCCTTCTCGAAGGTGCCGAGGCCGCGCAAGGAGAGGTCGAAGGCATTGCCGCGGATGGCCGTCAGCGCGTCGTCCACCTCCTGCGCGCGCCAGTTCTCGATTTCGCCGATGAAGCGCAGGGTCAGGTGGTAGTTCTCCGGCGGCACCCATTTCGCGCCGGGGATGCCGCCGACGAGGGTCGCCACCCGCTCGCGCAGTTCGGAGGGAAGGGCGAGGGCGACAAACAGGCGCAGCATGGACTTGCCCCCTTCACAGTGCCGCCGCTGTCCGCCTTCCAGGGGGCCTGCCACCCCCGCGAACAGAGGCCGGTCAGCCCGCCGGCACCCGGCCCAGCAGCGATTCGACCACCGGAAGCATGCGACGGACCAGTTCCGCGACGCCAGCCTCATTGGGGTGGATGCGGTCGGGCTGGTTCAGCTCGGGGTTCCCGGCGACGCCCTCGAGCAGGAAAGGATAGAACACGACGTCCGGCCGGGCCTGTGAAAGGCGCGTGAAGGTGGCCGCGAAGTCCCGCCCGTAATCCGCGCCGAGATTGGGCGGCGCCAGCATGCCGGCGAGCATCGTCGGCAAGCCTCGCGCCTTCAGCGCATCGAGGATGGCGGCAAGGTTCGCCTCGGTGGCGCGCGGTTCGATGCCGCGCAGCCCATCATTGCCGCCCAGCGCGACGATCACCGCCTGAGGCTGGTCCGCCAGCGCCCAGTCGAGCCGCGCCCTTCCGCCCGCGGTGGTGTCGCCCGAGACGCCCGCATCGATGACGCGGACCTGGTGGCCCTTCTCCCGCAGAGCAGCCTCGAGTCGCGCCGGCAGGCCCTGGCCACGCGCCAGGCCGTAGGCGGCAGTGATGGAATCGCCGAGCATCATCAGCCGGATCTCGCGCGCCGCGGCGGGCCTCGCCGCGAGCAGCGGCAACACTCCGATACAGGCCGAAAGTTGGCGGATGGCGGACCGGCGCCCATATCGGTCCGGAAGCCGCGGAACCAGAAACGACATGGATGCCCTTCCACACCACGCCCCGGGACCCGCCGGGGCGCCCGCCGGATCGCCGCTGATCGCGGCCGCCGGGCTGGCCTTCAAGGTGAGGGCCCAGTCCGGGGAGATCAATATCCTCCGCGGCGTGGACCTGACCGTGGGGGCAGGCGAGGCCGTCGGCATCGTGGGGCCGTCCGGCTCGGGCAAGACCTCGCTGCTGATGCTCCTGGCGGGACTCGATCGCCCGACGGGCGGGACGCTGACCGTCGCCGGGCACGACCTGACGCGGATGGACGAGGACGCGCTCGCCCGTTTCCGGCGCGAGCATGTCGGCATCGTCTTCCAGGCCTTCCACCTGGTGCCGACCATGAGCGCGATCGAGAATGTCGCCGTGCCGTTGGAATTCGCCGGCCGTGCCGATGCCTTCGACCGGGCGGAGGAGGCGCTGAAGAGCGTCGGCCTCGGCCACCGCCTGACGCATTATCCCGGCCAGCTCTCGGGCGGGGAGCAGCAGCGCGTCGCCCTGGCCCGTGCCTTCGTTGCACGACCGCACCTGCTGCTGGCGGACGAGCCGACCGGCAACCTCGACCGCGGCACCGGTGCCCACGTCATGGATCTGCTCTTTGGCCTGCGCGAGCGTTTCGGCACCACGCTGCTGCTGATCACCCACGATCCGCTGCTGGCCGCACGCTGCGAGCGCCAGGTGCGCATCGAGGACGGGCGGATCGTCGCCGACGGCGCGCGCTGATGGGCACGCTGTCGCTCGCGCTGCGCTTCGCGCGGCGGGACCTGCGCGGGGGCGTGAAGGGGCTGCGCATCGTGCTCGCCTGCCTCGCGCTCGGCGTTGCCGCGATCACGGCCGTGGGAACGCTGCGCGCGGGCGTAGAGGCCGGCATCCACGCAGACGGCGCGCGCATCCTGGGGGGCGATGTCGAGGTCGCCTCCCAGCAGGGACCCCTGCCCGGGGCCGCGCAGGACTGGCTCGCGGCGCGCGCGGCGCGGCTTTCCCGCGTGACGGCGATGCGCGCCATGGCGGTGGCGCCCGATGGCGAGCGGACGCTCGTCGAACTCAAGGCCGTGGACGCGGCCTATCCGCTGTTCGGCGAATTCGTTCTCGACCCCCCGGGCCGCCTCGCGCCGGGCGAGATCGCGGTGGAGCGCGTGGTGGCCGACCGGCTGGGCGTGCAGCCGGGGGCCACGATCCGCCTCGGCGATGCGCGCTTCACCCTGCGCGGCGTCATCGCCGCCGAGCCCGACAAGGTGACGAGCCCGTCGATCCTCGGCCCGCGCGCCATGATCGCGCTCGCCGACCTGCCGGCGACGGGGCTGGTGCAGCCGGGCAGCCTGGTCACCTGGGAATACCGCCTGGCGCTGCCCGAGGGCGCCGACCGCCGCGCGGTGGCCGAGGCATTGCGCGAGGCCTTCCCGCAGAATGGCTGGCGCGTCCGCACCTCGGATGCCGCGGCGCCGGCGGTGAACCGCTTCGTCGACCGGGCCGCCTTCTTCCTGACGCTCGCCAGCCTGACGGCGCTGCTGGTCGGCGGCATCGGCGTCGCGACCGGCGTGCAGTCCTGGCTCGACCAGCGGGCGCGGACCATCGCGACGCTGCGCTGCCTCGGCGCTTCGCGCGGCGTGATCTTCGCGACCTACCTGATGCAGGTGCTGGCTTTGTCGGCCTTCGGCATCGCCGTGGGCCTGGTCGCCGGCTTCGCGCTCACGGCGGCCGGCGCGGCGGTGCTGGCCGACGCGCTGCCGGTGCCTCCGCGCCTCGCGCTCTACCCGCAGGTGCTGGGGTTGGCGGCGCTCTATGGGCTGCTGACGGCGGTCGCCTTCGCGCTCTGGCCGCTCGGCCGGGCGATGGAGATCCCCGGTGCGGCGCTGTTCCGCGACACGCTCCAGCCGTCCGGCGCGCGCCCGCGCCTCGCACTGGTGGCGGGGACGGTGGCCGCGGGCGGCTTGCTGGGGGCGCTGGTGATCGGCACGGCGGAGAACCGCGCCTTCGCCATGTTCTTCGTCGGCGGGGCGCTGGGCACGCTCCTGCTGTTCCGCTTCGGGGCCTTCGGACTGATGGCGCTGGCCCGGCGCTTCCGCGGTGTCCGGCGGCCGGCGCTGCGGCTCGGCCTGGCCAACCTGCACCGGCCAGGGGCACCGACGCCGCTGATCCTGGTCTCGCTCGGCATCGGGCTGACGACGCTCGCTGCCGTGGCGCTGATCGAGGGCAACCTGCGGCGCCAGATCTCCGAGCAACTGCCCGCCGCGGCGCCAAACTTCTATTTCATCGACATCCAGTCCGACCAGGCGCGCGATTTCGACCGCGTCGCCGCGGCGCAGCCGACGGTCAGCGAGGTCAAGCGCGTGCCGTCCCTGCGCGCGCGCATCGTCGCGGTGAACGGCGTGCCGGCCGAGCAGGTGCGCACCACGCCCGAGACCGCTTGGGCGCTGCGCGGCGACCGCGGCCTGACCTATGCTGAGACCCCGCCCGAGGGCACCCGCATCGTCGCCGGGCAATGGTGGGCGCCCAATTACCGCGGTGCGCCTCTGGTTTCCTTCGACGCCAACCTGGCGCGCGGCTGGGGGATCGGGCTCGGGGACACGATCACGGTCAACGTGCTCGGCCGCGACATCCCGCTGACGATCGCGAGCCTGCGCGACATCGAATGGCGCGGGCTCGGCCTGAACTTCGTGCTGGTCGCCTCCCCCGGCCTGCTCGAGGCCGCGCCGCACACCCACATCGCCACCCTGCGGTCCGACACGGCGCGCGAGGGCGCGGTGCTGCGCGCCATCAGCGAGGCCTTCCCCAACATCTCCGGCATCCGCGTGCGCGACGCGCTGGAGCAGGTGGCGGCGCTGCTGGGGCGCATCGGCACGGCGCTGTCGGCCACCGCGTCCCTGACGCTCGCCGCCGGGGCCCTGGTGCTGGCCGGCGCGGTGGCGGCGGGGCAGCGGCGGCGGGTGCGCGACGCGGTGGTGCTCAAGACGGTCGGCGCCACGCGGGCACAGATCCGCCGGGCGTTCCTGGTGGAGTTCGGCCTGCTCGGCGTGACGGCGGGAGTGATCGCCGCCGCCGCCGGCACCGCCGCGGCCTGGGGTGTCGTGCGCTTCGTCATGGGGGGCGAATGGGTCTTCCTGCCGGGGACGCTCGCCGTCACGGTGCTGGCCTGCACGGCGCTGACGCTCGCCTTCGGCTACGCCGGGACGGCGCTCGCACTGCGCGCCAGGGCGGCCCCGCTGCTGCGCAACGAGTGATCAGGGCCCCTACTGCGCCGCGTTCCGTTCCGTTACAGTCGCGCGGCCGGAACCATCTGGCCGAAGCCACACCGAGGAACTGCCATGCCGCATTCTCCCCGCGCGCGCCTGAAGCTCGCCGCGATCATCGCCCTGCCGCTGCTGGGCCTTGGCGCCTGCGCATCCACCCCGCCGCAGCCGGTTACCCCGCCGGCGCCGACCGTGGTTTCCACGGCGAAGGAAGCGGTTGGCGTGGTCGAGCGCGTGGACGCGCGCACCCGCCAGGTCACCATCCGCACCCCGAGCGAGGGCCGCGTGACGGTGACGGCCGGGCCGGACGTGCAGAACTTTGCCCAGATCCGCCGCGGCAACCATGTCCGCGTCCGCTTCGAGGAAGCCGTCGCCGTCCAGCTGGCGCCGCGCGGCACCAGCCTGCCTCCGGAGGAGGCCGTCGGCGTCGCCCGCGCCGAGACCGGCCAGCGTCCGGCCGGCGCCGTGGTGCGCACGACCCGCGCCACCGTGACGGTGAACAGCGTCGACGCCACCAACAACACCGTGACCTTCACCGGCCCGCGCGGCGTGCGCCGCACGGTCGCCGTCCGCTCGCCGGAGATGCAGGCCTTCATCCGCACCGTCCGCCCAGGCCAGCAGGTCAACGTCGTGATCGCCGAGGCCATGGCGCTCTCGGTCGAGCCGGCCAACCAGTAACGCCAGGGCGCGCCGGCCTCATCGTGCCGGCGCCCCGTTCCGCCCCCGCCCAGCGGCGGGGGCGGTGCACCGATCCGGGGGGGGGGCTGAAGCAAACCTCCTGTTGATCGGAATGACGAAATCTCCATATTCAGGACGCAGGGGGAATCATCCCCCACAGGAGGAGTCTTCAACGTCATGGCCTTTGGTCCCGACACTCGATTCACGACGGGTGCGCCTGGCTGGGGTCGCGCCGCGACCGCCGACGCGGCCGCCGTCGATGCCGGGCTGCGGTCCTACATGCTCCGGGTCTACAACTGGATGGCCTCGGGGCTGTTGCTGACGGGCATCGTCGCGTACGTCATCGCCAATTCTCCCGACCTGATGAACCTGTTCTGGTCCGTGGGCCGCGCGGCGAACGGCATGCGCGTGGTGCAGCCGACGATCCTCGGCTGGGCCGCGATGCTCTCGCCGCTCGCCTTCGTGCTGGTGCTGTCCTTCGGCATCAACCGCATCAGCAAGACCACCGCGCAGCTGCTGTTCTGGCTCTTCGCCGCGGCGATGGGCGCCAGCATGTCCAACATCTTCCTGCGCTACACCGGCCAGTCGATCGCCACGACCTTCTTCGTGACCTCGGCGATGTTCGCGGGCATCAGCCTCTACGGCTACACCACGAAGGCCGACCTGACGCGCATGGGGTCGTTCATGATGATGGGCCTGATCGGCATCATCGTCGCGAGCCTGGTGAACATCCTCCTCGCCTCGAGCGCGCTGGCCTTCGCCATCAGCATCATCGGCGTGGTGGTGTTCGTCGGCCTCACGGCCTACGACACGCAGCGCATCAAGGCCGACTACCTCGCCTATGCCTATGCGGAGGGGACCGATGGAGCCGGCAAGCGCAGCGTTCTGGACGCGCTGGCGCTCTACCTGAACTTCGTGAACCTTTTCCAGATGCTGCTCTCGCTGTTCGGCCAGCGGCAGGGCGACTGACCTGACCGCCCTGTTCGGGCGGGCAAGGGCCCTGGGGAGAGATCCCCAGGGCTTTTTTATTTTGCGCGATTGATTCATCTTTTTGAGATCAATTGCGGGATTGACGATAAAAATTATGCATCCTAGTGGTCACGTAACCGTGTGGTTCTGGCCGCGTCGCGCTATCGATTCGCCGTCCACATTCGACGCGGCCACATAAGGAAACCGCGATGGCGCGCGCGCTGAACGTCGGCGTTCTGGAACTGCTCCCCTGCGCGGCGGCATCCGAATGGGCCCACCTGCCCGGCGTGGCCCCGTTCAAGCGCCGGTTCGCCAGCGTCATGCCCCAGGCCGTCGCGGTCTGGGCGCGGCAGATGGGGCACCGGGTCACCTACGCCACCTGGTACGGCCAGGCCGACCCGACCGAGCTGCTGCCAGGCGAACCCGACATCGTCTTCATCTCCACCCGCAGCCAGAGCAGCGCCCTGGCCTATGCCCTGGCGCGGCTCTATCGCCAGCGCCGGGTGCGGACGGTGATCGGCGGGCCGCATGCCGCCAGCTTCCCGCGCGACTGCGCCCGCTTCTTCGACGTCACGGTCACCCGCTGCGACCGCGCCCTGCTCGCCGACATCCTCGGCCAGGATCCACGCCCCGGTACCGTCCTGGCGAGCGAGCGCCCACCCGCGGACCTCCCTTCGATCGAAGAGCGCCTGCCCGAACTCGAGGCCAGCATCCTCGACCAGGGCCGGCCGCGGCTGGCGACCGTGATCCCGCTCCAGGCGGGCACCGGCTCTCCCTGGGGCGGCGCCCACCGCACCGAGCGGGACTGCGCCAGTCTCCCGCGGCCTGCCGAGTCGCTGGCGGCGGATCTCGCCTTCGTCGCGCGCCGCTTCCCCCGCACGCTGCTCGGCTTCCAGGACGACGATCTCGGCATCCACCTGGACCAGACGCTGGACCTGCTCGAGGCGGTGCCGCGCGCGCACCGCAGCCGCTACCTGATGCGGTGCCCGATGGGGATGCTCACCCCCGCACGGCAGCGGCGGCTGGCGGAAACCGGTTGCCTTCACGTCGCGCCGGGCATCGGGGCCTGGACGGAGCACGGCGGCGATGTGCCCTTCGGCGCAGCCGCCGGGCCGGATCGGGCCGGATTGCCGGCCGATGCATTCATGGCTCTGCGCCGCCACGTCCCCGGGTTGCAGGCTGATGTCGTGCTCGGCCTCGATGCTGACCGGGGCAGCGAACCCTTCGCGCTCATGCGCGACTTCATGCGCCGGCTTCCCTTCGTCTGGCCGAACATCGACATCGCCACGCCCCATGGCGGGACGCCGTTGCACGAAGCGGCGGAGCGGGAGGGCAGGCTGCTCGAGGCAATGCCGCTGGCGCTTTACGGCTCGCCCTACCTCGCGATGGTGCCGCGGGAGTATGAGCCTGCGGAATTCTACGAACGGCTGGTGCCGCTGATGGAGGATTCCGTCTCCCTGCCTCTCACGCTCCGGCGCCTGGCGCTGCGCGATCCGCTGGCGCTGCGGCTGGCCCGCCTCGCCCGGACTGCCGCGGTGCGGCGGGGCATCGCCGAGATGCGCGCAGTGCGCGACCTGCTGCGCAGCGACCCCGCCATGCGGGCCTTCCACGCCGGCGGCGGCGGCGACCTGCCGCGCTTCTATGGGGCGCGGCTCGCCCGCCGCCTCGGCCACTACCGGGACCTGCTGACACCGGCCGACCTCCGGCCGCTGCACGGTGCACCGCTCCCGCTCGCGCCACGGCAAGCCGCCCGCGGGATGACCTCTGCGCTGGCGCAGGCAGCGGAATGATGCGTCCGGCATTATCGCCGGGCGTATCCGCACGCCGGCTGGCGGGGCGGTGGCGACCACCCACCACGAGCCTGCGATCGCTGCCGCCGGCATGACGCCGACGCCCGGCTTGTCCGGCGCCGCGCAGCGTGACTATTCCCCAGCATGCACCGGCCGCTGCTCGTCACCATCGCCAACCAGCGCAGCGGGACGAAGTTCCTCGGCGCCGCGCTGAACGCCGGAACGCGGCTCCGCTCCTTCGGGGAGCCCTTCAAGCCGCCTCCACCGGCGACGCCTTTCCCTGCCTTCGCCGCCGCCTGGATCGCCGGGCATCCCGGCTTCGCCTTCCGCGGCACCGAGATCGAGGCGATGCTTGACGCCTTCCTCGACAGCCTGGCGGCGCGCGCGGCCGAGGCTGGGCGGATCGCCCATCTCGACGTGATGTACAACACGCTCGGGGGGCTTTCCGGCATCTGGACCTGGCCGGTCCGCGGGGAAGGGGAGAGCGTGATCTGCCGCGTGCTGCGCGCCCGCGGCGCCGCCGTGCTGCACCTGGTGCGGGAGAGCGTCGCGGATTGCGTCGCGAGCCGGCTGATCGCCAATCACCGCGGCTACCACCGGCGGGAGCCCTTGAGCGAGGCGGAGCGCGCCCTGCGCCTGACGATCGACCTGCGCGCGGCGGAGCGCGAGATGCGCGCGATCCTGACGGCGCGCGACTTCGTCCGCCGGGCATTCCGCGGCCATGGGGCCTATCTGGAACTGACCTACCCCGACTTCGTCGCCGGGGCTTCGCTAGCGCCCGGGGTCCCGTTGCAGCTCGCGGACCTTATCGGCATCCCTGGGCCGGAGGGCGTCGCCGGCCCGTGCCGGCTGGTTCCGAGCGCGCCCGACAAGGCCGAGGCGATTCTCAACTGGTCGGAACTTCAGGCCCTCGAGGCGCGCATCCGGGCGGGCGGACGCCATCCAACCCCCACCACCGCGGATGCAACCGGACGTCCCATATCCTGACCGGCCGCCCTCGAATGCTGCCAGTCGCGGGTCCGGCACAGCCAGGTTGTGCGGATTTGCGGCGCCCCGCGAGGTGCAGGGCAAGACAACAGGCCCCGGAGGCCGGTGAAACGGGCCGCTCGCATCACCGATCCCGGCCGGCGTGAGTCCGGCCAGGGGACTCAATCCTCGATCTTGGCAGCCTTCTCCGCCTTCTCGCCCTTCTCGGCCTTGCCGAGATAGGTCAGCATCTTCTCGATCGCGGCCGGCTTGTCGGACCTGTCGATCGCGGCAACCTCGGCCGCGAGGCGGTCGAGCGCCTGCTCATAGATCTGCCGCTCGGAGAAGGACTGATCCGGCTGTCCGGCATTGCGGTGCAGGTCGCGCACCACCTCGGCAATCTGGATCGGGTCGCCGGAGTTGATCTTCGCCTCGTATTCCTGTGCGCGGCGCGACCACATGGTGCGCTTGATGCGCGCGCGGCCCTTCAGCGTGTCCAGCGCCTGCTGCATGTTGGCGCCAGCGGCGAGCTTGCGCAGCCCCGAGGAGGCAGCCTTGTTCACCGGGACGCGCAGCGTCATCCGGTTCTCCTCGAAGGTCACGACGATGACCTGCAGGGAGTAGCCGGCGGCCTCGACCGTCTCGATGCCCTGGACCTGGCCGACGCCATGGGTTGGGTAGACGACGTAGTCGCCGGCCTTGAAGTCCTCCTTCGGCCGAGGTGCGGCGCGGCTCGCGGTGGCGGATGCCAGCGGGGAGGCGGTGGGCCGGTGGGTCGGCGGCGGCAAAGAAATCGGCGCACCGCGCGGCACGGGGGGCGGCGCCACTGCGCGCGCCGGGGCCGGCGGCGGAGGCGCA
>NZ_JAAEDM010000085.1 GCF_018129065.1 Neoroseomonas soli | reverse complement strand
GCGGCGCTCAGCCGCGGGTGGCGCAGCGTGGAGAGCGCGATCGGCGTGCCGCTCGCGACCAGGCGCGTGCCGAGCATCGGGCCGGCCACCATGACCCCGCCCGGCCCGGGCGCGAGCCGCAGGCCATTGGGCGCGAGGCCGAGCGCATCGAGCGCGGCGCCGGCGATCTCGGCGCCGTCCTCGACGGTTGCGGGCTGCAGCCCCTCGGGCAGGGGGGCGAGCGGGTTTCCCGTCTCGAAGGCTTCCGCCAGGTAGGCGGCGGCGCGGGCGATCGCGTCCTGCTCCATGGGTTCTGCCGCCTCAGTTGAGGCGGATCTCCTCGTCTTCCTGGAAGCCGCCGGGGGGCGGGGCCTCGATCGAGGACGGGGCGGCGCCGTCTGCCGGCGCGACATTGCCGTAGAGCTGTTCCGGCAGCCATGTGACGATGCCGGGGACGAAGTACACGCAGAACATCGTGAAGATGACGATGCCGATGAAGGGCATGCAGCCCTTGAAGATGTCCTCCAGCTTCACGTGCTTCGGCGCCACGCCCTTCAGGTAGAAGGCGGCCATGGCGACCGGGGGCGAGAGGAAGGAGGTCTGCAGGTTCAGCGCGATCAGCACGCCGAAGAACAGCGGGTCCACGCCGAAATCGTCCAGCAGCGGCAGGAAGATCGGCACGAAGATGACGATGATCTCCGTCCATTCCAGCGGCCAGCCGAGCACGAAGATCAGCAGCTGCGCCAGCAGCATGAAGGTGAAGGTGTTGAGCGGCAGGCCCTTGAAGAACTGCTCCACCAGGTCCTGCCCGCCGAGGTAGCCGAAGACCGAGGAGAAGATCGCCGAGCCGACGAACAGCCAGCACACCATCGCCGAGGTGCGGGCAGTGAGGTACACGCTCTCCCTCAGCTTGGCCCAGGTGAAGGAGCGGTAGGCGACGGCGAGGATGATGGAGCCGAGCGAGCCCATCGCCGCGGCCTCGGACGGCGTGGCGAGGCCCATCAGGATCGCGCCGAGCACCATCGCGATCAGCGCCGCCAGCGGGATGAAGGACGTGACGAGCGCCAGCGCGATCTTCCCGAAGGGGATGTTCACTTCATCCGGCGGCAGGCGCGGCGCGACCGAGGGCTTCACGATGGCGATGCCCATCGCATAGGCGACGTAGAGCACCGCGAGCATCACGCCCGGGATGAAGGCCGCGGCATAGAGCTGCACCACCGAGACGCCCGCCGTCGCGCCATAGAGGATCAGCATGATGGATGGCGGGATCAGGATGCCGAGGCACCCGCCCGCGGCCACCACGCCCGAGGCGAGCTTCACGTCGTAGCCCGCGCGCAGCATGGCCGGGAAGGCGAGCAGGCCCATCAGCGTGACCACCGCGCCGACGATGCCCGTCGCGGTGGCGAACAGCGCGCAGGTCACGAGCGTCGCGACCGCCAGCGAGCCGGGGATGTTGCCGGATGCCATCTGGAGCGAACGGAACAGCCGGTCGAGGATGTTCGCCCGTTCGATGATGTAGCCCATCAGCACAAAGAGCGGGACGGAGATGAGCACATCATTCGCCATGACCGAGTAGGTGCGCTGCACCAGCAGGTCGAAGATGCGTTCCCCCATGCCGAGGTAGCCGAAGAACAGGCCCATCGCCATCAGCGTGAAGGCGATCGGGAAGCCCAGCATGATGAAGAAGAGGAAGAGAAAGAGCTGCAGCAGCCCCAGCGCGCCATCGGTCATCCTGGGTCCGCCTCAGCGTCCGGTGTGTTCGTCGCCGGCGCGCTCGCCGGGGATGTGGCCGGTCCTGGCCATTTCGCGGGCCAGTTCCTCGGGGTCCTTTTCCGCCGCGGCGGCAAGGATCTGCTGGTCCAGTTCCTCGACATCCGAAAGCCGCTGCGGCCATGCCCCGGTGCGGATGCACTGGATGCAGCGCATCACTTCCGCGAAGCCCTGGATCAGCAGCAGCACGCCGACGACCGGGATGAGGAACTTGAAGGGCCAGATCACCGGCCCGGAAGGGCTGAACATGCTGCGTTCATGCTGCGCGTAGGACTGCGCGGCGAAGGTCCAGCCCGAGATCATGAAGGCGAAGATCGCGGGGAAGAAGAACAGGATGTAGAGCACCAGGTCGAACTTCGCCTGCAGGGAAGGGCGGAAGTTCCGGTACAGGAAATCCCCGCGCACATGCCCGTTGCGCGCCAGCGCATAGGCGCCCGCCATCATGAACAGCGTGCCGTAGAGCATGTAGGATGCGTCGTAGGCCCAGGTCGTCGGCGCACGGAAGGCGTAGCGGGCGAAGACCTCGTACACGACGACGAAGGTGAGCACGATGATGGACCAGGCGAAGACCTGGCCCACGAACGTGCTCAGCCGATCGATGCCGAGAAGCAGGCGCTGCATCGGTGGGGATTCCCGGATCGTGATGCGGAGACGAAAGCGCCGCCGCCCCCTTCCCGGCTTGGGGGCGGCGGCGTCCTCCTTCAGCCCTGGCGGGCGAAGAAGTGGTTGTACGAAGCCGCCGGCGAGGGCGTGAAGCGCAGGAAGTAGGCGCCGACGCGGCGGCACCAGTCGCGCTGGCTGTCGCAGATGCGCTTGAACAGCGGGTCGGCCTCGTACTTCTGCAGCACCTGGTCCCAGGCGCGCAGCTGCGCGTCGAGGATCGGGCGCGGCGTCTGCATCACGCGCACGCCCTGCTGAGACGTCATCGCCGCGAGGTCGCGCGTGTAGCGGTCCTGGAGCTTCCAGGACATCTCGGCGGATGCCGCCTCGGCGGAGATGCGCAGCACCTGCTGGAGTTCCTGCGGCAGGGCTTCCACCTTGGTCTTGTTGAACAGGACCTCGAAGGATTCCACCGGCTGGCCGTAGCTGCCGACCATGTAGACCTTGGCGACGTCCGGGAAGCCGAGCACACGGTCGGAGGAGGGGTTGTTGAACTCCGCCGCGTCGATCACGCCGCGCTCGAGCGCCGGGACGATCTCCCCGCCCGGCAGGCTGACCACGGCCATGCCGAGGTTCGTCGCCACCTCGGCGTTCAGCCCGACGGTGCGGTACTTGAGGCCGCGCAGTTGCTCCGGCCGTTCCACCGGCTGCTTGAACCAGCCGAGCGGCTGGCCGGGCATCGGGCCGGTCAGGTAGCCGATGACGTTGGCGCGCACCACGTTCTGCATCAGCTCGCGGTACAGGGCGTCGCCGCCGCCATGGTAGAACCAGCCCAGCAGGTGGTTGGCGTCGCCGAACCAGGGCGGGCAGGTGCCGAACAGGCTGAAGGCCGGGTTCTTGCCCCACCAATAGGCGGTCACGCCATGGCCGCCGTCGAGCGTGCCGGCCGAGACCGCGTCCATGAGCTGGAAGGCGCCGACCACCGCGCCGGCAGCGAGCAATTCCACGCGCAGGCGCCCGCCCGCCAGCGTGTTGACGCGCGTCACGTAGTCCTGGGCGAATTCGTGGAAGATGTCGCGCTGCGGCCAGGTGGACTGGAAGCGCAGGGTCACGGTCTGTGCCCGGCTGACACTGGGGGTCGCCAGAACGGCGGCACCGACGCCGCCCACGGCGGCAGCCTTCAGGAAGCCACGACGCGCCGGGACCGGCGTATTTTCGTCCGTCATTACTTTCCTCCCAAGATGCCGGACCGGCGGCAGGCCGATTCCGGCGCTTTCGTCTTGGAAGCAGAAATATGTGACGCGGCGGCGTCCTGCAATGGCGGAATTCGAGCGCGCAGTCGCCGTCACGCGCAATGGAAATGCTTTTATTTCGTAACGAATGCCTTCTCGACCACGTAGGTCCCGGGCGCGTTGTTGGCGCCTTCCTCGAAACCACGAGCTTCGAGCATGGCTTTGCAATCGCGATTCATGGCCTCGGAGCCGCAGAGCATGACGCGATCGTGTTCCGGGTCCAGCGGCGGCAGGCCGAGGTCGGCGAAGATCTTCCCGCTCTCGACCAGCGTGGTGATGCGGCCCTGGGTGCGGAAGGGCTCCCGCGTCACCGAGGGGTAGTAGAGCAGCTTGCCGCGGACCATCTCGCCAAGGAATTCATGCTCCGGCAGGTCCTTCTCGAACAGTTCGCGATGCGCGAGTTCGGCGACCTGGCGGACGGTATGGGCGACCACGACCTTCTCGAAGCGGTCATAGACCTCGGGCTCGCGCGACAGGCTCAGGAAGGGCGCGAGGCCGGTGCCCGTCGCCAGCAGCCAGAGCGTCCGGCCGGGCTTGAGGTTGTCCGTCACCAGCGTGCCGGTCGGCTTCTTCCCGACCAGCACCGTGTCGCCCACCCGGATGTGCTGGAGGCGGGAGGTCAGCGGCCCGTCCTGCACCTTGATCGAGAGGAATTCGAGTTCCTCGTCCCAGGGCGGGCTCGCCATGGAATAGGCGCGCACCAGCGGCTTGCCGTTCACCATCAGGCCGATCATGGCGAATTCCCCCGCGCGGAAGCGGAACGCCGTGTCCCGCGTGCAGCGGAAGGAGAAGAGGTGTTCGGTCCAGTGGTGCACCCAGGTCACCTGCTCGCCGAAATAGGCGGCCGGGATGACGGGGGCGGCAGGGGCGGGGGCATCGTTCATGACGGGGGTGTTCTTGCTGCGCTGCGATGCTGCATGCAACAGGAAACGGGGTTCCGTCCTTGCGCCGGCGCAAGAGCCGGTTTCTCCTGCACGCATGACCGACCTGCCCGAAGGGGTCCCCGTCGACCCCGAGACCAATCCGCCCGTGGGCCCGCTGGTGGACGCCACGCCGCGGCCGCTGCCGGCCCGCACCCCGCATCGCGGCAGGTCCGTGGACCTTGAGCCGCTGCACGTGCGCCATGCGCCCGAACTCTTCCGCGCCGCGCAGGCGCCGGGGGCGGAGGCCTCCTGGGCCTATCTCGGCTACGGGCCCTTCGGCTCGGAGGCGGCAATGCGCACCCATGTCGCATCCTTCGCCGCCACCCACGACCCGATGGCCTTTGCCGTCCGCCCGCACGCGACCGGCACCGCCGACGGCTGGCTGACGCTGATGGAGATCTTTCCCGCCCACGCGCATATCGAGATCGGCCACATCTGGTTCTCCCCGCGCATGCAGCGCACGCGGGCGGCGACCGAGGCGATGTTCCTGCTCATGCGCCACGCCATGGACGAACTCGGCTACCGGCGCCTGACGTGGAAGTGCAATGCGCTCAACATGCCGTCGCGGCGCGCGGCGGAACGGCTCGGCTTCACCTACGAGGGCACGCTTCGCAACGTTCTCGTGGTCAAGGGAAGGCGGCGGGACACCGCCTGGTTCTCGATCCTGGACGATGAGTGGCCCGCCCGCCGGGATGCCATCGCCGCCTGGCTGGACGATGCCAACTGGGGCGCCGACGGCCGTCCGAAGCGTGGCCTTGCCGCCCTCCGCGGCTGAACCGGGCCGAAACGTAAGGAAATCCTCGCTCCGGGGCATCATTTCCTGTATATGACACGCAGGACAGATGTCCGCGTAGGGAGGGTCCGATGGTGGAACCGAGCCTGGGCGAAATCGCCTGCTGGGCCCTGATCCTCGGCACCCTGGCTTTCGCCGCCGCGCGGCGCTTCGGGGAAGGTGCGGCGATCGTCGCAGCCTTCATCGCCGCGCTCGGCGTCAAGGCCGCGCTGCTGAACCTGAACTGAACGCGGCGCGCGGTTTCGCGGAGCCGCAACGCGACGGACACGCGGCCGCAATCCCGCCCGCCTAAACGCGCCCCCGGTTCGCAACATCCGGGGGTTTCATGCGCCGCATCCTTCTCGCCACCGCACTCTTCATCGCCGGGCCGGCCCTTGCCGACCAGCGCATTGAGGCGACGCTCGCCGGCCAGGCCGTGCTGCCGGCCGCGACCTTCACCGCCCCGCCCGAGGACGCGCCGCGCGGCTTCGCCGTGTCCGGCCGCTTCACCGGCGCGGGCAACCTGCGCAACGAGGCGATCGGTTCCGCCCCGGCCGATACCGGCCCGGCCTATGGCAGCCGCCGCACCGGCCTCGCCCTGCCGTTCCGCGGCCAGCCGGTGCAGGGCTTCTCCGGCATCTCGCCGGTGCGCGGGGAGGCGGGTTCCTACTGGGTGCTGACCGACAACGGCTTTGGCAACCGCCGCAACAGCCCCGACGCGATGCTGATGTTCCACAAGGTCCGCCCGGACTTCGGCACCGGCCGGGTCACGGTGGAACGCACCATCTTCCTGTCCGACCCGAACCGCATCGTGCCCTTCGCCATCGTCGGCGACGCCACGGACCGCCGCTACCTGACGGGCTCCGACTTCGATCTCGAATCGATCCAGCCGATGCCGGACGGCACCTTCTGGATCGGCGAGGAATTCGGCCCCTACCTGCTGCACGTGGATGCCGAAGGGCGCGTGCTTCGCGTGGTCGAGACGCAGATGGACGGCCAGCCGCTGCGCTCGCCCGACCATCCGGCCTTCTCGGTGCCCGCGAACCCGACCCAGGGCGTGCCGTTCCGCGTGCGCCGCTCGGGCGGGTATGAGGGCATGGCGGCCTCGCCGGACGGCTCGCGGCTCTATGCGATGCTGGAGCAGCCGCTCTATGCGCCGAATTCCGACCAGGCCGAGGGCCGCTTCCTGCGCGTGCTGGAATTCGACACCGCCCGCGCCGCCTGGACCGGCCGCGTGCTGCGCTACCGCCTGGAAGAGGGCGCGACCGCGATCGGCGACTTCAACATGATCGACGACCGCCGCGCCCTGGTGATCGAGCGCGACAACGGGGAGGGCGACCCGGGCCTGGCGTGCGCGCAGGGCACGCAGAGCACGGCCGAGCGCCCCTGCTTCCCGAACCCGGCGCGCTTCAAGCGGGTGTACCTGATCGACCTCGGCGCCACCGATGCGGAAGGCTTCGTGCGCAAGATCGGGCATATCGACCTGATGGCGATCCGCGACCCGAACAACGTGGCGCGCCAGCGCGGCGACCGGCCGCAGGGCGCGCCCAACGACCGCTTCGCCTTCCCGTTCTTCACCATCGAGGACGTGGCGATGGTCGATGCCGACCACATCATCGTCGGCAACGACAACAACCTGCCCTTCAGCGCCGGCCGCCACCTGACGCGCGCCGACGACAACGAGTTCATCCTGCTGCGCGTGAGCGACTTCCTGCGCGCGCGCTGACCCGGCCGGAAGGCCGCAATGCCCCGGGGCCCCGCCGGGCCTCGGCAAATGATGGCAGGCAGGGCGGCGCGCCGATGTTGTCAGCGCGCCGCCCACGGTCCACTTTCAACGCTCCGTGACGACGGAGGTGCGAGGATGGTCGAGGATCGGGTGGGAGCTTTCGTCCCGGGGGCGCGGACCGAGCGTGCGGGGGCCAGCGAAGGCCCGCTTGCCGGCCTGACCTTCGCGGTGAAGGATCTCTACGACGTCGCCGGCAGCGTGACCGGCTACGGCAATCCCGATTGGGCGCGCACCCATCCGCCGGCGACCTCCGACGCGGGCGTGGTGGCCGCGCTGCTCGAGGCCGGTGCGCGGCTGGTCGGCAAGACCAAGACCGTCGAACTCGCCTATGGGTTGACCGGCGAGAATGTCTGGTACGGGACGCCCACCAACCCCGCGGCGCCGGACCGTTTCCCTGGAGGATCCTCATGCGGTTCGGCCGCGGCGGTGGCGGCGGGGCTCTGCGACATCGCCATGGGATCGGACACCGGCGGGTCGGTGCGCATCCCGGCTTCCTATTGCGGCATCTACGGCATCCGGCCCTCCTGGGGCGCGGTCAGCCTGACCGGCGCCTGCCCGCTCGGGCCGGCCTACGACACGGCGGGGTGGTTCACCGCGCGCGCCTCGATCCTGCGCCGCGCGGGGGAGGTGCTGCTGCCGCCGGGCGGGGAGGGGCCGCTCGGCCCGCTGCTGAAGGTCCAGGAAGCGTGGGTGAATGCCGAGCCGGCCGTCGCCGCGGCGCTGGGCGACGGGTTGGCTGCGGCGGAATCGCTGCTCGGCCACGCCCTGGCCGTGCATGTGGCACCCGAGGGGCTGGACGAGTTCTACGAACATTTCCGCTGCGCCCAGGCGGTGGAGGCCTGGACCAGCCTCGGCCCGTGGATCGAGGCGGCGCGGCCGGCCTTCGGGCCGGGCGTGAAGGAACGCTTCGCCGCCGCCAAGGCGATGGACCCGGCCAAGGCCGAGGCCGGGCGCGCCTTCCGCCGCGTGGCGCAGGCGCGGCTGCGCGGGCTGCTCGCGGGCGGGGCGGTGATGGTCTATCCGACCTCTCCCGCGCCGGCGCCGCTGCTCAGCGCCTCCCTGTCCGAGCAGAACGCGGTGCGCGAACGGACCATGGGCGTGACCGCGATCGCCGGCCTCTGCGGCCTGGCGGAAGTGACGATCCCGGCCGGGCGGGTGGGCGACGCGCCGGTAGGGCTGTCGCTGGTCGCCGCACCGGGGCGGGACCGCGCGCTGCTGGCGCTCGCGGAGCGCGTCGCCGTCGCGGCGGGGCTGTCCGCGTAATGGTGACGGTTCGCGACGCCGGCCGCGCCGACCTGCCGGCCATCACCGCCATCTACGGCCACCATGTGCTGCACGGCACCGGAACCTTCGAGGAGGAGCCGCCGACCGAGGAGGACATGGCCGCCCGCATCGCCAAGGTGCAGGGCCAGGGTTGCGCTTGGCTGGTGGCGGTGGATGAGGCCGGGCGGGTGCTCGGCTACGGCTATTACGCGCCGTTCCGGGAACGCTCGGCCTATCGCTTCACCGCCGAGGACTCCGTCTATGTCCGCAACGACATCCGCGGCCAGGGCGTCGGCAAGGCGTTGGTGGCGGAGCTGCTGGCCCATGCCGAGGCGAAGGGCGTCCGCCAGATGGTCGCGGTGATCGGCGATTCGGAGAATGTCGGCTCGATCGGGCTGCACGTCTCGCTCGGCTTCCGCCAGGTCGGCGTGCTGAAGGCGGTCGGGATGAAGTTCGGCCGCTGGGTCGATGTGGTGCAGATGCAGAAGGCGTTGGGGGAGGGGGAGCGGCCGCTGCCCGGATGAACCAGCCGGGCGCGCGTGGATCGGCGGGCATCCCGCCTGTCGTGTTCTTCGCCGCCGGCGCGCTGGTTGTCGCCTATTTGGTGCTGCTGGCGGGCACCTTCTCGGCCGGGGCGTGGTTCCTAGCGCCCGACGGCGGCCCGCGGCGCTTCGACTTCCTCGCATTCTGGACGGCTGCGCGGTTGGCGCATGACGGTGTGGCCGGCACCGCCTACGATCACGCCGCCTTCGTCGCCGCCTACGAGGCGTTCGGCGCGCAAGGCTTCGCCCTGCCGCTGGGCTGGTGGAACCCGCCGAGCTTCCTGCTGATCCTGTGGCCCTTCGCGCTGCCGTCCTATCCGGCGGCCTTCTTGGCCTGGATCGTGGTGGGCGCGCTCTGCTTCGCCGCTGCCATCCGCGTCGTGCTGCCGCGGGTTGCGGGGGCGGGGTTCCTGGCCCTGGCCTGTCCCGCGGCGCTGATCTGCGCCTGGCATGGGCAGAACAGTTTCCTCACGGCCGCTCTGTTCGGCCTTGCCCTCGCCGTCATCGACACGAGGCCGGTGCTCGCGGGCCTCTTCATCGGCCTGCTCAGCGTGAAGCCGCAGTTCGGCGTGCTGATGCCGCTGTTCCTTGTTGTGGGTGGCTACTGGCGAACATTCGGCAGCGCGGCGGCGACGGTCGTTCTTCTCGGTCTGATGTCGGCGCTGGCATTCGGGCCGGGGACCTGGTTCGCCTTCCTGGCCGGCGTCGGCACGGCGGGCGAGGCGCATCTCGGCGGCGGGGCGGCGTTCGACACGCTCCAAAGCGTTTATGGAGTCGTGAAGCGAGCCTCGGGCGATGCCTGCCTTGCCTGGGCCGTGCATGGGGCGGTGGCGTCGGCTGCGGCGGTCGCGGCGGCGATCTCCTGGCGCTACCCTGCGTCGCCGGAGGTGCGGGGCGCGATGACGATCTCGGCGTCGTTCCTCGTAACGCCCTACATGTTTCCCTATGACGTCCTCGCCGCGACGGTGGCGGCGGCCTTCCTGTGCCGGGCGATGCTGCGCGACGGGCCGCTTCCCGGCGAGGCCGCGTTCCTCATCCTGAGCGTCGGCCTGCCCGCGCTGGGGATGGTGTTCCGGACGGGCATGATTGCGCCGGCTGCCTACCTGATCGTCTTCGGTGTCGCGCTCCGGCGGCTCGTCCGGCTGCGATCCACGTGACTGCGCCAGTTGGCGGCAGGAAGCGTTGCGCCGCGGGTCCCGGCGCGCCATGTGCGTCTCATAGGATCGGGCGGCCCCTCCGCCGCCCACGAAACGAGGGGAGGTGCCGCCTTGACCGCACGTGACCCGGCGGCCCTGCCGGATTTCGAACGGGCCCTGATGAACCCGGCCGCGGAATTCGCCTCGCCTGAGGCGGTGCTCGGCCATGCGCTGCTGTCGGACCATCAGAAGATCGAGATCCTGCAGCGCTGGGAATACGACGCCGCCGACATCTCCGTCGCGGTCGAGGAAGGGATGCCTGGCGCCGAGGAGACGCTGCTGCGGCGCATCACGCTCGCCTTGCAGCAGCTTGCGGGGCCGCTCGACCTCGACCGGACCGGGCCGAGCAAGCAACACGGCCTGCCACGCTCCGGGCTGCGGCCGAAGCCGGAGTGACCCGTCAGGCCGGGCGGTAGCGGGCGCGGGAGAGCACATCCTCCCGCAGCGCCGCCGCGACCTCCTGGCGCGCCGCTACCGAAGCCGCGAACACGGCCACGCGGTCGAACCAGCCAGCGGGATTGCGCGCGCGCCCCTGGAACAGCCGGTCGAGCGCCACCGCCGCCGCCGAGCGCCCCGCGCAGCAGGCGCAGCCGAAGCGGTGGGCGGGGCGGGGCGCGAAGCGTTCCGTGGCAGCGAAGCCCGGCAGCGGTTCCGCCGCGTCGGTCAGCAACGCCGCCGGGCCATCGGCGCCGAGCCATGCCGCGAGGCTGTCGCCGTCGGGCAGGATCGTCACGGGAATGCGCGGGTCGGTCTGCATCACCTGCTGGACATAAGGATATCTTTATGACTATGTCCAGCCCATGGATGAACTCCTCGCGCAACTCCGGGCCGCCGCCGAGCCGACGAGGCTGCGCCTGCTCGCGCTCTGCGCGCGGGGGGCGTGGTGCGTCTCGGATCTCGTGGCGATCCTCGGCCAGTCGCAGCCGCGGCTGTCCCGCCACCTGAAGCTGCTGGTCGAGGGCGGGCTGCTGGTCCGCACGCCGGAAGGGGCGAATGCCTGGTTCCAGGTGCCGTCGGAGGCGGATCTCGCACGGCAGATCCTCGCGCGCCTGCCGGAGGATGACCCGCTGCTCGCTGCCGACCGGCGCGCGGCGGCGCGGCTTGCCGCGGAACGCGCCCGGGTGGCGTCCGAATCCTTCCGTCGCCACGGTGCCGATTGGGACGAGGTGCGCGCCCTCGGCCTGCCGGGGGCGGAGATCGAGGCGGCGCTGCTCGGCGCCCTGCCGGCGCGGGTCGGGCGGTTGCTCGACATCGGCTGCGGCACGGGGGGTCTGCTGGAAATGCTGGCCTCGCGCATCGAGGAAGGCGTCGGCGTCGATGCCTCCCGCGACATGCTGGCGCTCGCCCGCACGCGGCTGGTGGAACACGGGCACGCGCACCTGACGGTGCGGCAGGCGGACATGTACCGGCTGCCGCTGGCCGATGCCTCCTTCGACGCCGTCACCTTGCAGATGGTGCTGCACTACGCCGAGGACCCCGCCGCCGCGCTGGCCGAGGCCGGGCGCGTGCTGAAGCCGGGCGGGGTGATGCTGATCGTCGATCTCGCGCCGCATCAGCGCGCGGACCTGCTCGGCGCGCATGCGCATCGCTGGCCTGGCTTCGACGATGCCGAGATCGCCGGCTGGCTCGGCGCCACCGGCTGCGCCACCGCGCGCAGCGAGACCATTCCGGGCGCGCTGCCCGTCCGCCTCTGGGTCGCGGAACGCAAGACCCAGCACGCCACCGTCCTGTCCTACTGAGGGTCACGCCATGTCCCGCCCGCATCTTCTCGACGCCCTTCGTGACCGTGTTTTGCTCTGCGACGGGGGCATGGGCAGCCGCGTGCAGGTGATGGACCTGGATGTGGAGCGCGACTTCTGGGGCAAGGAGAACTGCACGGACGTGCTGTGCCTCTCGCGCCCCGATGTCGTGCGCGAGATCCACCGCGGCTACTACGAGGCCGGCGCCGACATGGTGCTGACCAATTCCTTCGGCGGTTCGCCGGTGACGCTGGCCGAGTTCGAACTCGGGGACCGCGCCTTCGAACTGAACAAGGCGGCGGTCGAGATCGCGCGCGAGGCGGCGGAATCCTTCGCGGATGGCCGCCATCGCTGGGTGATCGGCGACATCGGGCCGGGGACGAAGCTGCCCTCGCTCGGCAACATCACCTATGATGCGCTGGAAGCGGCGCTGGTCGTGCAGTGCCGCGGCCTGATCGCGGGCGGCGCGGATGCGCTCCTGACCGAGACGAACCAGGATACGCTGTTCATCAAGGCCGCGGTGAACGCGGCGAAGATCGCGCGCGCCGAGGCGAAGTCGGACGTTCCCGTCTTCGTGCAGGTGACGGTGGAGACGACCGGCACGCTGCTGGTCGGCCCCGACATCAGCGCGGCGGCGGCGGTGATCCATTCGCTCGACGTGCCGCTGATGGGGCTGAACTGCGCCACCGGCCCGCAGGAGATGGCCGAGCACGTCCGCTTTCTGTCGCAGAACTGGCCTGGGCTGATCTCCTGCCAGCCCAATGCCGGCCTGCCGGAACTGGTGGACGGCAAGACGCACTACCCGCTGAGCGCGGCGGAACTCGCGTCCTGGATGGAACGCTTCGTCACCGAGGACGGGCTGAACCTGATCGGCGGCTGCTGCGGCACCTCGACGCCGCATATCCAGGCGCTGGACGCGATGCTGCGGAAGCTCGGCGGTGCGGCTGCACGCCCGGTGCCGGTGCCGCGCAAGCCGGTGTGGGTGCCGTCGGTGGCTTCTCTCTACACCGCCGTGCCGCTGCGGCAGGAGAATGCCTATTTCTCCATCGGCGAGCGCTGCAACGCCAATGGTTCCAAGGCCTGGCGCGAACGCCAGGCGGCGCATGACTGGGATGGCTGCGTCGCCATGGGGCGCGAGCAGGTGCAGGAAGGGTCGAACTCCCTCGACATCTGCACCGCCTTCGTCGGGCGCGACGAACTCGGCGAGATGAGCGAGGTGATCCGCCGCTTCACCAGCAGCGTGAACGCCCCGCTGGTGATCGATTCCACCGAGACGCCGGTGATCGAGGCCTCGCTGAAGCTGCATGGCGGCAAGCCGATCATCAACTCGATCAACTTCGAGGACGGGGAGGGCCATGCGACGGACCGCATGATCCTCGCGAAGAAGTTCGGTGCCGGCGTCATCGCGCTGACCATCGACGAGGTCGGCATGGCCAAGACCGCCGAGGACAAGCTGCGCATCGCGCGGCGCCTCGTGGACTTCGCCTGCAACCGGCACGGCCTGCCGCAATCCGACCTGCTGATCGACCCGCTGACCTTCACCATCGCGACGGGCAATGAGGACGATCGCAAGCTCGGCCTGTGGACGCTGGAAGGCATCCGCATGATCCGGGAGGAATTCCCGGACATCCAGATCATCCTCGGCCTGTCGAACATCTCCTTCGGCCTCAACCCGGCCGCGCGGCATGTGCTGAACAGCGTGTTCCTCGATCACGCCGTGAAGGCCGGCATGACAGGCGCGATCGTGCATGTCAGCAAGATCAAGCCGCTGCACCAGATCCCGCCCGAGGAGGCGAAGGTCGCCGAGGACCTGATCTACGACCGCCGCACCGAGGACTACGACCCGCTCCAGAAGCTGCTGGAGATCTTCGCCGGCCGTAAGGCCGCCGATGCCACGGCGAAGAAGAAGGCCGAGACGGTCGAAGGCCGCCTCAAGGACCGCATCGTGGACGGCGACCGCAAGGGGCTGGACGACGAACTCGCGGATGCGCTGGCGAAGGGCATCGCGCCGCTCGACATCATCAACAACGTCCTGCTCGACGGGATGAAGGTGGTCGGCGAACTGTTCGGCGCGGGCAAGATGCAGTTGCCCTTCGTGCTGCAATCCGCGGAGACGATGAAGGCCGCCGTCGCCTACCTCGAGCCGCACATGGAGCGCGCCGCGGGGCAGGAGAAGGGCACGATCGTGCTCGCCACCGTGAAGGGCGACGTGCACGACATCGGCAAGAACCTGGTGGACATCATCCTGACCAACAACGGGTATCGGGTGGTCAATCTCGGCATCAAGGTGCCGCTCGCGGACATGGTGGCGGCGGCGAAGGAACACCGCGCGCATGCCATCGGCATGTCCGGCCTGCTGGTGAAGTCCACCGTGGTGATGCGCGAGAACCTGGAGGAGATGTCGCGGCAGAGCCTCGACATTCCCGTCATGCTCGGCGGCGCGGCGCTGACGCGCAACTATGTCGAGGACGATTGCGTCAAGGCCTACGCCGCCGGGCGCGTGGCCTATGCGCGGGATGCCTTCGACGGCCTGCACCTGATGGACAAGGTGGTCGGCAACGGGTTCGACGACTATCTCGGCGCCGTGCAGGCCAAGCGCGTCGGCAGGGCCCGCAACGAGAAGCGCGTGCTCGGCCAGGCCGATCCGCGCGGCTTCGCGCCGGTGGACGTGAACTACGCCCAGGCCCGCCGCCGCCGCGTCAATACCGAGACGACCACGCCGACGCCGCCCTTCTGGGGCGCTCGCGCGATCGAGGCGGCGCCCAAGGCCGTCGTGCCCTTCATCAACGAGCGGAGCCTGTATCAATTCCAGTGGGGGTTCCGGAAGCAGGGGCGGTCGCTCGACGACTTCCTCGGCTGGGCGAAGCAGGAACTGCGCCCGGTGCTGAAGCGCATGCTCGCGCTGACCGCGGAGCAGGAGATCCTGCGTCCGCAGGCGATCTACGGCTACTGGAAGTGCGCGGGACAGGGGAACGACCTCGTCCTGTTCGAGGAGGACGGCGTCACCGAAGCCTGCCGTTTCACCCTGCCGCGCCAGCCCAGGGAGGACGGCGAGTGCATCGCCGACTTCGTGACCGACATCGATGACGGCCGCGACGTGATCGGCTTGCAGGTCGTCACCGTCGGCCAGAAGGCGTCCGACATCGCGCGGGAGTGGTTCGAGGACAACCGCTACCAGGACTACCTCTACCTGCACGGCCTGTCGGTCGAGATGGCGGAGGCGATGGCGGAATACACCCACAAGCGCATCCGCGCCGAATGGGGCTTCGCCGGAGAGGACGACCGCGACATGGACCGCATGTTGCAGCAGCACTATCGCGGCGGGCGCTATTCCTTCGGCTATCCGGCCTGCCCGCGGCTCGAGGACCAGGAACCGCTGCTGAGGCTATTGGGCGCCGAGCGGATCGGGGTCACGATCAGCGACGAGTGGCAGCTCCATCCGGAACAGTCCACCAGCGCGATCGTGCTGCACCACCCGCGGGCGAAGTACTTCTCCGTCTAGCCGGGGTCGGGTAAACCCCGGGCATGATGAACGGCAAGATCAGCCAGGCCATGCTGCTCGCATTGAGCAGCGTGGTCGTGGCCGTCGCGGTGTTGGCGCTGAAGGGAGTCGCCTGGTGGCTCACCGGCAGCGTCGCGCTGATGGCGGATGCGATGGAATCGATCGTGAACGTGGCCGCTGCGGTGGCTGCGCTCGCGGCGGTGGCCTATTCCTCGCTGCCGGCGGACGCCAACCACCCCTATGGGCATGCGAAGGCGGAATACTTCTCCGCCGTGCTGGAAGGCGCGCTGATCATCGTCGCGGCGCTGCTGATCCTGCACCAGGCCTGGGGAGCGCTCGCCAGCCCGCACGCACCCGAGCAGGCGAAGTTGGGCCTCGGCGTGTCGGTCCTGGCGAGCGGCGTCAACGCGCTCTGGGCCATGCATCTGATGCGGCGGGGCAGGGCGTTGCGCTCGCCGGCGCTGATCGCCGATGCGCGGCACCTCTGGTCGGATGTCGTGACCTCCGTGGGCGTCGTCGTTGGCGTGGGGCTGGTGGCGCTGACGGGTATCCTCTGGCTTGACCCGCTGCTCGCGGCGCTGACGGCGGTGAACATCCTCTTTTCCGGGTTCCGGCTGCTGCGCGAGAGCTTCGGCGGGCTGATGGACGAGGCTGTGCCCTCCCAGACGCTGGATCGCATCCGCGCCATCGTCGCGAATGAAGCCGAGGGCGCGCTTGAGGCCCACGACCTGCGCTCCCGCCATGCCGGGCGCTATACTTTCCTGGAATTCCACCTGGTCGTGCCGGGGGCGATGACGGTGCGCGAATCGCACGACATCTGCGACAGGGTCGAGGCGGCGCTGAAGGCCGAGTTGCGCGACGCCATCATCACCATCCATGTCGAGCCCGAGGGCAAGGCCAAGCAGAAGGGCGTCCCCGTGCTGTGAGGGCGCCGCCCCGGCAGCCGCCCCGCCGCGTAGCGCCGCGGCTCGGCCTCTGGGCTGCCGCGCTGGGGGGTTCTGCCGCACTGCATGCCGCGGCGCTGGCCGCCTTGCTGTTCTGGCCGGACCGCCAGGCACCCGACGAGCCCGGCATCCCGGAGGGCGTCGCGCTGGTCTTCGAGGACACGGCAGCCCGCAGCGGCGAGACCGGGTCCGGCCCCGAGGGCACGCCGCCCCCGGCCGATCCGCAGGCCGAGGCGGCCGCACCGCCCGAGCCGACGCCTGCGCTCGCCGAGGCGTCAGCGCCGTCCCCCGCCGCGGAACCGACACCGGTTGCGCCGGAGGCGCCGCCGATCACGCCGCAAGCCCCGCCTGTCACGCAGGCCGAGCCGCGCCCCGAAGCGCTGGAACCCCCGCCGTCCCCGGCGGAGCCGCGCATCGCAGCAGCGCCCATGCCGCCCGAGGAACCGACCCCTGGGCCGCCCGCGGAGATGGCCGAATCCCCGCCGCCATCACCCGTTTCGAGTGTGCCCGCCGCCCCGGAGGCACCAGCTGCTCCGCCGCTTCCGGAGATGGCGGAGGCCCTGTCGCCGCCGCCCGAACCGCCGGCCATGGCTGCGCCGGCTTTGCCCACGCCGCCGGAACCCCCGGCCATCCCGCCGCCCGAGCGCCTTGCCGCGCTGCCGACGCCGGCCACGCC
>NZ_JAAEDM010000084.1 GCF_018129065.1 Neoroseomonas soli | reverse complement strand
GCCGTGGGGAAGAGTGGGGAGAGCAGGACGAGGTCCGGCCGCAGCCATCGCACCCGCGCCGCGGCCGCCGCGCCGCCGTGGCAGGCAAGGCTCAGCAGCGCCCCCGGAAATCCGGCCCGCCGCGCCAGCAGGAAGGGAAGCAGCCCGGCGCTGCCCCGGCGCTCGGGCAGGTGCAGCCCCGCCCCGGCCGCCAGCGCCGCTCGCCCATCCCCCGCCACCAGCAGCGTCAGGCCGCGCGACCGTGCCAGGGCCCGCAGACCCGCCAGCACCTCCGGCGTCGCGCCCCGCGCCAGCACACCGGCGCCGCGCGGCAGGCGGGACGCCGCCGGCCGTGGATCGGGCAAGCGCGCCGGGTCCGAGACGAGCCACAGCACCGGCAGGTCTCGCCCGCGCCGGCGCGTCGGTTGGAGGCGCCACGCGAGCCGTTCCAGCGCGCCACCCATCGCCGCGGCGGGCTAGAGCCGACTGCACGGGGCAGCAAGCGGCCCGGCGCGTGACGAAGCTCGCTCCAACATGGCGTCGGCGACTTCCACCGCGTGGAAGCCCCTCCGGAGCAGATCGCCTCCGGCTGAAATCAGCCGCAGTCGTGACGATGCTCGCTCGAACATGGCGAGAGCGGTTTCCAACGGTCTGGAAACCGCTCTAGCGCCGCGCCCGGCGCAGCACGAGGTCGCAGAAGGCTGCGGAGATCCGCCCCAACCCCGGCAGCAGGTATTCGAAGCCGTCCCGCGCCTCGAGGAACATGGCGCGCATGCTGGGGTTGGCTTCGAAGACCAGCAGCCGGTCATCCGCCAGCAGGGCCGCGTCCACCCCGAAGAAGTCGAGGCCGAGCCGATCCGCCATTTCCCCCACCGCGATCATGCGCGGCAGGCCGAGGCGCTTCTCGAAGTTCTCGAGATAGTCGCGCTCGCGCGCCTGCTCCTCGGGGTGCGCCGCCATGTAGGCGCGGGAATTGCGATGGTGGATGTTCCAGTCGTCCGCCGTCGCAAGGTGCTCCGGCAGCACGCGGCCGCCGACGCACAGCAGTCGCGTCTTGCGCCACAACCCGTCCGCGTCGCGAAAGTCCACGAACTCGGAGACGAAGAGATCGGTGCGCGCGGGCAGCGCCGCGAGACCGGCGGCGTCCTTGAGCAGCATCATGCCGAGGCCGGTATGCGTCCCCGCCGGCCGGGCGATGACCGGGAAGGGCAGGCCCGCCTCGGCCATCGCCGAGGCGACCGCGCCGGCAGTGTCCTCCGTTGCGGGCACGCGCAGGATGCGGGGCACCACGACGCCCTCGATGCCTTCATAGAGCGACGGCGCGAGGTCCCGCGCGGCGCGGCGCACCTGGTCCGGCGGGTTGATCACCGGCAGGCCCAGCCGCTCCGCCGCCATGGCGGCCAGATCCAGGCCGCGGCGCATGGCCTCCGGCTCGGTGATGGCGTTGTAGATGACGTCGCAGCGGGGCAGGCGCTCGAGCACGCCGGGATCCTCGGCGAGCGTATCGACGAACAGGTCCACCCGGGCGAAGCGGGCCGGGTCGAGGTGCTCGACGGCGTTGTTGTGGCCCTCGGGCAGCTTCGCCCCGTCGGGGGCGGCGCGGAAATGGCCGTCCTCGAGGGCCTGGAGCATGAGCACCGTGGCCTCTGCCGTGCCGCGCGCCGGGACATGGACGAAGGGGCGGCGGCGCACCGCCTCGAGGGAAGCGCCATGGGCCGCCGCCGCATCGCCCCGCGCCGCGGCCGCCACCGCCACGGCGAGGTGCGCGCGCGCGTCCTCCGGAGCCAGGTCCACCGCGCGGGACGCCGCCGCCGTGGCGCCCGGAGCATCATCCATCCAGGCCAGCAGCAGCGCGAGGTTGGCATGTCCCTCCGTCAGGCGGGGCTGCGCCGCGATGGCGCTGCGGAAGGCGGTCGCGGCTTCCTCGTGCCGGCCATCGGCGCGCAGGGCCAGGCCCAGGCTGTTCCAGGCCGTCGCCATCTTCGGGTCGCGCGCCGTCGCCTCGCGCAGCGCGGCGATGGCCTCGGCGGTGCGGCCCCGGTCGAGCAGCAGGTCCCCCAGCCGGTGCCGCGCGAGCGCCAGCCCGGGACTGAGCGCCAGCGCCCGGTGCAGCGCCGCCTCGGCTTCCGCCGCCTGGCCGAGATCGGCCAGGGCGCCGCCGAGATTGGCGTGCGCCTCGGCGAAGTCGGGCTTTGCCGCCACCGCCTGCCGCCAGGCCGCCGCCGCGGCGAAGGCGTCGCCCTGCCGGAGATGGACGTTGCCGAGCGCCAGCAGCACGCCCGGATGATTCGGCCGCGCGGCGAGCGACGCCTCGAGCGCCGCCCGCGCTTCCTCCAGCGCGCCGCGGCCCGTCAGAAGCAGGGCAAGGTTGAACTGCGCCACCGCATTGGCGGGGTCCAGCGCCAGCGCCCGGCGCAACGTCGCCTCCGCCGCGGCGGGGTCGTTCGCCATGGCCTGGGCGTTGCCGAGGGCCACGATCCACGCCGCCGGCGCCCCTTCCTTCGCCGCGGCCCGCCCGAGCGGGCCGAGCGCATCCTTGAGCCGCCCCAGCCGCAGCAGCACCATGCCGCCGATATGCTGCACGGCGGGGTCGTCCGGCCCGGCGCGCAGCGCGGCACGGGTAGCCTTCTCGGCGTCCGGCCCGCGGCCGGACCGGAGCGCGGCCTCGGCGGCGCGGAGGAATTCGGCGGCTTCGCTCACACGGTCCATCCCTGAAACGGAAACAAGGCTTGCGGCCCGGTTGGTCCGCGGCCTCTAGAGCAGATCCCGATCAGGTGGAATCACCTGATCGGGTGAAGATGCTCGCGAAAACAAATGCCTGGAGCCGTTGACGTGAGCCAGAGCGAGCGGCAACGGCTCTAGCGCGGTGGCGCCGCGCCGGGCAAGGCGAGCCACGGCTTGAGGCCGCCCGCCGCCCTCTCTAGCCTGCCCCCGCCATGCCCAGTGAACCCGACATCGCCGCCAATCTCGCCGCCATCCGCGCCCGCATCGCCGAGGCCTGCGCCCGCGCCGGCCGCGCCACGGACAGCGTGACCCTCGTCGCCGTCTCCAAGACCCATCCGCAGGAAGCCGTGGTTGCCGCGCTCGCCGCCGGCCAGACCGTCTTCGGCGAGAACCGGGTGCAGGAGGCGGCGGGGAAGTTCCCCGACCTGCGCGGCGCCCATCCGGCGATGCGCCTGCACATCATCGGCGGCCTGCAGACCAACAAGGCGCGCGACGCCGTGCGCATCGCCGACGTGATCGAGAGCATCGACCGCCCGAAGCTCGCCGCCGCCATCGCCGAGGCCATGAAGAAGGAAGGCCGCCGCCCGGACTGCTTCGTGCAGGTCAACACCGGAGACGAGACCCAGAAATCCGGCGTGCCCCGCGCCGAGGCCGACGCCTTCATCCGCGCCGCGCGCGAGGAATATGGCCTGCCCGTGACCGGCCTGATGTGCATTCCGCCCTTGGACCAGGACCCTCGGCCGCATTTCGCCTTGCTGCGCGAACTGGCGGCGCGGCACGGGCTGCGGGAACTCTCCATGGGCATGAGCGCGGATTTCGAGGCGGCGATCGCCGAAGGTGCCACGCTGGTGCGCGTCGGAACGGCGATCTTCGGGCATCGCCCGGCGCCGGCCTGAAGGGGGTCTTGCGGGCCGCCCGCGAGGGCGGCTTCCGCCAATGTGGAAGCGGCTCTCGCCCTGCTTGAGCGAGCATCGTCACGCCTGCGGCTGATTCCAGCCGTGGGCGATCTGCCCTATCCGGCGGAGGCCGGCAGCCCGAGCAGCCGCGCAAGGCCGCCGCGGGACCCGCCCACCAGATCCGCCAGCGTGTAGCGGTCCAGCACCGCGAGGAAGGCGTCCAGCGCCTCGGCCAGTACGGGCCGCAGGCCGCAAGCCGGGGTGATGACGCAGGCCCCGGTGCCGAGGCAGGGCGCCAGCGCCAGGCCCGGCTCGGTCCGCCGCACCACCGCGCCGATGCCGATCTCGGCCGCCGGCCGCGCCAGCCGCAGCCCGCCGCCCCGCCCGCGCAGCGTCTCGATCTCCCCGGCCTGGCCGAGCAGCAGGACCACCTTGGTCAGGTGGTTCTCGGCGATGCCGTAGGCGTCGGCGATCTCCGCGATGGTCGCGCGCCGGCCTTCCTCGATCGCGAGGTAGATCAGCGTGCGCAGCGTGTAGTCGGTGAAGGCGGTGAGTTGCATCGCGGCCGGCGGGAAGGGAATGCGGGCGCGGTCAGTAGACCGCCACCACGATGAGCACCACGACCAGGTTCCACACCAGCATGTTCACGAGGGTGCGAACCATCATCCGGTCGTCGCTCGCCCCGGCGCCGAGCAGGTCGCTCACCATCTGGCCGGGATAGAGGAAGGCCTTGGTCAGGGCTGTCATCGCCGCGCTTTCCATGTTGCGTGTGCACGCAACCTGGACCGGCGGCGCGTTAAAAGCAAGATTCTTGATCTCTCTTTAAGGGCATGCACCGCCTTGACGCGCCCGCCCGCAGGCGGGATCACCCGCGCAGCAGCATGGATACGGTGCCTTTCCCGATGACCCGCGTCTTTTCCGGCATCCAGCCTTCGGGCGTGCCTACCCTCGGCAATTACCTCGGCGCCATCCGCAACTGGGTGCCGCTGCAGGATACCCACGAAGCGATCTATTGCGTGGTGGACCTGCACGCGATCACGGTCTGGCAGGACCCCGCCGACCTGCGGCGGCAGACCCGGGAGATGGCGGCGACGCTGATCGCCTGCGGGCTCGACCCGAAGCGCTGCGTCCTTTTCGTGCAGTCGCACGTGCGCGCACATGCGGAACTCGCCTGGATCTTCAACTGCGTCACCCGCCTCGGCTGGCTCAACCGCATGACGCAGTTCAAGGACAAGGTCGGCAAGAACCAGGAGGCCGCCTCCTCCGGCCTCTACGTCTATCCGAACCTCATGGCGGCCGACATCCACGCCTACCACGCGACCAAGGTGCCGGTGGGCGAGGACCAGAAGCAGCACCTCGAACTCGCGAATGACATCGCGCAGAAGTTCAACCACGACTACGGCGTGGACTTCTTCCCGAACATCGAGCCACTGATCCAGGGCGTGGCCGCGCGCGTCATGTCGCTGCGCGACGGCACCAAGAAGATGTCGAAGTCCGATGCATCGGACCAGTCGCGCATCAACCTCAACGACGACGCCGACAGCATCGCGCAGAAGATCAAGCGGGCGAAGACGGACCCGGAACCGCTGCCGGAACACATGGCGGGCCTGGAAGGTCGGCCGGAGGCGCGCAACCTGGTCGGCATCCTCGCCGCCGTCACCGGCACCATGCCGGAGAACGTGCTGCGCGAGCACGGCGGGCAGGGCTTCGGGCAATTCAAGAACACGCTGACCGAGGCGCTGATCGCGCATCTCCAGCCGATCCAGGGCGAACTGAAGCGGCTGCTCGAGGATACGGCGGCGCTGGATGCGGCCCTGCGGCTCGGGGCGGAACAGGCGAGCGCGATCGCGGAGCCGATCGTCGCCAGGGCACGGGATATCGTGGGGTTCCTGCCGGCACGCTGAAAAAAGAAAGGCCGGGGGAAGAGAACTTCCCCCGGACCCCCAACCTTCTTTGATTTTCCGGCCCGATCAGCGGCCGGTGGCGATACGCTCGACCAGTTGCTTCACCGTGGGGATGAAGCCGTTCGAATAGTACGGATCCTGGCCGAAGCGATACGCGTTGTGGCCGGCGAACATCAGGTTCCGCTCCAACGCGCCGTCATGGCTGATTTCCTGCAGCGTCTTCTGGATGCAGAAGGACCGCGGATCGGCCTTCTTGCCGGTCGAGAATTCCGGCTCGTGCTGCGACCAGTTGCTGAAACGGCACTGCGAAAGGCAGCCCATGCAGTCGATCTGGTCCTGCACGATCTCCCTCGACTTGTCCGGCGTGACGAAGATCAGCGTGTTGTCCGGCGTCCGCATCGCCTCGACGAAACCCTCCGCCTCCCACTGGTTGACGCGGGCGAGGTCGTGCGGCGCGAGCCACACCTTCCGCTTGCGCGGGCCGACGCCGTACTCGGCGATGTGCTCGCCGACCGGCTCGGTGGTGTAGGCGACCTGGCGCTCGTTGCGCTCCTCGAGCTCGTGCAGGAACTCGTTGCGCACCGCCGAGGAATAGAAGCCCGTCGGCGAGAAGGGCTGCAACAGCACGTCGCCCTTCCGCAGCGTCAGCAGCCGCTGCTTCCACGCGTCCGAGACCGGGCTTTCCTTCGTCACCAGCGGACGGGTGCCGAACTGGAAGGCGACGGGGCCGAGCTCCGGATTGTCGATCCAGTCCTCCCACTCCTCCAGCCACCAGACGCCGCCGGCCATGATGATCGGCACGTCGCCCAGCCCGAATTCGCGCATCTGCTGGCGCAGCTTCAGCACGCGCGGGTAGGGGTCCTCGGGCTTCCTGGGGTCCTCGGAATTGGACAGGCCGTTGTGGCCGCCGGCCAGCCACGGGTCCTCGTAGACCACGCCGCCGAGCCATTCCCGCGTCTTGTGGTAGGCGCGCTTCCACAACGCGCTGAAGGCGCGGCCCGAGGAGACGATCGGGTAGTAGTGCACGCCGAATTCGCGCGCGATGTCGGACAGGCGATAGGGCATGCCCGCGCCGCAGGTGATGCCGTGGATCAGGCCGCGCGCGCCTTCCAGCATGCCGCGCGCGACACGCTCCGCCCCGCCCATCTCCCAAAGGATGTTGGCGTGGATCCGGCCCTTGCCGCCGGCCATGTCCCAGGCCTTCTTCGCCTGGGTGATCGCGCCGTCGATCGCGTAGCGCACGAGTTCCTCGTGCCGGTCGCGGCGCGTCTTGCCGTGATAGACTTGCGGAATGGGCCTGCCGTCGGCGTCATAGGTATCGGCATTGACCGCGGAAAAGGTGCCGACCCCGCCCGAGGCCGCCCAGGCCCCGCAGGACAAGCCATTGGACACGGAGACGCCCTTGCCCCCTTCCACCAGCGGCAGAACGTCCACACCACCCATGCGGATCGCGTTGATGGCCTTCAAGACCCGGCGCTCCATACGAACTTCATGACGGGAATATGGCATCGGCCGAGGCACCTGTGCAGGGCCCCGGCCGAGCCTGGTCCAGTTGTTACTCGGCGGCCTCGCCGCCGCGGTCCCGGCGCTCACCACGGTCGCGCCGATCGCCGCGGTCGCGGCGCTCGCCCCGCTCCTCGCCCTCCGGGCGGGGGCGGCGGGCGCCGACCTGCTCGGTGATGTCCGCGCCCGTGGCCTGGTCCACCACGCGCATGGACAGCTTCACCTTGCCGCGCTCATCGAAGCCGATGACCTTGACCTTCACCTGGTCGCCTTCCTTGACGACGTCGGTGGTCTTGTTCACGCGATCCTGCGCCAGCTCGCTGATGTGCACGAGCCCGTCCTTGGCGCCGAGGAAGTTCACGAAGGCGCCGAACTCGGCGGTCTTCACGACCTTGCCGTTGTAGATCACGCCGACTTCCGGCTCCGCCACGATGCCGCGGATCCAGTCGATCGCCTTCTGCGCCGCCTCGATCGAGGTCGCCGCCACCTTGATGGTGCCGTCATCCTCGATGTCGATCTTGGTGCCGGTCTGCTCGGTGATCTCGCGGATCACCTTGCCGCCGGACCCGATCACGTCGCGGATCTTGTCCTTGGGCACGTTGATCACGGTGATGCGCGGGGCGGTCGCCGCCACGTCGCCGCGATGGCCGGTCAGGCCCTTCGCCATCTCGCCGAGGATATGGAGGCGGCCGTCCTTCGCCTGCTCCAGCGCGATCTTCATGATCTCGAAGGTGATGGACGTGATCTTGATGTCCATCTGCAGGGAGGTGATGCCCTGGTCGGTGCCGGCCACCTTGAAGTCCATGTCGCCGAGGTGGTCCTCGTCGCCCAGGATGTCGGACAGCACCGCGAAGCCGCGGTCTTCCTTGATCAGGCCCATGGCGATGCCCGCGCAGGGGCGCTTCAGCGGCACGCCGGCATCCATCAGCGACAGGGAGGTGCCGCAGACGGTCGCCATCGAGGAGGAGCCGTTGGATTCCGTGATCTCGGACACCACGCGAATGGTGTACGGGAACTTCTCCTTCTCCGGCAGCAGCGGGTGGATCGCGCGCCACGCCAGCTTGCCGTGGCCCACTTCACGCCGGCCCGGGGAGCCCATGCGGCCCGTCTCGTTCACCGAGTAGGGCGGGAAGTTGTAGTGCAGCATGAAGTCCTCGCGGTACTCGCCCGCGAGGGCGTCGATGATCTGCTCGTCCTGGCCGGTGCCGAGCGTCGCGACGCACAGCGCCTGCGTCTCGCCACGGGTGAACAGCGCCGAGCCGTGCGCGCGCGGCAGCACGCCCACTTCCGCGACAATCGGGCGCACGGTGCGCGTGTCGCGGCCGTCGATGCGCTTGCCGGTATCGAGGATATTGTTGCGGACCACGTCGGCCTCGAGCTCCTTCAGGAGCCCCTTCGCCGCGGCCACGTCCGCGCCCTCGGCTTCGAGCGCCGCGACGACGGCCTTCTTCACCGCGCCGACCTTCTCCTGGCGGACCAGCTTCTGCGTCTCGGTGTAGGCAACCGCCATGTCGGCGCGGCCGAGTTCGGCGATGCGCACCTTCAGCGCCTTGGTCGCGTCGCTCTCCTCGGCGACCGTCCAGGGCTCCTTCGCGGCGACCTCGGCCAGTTCGATGATCGCCTGGATCACCGGCTGGAAGGACTTGTGGCCGAATTCGACGGCGCCGAGCATGACTTCCTCGGTCAGCTCGCTCGCCTCGGATTCCACCATCAGCACGCCCTCGGCCGTGCCGGCGAGCACGAGGTCGAGCGTGCTCGACTTCCGCTCCTCGGCGGTCGGGTTCAGCACGTACTGGCCGTTGATGTAGCCGACGCGCGCGCCGGCGATCGGGCCGAAGAACGGAATGCCGGACATCGTCAGCGCGGCGGAGCAGCCCACCATCGCGACGATGTCGGCCTCGTTCTCGAGGTCATGGGACAGCACGGTCGCGACGACCTGCACCTCGTTGCGGAACCCATCGGGGAACAGCGGGCGGATCGGGCGGTCGATGAGGCGCGAGGTCAGCGTCTCGAACTCGGAGGGACGGCCCTCGCGCTTGAAGAAGCCGCCCGGGATCTTGCCCGCAGCGAAGGCCTTCTCCTGGTAGTTCACGGTCAGCGGGAAGAAATCCTGGCCGGGCTTCACCGAACGGGCGCCGACCGCGGTGCAGAGCACGATGGTGTCGCCGAGGCGCGCCACCACGGCGCCGTCGGCCTGACGGGCGATCTTGCCGGTCTCGAGCACCAGGGTCTTGCCGCCCCAGTTGATTTCCTTGCGGAAGTAGTTGTCGAACATCTGTCGTCCTCTCGGGTGCGGCACCGTCCTGCGCCGCACGGGCCATGCCCACCCGTCCTTCGCGGGTGGCGGCACGGCGGGATGGGGCCCCCCCAAGGGCCCCGGAATGCGACACGGAGGGCGAAACAGGTCGGGACCGGGGTCCAGGTCCATGAGCCGGTGTCTCGGCGTCTCGGGCGGCATGGGGTGGGCCCATCGCGGGTCACGCGACGGGAAGGCCGCCCATGTGGCCGGAAACGCCGCGGCAGTCCGGTCTGGGTCCCGCGGCTTTCTCTGTCGGCCCGCCGCGGTCGCGGCGGTTGGCGCGCCGGCATCAGGCCGGACGTCACCGGGCGCCCATATGGCGCGGTTCGGCGGAAAACGCCACCGGAAAGTCCCCAGGGAGGGCGCCGCCCTCCCCGGACCCCTCCCGCCGAGGGCTTAAGGCCCTCGGAACCCCCCACTTTGGTGCGAATTGCGGGGACCCGGCCGCAGGTCCCTTCAGGTCCCGGTTTCCAAAGGCCTTTCGGCCTTTGGCGGGGAGAGGTCCGGAGAGGGGCGGCGCCCCTCTCCGGCGCGTCCCGGCGTGATCCCGAACACCGCCCGAAACGCTGCCCCGAAGGCTGGCCCGCTGGAGTACCCGACTGCCGCCGCCGCGCGCGCCGGCGGGCTTCCGTTCGCCAGCAGCGCCGCCGCTTCGGCCAACCGCAGCGCCTGTCGCCACCGGGCGAAGCCCATGCCCGTCTCGGCCTGGAACAGCCGCCGGAGGGTGCGCGGGCTGGCGCCGGTTCCGCTTGCCCAGTCCTCCAGCGTCAGCGGGCTCGCCGGGTTCGCCGCCAGCGCCGCCACCAGGCGCAGCAGCCGCGGGTCGCGCGGCTGCGGGACGGCCAGCGGCAGGGTCGGCGCGTGGGCGATCTCTTCCAGGATGAGCGCGGCGAGGTGCCCGCCGCGGCCCTGCTCGTCCCATTCCAGCGGCTCCGCGCATGCGGCGAGAATCAGTTCCCGCAGCAGCGGCGAGACCGACAGCACCGCCGGACGCTCCGGCCCCGCGCGTTTCGCGGCGTCAGAGCGCAGGAACAGCGCCCGCATCGCCAGCCCGCCAGGCATCGCCACCGCATGAGGCAGGCCCGCGGGCAGCCAGAGCGCACGCGCCGGTGGCACGGTGAAGCGCGCCGCATCGGTCGTGACGCGCATGATGCCCGTGATGGCGTAGAGCAATTGCGCCCTGTCGTGGCTGTGCCGTGGCACGTCCTCGCCTTCGGCGTAGTCCCGCACGAAGGCCGCCAGCGGCCGGTCCACCCGGTCCTGCGGCAGGTCCCTCCGCGGGGCCGGATCGTGGCCGTCGATCGACAGGGATTGGCCTGACGTTGCCATCGGGCCAAGACTAATCTGATGCAATGCCGCGACGGAAGCGGCCAGAGGAACCGCCATGACACCGGCCACGCGCCAGGTGGTGTTCATCAACGCCGCCCATACCTTCACCCACTATTGCCTGCTGATCCTGGCCACCGCCGTGCTCGCCATGGTCACCCAGGAACGCGACCGCTTCGGCGGGGATTACGGGCCGATCCTGGCGCTCGGGACGGCGATGTTCGTCACCTATGGCCTCGGCGCCCTGCCGATGGGCTGGCTCGCCGCGAAACTCGGGCGCAAGGCGCTGATGGTCGCCTTCTTCCTCGGCACCGGGTTCTTCATGGCGGTCGCGGGACTGATGGACAGCCCGGCGGCGGTGGGCGTCGCGCTCGGCGTCATGGGCTGCTTCGCGGCGATCTACCACCCGATCGGCACGGCCATGCTGGTCGAGGCCGCCGGCGACCGCGTCGGCCGCGCCATGGGCATCAACGGCGTTTTCGGCAATTTCGGCGTCGCCACGGCCCCGGTCGTCACCGCCTTCGTCGCCGCGGCCCTCGGCTGGCGCTGGGCCTTCATCCTGCCCGGCGTGGCCTGCTTCCTCGCCGGCCTGCTCTACATGCGGGAACCGGAATTCGACGCCGTGAAGGCCGGCGGCGGCGCGCGGCCCTTCCCGCCGATCCCGCGGGCCGTCGTGCGGCGCGCGGTGACCATCCTTCTCGCCATCGCCGCCGTCTCGGGGCTGGTGTTCAACGCCTATACGCTGCTGATCCCCAAGCTGATGGAGGAACGGCTCGCGGGCAGCCCGGACCTGCTGCCGGTGGTCGGGCTGCTCGCCTTCCTCGCCACGATCTGCGGCGGCGCGACGCAGTTCACCGTCGGGCGGATGATCGACAGCCGCACGCTCAAGACCATCTTCCTGCCGCTTGGCATGGCGGTGGTGCCGGGGCTGATCGCGCTGTCCTTCCTCGACGGCTGGGCGGTGCTGCCGGTGGCCGGGCTCGTCGCCGCCTGCGTCTTCGGCCAGGTCACGGTGAACGAAACCATGACGGCGCGCTACGTCGCGCCGGAACTGCGGGCGAAGCTCTATTCCATCCGTTTCACCGTGGGGTTCCTCGGCGCCGCCGTGGCCTCCCCGCTGGTGGGGTTCCTGCACGAGGCGACAGGTTCGCTGGCGGTCGCGATGCTGGTGCTGGCGGCCGTCGCCGCGGTCACGCTGGTCTGCGCCTTCGCCTTCCCCGACCGGCAGGAGGAACTGAAACCCGAGCTCTGGGCGCAGGCGCCCGAGTTCCGCGACCAGGCGCGCGCAGCGGCAGTGCCGGCCGAGTAGCCTGGCCCGAACCTCCTGCCGCGGCGCACTCTTGCCATGCGCCGCGGGGCGCGGCTTCCTGCGGGAATGCGCCTTCTCACCGGTCACGCGCGGCTCGCCGGGGTTCTCGGCTGGCCCGTCTCGCATTCCCGCTCGCCCCGGCTGCACGGGTATTGGCTGGAGGCACTCGGCATCGACGGGGCCTATCTCCCGCTGCCGGTGCATCCGGAACACTTCGCGGCTGCGGTGCGGACGCTTGCGGATCTCGGCTTCCGTGGTGCCAACGTCACCATCCCGCACAAGCTCTCCGCCTTCGAGGTCTGCGACAGCGTCGATGCCACCGCGCGCCGCGCCGGGGCGGTGAACACGCTGGTCTTCCGCGACGGCCGCATCGAGGGCTCCAACACCGACGGCTACGGCTTCCTCGAAAGCGTGCGGGACCAGGCGCCGGGATGGGCGGCAAGCGACGGCCCCGCCGTGCTGCTGGGCGCGGGCGGGGCGGCGCGGGCCATCGCGGCGGCACTGCTCGATGCGGGCTGCCCGCGCGTGACGCTCGTCAACCGCACGGCGGCGCGGGCGGAGGCCCTGGCGCGCGACCTCGGCGGTGCCATCGAGGTCGCGACCGAGCCGCCGCTCGCTGCCACGGCGCTGCTGGTGAACACGACCTCCCTCGGCATGCAGGGGCATGCGCCGCTCGACGTCGACCTGGCGCCGTTGCCGGCCTCCGCCGTGGTGGCGGACATCGTCTACGTGCCGCTGGAGACCCCGCTGCTCGCCGCCGCACGGGCCCGGGGGCTGCGGGCGGTGGATGGGCTCGGCATGCTGCTGCACCAGGCGCGGCCGGGCTTCGAGGCCTGGTTCGGCGCTGCCCCCCGGGTCGATGCCGCGCTCCGCGCCATCGTCGCCGCGGATATTCCGAAGACCGCCGGATGATCGTGCTTGGCCTCACGGGCGGGATCGGCATGGGAAAGTCCACTGCCTCCGCCACTTTCCGCCGCCTCGGCGTGCCGGTCTTCGATGCCGATGCCGCCGTGCATGCGCTGCAGGCACGCGGTGGACGTGCGGTAGGGCCTATCGGGGCGGCCTTTCCCGGCGCGGTCGTGGACGGGCGTGTGGACCGGGAAGCCCTCCGCCGCGCCGTTCTCGGCAACGCCCCGGCGCTGAAGCGCCTGGAGCGCATCGTCCATCCGCTGGTGCGAGACGAGGAACACCGCTTCCTTGCCCGCGCGCGCCGGGCCGGGAAGCGGATCGTGGTGCTCGATGTCCCGCTGCTGCTCGAAACCGGCGGCGAGAAGCGTGTGGACCGGGTTGTGGTGGTCTCGGCGCCGGATGCGGTCCAGCGCGTGCGCGTGCTGCTGCGCGGAGGGATGACGGAAGAACGCCTGGAGGCTATCCGCGCCCGCCAGATGCCGGACCGCGAAAAGCGCCGCCATGCCGACCATGTCCTGCAGACCGGGATCAGCCGTCATTTCGCCCAGGCCGCGATCCGGCGCCTGGTGGCACAGCTGCGGCGCCCCGTCCTTTCCGCCACCGACGGCTTCCCGCCCCCCTGAACCCGGGTTCCGAGGGCCTTTCGGCCCTCGGCGGGGTCCGGGGCAGAGCCCTGGCCTTTTTCCTGCTATTTCTGCCGCCATGCGCCAGATCGTCCTCGACACCGAAACCACCGGCCTGGAGCCGGCCCAGGGCGACCGCGTCATCGAGGTCGCCGCGGTGGAACTGGTCAACCTCCTCCCCACCGGCGCGACCTTCCATTGCCTGGTCGACCCTGAGCGCGACATCCCGGCCGAGGCGACGCGCGTCCATGGCTTCACCAACGGCGATCTCGCCGGGAAGCCGAAATTCGCCGAGATCGCCGACGAGATGCTCGCCTTCCTCGCCGACACGCCGATCATCGCCCACAACGCACCCTTCGATTTCGGCTTCCTCGATGCCGAGTTGATGCGGGCCGGGCGGCCGAAGCTCGACCGGAGCCGGATGGTCGACAGCCTCGCGATCGCGAAGGAACGCTACCCGGGCATGCCGAACAGCCTGGATGCGCTGTGCCGTCGCCTCGGCGTCGACAATTCGATGCGCGATTCGCACAACGCGATCCTCGACTGCACGCTGCTCGCCCAGGTCTATCTGGAACTGATGGGCGGCAAGCAGCCCGGGCTCGAGCTAGCGCCCTCGCTGCGCGGCGCCGGGCCGGCGCTGGCGGCGGAGGCAGTCGCCTGGACGCCCCGCCCCATCGCAGTGCCGGAAGACCGGGCCGCCGCGCACGAGGCTTTCCTTCGTGGCAAGGTGAAGGAAGCGCTGTGGCTCCAGCCTCCCTTCACGCCCGCGTCGGAGGGCTGACGCACCTCCGGCCCGACCCAGGACGACCCTGGATCCGTTCTACGCCGAACGCAGGATCCGCATCAGCGCCGTGACGTTCTCCGGCGGCGTCTGCGGAACGATCCCGTGCCCGAGGTTGAACACGTAGGGCCGGCCGCGCATGGCGGCGAGGATGGAGCGCGTCTCCACCTCGAGCGCCGCCCCGCCGGCCACCAGCGCCAGCGGATCGAGGTTTCCCTGCAGCGCCATGGTCGGCGGCACCGCCTGGGCTGCCCAGCGCGGATCCATCGAGGTGTCCATCGCCGTCGCGTCCACGCCGGCCCGTGCCGCATAATCCGTCAGGAGCGGCCCGGCCAGGCGAGGGAAGCCGACAAGCGGGATCCCCGGGCAGCGCCGGCGCAGGTTGCGGGTGATGGCGGCGGTCGGCTCGATCACCCAGCGGCGGAACTGGCCGGGGGAAAGCATCCCCGCCCATGAGTCGAAGATCATCAGCGCCTCGGCGCCCGCTTCGACCTGGGCGACGAGGTATTCCGTCGTCGCCTCCTGCAAGGTGCGGATCAGCCGCCCGAACACCGCCGGGTCCCGATAGGCGAGGCCGCGTGCCGCGGGGAAATCCTTCGATCCCCGGCCTTCGAGCATGTAGCAGGCGACGGTGAAGCAGCCGCCGGCGAAGCCGATCAGCGCCGTGCGCGGGGCCTCGGCCGCGAGCCCTTCCCGCACGCGCGCCACCGTTTCCATGATCGGCGCGCAGCGGGCCACGACAGCGGAAGGATCAAGCGCCGCGATCGCCTCCGCATCGCGCAACGGCTCGAGCAATGGGCCTTCGCCTTCGGCGAAGCGCAGCGGCTGACCGAGCGCCCAGGGCACCATCAGGATGTCGGAGAAGAGGATCGCCCCCTCCATCCCGTAGCGGCGGATGGGTTGCAGGGTCACTTCCGCCGCGAGGGGCGGCGTGGTGCAGAGCCTGATGAAATCCCCGGCCTGGGCTCGCACCTGCCGGTATTCGGGCAGATAGCGGCCGGCCTGGCGCATCAGCCAGGCGGGCGGCGGCCAGATCGCTTCGCCTCCCAGGGCTTGCAGAAGGGGCTTGGCCGGCGTGGTGACGCGTTCGCTGTCCATGACCATCCCTTCGCAAAGAATAAGGATTCTAGGAAGTCGTGGTGGAGTAGGAACCCTGTGGATGACGGGGACGCAACCGATCCGCAGGCCTTCCACAAGCCCATCCACAGGGGCGCCGGGCCGCCCGGCCCAGGCTGGCCGGACCTTTGCGCGGACTCTCCACGGGATGCCACCGGCTGCGGCCGAAGTCATTCAATGTTCCGTCGCAAAGGGGTCAACGCAGCCCCTGTCCCCAGGCCCCTTCGCCGAGGCTGATTCGGTCCCCGTCATCCACAGCGATTCACGCTATTCTCCCCGCGATGCCGCACCGACAAATCAACCTCCATCTCGTCTCGGATTCGACCGGGGAGACGCTCAACTCGATCGCGCGGGCGACGCTGGCGCGGTTCGACAACCATCACGTGCTCCATCACCGCTGGTCGCTGGTGCGGTCCCGCCTCCAACTCGACCGCGTGCTGGAGGGGATCGAGCACGAGCCCGGCCCCGTGCTCTACACCCTTGTGGATTCCAGCCTGCGCCTCGCGCTGGAGGAGACCTGCGGGCGGCTCGGCCTCCAATGCTTCTCTCCCCTCGATCCGGTGATGGACCTGCTGCAGGGGGCGATCGGCGCGCGGGCCAAGGAAAAGCGGGCAGCCCAGCACGTGATGGACGCGGATTATTTCCGCCGCATCGATGCCATGCACTACGTGCTGTCGCACGATGACGGCCAAGGCACGCTCGGCATCCGCGACGCCGATGTGGTGCTGGTGGGCGTCTCGCGATCCTCCAAGACGCCGACCTGCTTCTACCTGGCCAACCGGGGCATCAAGGCGGCCAATGTGCCGATCGTTCCGGGCGCATCGCTGCCGACCGCGCTGGAGGACCCGCCCTGCCCGGTCGTCGGCCTCCATATCGAGGCCAATGCGCTCATCGACATCCGCCGGCATCGTCTGAAGATCATCGGCGCTGCCGGCGTGCGGCAGGACGCGACCGACTACATCGACCCTGAGGCGGTGAAGGCCGAGATCGTCGCGGCACGGCGGCTCTGCACGTCCCGCGGCTGGCCGGTGATCGACGTGACCCGGCGCAGCATCGAGGAAACGGCGGCGACGGTGCTTCAACTCATGGAGGCCTGGCACGCGCGGCGGAAGGATGCCGCCCTGCCCCACGCCCCGGAGGATCCGGCCGCCGCGGTGCTCGGCTCGCCGGGGGCCGAGACATGATCCAGGCCGCGACGCCGCGGCTCGTCCTCGCTTCCGCCTCCGGCACCCGCCGCTCCATCCTGACGGAGGCTGGCCTGCGCTTCGAGGCGGTGCCCTCGGCGGTGGACGAGGCGGCCATCAAGGAGGCCGCGCAGGCCGAGGGCATACCACCCGCCGATGCCGCGCTGATGCTGGCCGATGCGAAGGCGGAGCGCATCGCCCGGCGCCACCCTGACGCGCTGGTGATCGGCTGCGACCAGTTGCTGGTCTGCGAGGGCGCCTGGTTCGACAAGCCGGCCGACCTTGCCGTGGCGCGGGCGCAGTTGCTCGCGCTGCGCGGCCGGACGCACGAACTGGTGACGGCCGTGGTCTGCCACCGGCATGGCAGCCGCGTCTGGCAGGATGTCGCGGCGCCCAGGCTGACGATGCGGGAGTTCTCGGAGCCCTTCCTCGACGCCTATCTGGCAGCCGAGGCGGAGCATGTGACGCATTCGGTCGGCGGCTACCGGCTCGAGGGCCCTGGGGTGCAGCTTTTCGCCCGCGTGCAAGGCGAGCATGCCGCCATCCTAGGGATTCCACTGCTCTCCCTGCTGACCTTCCTGCGCCGCCATGGCGTCCTTCTCGCCTAGAGCAGATCCCGATCGGGTGATTCCACCGGATCGGGATCCGCACTAACTGCGCCGGGCGCCTCGCGCCGCACCCGTCGCCGCCCCACGCCCTGCATCGAAGCCGAGGAAGCCGACATCCGGCCGCGGTGTCCCGCCGTCATTGGCGAAGAGCCGCGGTCGCGTCGCCGGCGCCGGGCCGCGCACCACGGCGCCGCGATTGGCCTGTGCCATCGCGCGCGCGGCGGCCGCGGCCTCGGCCTGCG
>NZ_JAAEDM010000083.1 GCF_018129065.1 Neoroseomonas soli | reverse complement strand
GGGAGGACGGCGCGGTGCTGCTGCGCCCCGGCACGGCGGGCGGGCCGCCCGCCGCGATCGGGGCGGAGCAGCCGCTCCGGCAGGCCATCGCGCGCGGCGACCGCCGCGCCATGATTGGCGATCCCTTCGCGGACGGCGCACCCCAGGTCCTCGCCTGGGCCCGCGTTGGCGACTATCCCCTCTACCTCGTCCATACCCTCCCGCTCACCGCGATGGAGCGGCGGCGGCTCGACACCAACCTTCTCATCTGCCTGGCGCTGGCCGCGCTGCTCGGCCTGCTTGCGCTGCGCACCTGGGGCGGGCAGCGCAGGGACGACGACGCGCTCGACCGGCTCGAGGCCAATGCGGCCGAACTGCGCGCCGAGATCGCCCGCCGCGAGGCGGCGGAGGAGAGCCTGCGCAACGCGCAGCGCCTGGAAGGCCTCGGGCGGCTCACCGGCGGCGTGGCGCATGACTTCAACAACCTGCTGACTGCCATCCTCGGCACCGCGCGCGCGCTGGAACGGCACCTGGGCGAGCGCGCCGACGAACGGACGAAGCGGCTGATCGCGGCGACCGTCACCGCGGTGGATCGCGGCGCGCGGCTCAATGCCAGCCTGCTCGCCTTCGCGCGCCGGCAACCGCTGACGCTGACCTCGGTGGACGCCAACGCCCTGCTCAGGGACTTCCTGCCGCTGCTGCGCCGCGCGCTCGACGAATCGATCACGGTGGAACTCGCGCTCGACCAGAAGCTGCCGACCTGCAGCGCGGATGCGGCGCAGCTGGAGGCGGCGCTGCTCAACCTCGCGATCAACGCGCGGGACGCCATGCCGCGCGGCGGCAAGCTGCGGATCGTCACGCGCCGCGCCTGGCTTCAGGAACAGGCGCTCGCCGGCAATGCGGATGCCCAGCCCGGCCCCTATGTCGCGATCGAGGTGCGCGACACCGGCCAGGGCATGGTCCCCGAGGTGCGCGAGCGCGCCTTCGAACCCTTCTTCACCACGAAGGACCCGGGCCAGGGCACCGGGCTCGGCCTGTCGCAGGTCTTCGGTTTCGTGCGCCAGATCGGCGGGCATGTCGCGATCCAGTCCGCACCGGGGCGCGGCACGACCGTCTCGCTCTACCTGCCGCTCGGCTCCGCGACCGATGCCGGGGCCGGTGCCGGTGCCGGGGGCAGCACCGCGCCGGCCCGGCACGCGGCGCATTCCGGCGCCGGCCTATCGGTGCTGGTCGTCGAGGACGAGCCCGTGGTGCGCGCCGTGGCGGTGGACATGCTGCAGGACGCCGGCTTCGCCGTGCTCGCCGCGCAGGACGGCCCGACGGCGCTGGCGCTGCTGGAGGAGGGCGCGCAGGTCGATATCCTCTTCTCCGACGTGGTGATGCCGGGCGGGATGACGGGTGTGGACCTGGCGCGGGCGGCGCGGCGCCTGCGCCCGGAGATCGGCGTGCTGCTCGCCTCCGGCTACGCGGCGGAGGTGCTGGCGCAGCATGGCGGCGCCGGGGAGTTCGAACTGATCGACAAGCCCTACGACGTCGAGACGGTGCTGACGCGCATCGCCGCGCAGCGCCCGCAGCCCGCGGCGGCGGCGCAGTGGCTCAGCCTGCGTCCAGCGCGTGCGCAGTGAGGTGCGCGTGCGTCGTCACCCGCAGCGCGCCCTCGTGCGTCGCCTCGAGCAGCACGGGCGGGGCGAAGCCGGCCAGCCGCGCCTCCTCCCACCTGGCGGCGCAGAGGCACCAGCGGTCGCCGGGTTGCAGCCCCGCGAAACCGTATTCCGGCCTCGGCGTCGAGAGGTCGTTGCCCGCCGCGCGACTGAAGTCCAGGAATTCCGCCGTCATCTCGGCGCAGACCACGTGCAGGCCGGCATCCTCCGGCCCGGTGTTGCAGCAGCCGTCGCGGAAGAACCCGGTCAGCGGCGCGACGGAGCAGGGCAACAGCGTGCCGCCAAGCACGTTGCGGGCCCGGGGGCGGCCGTCGCGGCGGTCGAAGAGGTCATCCATGGCCCGATCATGCCCCAGGGCGCGGCGCCGTTCACGCCCCGTCTCGTGCGCGCCGACCCGGCGTTGCATCCGCGGCGGCACGCCAGGGGCTGGTGGCGCGGCCGCGCATGAAGCCAAGGCGCCCGGAAGGGCCTGGCTTCTGCGACCCGGCGATCAGCCGACCGGCAGGCGCACGACGAAGCGCGCGCCGGCGACCTTGCCTTCCGCGTCGCGGCGGTTCTCCGCGGAGATGGTGCCGCGCAGACCCTCGACGATCTGCTTGCTGATCGACAGGCCGAGGCCGGAATGCTGGCCGAAACGCTCGCCGCTCGGGCGTTCGGAGTAGAAGCGTTCGAAGATGCTCTCGAGCTTCTGTTCCGGGATGCCGGGGCCCTCGTCCTCGATGGCGACCTCGATCACCGCGCCGGCGGGGCGCGCCCGGACCCAGACATGGCCGCGCGCGGGGCTGAAGGAGATCGCATTGCCCAGCAGGTTGCGGAAGACCTGCACGATGCGCCCTTCCACGCCGCGCACGACCAGGCCGCCGGGCGGCGCTTCCAGCACGACGATCGCGTCATCCTCCTTGCGCGTGGCGTCGTGCAGGTCTGCGAGCGCGGAGAGGATCGGGGCGATGTCCACCGGCGCGGAGATGGTGCGCGACAGTTCCGCATCCACGCGCGAGGAATCGCTGATGTCGGCGATCAGCCGGTCCATGCGCACCGCATCCTCGGCGATGATGTCGAGCAGGCGGTTGCGGCTCTCGGGCTTCTCGACGCGGCGCAGGGTCTCGAGCGCGCTGCGCACGCTGGTCAGCGGGTTGCGCAATTCATGCGCGACATCCGCCGCGAAGCGTTCATTGGCATCGATGCGGGCCCAGAGGGCGCGGGCGGAATTCTGCAGGTCGCGCGCGAGGGTGCCGATCTCGTCATTGCGGTCGAGGAGGGGCTCGGGCACCGATTCCTCGCGCCCTTCGCCCTCGCGGATGCGCTGCGTCGCGCGCGCGAGGTCGAGCATCGGCGTCGCGATGGTGCGCGCGAGGTAGAAGGACAGCATCACCGTCAGCACCAGCGCCGTGCCGAACAGCAGCAGCACGGAGGCGCGGATCTGGAACAGGCGCTCGTCCACCTCGCGCGCCTCGCGCGTCAGCAGCACGATGCCGACGCTCTGATTGCCGCGCCTGGCGGGCTCGGCGACGCTGACGAGCAGGCGGCCGTCGCCGGTGCGGCGGATATAGGGGCGCACCCCGCCTTCGAGGGCGAGGCGCAATTCCTCCCGCCGGTCGGGGCCGAGGTCGGGCTGCCAGTCGAAGTCGGGCGCCTCCGGGCCGATGTCCACCGACACGCCACCGCTGCCGCCGGTGCTGCGCAGCGGGCCGGGCAGCACCGAGACGAGGCGGTCATAGACGCCGGCGACGGTGGTGGTCAGCGCGCCGCGGGGCTCGGGCGGGGGCAGGGGCTCGGTCACCACCGCGCCGCCGGGGCCTTCGCGCACGCGGCTGTCGGCGACCATCAGGCCGGTATTGTCGAACAGCCGCGCCTGGGTGGCGGGGGAGGGTTCGACCAGGCGGCGCAGCAGCGGGCGCGCGGCTTCCGGCACCAGGATGGCGCGGTCCCCGTCGATGCGCACCGCGGCCTCGGCGATGCCGCCGGCATAGATGCGCGCCTGCGTGCGCAGCGCCTCGACCTCCGCCGCCAGCAGCCCGTTCTGGTACTGGTCGAGGTAGAGCAGGGAGGCCGCGAGCAGCGCCGGCGGCACCGCGTTGACCAGCAGGATGCGGCGCAGCATGGGCGAGAAGCGGCGCATGCGGCGCGGCTCGCCGGCCGCCTCCATGCGCGCCTTCGGCTGGGGCTGACGCGCGGTGCCGTCAGGCATGCGGGACTGCCGCGCGCATTGGCTCAGGCTTCCTTGTAGCGATAGCCGATGCCGTAGAGCGTCTCGATCTGGTCGAACTCGCCGTCCACCTGGCGGAACTTCTTGCGGATGCGCTTCACGTGGCTGTCGATGGTGCGGTCGTCGACGTAGATGTTCTCGCCATAGGCGGCATCGATCAACTGGTCGCGGTTCTTCACCATGCCGGGGCGGATGGCGAGCGCCTTGACGAGCAGGAACTCGGTGACCGTCAGCTGCACCTGCCCGCCCTTCCAGACGCAGGTGTGCTTGGTCTCGTCCAGCACCAGGTCGCCGCGGGCGATCACGCCGCCCGGCGGCGCGCCGGAGCCCTCGGCGCGCGAGGCCTCGTTGCGGCGGAGCAGGGCGCGGATGCGCTCGAGCAGCAGGCGCTGGCTGAAGGGCTTGGTGATGTAGTCGTCGGCGCCGAGGCGCAGGCCCATCAGCTCGTCCACCTCCTCATCCTTCGAGGTGAGGAAGACGACCGGCATGTTGGACCGCTGGCGCAACCGTTGCAGCAGCTCCATCCCGTCCATGCGGGGCATCTTGATGTCGAGCACGGCGAGGTCGGCGGGGCGGGCGAGCAGGCCCTGCAGCGCGCTCTCGCCGTCGGTGAAGGTGCGGACGGTGTAGCCTTCCTGCTCGAGCGTCATCTGCACGCTGGTCAGGATGTTGCGGTCGTCGTCCACGAGGGCGATGGTCTGCGGCATCTGTCTGTTCCGGTGCTCCGGGCGTCGGTCACGGTCGCGGTTGCGCCGCGTCTGGGCTGGGGCCACCTTCCCGCGCGATTGTGGCACGAGGCGGGCCGGAGGCAGAGATGGCGTCGGAGCAGGGGATTCGCGAGGCCCGGGCACTGATTCGCGGCGCGGCGGCCGCGACGCTCGCCACCTCCGCGGCCGGCCAGCCCTTCGCCAGCCTGGTGACGCCGGCGCCGGCGCCGGACCTCTCGCCGCTGCTCTGGCTCTCGACCCTGTCCGAGCATACCCGCCACCTGGCGGCCGAACCGCGCTGCGCCCTGCTCTTCGCAGGCACGGCGGAAGGGCCGAACCCGCAGACCGCTCCGCGCGTGACCGTGACGGGCCTGGCCGAACGGGTGCCGGAGGCGGAAGCAGCACCGCTCAAGGCCCGCTGGCTGGCGCGGCACCCGTACGCCGCGCTCTATGCGGATTTCGCCGATTTCGGCCTGTGGCGGGTGCGGATCGGCGGCGCGCTTCATGTCGGCGGCTTCGCGCGGGCGGAACGGTTGAAGGCGGGGGAGCTGGCCCCCGACCCGGCGGCGGTCGCGGCCCTGCTCGCGGCCGAAGCGGACATCCTCGGCCACGTCAACGCGGAGCACGCGAACGCCGTGGCGGCCATTGCCGAGGGCGTGCTCGCGGCAGGACCGGGCGAATGGAGGCTGGTGGCGGTGGATGTGGATGGCTGCGATCTTTCGGAAGGTAACCGGACGGTTCGCCTTGCCTTCCCCGCGCCGGTGCGCGATGCGGAGGGGGTGCGCGCGGCCCTCATCCGCGCGGCGCGGGAGGGACGGGCGACATTGGCGCGGCCCGGCTGAGGCGCGGCGGAGGATTTCGCCGCAATTCTGCCGTCGCGGTGGCTGAATTGGCGCCCTGAATCGCCCGCAATGTGGCGTCCAGGAGTCCGTTTCCGCATGTCTTCCCCTGAGTCCGCTCTCGCCGGCACCAGCGTCTCCCCCAGCGGCGAGGTCCATTCGAATCTGACCGCCCCTGCGCTGGTGTCGCAGGCGCTGCGCCGCGGCGAGGGCCGCCTGTCCGCCGACGGGGCCTTCATTGCGGTCACGGGCCAGCACACCGGCCGCTCGGTGCAGGACAAGTTCGTGGTGGACGAACCTGAGACGCGCGAGGCCGTCTGGTGGGGCAAGATCAACCAGCCCCTGCCGGCCGAGAAGTTCGCCGCGCTCGCCGGGCGCGTGCGCGCCTATCTCGGCCAGAAGGCGGAACTCTTCACCCAGGACCTGCACGCCGGGGCCGACACCGCGCACCAGATCCGCGTGCGCCTGGTGACCACCAATGCCTGGCATGCGCTGTTCGCGCGCAACATGTTCATCCGCCCCGCGAAGGACGCGCTGGCCGGCTTCGCGCCCGACTGGACCATCCTGCATGCGCCGGAATTCGAGGCCGACCCGGCGACCGACGGCTGCCGCAGCACGACCGTCATCGCGCTCTCGCTCGCCACGCGGACCATCCTGATCGCCGGCACGTCCTATGCCGGTGAGATCAAGAAAAGCATCTTCACCGTGATGAACTGGCTGCTGCCGGCGCGCGGCGTGCTGCCGATGCATTGCAGCGCCAATGTCGGCGCCGAGGGCGACGTGGCGCTGTTCTTCGGCCTGTCGGGAACGGGCAAGACCACGCTCTCCTCCGACCCCGCGCGCGCGCTGATCGGCGACGACGAGCATGGCTGGTCCGATGCCGGGGTCTTCAACTTCGAGGGCGGCTGCTACGCCAAGGTCATCAAGCTCTCGAAGGAGGCCGAGCCGCAGATCTGGGACGCCTCCCACCGCTTCGGCACCGTGCTCGAGAACGTGGTGGCGGACGAGGACGGGCATCTCGACCTCGATGACGGCTCGCTGACCGAGAACACGCGGTCCTGCTACCCGATCCACTACATCCCGAACGTGGTGGAGAAGGGCACGGCCGGCCTGCCGAAGAACGTGGTGATGCTGACGGCGGACGCCTTCGGCGTGCTGCCGCCGATCTCCAAGCTGTCCGCCGCGCAGGCGATGTACCACTTCCTCTCGGGCTACACCGCGCGCGTCGCGGGCACCGAGAAGGGGCTGGGCAAGGAACCGCAGGCGACCTTCTCCACCTGCTTCGGAGCGCCCTTCCTGCCGCGCCATCCGGAGGTCTACGGGCGCATGCTCGCGGACCTGATCGCGAAGCACGGCGCCGATTGCTGGCTGGTCAACACCGGCTGGTCCGGCGGCGCCTACGGCACCGGCGCCCGCATGCCGATCAAGGTGACGCGCGGCCTGCTGCGCGCGGCGCTGGATGGCTCGCTGGCGAAGGTCGAGTTCGTGCAGGACCGGTTCTTCGGCCTGATGATCCCGAAGGCGGTGCCGGGAATCCCGACCGAACTGCTGAACCCGCGCGAGGCCTGGGCGGACAAGGACGCCTACGACCGCACGGCGCGGCACCTCGTCGGCCTGTTCGAGAACAACTTCGCGACCTTCGCCGGCGCTGTCGGCGAGGACGTGAAAGCCGCGGCGATCCGCGCCGCCGCGTGACTTCCGGCGGGGGCATTGCGCCCCCGTCAACCCGGGATGCTAGGCTCCCTGCCGACGCTCGCCACAGATGCGGGCGCGGGAGGGAACCGCATGATCACCCGTCGCCTCGTCCTCGGCGTCGCCGGGGCCACCCTGGCTGCGCCTTCGCTGCGCGCCGAGGGCGCCTGGCCCGACAAGCCGCTGCGCTTCATCATCGGCGGGGCCGCCGGCGGCGTCTCGGACATCTTCCTGCGCATGATGGAGAACCGGCTGCGCGAGAGGCTCGGCCAGCCGCTCATCATCGACCCGCGCCCGGGCGCCGGCGGCATGGTGGGGGCGGAACTGACGGCGCGCGCGGCGCCGGACGGCTACACCTACTACGTCAACCACATCGCCTCGCATGGCATCGGGCCGACGCTCTATCGCCGGCTGACCTTCGATCCACTGAAGGACCTGCCGGGTGTGGCGCGGATCGCGGCGATGCCGAACGTGCTCATCGTCAAGGGCGACGGGCCGGTGAAGAGCGTGCAGGACCTGGTCGCCTTCTGCCGCGCCAACCCGTCGCGGGCGAATTTCTCCTCGGCGGGGTCGGGGACGTCCTCGCATCTCGGGGGCCTGCTCTTCGGCATGCGCATGGGCATCGAGGTGACGCACGTGCCTTATCGCGGCACCGCGCCTTCCATGGCCGCCGTGCTGAACGGGGAGGTGCTGTTCAACATCGACAATGCGCCCGTCTCGCGCCAGCAGGTGCTGGCGGGAATGCTGCGCGCGCTCGGCGTTTCCACCGCGCGACGGGTCAGCACCATGCCGGAACTGGCACCGCTGCAGGACCAGGGCGTGCCGGATTTCGACGTGGCGTCCTGGTACGGCATCGCCGCGCCCTCCGGCGTGCCGGCGGCGATCCGGGACAGGCTCGGCGCCGAGGTGGTGGCGGCACTGGAAGACCCCGCGATCGCGCAGCGCATCCGCGACTACGGGGCCGAGCCCTGGCCGCTGGGGCCCGCCGCCTATGATGACTTCATGCGGGCGGAAGTCGCGAAATGGGCGCCCGTTGTGCGCGCATCCGGGGCGCAGATCGATTGAGCGGGGCGGGGGCGGGCGACCCCTCCATCCGCCTGCCCGACGCGCGGGGCCATGCGCCCCGGCCCGGATGACGCCTGGCCTCTGGCGTGCCGCTGCATGCGGGGTTGGCTTGCTCGTCGGATGTTCGGGCGGGGAGGCGGCGCGTAGGGCGACGAGCGCAGCGCCACCTGCCGCGAACGGTCGCCGTGCCGCAAAATTTCATGCAAATTCATAGACGTTTGACGTTGAATTCACGAGTCAATGACGGCCGGTTGTTCTGATTTTCGCGTTACCGTGAATTATCGAGGCGGGTGCGTTACAAACGCCGTCTCGAGACATGAGACAGGGGGCTGATCATGACTCATATTGCCGACCGCGTCGTGGCTGATGATACGCTCACCTCGGCGCAGGCGCCGCCTGATCGGATCGCGCTCGCCCGCGTGGCCGTGGAGGAAATTCTCGCCGCCGCCCACGAGGCCGGGGACTGGCATGCGGTTCGCACCCTGCACGCGGTCTGCGCGCTGCTCTCGGCGGCCAGGCACTGACCGGGCCCGGATCGCATCCGGCCGCCGGGGGCGGCCGGCTGGCGGTCCCGTCAGGCCGGTCCCGCACCGCATGCGGGCGATGACCGCGGGGAATCCCTGGCGGGGCCGCGCGGGCCGCGAATGATCCGGGCGCCATGGCCAGGCCATCGCGGACGCCACCGGATCGATCGCCGCGGCCGGCGGCGGGTTTCGCGCCATGGCGACGGCGCGGCCGGGATGCCCGGCTCCCGTCCGGCGCGGCGCCCGTCGCCATGATGCGCCCGGCACGGCATAGACGGTGGCGTGAGCGAGTCGATCATCCTGCGGCGTGCGGCCTTCCTCTGCCTGGTGCTTGCCATCACGGCAGGGCTTGTGGCTCTCGCCGTCGCCGTGCTGGCGCCGGGCGGCTGGACCGGCTGGGAAGTGCTGATCCTGGCCTGCTTCCTCGGCACCATTCCCTGGAGCGCGCTTTCGGCCGCGAATGCGCTGGTCGGGCTGGCGATCCTGCTCGGCGCGAAGGACCCGCCGGCGGCGGTGCTGCCGGCGCTGCGGGCTGCGAGGCCGGGCCCGCCGCGCGGCCGCACCGCCATCGCCATCTGCGTCCGCAACGAGGACATGGCCGCCGTCCTGCCGCCCCTCGGCCGGCTGATGGACGGGCTGCCGGCGGACCGCTTCGCGCTATGGGTGCTGTCCGACACGCCCGCCGGCCCGGTCGCGGAGGCCGAGGAAGCCGCCTTCCGCGCCTTCGCCCGTGATCGCCCCTGCGCCCATTACCGCCGCCGCGCGGTGAACGAGGGCTTCAAGGCCGGCAATGTGATGGACTTCCTCGACCATCACGCCGCGGGCCTCGACTACTTCCTCTGCCTCGACGCCGATTCCGAGATGACGCCGCAGGCCGTGCTGCGCCTGGTGGCGTGCCTCGAGGCCGATGAGCGGCTCGCGATCGTGCAGCAACTGATCCATGGCCGCCCGGCGACCGCGGCCTTCCCGCGCCTGTTCCAGTTCGGCATGCGCCAGGGCATGCGCGCCTGGGCCATGGGCCAGGCCTGGTGGCAGGGCGACGAGGGCCCCTATTGGGGCCACAACGCCATCATCCGCATCGCCCCCTTCCGCGAATTGTGCCGGCTCGGGCCGCTGCCCGACGGGTCCCGCATCCTCTCCCACGACCAGGTGGAGGCGACCCGCCTGCACGCCGCCGGATGGAAGGTCCGCGTGCTGCCGGACGACACCGGCAGCGCCGAGGGCAACCCGCCCACCTTCGGCGACTTCGTCACCCGCGACCTGCGCTGGGCGGGCGGCAACATGCAATACCTCGCGCTGCTGCGCCTGCCGGGGCTGACGCCGATGGCGCGCTGGCAACTGGTGCAGGCGATCCTGCTGTTCCTCGGTGCGCCGCTGTGGTGCGCGATCCTGGTGCTGGCCGCGGCCAATGCGCTGGCCGGCGGCGGCGGCGGCGCGGCGACGCCGACCGGCGCACTGGTCGCGCTGCTCGCGGCCACATGGGCCTGTCACTACGCGCCGAAACTCGCGGGCTACGCGGAAGTGCTGCTGAAGCCGGCGCTCGCCGCGCGCCATGGCGGACGCGCGGCCTTCGCGCGCGGCGCGGCGGCGGAGATCGCCTTCACCACGCTGATGGAACCCGCGCGGCTGATGGCGCAGACGCTGTTCCTGCTGGCGCTTCCCTTCGGCCTGAAGGTGGGCTGGGCGCCGCAGAACCGCGCCGACCGCGGCGTCACCTGGGCCGATGCCGCGCGGCAGTTCTGGCCGCCGACGCTGGCCGGCATCGTGCTGACGGTGGCCTTCGCCGTTGCCTCGCCGCTGGCGCTGCTGCTGGCGCTGCCGGTGCTGGCCTCGCTGCTGCTCGCGGTTCCCTTTGCCGTCGTCACCGCCGATCCCGCCTTCTCGGCATGGCTGCGCCGGGCGGGGATCTGCGCCTTGCCGGAGGAAATCGGCACGCCGATCCGCTAGGATGCGACCCATGCCTTCGCCCCGCGACCTGCTGCGCCCGCCGCTGCTGCTCCTTGCCTTCCTCTGGGTGGTGCTGGAGGAGACGATCTGGCGCTGGGCCAAGGCGATCGGCGGGCTGGTCGCGCGCATCCCGGTCTTCGCCGCGCTCGAACGGATGATCGTGCGGCTCGATGCGCGCATCGTGCTGCTCTTCTTCGCCGTGCCGATTGCCGCGCTGTTCCCCGTGAAACTCGGCGCGCTGTGGCTGATCGGCAGCGGGCGGCCGCTGGCGGGGATCGCGCTGCTGCTGGCCGCGAAGAGCATCGGCACCGCCTTCTCCGCCCGGCTCTACGTGGTGGCGGAACCGAAGCTGATGGAGATCCGCGCCTTCGCCTGGGTGCACGGCCATGTGCTGGCGCTGCTCGCGCGCGCCCATGCCTTCCTCGATTCCTCCCCCGCCTGGCAGGCGGCGCGGCGCATGACGCGGCGGGCCAAGGCGGTAGCCAGGGGTGCGGCGTCGCGCGTGCGGGCCATGCTGGCCGGTGGCGGGCCATCGCTGCTCGACCGCGTCCGCACCGTGCGCGCGCACTGGAAGCGCCAGGCGTGACGGCACGGGTCCGGCTCTATGCCGCCATCTCGCTCGATGGCTGCCTCGCCGACGCGGTGGGGGAGGTCGGCTGGCTCGCGCCCTACGAGGCCGAGGACTACGGCATGCCCGGCTTCCTCGCGCAGATCGGCACGGTGCTGACGGGCCGCACCACCTACGACCAGGCGCGCGGCTTCGGGGACTGGCCCTATGCCGGCAAGCGCATGGTGGTGCTGACGACGCGGCCGCTCGACCCCGATCCCCCGGCGGGGGTGGAGGCGACGGCGGGGGATCTCGGCGCCATCGTGGCGCGGCTGCGGGCGGAGACTGCCGGCGACATCTGGCTGCTCGGCGGCGCGGCGGTGGCGCAGGCCTGCCTCGCGCGCGGGCTGGTGGACAGTCTCGAACTCTTTGTCATTCCGCTGACGCTCGGCGCGGGGCTGCGGCTGTTCGCGCCGGCCGGGCCGCTGCGCGGCTGGCGGCTGGCGGAGACACGGTCCTGGCCGAACGGCGTCGTGCTGCTGCGCTACGACCCGGCCCGGGACGGCGGCCAGCCTTCCGGCTGAACCGCCGCGTCGCCCACGCTCATGGCGCGGCCACCTTGCCGGGCCGCTGGAGCAGCAGCAGCACGATGGCCAGCCCGACGCCGAGGATGTGCGGATAGGGCACGGAATCCGCCGCCACATGCTCGACCAGCGCGGGGAAGATCATCAGCAGACCCGCGATCGCGAAGCCGATCCTCTCCCACCCCGCCAGCATGCGCCGCGCATAGCCCTGCGCGGCGGCGGCCAGCAGCGCGAGCCCGCCCGCCGCCAATACGAACTGCCACACCAGGTCGATCCAGGTCATGCCCTCGCGGAAGTTGAGCAGCAGCCCGACGCCCTCGGGGTCGGTGACGAAGACGAAGGGCAGCAGGAAGGCCGGCAGGGTGTATTTCCACGCCTGCAGCGTCGTCCGGTAGGGCCCGGCGCCGGTGATCGCGGCGGCGGCGAAGGGGGACAGCGCCGTCGGCGGCGACACCTCGCTCAGCACCGCGTAGTAGAAGACGAACATGTGCGCGGCATAGTCCGGCACGCCGAGCTTCGTCAGCGCCGGCGCCGCGACCACCGCGCAGATGATGTAGGAGGCCGTGACCGGCACCGCGAGCCCGACGATCCAGACGATCAGCGCCGTGTAGAGCGCGGTGACGACGATGCTGCCGCCCGCCGCCTGGATGGCGATGTCGCTGAACTTCAGCCCGAGCCCGGTCAGCGTGATGACGCCGACGATGATGCCCGCGCTCGCGCAGGTGGCGGCGATGCCCACGGCCTGGATCGCGCCGCTCGCCAGTGCCTCGATCAGCCGCTTCGGCCACAGCGCCTGCTCCGGCCGGATGAAGGAGAGCAGGATCGCCACGCCCATGGCGTAGAGCACCGACAGCGTCGCCGAGTAGCCCCACACCATGAAGACGATGATCGCGACCAGCGAGGTGAAGTGGAAGCCGTAGCGGCGCAGCAGGACGGGGATGGGTTCGACCTGCATCCTCTCCTCGGCGCCCACGTCGCCGCGCTCGGCGCGGATGCGCTTCTGGTCGAGTTCCACCATGAAGAGCAGCGAGGCGTAGTAGAGGACGGTCGGGATTGCCGCCATCTTCAGCACGTCGAGGTAGCCGATCTTGAGGTATTCCGCGATCAGGAAGGCCGCGGCGCCGAGCACTGGCGGGGAGATGATGGCGCCGAGCCCACCGGCCGCGAGCAAACCGCCCGCATCGTCCGCGCGATAGCCCACGCGCTTCATCATCGGCCAGGCGACCGTGCCGAGGGTGACGGTGGTGGCCACGCCCGAGCCCGAGGGGCCGCCGAGCAGGAAGGAGGACAGCACGACCGTGCGCCCCGCGCTCGCCGCCTTGCCCCCGGTCGCGGCGAAGGAGAAGTCGACGAAGAACTTCCCGGCGCCGCTTGCCTGCAGGATCGCGCCGTAGATGGTGAACAGGATGATCAGCGTGGCCGAGACATCGACCGCCGTGCCGAAGATGCCGTCGAGACCGATCGAGATGTGCGGCACCATGCGCTCGGAATCATAGCCCTGGTGCTGCCAGGGCGCGGGCAGGTGGTTGCCGAAGAAGCCGTAGAGCAGGAACAGGATCGCGACCGCGGGCATCACCGGCCCGGTGGCGCGGCGCGTCGCCTCGAGCACCAGGGCGATGAGCATCCAGCCCACCGCGATGTCCATCGGCTCGGGGAAGATGGCGCGGTCCTGCAGGTCGTCCCCGCCCGCGATCAGGTAGTAGATGACGTAGACCGATGCCGCCGCCAGCACGACATCCCACGGCATCAGCCGGTTGCGGTGCCGCCGCAGCATCGGGAAGAGCACGAAGCCAAGCACCAGCGCGAAGCCGACATGCACGAAGCGCAGCGTCGTCGTCGGCACGATGTCCCACGCCGCCCACAAGTGGAACAGCGACATCGCCAGCGCGAGCATCGTGGCCCCATAGCCGAGCCAGCCGGAGAAGCGGTTCTGTGCGCCCTCCTCCTCCTCGATCAGCGCCTCGACCTTCGCGGCAATGGTTTCGTCGAGGGCGCCGGCGGCCGCCTCGGGCGGGAGGTGATGTGTCGTCACGCGCGGCTCTCCGCGAAGGCATCATGAAAGCGCAGCGGGAGCGGCCCTGCCGGGACGCCCCCGCGCGACACGCGGCGAGGCCGTGGCCCCGCCAGGGTCACAGGGTCGCGCCCTGACCCTTCCAGAAGGCCTCGGCCGCCGGGTGCCAGGGGATGCCGGCGGCGGCGCTCTTCTGGCCCTCCAGCTTGAAGTCCCGCGCGGCGGAATGCACGCGCGCCCAGTCCTCGCGGTGGCCCCACATCACCTCGTTGATGCGGGTGACGAGCGGGGCGGGCATGTCCTCGCGCACCGCAACGACGTTGGCGACCGACATCTGCCGGTTCGGGGTGGTCTGCCCGGGATAGGTGCCGGCGGGGATCACCTCGGGGAAATAGACGGGGCCGTATTTCTCGGTGATGCGCGGCACGAACTCGTCGTGGTCGATCATCACGAGCTGCACGCCCGGCGTCGCGCCGAGGTCGGTGATCGCGCTGGTCGGCACGCCGGAGACGAAGAAATAGGCGTCGAGCTTGCCGTCCTTGATCGCGTTGGTGCTCTCGGCCGGGGAGAGGCGTTCGCGCGCGCGGAAGTCCTTGTCGCGGTCGAGGCCCGCACCCTCGATCAGGCGGAAGGCCATCACCTCGGTCGCCGAGCCGGGCGCGCCGGTCGAGATGCGCTTGCCCTTGAGGTCGGCCATGCTGCGGATGCCGGTGGAAGCCACCGTCACCACCTGCATGCGGTTGGTGTAGAGCACCGCGATGGCGCGCACGGGCACGGGGCGGCCGCGGAAGCGGTCATTGCCGCGCACCGCGTCCACCGCCGCATCGACCTGCGTGATCACCATGCCGACGCGGTTCGCGCCGAGCAGCTGGAGGTTCGCGACCGAACCGCCGGTCACTTCCACCGTCGCGCTCATGCCGGGAATGTCGCGGGACAGGTAGTTCGCGAGCGCGCCGCCGAGCGGATAGTACACGCCGCCGGTGGTGCCGGTTGCGATGGCGAGCTGCTGCGCGGCCTGCGCGCGCGCCAGCCCCGGCAGCGCGAGCGTGCCGGCGCCGGCTGCGATGATGCCGCGACGAGTGATCCCGGGCATAAACGATCCTCCATGGTTCTTTTTATCCGGGTTTACTGATAGCGACCTTCGGCTAGCGTTTGAAGCCCGCGCCGTTGATCTGGCGCAAGGCAGGCCCGCGGAAGCGGCGGCAGTCTGCCTTTGATGAACCTCGGAGGAACACCATGACCGGCCCCCTCGCCCGCGACCTGATGACCCCTGATGTCGTGACCGTGCCGCCCGAGACGCCGGTGATGGCGATGGCCCGCCTGCTCACCGACCGCGGCATCTCCGCCGTGCCGGTGGTGGATGCCGAGGGCAAGTTGTGCGGCATCGTCACCGAGGCCGACCTGGTCCGCCGCCTGGCGGGCGAGGAGGACAAGCCGACCTCCTGGTTCGGTGCGCTTTTCGCCGACCCGGCCAGCCAGGCCGAGCGCTACGCGCGCACCCACGGCGTGACGGCGAAGGACCTGATGACCGAGAAGGTCGTCAGCGTCGCGCCCGACACCAGCGCCGCGCACATCGCGCAGATGATGGAGAAGCAGAACATCCGCCGCGTCATCGTGGTGGAGAACGAGAAGCTCAAGGGCATCGTCAGCCGCGCCGACCTGCTGCGCGCCCTCGTCGTGCCCGTGCACGAGGAGGCCGAGCTCTCCGACGAGCGCGTGCGCCGCGCGGTGATGGCGGCGATGAAGCAGGAACCCTGGACCGACACCTTCTACACCATGGTCGAGGTCAAGGACGGCGTCGTGACCTTCCACGGCTTCCGCCGCAGCGACGCGGTGCAGAAGGCGCTGCGCGTGCTGGCCGAGAACGTGCCGGGCGTGAAGGACGTGAAGGACGACACCCAGCCGATGCCGGTCTTCATCTACGGCGCGGCGTAGGTTTCGCCCTCAGGCGCCGGGCGCGCGCATCCGCGCGCCTGGCTTGCGCGCCATGGGCTGGCGCGCAGGCGGCCGCGGGTGGTCTGGGCGCGGTCGCGCTTTGCGCTCCCGGCCCGCGCATAAGCGCGGGCCGCATGTCGTTCCGGCCTGTATCTGGCGGCGTTCCGTGTGTGGGGTCAGCCCACCTTCGGCACGGCCACGCCCAGCAGCGCGTCCCGCGTGACGATCGCGGCGAGCCGCGCCGCGTCCCAGCCCTCGGTCCCCACCGGGCGCATCGGCAGCACCATCCAGCGGTAGTCCGCCGTGCTGTCCACCACGCGGACCTCGACGCTGTCCGGCAGGCTCAGGCCCCATTCCGCCAGCACGGCGCGCGGCTCGCGCACGGCGCGGGAACGGTAGGCGAAGGACTTGTACCAACTGGGCGGATAGCCGAGCACTGCGCGCGGGTAGCAGGAGCACAGCGTGCAGACGACGAGGTGATGCCGCGTGCGCGTGTTCTCCAGCACGCCGAGCGGCGGCGCGCCGGCCATCGACACGCCCATCGCCTCGGCCGCCGCCGTTCCGTCGGAGAGCAGCAGCGCGCGATAGGCGGGGTCGGTCCAGGCGCGGGCCACCATGCGCGCGCCGGTCTCGGGGCTCGCCTTGTCGGTGTTGGCCTGGCGCTCGGCGATCTCGGCGTCGCTGACGATGCCCTTGGCCTTGAGCGCTTCCATCAGGCGGTCGAGCAGCGCGAGGCTCTCGGGGCGCGGGGGTGCGGCCATGTCAGGCTTCCTCCAGCCAGTGTTCGAAGACCTCGACCATCACCGTGTCGCCGGGCTTGCCCTCGTCCCAGATGGGCTCCTGCTCGAACAGCACGTGGTAGAGGTTCCGCTTCGGCGCCGGGCGCGCGAAGGCGAGATCCTCGGGATTCGCGAAGACGCCGAGCGGGCGCACGATGGTGCCCCTGCGGCCGCGGATGTAGTGCGGCGTGCGGATGTGGCAGGGACCGCGACGCTCGGGCCAGTCGTCCTTGACGCGCACCGTGGCGCCGGGCGCGAAGCGAGGTGCGTCGCTCATTCCAGCACGTCCTTCGCGACCAGGCCCTTCTCGACCATCAGCCCGGCGATCGAGCGCAGCCAGCGTTCATAGTAGCCGAGGGCGAAATACTCGCCCTCCGGGATGCTCTCGATGCCGCGGCGGAGTTCGTCCACCGTCATCAGCTTCTTCTGCGCGAGCACCTGGCGCAGCGCGTCCACCTTCTTGCCGAAGGCGTCGGGCGGGGCCTCGTCATGCTCCACCGGCGTGCAGTGGAAGCGGGGGAGGCCCCCGATGTCGTGCGTGGCGGGGGTGTGCTGGTCGTCTGGCATGGACCGCAGGCTAGGCCCTGCGGCGGTGGTGCGGCAAGGCGCCGTTACTTCACCTCTTCATCCGGCAGGACGCCCCAGACCTCGGAGCGCAGGATGTAGCCGCGGTGCTCGCCGGCCTGTGCCTCGCACCAGGGGTTGCGCGCCTCGCACAGGCGCAGGCGGACGACCACGCCGGGGCGCAGCCGGGCGACGGCGGCGGCGCCGTCCTCGGGCCGGCGGCGCAGCACCGTCTCGCTGTTCGGCGCGCCGCGCACGATGGCGCTGCGGCGGCCCATCAGCGTGGACTGGTGGACCCAGCCCTCGGTGCCCTCGGGGTCGCGGATGCGGCGCCACAGCTCGAATTCGCGGGTGATCTCCACCGGCAATTCGCGCCGCTGGTAGGTCCATTCGATCGGGAAGCGGGTGCCCGGGCCGGTGCGCAGGTTCACCTCGTCCGAGCGCAGGGCGGCGAAGCGCGGCAGCGGCAGGCTGGTGACGGAGCCGACGCTGGGTTGCGGCTCGGCGGGCGTGGCGGGCTGGGGGGCGGGCTCGGCCGGGCGGGCGGCACCGGCCGCGGCTCCGGCT
>NZ_JAAEDM010000082.1 GCF_018129065.1 Neoroseomonas soli | reverse complement strand
GGCATCCCGCCAGGGCAGGGCCGCCGGGTCGCAGCGGCGGCGGCCGGGGCGGTGCTCGACCTCTTCGGCCATGCGCCGGCCGGGCCGGTGCTTGCCGCCCTGATGGCGGAGGACGGCGCGGCGCGGCGCGTCGGGTTCCTCGCCAACGGCGTGCCGGCGGAGGTGGAGGCAGGGCCCGGTGCGGCGCGGCGATTGCGAGTCCTGGCCCCGGAGGGCGGGCCGTAGGCGTTGGCGCCGCATTCACCGAAGACCGCGCCGGAATGCCGGCGCGGCCTATCCGTCGCCCGGTGGGTCGGCGAGGGGCTTGAAATCGTCGGTCTGGATGTTGCGCCCGAACTGGTTCCCGGCTGCCGGAAGCCCGGCGGAGGAATCGTGCTGGCGCGCGACGAAGCTGGTGTCGTCCACCGGGGGCGGGATGGTGAGCGGGGTGTCCCCGCCGAGGGGCAGCGCCCGCTCCGCGGGGCAGGAGCAGACGCAACTGCCGTCGGAGAGGAGGTTCGGCATGGTCGGCTCCCCGCAGATGGGGCAGTCCACCACATCGTGCCGGAGTTCGTCCTCGGGGACGGGGTCTTGCCGGGGGTCTGCCATCTGGTCCGCCGCCGCGCTGCGTCGGTTGCGATATGGGGACGCGGTGCTGCCGCTACAGCATCCGCATCAGCGTGCCGTCCTTGCGGATGGCGTTGTGGAAGATCGCCCCGCCGATATGCGCCGCCAGCAGCACCACGAAGAGATAGCCGCCAGCGGTGTGGATTACCTTCAGCACCTCGGCCAGGCCGACCCAGGTCTCCATGAACTTCGGCAGTTCGATGAAGCCGAGATAGGCGGTCCGCCCCCGAAGCGGGAACCCCCAGGCGTTGGTCGCGAGGAAGCCCATCACCGGCTGGATGATGAGCATGGCGTAGAGCGCGTGGTGCGTCGCCGTGGCGGCGATGCGCAGCACGGCGGGCAGGTGGTCCGGGTGCGGCGGGGCGGGGTGCGTCGCCTTCCACAGGATTCGAGCCAGGGCGACGATGAGGATCGTCAGCCCCGTGCTTTCGTGGATGGCGTAGAAGCCGAACTTGTAGGCCCCGTCCGCCTCCTCGGTGATGAACTTGATGACGAAGCCAGTCGGCAGCGCGATGGCCATGAGGCCGACCGTGATCCAGTGGAACCATTTCGCGACGCTGCCGTATTGCCCGTCCGGGTGGGCCGCGTCCTGGCCGGGCAGCGTGACGGCCTCCGGGCGGGCTGTCTCCTGGCCAAGCGACGTAGTGGCATCCATGGCGCGTCTCCCCGGCGTTGTCGCGGCAGCGTATCGCATGCCCGGGGCGGGGTGCATCCGTCGATGATCGCCGCCCACGCGGATTGGAGCACGGATCCCCGCAAGCGGTGGGTGAGCATCGCCCGTCGCGGCCCACGCGGCTGGCGGGCGGAAGCCCCGGTCCTCGCGGGCGACCCGGCGGCGCTGGCCGCCGCGCTGATCGCGGAGGGCGGGCCGGCGGCGCTGGGCCTCGACCTGCCCCTCGGCGTGCCGCGCGGCTTCGCCGAAGGCCGGATGGAAGCGGGCTTCCCGGAATTCCTGCGCGGCCTCGCCGGTCGGCCGGGATTCTTCGAGGTGGCGGCGACGCTCGACCAGGTCTCGCGCGAGCGGCCCTTCTACCCGGCGCGCGGGGTGAAGGGCATGACGCGGGCGGCACATGCGGCGGCGCTGGGGCTGGGCGAGTCGCGCGGCCTGTCGCGCCGCTGCGACCGCGCCACCGCTGAGCGCCCCGCCGGCGCCCCGGTGTTCTGGACGCTGGGCGCCAACCAGTCGGGCAAGGCGGCGATCGCGGCCTGGCGGGACTGGCTGGCGCCGGGGCTCGCGGGCGGGGCGCCCTATGCGCTCTGGCCGTTCGAGGGCGGGGTGCATGCGCTGCTCGCCCGCGGCCGTGCCGTGCTGGCCGAGGTCTATCCGGCCGAGGCGCTGCGCCATCTCGGCCTGGTCATGCCCGGATCGAAGCGCGTGCAGCGCGACCGCGCGGCTTTGGGCGAGGCGCTGCTCGACGCGATGGCGGAGCGCCGCGTCGCCCCCTCCCCCGCGCTGCGTGCCATGGCGCGGGACGGCTTCGGCGCAGACGCCGCCGGCGAGGACCGCTTCGATTCCGTCATCGGCCTGCTCGGCCTGATCGGCGTGCTGGACGGCGCCCGGCCGGACTTCGTGCCGGAGGATCCGGCGATACGCCTCTGGGAAGGCTGGGTGCTGGGGCAGACGGCGATGCCGCGGGATGGTTAGATCGGCGCGCAACGCGCAGGGAGAACGAAGGCATGCGGCTGGCGGTGATCGCGGACATCCACGGCAATGCCGCCGCGCTCGAGACCGTGCTGGCGGACATCGCCGCGCGCGGCGCGGATGCGACGGTCTGCCTCGGCGACATCGCCTCCGGCGCCGGCTGGCCGCGCGAGACGGTGGAGATCCTGCAGGAGGCCGGCATCCCCTGCATCCGCGGCAATCACGACCGCTGGATCAGCGAGCACGACCCGGGGAAGCTGGGCATGCAGGACCGCATCGCCTACGAAGGGCTGACCGCGTCGCAGCGTGAATGGCTGATGGAACTGCCGCTCACGCTGGAACCGGCGCCGGGCGTGCTGGCGGTGCACGGCACGCCGTCCTCCGACGTGCAGAACCTGATCGAGGAGGTCGTCGCCGAACGGCTGCGCCCGGCGCCGATGGCGGTGCTGCGCGAACGCCTCGGCGGGGCGGGGATGGCCGCGCGCGTGGTGCTCTGCGGCCACAGCCATCGCACCGGGATGGTGCAGGTGCCGGGCGGGCCTCTGGTGGTGAACCCCGGCAGCCTCGGCCTTCCAGGATTCCGCATCAGCCGTGAGCCGGCACACCGGCAGGAGGCCGGCACGCCGCATGCGCGCTACGCGCTGCTGCATCTGTGTGGCGAGCGCGTCGGCGTCGAATTGCTGGCGATCGGCTACGACTGGGACCGCGCGGCGCGACGGGCGGAGGAGCATGGGGCGAACGCGGCCTGGCCCCACGTCATCCGCACGGGGCTGCTGCCGGAGAGCGCGTAGAGCGGTTTCCACATCGGCGGAAACCGCTCCCGCCACGTTCGAGCGCGCATCTTCGCGCTGACGGCTGATGCCGGCCGCAGGCGATCTGCCCTGGCACCTCCGCCAGCGGTCAGCGTTGCTCGATCCTGACCCCGCCGCCGCCGATGGAGATGTCGATGCCGCCGCGCTGCCTGTCCTTGTAGATCCACACGCCGGCACCGATGGCGGCGGCGACGAGAACACCCAGCACGAAGTAGAGGCCGTTCGGCTTCATCAGTATCGCCCTCTCCCACTCAATGCCGCGGGGCGCCCGACACCGGCGCCCCGCCCGCCCCCCCCGCGCGTCACGGGGCCTGGTAGAGCCCCGCCGCGCTCGCCGCCTGCGTCGCCAGGCGCGCGCAAAGTTCGAAGGTCGGCATCGCGACCCCCGCCTGCCGCGCCAGTTCGAGCGGCACGGTCAACAGGGCATCGATCTCCATCGCGCGGCCGAGTTCCAGGTCCTGCAGGATCGACGGCTTGTGCGCGATCATGCCGGATCGCCGGATGCGCGCCTCCGACGGCGTCGCGAGGTCGTGGCCATAGGCCAGCGCCAGCGCCCCGCCCTCGTCCGAGATGCGAACGCCGGCGGCGAAGAGCACCGGATCCGAGAAGGTCGTCTTCATGTCGGATCGCGAGAGGATGCAGAGCGGCCCACTGGTCAGGTTGCCCATCAGCTTGCCCCACACGCGATGCCGGATGTCGGCCACCACGGGGCAGGACATGCCGCCCGCGTCGATGTGGTGCGCGATCGCCCGCGCACGGTCGCTGATCGTGCCGTCCGGTTCGCCGAGGAAGAGGCGGATGTCGGCGTGTTCCGACGTCACCACGCCGGGCTCCGTCACCGCACTCGCCGAATAGACCACGCCGCCGAGCGTGCGTGCGATGCCGACGCGGCTTTCGATCTCCGCGCCGGGATCGAGCAGCGGGATGCGCTCGCCCTCGCGCGGGCCGCCGTTGCGGTGGAAGTACCACCACGGGATGCCGTTGGTGACGAAGGCGACCGGCGTGTCCGGCCCGAGCAGCGGCGCGATGGCGCGCGCGGCCGCGGGCAGCGCCGGCACCTTGGTGGTCACCAGCACGGCATCCACCGGCCCGATCGCCGCCGGGTCGGATTCCGCCTGCACGCGGACATTGTGCACGCCGTCATGCGCGTGCAGCGTGATGCCGTTGCGGCGCACTGCTTCGAGATGCGGGCCGCGCGCGACGATCGAAACCTCCGCGCCGCCGAGTGCCGCGCGGGTCGCGAGGTGGCTGCCGATGGCGCCGGCGCCGAAGACGCAGATGCGGGTCACGGCGCATGGTCCCTGAGATGCAGGCACATCGCCGCACCCGCGGCGACCAGGCGCTGCACGATCGTCTCGCCATGGGCCGCATTCGCGGCGCGCGCATCGGGTGCGGCGACGCCGCCTGGCGCGACCTCCTCCACCCACATCGGCACTGCGAAGTCGATGCCGTGGCTGCGGACGGCGCCGAAGCCGGTGGGCGGCATGCCGAGATAGGGACCCGTGGCCTCGCGCGGCCGCGCGCGATCGGGGCGGCAGAGTTCGGGACGCAGATGCATGGTCACGGAGGCGACGGGGTCGCCGCCATGGCCGAAACTCTCGGCCGCGCCGCCGAGCTCATGGTGCAGCCGCCCGGCCTCCCGCCACAGGTGCAGCGCCGGGATGATCGTGCCGTGGCGATGGCGCATCGCGCGCGCCGCGGCATCGGCCGGGGCGATGGTGCCGGCATGGCCGTTGACGATCATGACCCGCCGCGTGCCGGTGCGGATGAAGGCCTCGGCCATTTCCTCGATGACGGCGGTGAGCGTCGGGACGCTCAGCGTGATGCCGCCGGCGACGCCGGCGAAGAAGTCCTCACCGCCGAAGGGGATGGCGGGGGCGACCAGCGCGTCGGCGCCCTGCACGGCGGCGGCGGCGGCGATGCGCGCGGCGATCTCCTCCGCCACCAGGTAGTCGCCCATCGGCAATGCGGGGCCGTGCGTCTCCAGGCTGCCCATCGGCAGGATGGCGACGGCGCCGGCGGCGAGGCGGTCCGCCACCTCGGGCGCCGTGAGCTCCGCGATGCGGAAGCCGCTCACGTCAGGATGTCCAGCGCCGCGCGGCTCAGCGCCTGCACGCCGAGGCCGATGCAGCGTTCGTCCGGCTGGTAGAAGGCATTGTGCAGCCGGTCGTCGCGGCCCGGCGCGCCGGAGCCGATGCGCAGCTGGAAGGCGGGCGCGCGGGCGGCGAATTCGGCGAAGTCCTCCGAACCCATGGAAGGCTCGCCGGGTTCCGGCGCCGCGCCCATCTGGCGCTGCACGGCGGCGATGACGGGTTCGAGCACGCGGTCGTCGTTGACCAGCGGCGGCACCTTGCGCACGTAGGTCATGTCGCACGTCACGCGCATCGTCGCCTGCAGGCCGTCGGCCAGGCGCTTGAGCGCCGCTTCCGCAGTGTCGCGCGCGTCGTCGTGCAGCGTGCGGACGGTGCCCTTCAGGTGCACGCGCTCGGGGATGATGTTGTAGGTCGTGCCGCCCTGGAACATGCCGACGGTGACGACGGCGGGGTGCAGCGGCTTGATCTCGCGGCTCACCACCGTCTGCGCCTGGGCGACGAAATGCGCCGCCGCGACGATGGGATCGACCGCGGCGTAGGGATGTGCCGCGTGGCCCGACTTGCCGCGAACGATCAGGTCGAAGCGGTCGGACGCGGCGAGCGAGGCGCCTCGCACATAGCCGAAGGTGCCGACCGGCATGTCCGGGTGGTTGTGGAAGCCGATCGCCATGTCCACGCCGTCGGCCGCGCCGTCGGCGATCATCGCGGCGGCGCCTTCGAGGACTTCCTCCGCCGGCTGGAACACGAGGCGCACCGTGCCGGCGAGCGCGGGCGCGAGGTCCTTCAGCACGGCGGCGACGCCGAGCAGCGTGGCGGTGTGGATGTCGTGCCCGCAGGCGTGCATCTGGCCATCCACGGTCGAGGCGAAGTCGATTGCCGTCTCCTCGTGGATCGGCAGCGCGTCCATGTCGGCGCGGATGGCGAGCACCGGGCCGGGACGGCCGCCCCTGATCTCGCCGACCACGCCGGTGCGGCCGACACCGGTGCGGTGCGGGATGCCGAGGCGCGCGAGCTCGGCCGCGACGATGCCCGCGGTGCGGGTCTCCTGGAAGGCGAGTTCCGGCACGCGATGGATGTCGCGGCGCATCTCGATCAGGCGTGGTTCGGCGGCTGCCGTGGCCTCGCGGATCGCGCGCTGCGGGTCGTTGGGGAGCATGTCGGGGATCCCGGTGCTGGGGGAGATGCGGGGAGCATAGGTGCGCCCGGCCGCGATACAAGCCGCGCCGCTTGCGGCGCTGAATGTCACATGCCATAGGGCCACCCGGGAATTGGGGAGGTACAATGTCCTGGGCGCTTAGCCGGCGAACCGTGCTGGCCGGATCCGTCGTCGCGGGCACCGCGAGCCGCCGCGCGCTGGCGCAGGCGGGCGCGTGGCCGTCGCAGCCGATCCGCCTCGTGGTTCCCTTCGCGCCCGGCGGCACCACGGACCTCGTCGCGCGCCTCGTCGCGGCCGGCCTGCAGGAGCGCCTGGGCGTCTCCGTCATCGTCGAGAACCGCGCCGGCGCCGGCGCCACGGTGGGCAGCGAGGCCGTCGCCCGCGCCGCACCCGATGGCTACACGCTGGTCATGTCGAACATCGCGAGCCACGCCATCAGCCCCGCGGTCTACCGCGGGCGCGTGCGCTATGACCCGGTGGCCGACTTCGCGCACATCGCGCTCGTCGTTTCGAACCCGACCGTCTGGGTGGCGAACCCGCGTTCGGGCATCCGCACGCTGCAGGACGCGGCGGCGAAGGCGCGCGGGCCCGGCGGGCTCGATGTCGCGACCTCGGGCGCCGGCTCCTCCAACCACCTGATGGTGGTGCGCATGGGGCAGTTGATCGGCGTCGAGCTGAACCACATCCCGTTCCGCGGCGCGGGCCCCGCCATGCAGGCGGTGATCGCCGGCCAGGTGCCGATGATGTCGGACAGCCTGCCTTCCTCGGTCGCGCATATCCGGCAGGGCTCGGTGGTGGCGGTGGGGATGGCCTCCGCGCAGCGGCACCCCGCCTTCCCCGACGTGCCGACCTTCCGCGAGCAGGGCTTCGACCTTGCGAGCGATTCATGGTTCGGGCTCTCGGCGCCGGCGGGCACGCCGGCCGCGATCGTCGAGCGGCTGAACCGCGAGACGCGCGCCTTCCTGGGCTCGGCCGAGGTGCGCGCGCGGTTCTCGGAACTCGGCGGAACGCCGGGCGACCTGACGGCCGAAGGTTACGGCGATTTCGTGCGGCGCGAGGTGGCGCTGTGGGCGCCCCTCGTGCAGGCTGCCGGCGCGACGGCCGACTGATTTTTGTTACGGAACTGCTAGCATAGCGGGTGGGGTGGACCGACAAGCATGAAAATCAATACAAAGGACCTAATTTCCGCGGCGCTCCTGATCGGATTCGCCGTGGTCGGGTTGTGGCTCAACATGGACCACACGCTCGGGACCGCTCGGCGCATGGGGCCGGGCTACATGCCCATGCTGGCCTTCTGGATTCTGCTCGGCCTGGGCGCGATCGTCCTCCTGCTCTCGCTGTTCAACGGCCCGGACCCGATCCCGATGTGGACGGGCCCGGAGATCGGCTTCCTGCTCGCGGGCGCCGTCGGCGGCACCGCGGCCGGGCTCGTCGCAGCGGGGATGCCGGGCTGGGTCGGCGCGGGCTGGAATCCGCTCGGCATCGGCCTCTTCGTCGGCTGCATGATCGTCAGCGTCGTGAAGTCATGGCGGCCACTCTTCCTGATCAGCGCGGCCTTCACCCTGTTCGGCCTGCTGCTCGAGCCGCTCGGGCTGATGGTGGCGATCGCCACGTCGGTGGTGCTGTCCGCCTTCGCTGACGAAACACACAAGCCGGTCGGCGTCCTCGGGCTGGTGGCGTTCCTTTGCGCGCTGTGCTGGGCGGTGTTCATCTACGAGCTCGACATCCGCGTGCCGGTCTGGCCGGTATTCTGAGGCAGGGGGACCGGAACCATGGATCTCTTCGCAAACCTGGCGCACGGCTTCAGCGTCGCGCTGACCTTCAACAATTTGCTCTTCTGCCTGATCGGCTGCCTCATCGGCACGGCGATCGGCGTGCTGCCGGGCATCGGCCCGGTGGCGACGATCTCGCTGCTGCTGCCGATCACCTTCGGCCAGCCGGCCACCACCGCGATCATCATGCTCGCCGGCATCTACTACGGCGCGCAGTACGGCGGTTCGACCACGGCCATCCTGCTGAACCTGCCCGGTGAGGTCAGTTCGGTCGTGACAACGCTCGAGGGCTACAAGATGGCCCGGCGCGGGCGTGCGGGCGCGGCGCTGACCGTCGCGGCGCTTGGGTCCTTCTTCGCGGGCACGGTCGCGACGGTCGTGGTCGCGGCCTCGGGCCCGCTGCTGACGCAGGTGGCGCTGTCCTTCGGCCCGGCGGACTACTTCTCGCTGATGTTCCTCGGCCTCGTCATCTCGGCGGTGCTGGCGCAGGGCTCGGTGGTGAAGTCGATCGGCATGGTGGTGCTCGGCGTCTCCATGGGCATGGTCGGCACGGACGTGCAGACGGGCCAGCAGCGCTTCACCTTCGGCATCCCGGAACTGTCGGACGGTGTCGGCTTCGTCTCCATGGCCATGGGCATGTTCGGCATCGCCGAGATCATCCTGAACCTCGAGCGCCCAGAGGCGCGTTCGGTGATGTCGGGCAAGGTCGGCAGCCTGATGATGACGCGGGAGGAATTCCGCCGTGCCGTCCCCTCCGTGCTCCGCGGCACTCTGGTAGGCACCTTCCTCGGCATCCTGCCGGGCGGTGGTGCGGCGCTCTCCTCCTTCGGCTCCTACATGATGGAGCGGAAGGTCTCGAAGGGGCGCCACGAGTTCGGCACCGGCGCCATCGAGGGCGTGGCGGGTCCGGAATCGGCGAACAACGCCGCCTCCCAGACCTCGTTCATCCCGCTGCTGACGCTCGGCATCCCGGCCAACGCCGTGATGGCGCTGATGGTCGGCGCGCTGATCATCCAGGGCATCCAGCCGGGCCCGCGCATGGTGGAAGCGCAGCCCGACCTGTTCTGGGGCCTGATCGCCTCCATGTGGGTCGGCAACCTGATGCTGCTGGTCATCAACCTGCCGATGATCGGCATGTGGGTGAAGCTGCTCTCGGTGCCCTACCGCTTCATGTACCCGTCCATCATGATCTTCTGCGCGATCGGCGTCTATTCGCTGCAGAACAACGTGTTCGACGTGTACCAGACGGTGGTCTTCGGCATCTTCGGCTACCTCTGCTCCAAGCTGCGGCTGGAGGCGGCGCCGATGCTGATCGGCTTCGTGCTCGGCCCGATGATGGAGGAACACCTGCGCCGCGCCATGCTGCTGTCCCGCGGCGACCCGATGGTGTTCGTCGAGCGCCCGATCAGCGCGACGATGCTCGCCATCGCCGCCATCGCGCTCGGCGCGATGCTCATGCCCAACCTGCGCAAGGGCAAGGACGCGGCGCTGCAGGAAGGCGGGTGAGTGTTTCACTGACCACTTAGGTCGGTGGCATGATTGGAAGGCGGGTTCCCTGGGGGGACCCGCCTTCTGCTTTTTTGTGGGGCCTCAAGCGCCGGCGCCGGCATCCGCTGGCTCGGCTTTCGCGCCATGTGCTGGCGCACCCGGCGCGGCTGGTGGTCCGGGCGCGGTCGCGCTTTGCGCTCCCGGCCCGAGGCGGGGCCTCGGGCCGCCTGATTCCTGACCCTCAAGCGCCGGCGCCGGCATCCGCCGGCTTCGCTTTCGCGCCGTGGACCGGCCGCCGGGCTCGGTTGCTGGTCCGGGCGCGGCGCGCTTCGCGCTCCATGGCGAAGGGCGCGGCCGGGTCCCGCGGGTCGGGGGGCACGTCTGCCCCCCGCGAGGGTCCAGGGGGCGGCGCCCCATGGCCTGCCCTCGTCCCGCCTTCCCTTTGCCGCCTTTGCTGGGCATGGTCCCATCCCCTTCGGCGACAGATTCCCCGGGCGACATGACCGCGACCAGCACCGACATCCTTCCCGTCATCCTGTCCGGTGGCACGGGCACGCGGCTCTGGCCTCTCTCGCGGGAAGGCTATCCCAAGCAGTTCTGGCCGCTCGCCTCCGACCTCCCGATGCTGGCCGAAACCGCCGTGCGCGCCGAGGGCCGAGGCTTCCTGCCGCCGATGGTGGTGTGCAACGAGGCGCATCGCTTCCTCGTCGCCGAGCAACTGCGCGGCCGGGGCGCGCGTATCGTGCTCGAGCCCGCCGGGCGCAACAGCGCGCCCGCCATCGCCGCCGCCGCGCTGCTCGCCGAGGAAGCCAACCCGGGCACCGTCATGTGGATCATGGCGGCCGATTCCGCCGTTCGCGACGTGCCCGCGCTGCATGCCGCCCTCGCGCATGCCGCCGCGGCCGCCCGGGCCGGGCGCATCGTCACCTTCGGCATGCTGCCCACCACGCCGGAGACCGGCTACGGCTACATCGAATCCGGCGACGAGCTGCCCGGCCTGCCCGGCGTGCGCGCCGTCGCCCGCTTCGTCGAGAAGCCGGATGCCGCGCGCGCGGCGGAGTTCGTCGCAGGTGGCCGGCATCTCTGGAATTCCGGCATGTTCGTCGCCACCGCCTCGACGCTGCTCGCCGAACTCGAGCGCCTGGCGCCGGACCTGCTCCATGCGGTGCGCCAGGCCGTCGAAGGCGCGAAGCGGGACATGGACTTCGTGCGCCTCGCGCCTGAGGCCTTCGTCGCCGCGCCCTCCATCTCCATCGACTACGCGGTGATGGAGCGGACGCAGCACGCCGCGGTGGTGCCGGCTTCGATCGGCTGGTCCGACATCGGTTCCTGGGCCGCGCTGTGGGAGATCAGCGACAAGGACGCTGCCGGCAATGCCGCCCAGGGCCCGGTCGAGATCATCGACGGCCGCAACTGCTTCGTGCGCAGCGAGGGCATCGTCACCGGCATCGTCGGCCTCGAGGACGCGGTGGTGGTGGTGACCGACGATGCGGTGCTGGCGATGCACCGCGACCGCGCGCAGGACGTGAAGAAGCTCGTCGATGCGCTGAAGGCGAAGGGCCGCAAGGAAGCGACCGAGCATCGCCGCGCCTATCGCCCCTGGGGCCACTACGAGGGCCTCATCATGGGCGACCGCTTCCAGGTGAAGAAGATCCAGGTGCGGCCGGGCGCGAAGCTCTCGCTGCAGAAGCACTTCCACCGCGCGGAGCACTGGGTGGTCGTCTCCGGCACCGCCATCGTGCGCCGCGACGCGGAGGAGATCCTGCTGCGCGAGAACGAGAGCGTCTATCTCCCCCTCGGCTGCGTGCACCGCATGGAGAACCCCGGGATGATCCCGCTGGTCCTGATCGAGGTGCAGTCGGGCTCCTACCTCGGCGAGGACGATATCGTTCGCTACGAGGACACCTACGGTCGGACCTGAGGCCCGGCCGCGGGTATCCTCGTCGCCGGCTTCCTTCGTGCCCCAGGCGCCGGCGCGCTGATCCGGGCGTGCGGCCGTTCGCGCCGTGACATGGCGCGCCGGCGGCCGCCGTTGCCCGGGACACGGTGGCACTTCGCGCTCCCCGACCGAGACCCGGCCCGCGGCGGGCTTGTCCATATTCGCGCCAGGCGGTGCCCGCGCATCCGCGCAGGGCATCTGCCCGGCTCCGTCGCGACGCTGCGCGCCACGGGGTTGACGCCTCCGGTCCTTGATCCGGCGCAAGGCGACGGGCGCGGAAGCGCGGAATATGGCGTCTCAGGCGCAACAGCCAGGAAAGGCCCGCCCATGAACCACCGCCACCGCAAGGTGCTCCACGCCATCTTCGCCCATCCAGTCAGCGCCAACATCGACCCCAGGGCGGTGCAGGCGGTGTTCGAGGAACTTGGCGCGGAACTGGCCCACAACGGCTCGGGCCGTGTCGGCGTGAAGCTCAACGGGCATGCCCACGCCTTCCACGATTCGCGGCATAGCCTGTCGAAGGACGAGGTGGTGGAGATCCGCAACTTCCTGTCGCAGGCCGGCGTCGATCCGGCCGTCTTCCCGGTGTGACCGCCGCGCCGGGTTGCGCGACCCGCGCATTCCTGGCCTAACTTTTCCCAACGCCGCGGCCTCGGATGCCGCGGCCGAGGGAAGGGACCACACCAAGCCATGACGTTCCATCGCCGCGCCCTGCTGGGCGCCGCCGGGCTCGCCGCCCTGGCCCCTGCCGCCGCCCGCGCGCAGACGCGCTGGCAGATGGCCACCCCCTACGCCGACACCAACCTGCACACGCGCAACATTCGCACCATGCTGCAGGAGATCGAGCAGGGCGCCGGGGGGCGACTTTCCATCCAGTTGCACAGCAACGGCGCGCTGCTGCGCATGACCGAGATCAAGCGCGGCGTGCAGACCGGCCAGGTGCAGCTGGGCGAGATCCTGCTCACCGCCTATGCGAACGAGGACCAGATCTTCGACGCGGACGCGCTGCCGCAGCTCGTCACCAACTTCCAGCAGGCCAAGCGCCTGTCCGACCTGCAGAAGCCCTTCATCGAGGCGCGCTTCCAGCGCCAGGGCCTGACCCTGCTCTACATGCTGCCCTGGCCGCCCGCCGGGCTCTACGCGCAGCAGGTGGTGACCAGCCTCGAGCAGCTGCGCGGGTCGCGCTTCCGCACCTATTCGCCGATGACGAACCGCTTCGCCCAGCTGATCGGCGCGCAGCCGACGCTGGTGCAATCCGCCGAACTCGCCCAGGCCTTCGCCACCGGCGTGGTGCAGGCGCAGGTCACCTCGGCCGCCACCGGCGTGGACACCCAGGCCTGGGACTACGCGCGCGTCTTCACCCCGCTCGGCTTCACGATGACGAAGAACGCCGTCTTCGTCTCCCGCCGCGCGCTGGAGGCGCTGCCCGCCGACCTGCAGCAGCAGATCCGCGCCGCCGCGGCGCGGGCGGAAACGCGCGGCTACGAACTCGCGGAAGCCGCGACGCGCGAGACCGAGACGACCCTCGCCTCGCGCGGCATGCAGGTGACGCAGCCGACGCAGCAGCTCCTCGACGATTGCGCCCGCGTCGGCCGCATCATGGCCGACGAATGGGCGCAGCGCGCCGGGCCCGACGGGCAGCGCCTGCTCGAACAGTACCGCGCGGCGGGCTGATCGCGCCCGACTGCGCACGCGGCGGGCAGCCGGGGCCCGCCGCGGCACAGAAGGGAGGCAGCGTCGGCGCGAGGCGGGCCCATGGGCCGCCCCGCGCCCCTTGCGGCACGGCCTTGGCCACTCCGAAGATCTCGGCGCCAAGCACAGCAGATGGCTTCCCCATGCCGATCCTTCGTCACCGCGCCCGACTCGCGGCCGCATACCCGGCCAGCGCGCGCCATGCGCGCATTCACCGCACGGGTATCGCGCAGGTGCTGCATCGACGCCCACCGCGCGGCCATTGCATGATCATGAGGAACGACTCGCCCCGCGGGTCCCGGTCACCTGAGCGGACGGAAACACCAAGCATGACGATCCCACCCCGGCGGCGGCGCGTCGTGGCATGAACCCGCTGCGCCGCGCGCTCGACGCGCTCTATCTCCTCAGCGGCGTCCTCGGCGGCGTCGCGCTCGCCGCGATCGCCGGCATCATCGGCGCGCAGGTGGTGGGGCGGCAGTTCGGCGCCACCGTGCTCGGCGCGGACGACCTGACGGCCTTCGCGGTCGCCGGCTCGGCCACGCTGCCGCTCGCCTATGCCTTCCGCCACGGCGCGCATATCCGGGTGGACCTCATCATCGGGCGGCTCTCGGGCAAGGCGCGCTTCGTCATGGAGACGGTGGCCCTCGTCCTGACCGTCGGCCTTGCTGTCTTCTTCGCCTACTCGATGCTCGACCTCGCCTCCGACAGCTTCGAGTTCGAGGACGTGGCGCAGGGCTCGGTCGCCTGGAAGCTCTGGGTGCCGCAGATGATGGTCGGGGCCGGCGTGGCGCTCTTCGCCGTCTGCCTGATCGACGACCTGGTGGTGCATCTCACGGGGGGCACGCCCTCCTATCGCAAGGCGGCCGAGGCCTCGGCGCTCGAACGCGCGTCGGAGGAAGTCTGATGGAACTTGCCCAGACCGAAGCCGGGCTGCTGCTGCTCGGCTGCCTGTTCGTCTTCCTCGGCCTCGGGGTCTGGATCGGCCTTGCGCTCGCCATGGTGGGGCTGGTCGGCGTGGTCGTGCTGCCGATGCTGGTGCCCGCCATGCCCGCCATGCCGCCCGAGAAGGTGATGGGCACGGCGATCTGGCAGTCGCTCGCCTCCTGGACGCTGGCCGCGCTGCCGCTCTTCATCTGGATGGGCGAGATCCTGTTCCGCACCAGGCTGTCCGAGGACATGTTCCGCGGCCTTGCCCCCTGGGTGCAGCGGCTCCCCGGCCGGCTGATGCATGTGAACGTGATCGGCTGCGGCATCTTCGCCGCGGTGTCGGGGTCCTCGGCGGCGACCGCCGCGACGATCGGCAAGATGGCGCTGCCCGCGCTGCTGCAGCGCGGCTACCACAAGCCCATGGCGATCGGCAGCCTCGCCGGCGCGGGCACGCTCGGCCTGCTGATCCCGCCTTCCATCGTGATGATCGTCTATGGCGTGGCGGCGGAGGTCTCGATCGTCCGGCTCTTCATCGCCGGCGTGATCCCGGGGATCATGCTGATGGCGCTGTTCAGCGGCTACATCGCGGTCTGGTCGATGATGAACCCGTCGCTGACGCCGCCGCGCGACCCGCCCATGCCCTTCGCCATGAAGCTGAAGGAAAGCGGGCAGCTCATTCCCGTCGTGCTGCTGATCGGCTTCGTGATGGGCAGCATCTACCTCGGCTGGGCGACCGCGACCGAGGCGGCGGTGTTCGGCGTGGTGGGCGCGCTGGCGCTCTCGGCCTGGGGCGGCTCGCTGTCCTGGAACTCGTTCCGCGACAGCCTGATGGGCGCGGTGCGGCTGTCCTGCATGATCAACCTGATCCTCGCGGGCGCGGCCTTCCTGACGCAGGCCATGGCCTATTCCGGCATCCCTGGGGCGATGGCGGCCTGGGTCGGATCGCAGGGCTTCAGCCCCTACATGATCATCCTGTTCCTCACGATCATCTACCTGATCCTCGGCTGCTTCATCGACGGCATCAGCATGATCGTGCTGACCGTCTCGGTGGTGCTGCCGATCATCCACAGCACTGGCTTCGACCTGGTGTGGTTCGGCATCTTCATCGTGCTGGTGGTGGAACTGGCGCAGATCACGCCGCCGGTCGGCTTCAACCTGTTCGTGCTGCAGGGGCTGACCGGCAAGGGCATCTTCGAGGTGGCGCGCTACACCCTGCCCTTCTTCTTCCTGATGCTGATCGCGGTCGCGATCGTCACGGTCTTCCCCGCCATCGTGACCTGGCTGCCGCAGACCATGCTGGCGCGGTAGAGGGCGGCATAGCTGGCGCGCTGCCGATGGCGGCGCGCCCGCCACCGGGGGTCCGCCGGCGGCGCCACCATCACCCTCACCCGGCCTCGCCACGCGCGCGGACATGCCCGTGCGGTGGGAGGCAACGACCGGCAGGTCGGTGCGGCCCGGGACCCCCGGCGTCCTGACCGGGCCGGCCAGCCGCGGGACGGCGGGGTGTGAAGCGTTACGTCGTCCGGCGCCTCCCCGTGGTATTCACTGGCGGGCAGGGGCAGGAGGACCGCGTCATGTACCTCGATGTGCCTTTCGTCAGCCAACTCGACTTCGGCGGCAACCAGCATCTCGATGACCCAACCGGCTGCTGGTACGCCACCGCCTGCATGATCGCCTATTCCTTCGAGGCGGGCCCGCGCCAGGGCGTGCCCGCGCTCTATTCCCGCCCGCTGCCGCAGGCCGACGGGACGGTGCGCATGGGGCACTGGACGATCAGCAAGGGCTGGCTGCCCACCCTCATGCAGAACGAGCACCTGGTCGAGCTCGACGGCGGCCTGCCGGCGACGACCGAGGCGCTCGAGGTGGAGCTGATGATCTGGGGCCCGCTCTTCCTGCCCTGGATCAAGACGGCGGGAGGCAGCAGCTACGGCCATGCCTCGGCCATCATCGGCGCGCGCGACGGCAGCATGATCTACCACGACCCCGAGAACGCGCCGCGCAGCGAGATGAAGCTCGACGACATGCGCGCGAAGCTCGCCGCCGGCTGGCCGCTGCTGCGCCGCGATGCCGAGCCCTTCAGCTACATGGCCGGCATCCACGCCTGATGCGCCCGGCGTCATTGCCGGGCGCATCCGCACGCGAGGCTGGCGGGGTTACGGCCGGCGCGACCGTCAGCCCGGGGCGGCGCCCTGCGCCGCCCGGTTGCGCGCGCGGTCGCGGCGGTGGCGGATGATGAAGAAGATGAGCGCCAGCCCCGCGATGCCGGCGATGCTCCAGAACAGCCGTTCCACCCCGAGCCAGGCGCCGAGGAACCATCCCGCCGCGACGAAGGACCCTGCCCAGACGCCTGCGGCGATGAAGTTCAGCAGCGCGAAGCGCGCCCAGTTGTAGCCCGCCAGCCCGCAGACCACCGAGGCGATGTTGCGGATGCCGTAAAGGAAGCGGAAGGAGAGGATGAACAGCGTCCCGTAGCGTTCGAGCAGCGCATTCGCCTTCTCGACGCGTGGCCGGGACCCGGGAATCCGGCGCAGCATGGCCGGCCCGTAGCGGCGCCCGAGATAGAACCAAGTCTGGTCCCCCAGGTAGGAGCCGATCCAGACCGAGCCCATCAGGATCCACGGGTCGACAAGCCCCATCGTCGCGCCGATCGCCGATGCGGCCAGCACGAAGGTCTCACCCTCGAAAAACGCCCAAACTGCTGCCGCGAGATAGGCGAGATTGCCCCATTCGGCCCAGAACTCGGCCAACCCGGAAGTCCCCCTGTTGGTTTGCGCGCACACTGCCCTGTCCCGAGCAGTAGGGAAATGGGAATCCCGCGGCGGCGTCGCGATCACCCTCCGGGGGCGGGCCAGTCGGGCCGTTCGAAGCGCTGGATCTCCAGCGTGTAGCCCGCCGGGTCGCGGAAGAAGAACGAGGTGACGCGGTATGCCGCTGAATAGGCGGGAGCAGATGCGACCTCGATCCCCTTCGCCCGCAGCCTCGCGTGCCAGCCCTCGACATCCTGGTGGACGAAGGTGACGACCGCGCCGCCTTCCAGCCGCGGGTTATCCGCCGCGCGCGGCCCGCGGGCCCGGCAGACGCCCACGAAGGCCCGACCGCCGGGCGCCACCGCGTAGATGCGGCAGGAACCCTGGTCCTGCGCGAGCGGCAGGCCGAGCACCTCCTCGTAAAAGCGCCAGGACGCCTCGGGGTCCTCGGCGTAGAGGAAGGTCACGTGCTGGTCGAAGGGGGCGGCCATGCGGCGATGATGGCGCCGCGCCCCTCCAGCGCCAACCGCGTCGGGGCAGTCACGCCCGCTCGTATGGAAGATCCGCCGCCGCGCCGTTGCCAGGCTGCGCCCCCTGCCCGGCCACGCCTTAGCCGGGCCGGCAACGATTTCGCGACTGGAAAGGAACGGGGCAGCGCAGGATGATCGCCTGTGGCTGCCCCATGCAGCCCGAAGGAGACGCAGCCGATGAGCGACCGCGCGAACAAGATCACCAGCCATATCCCGATCAGGGAGCCGGAGTGGGTGAAGGAGTTCAAAGCCTTCATCATGCGCGGCAACGTCATCGACCTCGCCGTTGGCGTGGTGATCGGCGCCGCCTTCACTGCGATCGTCAGTTCGATGGTGGAGGACCTGTTCAACCCGATCATCGGCATCCTGATGGGCGGGATCGACTTCTCGAACCTGTTCATCGTGATCTCCGGCGAGCGGCGGCCGTCGCTGGAAGCCACCCGCGAGGGCGGCGCGGCGGTGCTCGCGATCGGCCGGTTCATCAACGCGATCATCAAGTTCGTGATCGTCGGCTTCGCGGTGTTCTGGATGGTCAAGATCCTGAGCAAGCTGCAGGCCTCCCAGGCGGTGGAGAAGGCCAAGGCCCCGCCGGCGCCGACACCGACCGAGACGTTGCTGACCGAGATCCGCGACGAGCTGAAGGCGCAGCGCGGCGCAGCCCCGCCGGTCTGAGCGCGGCCGCGCGCCGCCGCCGCCCCTTCACATGCGCCCGGCCGTCGGCGCGCCTGGGGCGGCGTTGGGTCGCCGCCTGCGCATCCGGCGGCGACGGCGCAGCCCCCTCGCGGCCTGGCCGAGCTTCCCGCCGCGCGGTCCTGCGCGTCCGGTCAGGTGGAACCACCGGATCGCGTGAAGACGCGCGCGACGATCGGCGTGGCGTGGTCGTTGTCAGCGAGCATCTGCGGAAGCCGCTTCAGGCGAGCCCGCTCAACCCAATCGGATCGTCCCCGCCCCCAGCAGGGCCGCGAGCCGCGCCGCGACCGCCACCTGCGACGCGGGATCGAGCCCGAGCATCGCGTGGACCCCCTGCGCGAGTTCCGCTTCCGTCAACGCCGGCCGCGCGGCGAGCAGCGCCTGCGCGGCGGCGGCGATCTCGGCCGGCGGAACGGCGGCGGCGCGGCGCAGATGGGCGGAGGTG
>NZ_JAAEDM010000081.1 GCF_018129065.1 Neoroseomonas soli | reverse complement strand
GGACGCGGCGGTGGCATTGGGGGCGGCGTCGGTCCCGGTGGCGCGGGCGCCCCAGGCCGCGGCGCCTCGAACGATCGCGGCGCGGTGGCGAGCGCGCTCGGCGCCCTCAATGCCGCCCATGCCTCGCCCACCGCGCGCGCGAATGCGGCGCCCAATTCCCGCGTCGGCCAGATCGCGTCGTATGAGCGCGCCATGGTGCAGGCGCTGTCCATCCAGGATCCGATCGCGCGGGATGTGGCCATCGCGCGCGCCCGGTCGAACGAACTCGCCGCCGCGGCCAACCGGCCCGTGAGCCGGGACGTCGTGACGCGGGTGGATTCGCTCCTCGGCCTGCCGCCGACGCCCTATCCGTAAGGCGGCAGGCTAGAGCGGTTTCCGTTCGCCTCGGCTCACGAACACGGCTCCAGGTCTTTGTTTTTGCGAGCATCTTCACCCGATCAGGTGAGTCCACCTGATCGGGATCTGCTCTGGCGCAGCGCCAGCGTCAGGAATCGGTTCTCCGAGCTCGCGACGTAGTCGCCGAACGGCCCGCAGGGCACGAAGCCGTGCGCCAGGTAGAGCGCAACCGCCGGCCGGAAATAGGCGCCGGTGCCCGTTTCCAGGTTCAGCCTCGTCAAGCCCGTCGCCCGCGCCTCGGCGACGATGTGGCGGAGCATCGCACCGCCCACGCCGCGCCGGCGCGCGGCCTCGGCCGTGTGCATGGACTTCACCTCGCCCTGCTCCGGTGCCGTCCGCTTGAGCGCCCCCACGCCGAGCAGCTTCTCGCCGTCCCAGGCGCCGAAGAAGCGGATCTCCGGCAGCCTCAGGCCGGAAGGGTCGAGCGCGAAGGCGAACCCTTCCGCCGTCGCCGCGCGCGCCATGGCGAGATGGATCCCGAGCAGCGCCTGCACCCGCGGGTCGTCGAGCCCACCTTCCGCGATGCGCAGGGTCACAGGTGCCGCCCCCGTTCCAGGATCTCGAGCGTGTATTCGCGGTAGGTCATGCCGAGTTCCTCGGCACGTTCCAGGCGTCGCAGGGCGATCTCGCGCGGCGGGGTCTTCCACGCCCGCCTGTGGGCCCGCCGCCAGCACCAGTGCCGCCAGCCGGCGGGGTCGTCGTTCGCCTCGTCGAGCGGCGGCCCGCCATTGTGGCCAGGGGGTGGGGGCATGGTCATGGCAGCAAGTATCCACTATCGTCGTTTCATGTCCACTATGATGGATGATGCGGAAACGCCCCCGCTGGACCTGCTGATCGCCAGGCGCCTCAAGCGCGAGCGCGAGGCACGGGGCTGGTCGATCGCGGATCTCGCGGCGGCCTCGGGCGTCTCCCGCGCCATGATCAGCAAGGTCGAGCGCGCCGAGGCAAGCCCGACCGCGGCCCTGCTCGGCCGGCTGTCGGGCGCGCTGCACCTGACCGTCTCCACGCTGCTTGCGCGCGCCGAGGCGGATGCCGGCGCCTCCCGCGTCGTGCGTGCGGGCGCGCAGCCGGTCTGGATCGACCCGGCGACGCGGTATCGACGCCGCGCCGTCTCGCCGCCCGCCGCCGACCCCGAACTGGTCGAGGTGGAACTGCCGCCCGATGCGCGTGTGGACTACACCGCCAATTCCTTCGCGTTCCTGCGCGGGCAGGTGGTCTGGGCGATCGCGGGGCGGCTCGTCGTGCAGGAAGGCGCCGAGGAGACGGTGCTCGAAGCGGGCGACTGCCTCGCCTTCGACCTCGATGCGCCGCAGGGCCATGCCTTCCGCAACCCGTCCCGTTCGAAACCCTGCCGCTACCTGGTGGCGCTGACGCGCCGCTGACGCATCGCCCTGTGGCAACGGCGCGCTGCCGGTGGCAGGCTCGCGGACAAGATCCAGGGAGGATGGCGCCGATGACCTTCACCATCGGCCGGCGCGCATTGCCGGCGCTCGGCCTCGTCGCCGCGGGGACGGCGCGCGCGCAGAGGGCCTGGTCGCCTTCCCGCCCCGTCACCATCGTCGTGCCCTTCCCGCCAGGTGGTTCGACCGACGTGACCGCGCGGCTGGTGGCGGAGCGCATGGCGCCGCTGCTCGGCCAAAGCGTGGTGATCGACAACAAGCCCGGCGCGCAGACCGTCATCGGCGCCGAGGCCGTGGCCCGCGCGGCACCGGACGGGCACACGCTGCTGATGTCCTCCGGCACCACGCTGACCATCAACCCGCTCATCGGGCGCAACCTGCCCTACAAGCCGGAGGATTTCGCGCCGGTCGTCCACGTCGCGACGCTGCCCTTCTGCATCGCGGTGCGGCCCGGCATCCCCGACACGCTGGAAGGCTTCGTCGCCCATGTCCGCGCCAATCCCGGCAAGGTGACCTGGGGCCACAACGGGCGCGGATCCTTCAACCACATCGCCGGCGCGCTGATCCAGGAAAGGCTGAACCTCGACTGGCAGGATGTCGGCTATCGCGGCGACGCCCACCAGATGAACGACCTGCTGGCCGGCACGCTGGATTCCATCCTGGTCGGCGGGGCGACGGGCCTCGCGGTGGCGCGTTCCGGCCGCGCGAAGATCATCGGCTGGACCGGGGAGACGCGGCTGCCGAACCTGCCCGACCAGCCGACCTTCGCCGAATTCTACCCCGGCCTCGTCGCCGTCACCTGGTTCGGGCTGCTCGCCCCTGCGCGCACGCCGTCCGAGGCGATCGCGCGGCTGAACGCCGCCGGCGCTGCCGCGACCGCGGATGCGACGGTGAAGGAACGCCTGCTGAACGAGGGAATCGTCGCCGCCGGCGGTTCGCCCGCCGATTTCCAGGCCTTCCTGACACGCGAGGCGCAACGCTGGGGCCCGCTGCTGCGCCGCCTCGACATCCAGTTCTGAATGCGCCGGGTCACGCCGGCGGGGCATCCTCCAGCCCCGCCTTGCGCGCGCCGTCCATCAGCCGGGCCAGGTCCTCGGGGCGGCGGAACGGATTCACATGCGCGAGCCAGCGCGCCGCCTCGCCGGGGTCCGGCGCGCGGCCGAAGGTGATGCGTTCGCGGAACCGTTCGCGGAAGCGGGCGAGCGCCGCAGCGGCCGCCCCCGTGCGGCCGAGATGCGCCAGTGCCGCGGCACGCCAGGCTTCCACGTCGGTGGCGATCTCCGGCGCGCGGTCATTCAGCGCCAGCGCTTCCTCATAGGCGCCGAGGCAGAAGGCCGGGACCGCCGCATAGGCGAAGTACCAGTCGTCATGGAATGGGTTGAGCCGGACCGCGAGCGCCGCCGCCGCCCGCCCCTGTTCGGGCCGGCCGAGCAGGCAATGCGTGAGCGCGAACTGCGTCTGCAGGTCCGCATCGTGCGGGTTCAGCGTCTCGGCGCGCTCCAGGTGGTGGTCGGCGCGGTCGAAATCGCGACGGTAGAGGAAGACGCGCCCGAGGATCATGTGCGCGAGCGCGTCGGACTCGTCGAGCGCGACGGCGCGGCGGGCGTGCTCGAAGGCGCCGCGCTCGCGGTCCGGCCAGCGGTCCCAGGCCATGCAGGACCAGTCGTTGAACTGGACCAGCGACAGCCCGGCCTCCGCCCGCGCGAAGCCGGGGTCGAGATCGAGCGCGCGACGGAACAGCGCCTCGGCTTCCTGCGCGTGGGTCTCCTCTCCCGTGCGCAGCAGGAACAGGCCGCGCAGCCAGCATTCCCAGGCGCGCAGGTCGGCGGCGGGGCGCAGGCGTGCCTCGCGCACCAGGCTTTGTTCGAGCCGCTTGGCGAGGGTGCCGGCGATGGCGGCGACAATCTCATCCTCGATCGCCGGCAGGCGATCCACCGCCAGGTCGAGGCGCTGCGACCAGAGGTGCCTGCCCTCCCGCGCGTCGGTCAGCTCGGCGGTCAGCCGCACCTGCGACCCGGCGCGCCGCAGGCTGCCCGAGAGCAGGTAGCGCGCGCCGAGCCGCGCGGCGGTCTCGGCCCGCGGCGCGCCCGGTTCGTGCACCGCGGCGACCGAGGCGGCGGCGATGACATGCAGCGCCCGGAAGCGGCCGAGCGCGGCCGTCAGGTCCTCCGCGAAGGCCTGCGCCAGCCAGCCATGGGCAGGATCCTCGGACAGGTCGGTGAAGGGCAGCACCGCGAGGGTCGGGCGGTCCTCGCCCGCGGCGTCGCCCTCCGGCGGCTGGGGCGCGCGGATGCGGGCGTGCAGCGCCTCGGTGGTGGTGGAGGGCGGGACGCCGAATTCGCGCCGCAGCACCTGCCTGCACTTCGCGTATTGGCGCATGGCCGCGCCGAGAGCGCCCTCGGCGAGATGGGCGCGGATCAGCGCCTGGTGGGCATCCTCCGCCGCCGGCTCGACGGTGAGGAGCGCGGTGGCGAGCCGGGTGGCGGCCGCGCCTTCCGCCCGCGCGAGGGCGGCGGCGAGAGCGGCCGCGAGGCCCTCGCGCAGGCGCGCAGCCTCGTCGCGGCGCCAGTCCTCGAAGACGTCGCTGCCGGCATCGAAGCCGGCGAGGAACTCGCCATCGTGCAGCGCCGCGGCCTCCGTCAGGCTGGCGGGATCGGCGAGGGCACGCTCGAAGGCGGCGACGTCGCTTTCCACGCGCTCGGCGGGCAGCAGCAGGGCGTCGCCATCGGGAAGCGGCTGCGGGGCGCCGTCGCCGAGGTCTCGCCGCAGCAGGGCGAGGGCCTGGCGCAGGCTGGTGCGGCCCGCCGCCTCCCCGCTCTCGGGCCAGAGCAGGGCGGCGATGCGCGCGCGCGGCACCGGCCGCCCCGGCCGCTGGCCCAGCAGCGCCAGAAGCGCTGCCGCCTTGCGGGTCGTCAGGCGCAGCCTCTGGCCGTCCAGCACGGCCGCGAGGCCACCGAACAGGCCGAGGCGGAGGATCACCGGCCGCTCCTCATTTCGAAACCATAGCAAAATTTCGCGCCCCGACGCTTCGGATCCCGCCGAAGCGCGCGGCTTGACCCCTGTCCGGGCGCCGGTAGAGTAACCGTCCAGTTACCGACCAGGGAGGAGAGTGTGGGTCTGCGCTGGCAGGACTGGCCGGAGGGCCTTGCCGCACGCCTGAGGGAGGGCTGCGTCATCCCGGCGCATCCCTTGGCGCTGGACAGCGCCCGGGCGCTGGATGCGCGGCGGCAGAAGGCGCTGTCGCGCTACTACCTCGATGCCGGGTCGGGCGGGCTTGCCGTCGGCGTCCACACGACGCAGTTCGCCATCCGCGAGCGTGGCCTCTACGAGCCGGTGCTGCGCATCGCCGCCGAGGCCGCCTCCGAGCGCGCGGGCGCGCCGATCCTGGTCGCGGGCGCGATCGGGCGGACCGAGCAGGCGGTGAAGGAAGCGCGGATCGCGCGCGGGCTCGGCTACCATGCGGCGCTGCTCTCGCTCGCGGCATGGAAGGGTGCCTCCGAGGACGAGATCATCGCGCATTGCGAGGCTGTGGCCGCCGAGATGCCGGTCTTCGGCTTCTACCTGCAGCCGGCGGTGGGCGGGGTGCCGTTGCCTTCCTCCTTCTGGAAGCGCTTTGCGGCGATCCCGAACGTGGTCGCCATCAAGATCGCGCCCTTCAACCGCTATGCGACGCTCGACGTGTTGCGCGGTGTGCTGGAGGCCGGCGCGCAGGACCGCATCGCGCTCTACACCGGCAATGACGACCACATCGTCGCGGACCTGCTGACGCCCTTCCGGCTCTCGCACGAAGGCCGCAGCGTGACGATGCGCATCGCCGGCGGGTTGCTGGGCCATTGGAGCGTCTGGACGCGCGCCGCGGCGCAACTGCACGCCCGCTGCCGCGAGGCTGCGCTGGAGAACCGCGTGCCGACCGACCTTCTGGCGCTCGATGCCGCGGTGACGGAAATGAACGCCGCGGTCTTCGACGTGGCGCACGACTTCCATGGCGTGATCGCGGGCTGCCACGAGGTGCTTCGGCGCCAGGGCCTGCTCGAAGGCACCTGGTGCCTCGACGAGCATGAATCGCTCTCCCCCGGACAGGCGGAACTGCTGACCAGGGTGGCCGAGCGCTATCCGCTGCTGACAGATGACGGCTTCGTCGCCGCCAATCTTCACCGCTGGCTTTCGTAAGGGACTCGAGCATATGGCGGAACGCCGCATCGGCCTCATCATGAACGGCGTCACCGGCCGGATGGGGATGAACCAGCATCTGATCCGGTCCATCGCGGCCATTCGCGCCGAGGGCGGCGTGAAGCTCGCCAATGGCGACACGCTGATGCCGGATCCGGTGATCGTCGGACGCAACCGCGCGAAGCTGGAGGCGCTGGCGAAGGCGCACGGCATCAGTCGCGTCAGCACCGATCTCGATGCCTGCCTGGCCGATCCGAACGACGAGATCTTCTTCGACGCCGCCACGACGCAGATGCGTGCCGGCCTGCTGCGCAAGGCGATCGCCGCCGGCAAGCACATCTATTGCGAGAAGCCGACCGCCGACACGCTGGCCGACGCGCTCGACGTGGCGCGGCTCGCCAAGGCGAAGGGCATCAAGAACGGCGTCGTGCAGGACAAGCTGTTCCTGCCCGGGCTGCGCAAGCTGAAGATGGTGATCGATTCCGGGTTCCTGGGCCGCATCTGCTCGGTGAAGGGCGAGTTCGGCTACTGGGTCTTCGAAGGCGACCTGCAGCCCGCGCAGCGCCCGTCCTGGAACTACAAGAAGGCTGAGGGCGGCGGCATCATCCTCGATATGCTCTGCCACTGGCGCTACGTGCTGGACAACCTGTTCGGCAATGTCGAAGCGGTGTCCTGCCTCGGCGCCGTGCACATCCCCGAGCGCATCGGGGAAGACGGCAAGCCCTACAAGGCGGATGCCGACGACGCCGCCTATGCCACCTTCCAGTTGGAAGGCGGGGCGATCGCGCACATCAATTCCTCCTGGGTCACGCGCGTGCGCCGCGACGACCTGGTGACCTTCCAGGTGGACGGCACGCATGGGTCCGCCATCTGCGGCCTGCACAAGTGCTGGACCCAGTCGCGCGTCGCGACGCCGAAGCCGGTGTGGAACCCCGACCAGCCGCAGACCATCGACTTCTTCGCCGGCTGGCAGGAAGTGCCCACGACGCAGGACTTCCCCAACGGCTTCCGCATGCAGTGGGAGGAGTTCCTCAGGCACGTCGCCGGAGAGCGCGCCGACTATCCGTGGAACCTGCTGGCCGGCGCGAAGGGCGTGCAGCTCGCGGAAGCGGGACTCAAGTCCTGGGCGGAGCGCCGCTGGATCGACCTGCCGAAGCTGGAGGTGTGACCCGATGACCGCAGCGCCGAAGGGCGCGGAGGTCTGAACCGGATCACCAAAGGAGCAACGCGATGCCGACCATCAACCTGCCCAACGGCAACGGGGCGCTGGAAGCCTTCACCACCTCCGCGCCGCGCGATTTCCCGAAGGCCACGCCGCCCTTCCCGCGCGTGGCGCTGGCCGCAGCGCATGTCGTGGCCGACCCGCGCGCCGAGCAGGATCCCTGGCTCGACGTGAAGATCGATTGGGATCGTACCATCGCCTTCCGCAGGCATCTCTGGTCGCTCGGCCTCGGCGTCGCGGAAGCCATGGATACGGCGCAGCGCGGCATGGGCCTCGACTGGGTCGGCGCGCAGGAACTGATCCGCCGTTCGCTCGATGCGATGAAGGACGTGCCCGGGGCGGTGATGGCCTCAGGCGCCGGCACGGACCACCTGGCGCCAGGTCCGGACGTGACGGTGGACGACGTCATCCGTGCCTATGAGGAACAATGCGAAGCCGTCGAGGCTATGGGCGGGCGCATCATCCTTATGGCGTCCCGTGCGCTCGCCAAGGCCGCGCGCAGCCCCGCGGACTACGAGCGCGTCTATGGCCGCATCCTGTCTCACGTGAAACAGCCCGTCATCATCCATTGGCTTGGCGAGATGTTCGACCCCGCGCTGGAAGGCTACTGGGGCAACCATGACCACATGGCGGCGATGGAGACGGCGCTCGCCGTCATCCACGCCCATGCCGACAAGGTCGATGGCGTGAAGATCTCCCTTCTCGACGACAGGAAGGAGATCGCGATGCGCCGGCGCCTGCCGCGCGGCGTGCGCATGTACACCGGCGACGACTTCAACTACGCGGAACTCATCGCGGGCGACGCGCAGGGGCATTCGGATGCGCTGCTCGGCATCTTCGATCCCATCGCTCCGGCGGTGGGCGGCGCGCTCGCGGCACTGTCGCGGAACGACCTCTCGACCTTCCACGACATCCTGGCGCCGACGGTCCCGCTGAGCCGCCACATCTTCAAGGCGCCGACGCGCTTCTACAAGACAGGCGTGGTGTTCATGGCCTGGCTGAACGGACACCAGGATCATTTCGTCATGGTGGGCGGACAGCAATCCACGCGCAGCATCCAGCACTTCTCGGAACTGTTCCGCCTGGCCGACAAGGCCGGCTTGCTGCGCGACCCCGAGATGGCGGTGGCGCGGATGAAGACCCTCCTCGCGCTGCACGGGGTCGCGTGATGCTTGGCGTGGCATCGAGGGGGCTTTGCCCCCTCGAGCACCCCCACCAGGGGGCTACGGCCCCCTGGACCGCGGGTATTGGTTTCCAAAGGCCTTTCGGCCTTTGGTGGGGGGAGTGCGAGGGGGGCAAAGCCCCTCTCGCGAACAGCCGCGCATGAACCCCGCCGGCCCGCTCAGCCTCAACACCATCACGGTGAAGCCCTGGTCGCTGCCGCAGGTCATCGAGGCCTGCGCCCGCCACGGCATCCCCGGCATTTCCCCCTGGCGTGACGTCTTGCAGGCGATGGGCGTGGACAACGCAGCGCGCCGCATCCGCGATGCTGGCCTTCACGTCACCGGCCTCTGCCGCGGCGGCATGTTCCCCGCCGCCGATGCCGCCGGCCGAGCCGCCGCCATCGAGGATAATCGCCGCGCCATCGCCGAGGCGCACGCCATCGGCGCCGATTGCCTCGTCATGGTCTGCGGCGGGTTGCCCGAGGGTTCCAAGGACCTCCCCGGCGCGCGCGACATGGTGCGCGAAGGCCTGCATGCCATCCTGCCCGAGGCGCGCGCCGCCGGCGTCACCATCGCGCTCGAGCCGCTGCACCCGATGACCTGCGCCGATCGATCGGTGCTCTCCACGCTCGGCCAGGCGCTCGATCTCTGCGACGAGCTGGGCGAGGGCACCGGCGTCGCGGTCGACGTCTACCACGTCTGGTGGGACCCTGACCTCGAGCGGCAGATGGCGCGTGCAAAGGGCCGCATCGCCGGCTTCCATGTCTGCGACTGGAAGGTGCCGACCACCGACCTCGTCTTCGACCGTGGCCTGCCGGGTGAGGGCGTCATCGACATCCCCGCCATCCGCGCCATGGCCGAAGCCGCGGGCTGGGGCGGCGGGGTGGAGGTCGAGATCCTATCCAACCGCTGGTGGGCCGAGGATCCCGAAACCGTGGTCCGTGAGGTGACGTCGCGCCACGCCTACTGCTGAACAACGACAAGCAAAGAGGGGGAAGTGCCATGAGAACGACACGACGCACATTGCTCGCCGCCACGCTGCTCGCACCCGCCGTCGCGCGCGCGCAGGCGCCCTGGGTGCCGACCCGCTCCATCCGCTTCGTCGTGCCCTTCCCCGCCGGCGGCGCCACCGACGTCGTCGCGCGCGTGCTGGCGGAGCGCCTGCAGGAAACGCTCGGCCAGCCCGTGGTGGTCGAGAACCGCGCCGGCGCCGGCGGCAACATCGGCGTCGAGAACGTCGTCCGCAGCCCGGCGGATGGCCACACCATCCTGATGGGCACCACCGGCACGCTGACGGTGAACCCGCATCTCTATGCGAATCTCGGGTTCGACCCGCTGCGCGACCTCGCGCCCGTCTCCATGGCCTTCACCACGGACCACGTGCTGATCGTGAACCCGCAGGTGCCGGCGCGGACGGCGGAGGAATTCCTCGCGCTGGTGCGGGCGCGGCCGGGCGCGCTCTCCTACGGCTCGGCGGGTTCGGGTTCCTCGACGCACACCGTGCCGGAACTGTTCCGGCTCGCCGCGCGCGTGGACATCCAACACGTGCCGTATCGCGGCAGTGCGCCTGCGCTGAACGACCTGGTGGCCGGGAACGTGCAGGTGATGCTGGACCAGATCCCGTCCGCCATCGGCCAGATCCGCGGCGGTCAGGTGCGCGCCCTGGCGGTGACCGGCGCGCGCCGCTCCGGCCTCCTGCCCGATGTGCCGACGGTGGCCGAGATCGGCCTGCCAGACGCGCAGGCGACATCCTGGGGCGCGGTGATGGCGCCCGCCGGCACGCCCGCGCCGGCGATCCTGCGCTACAGCAGCGCGATCCGCGAGGCGCTGGCGCAGCAGGCGGTGAAGGACCGCCTGGCCGCTGCGGGGGCGGATGGCGTTGCCTCCTCGCCGGAGGACCTCGCCGCCTACCTCCGTGCCGAATCCGCGAAATGGGCCCGCGTGGTGCGCGAGGCCCGAATCACGGTGAACTGATCACTCCGCCCGCGCGCCGGAAGCGCGGATGATCGGCGCCAGCCGGGTTTCCTCGGCGGCGCGGAAATCGGCGATCTGCTCAGGCGTCGTCCACCAGGCGGTGGAGGCCTGGTCGAGGTACTGCCGCTTCAGGTCTTCCGATTCCAGCGCGCGCCGTGACAGGGCCGACATCCGGTCCACCACCGCGCGCGACAGGCCGGCAGGACCGCAGAGGCAGGTCCAGGAGGTCATGTCGAAGCCCGGCAGCGTCTCCGAGATCGCGGGAATGTCGGACACCACCGGGCTGCGCTGCAGGGAGGTGACGCCGAGCGGGCGCACCCGTCCCTCCCGCGCCTGGGCGAGCGCTCCGGGAATGTTGTCGAAGATCATGTGCACCCGCCCGGCGAGGATGTCCGGATAGGCCGCGGCGCTGCCGCGATAGGGGACATGTGCCATGTCCACCCCGGCCTGCATCTTGAACAGCTCGCCCGAGATATGGAGCGTCGTGCCCGGCCCGGCCGAGCCGAAGGAATACTTCCCCGGATTGGCCTTCAGCAGTGCGATCAACTCCGCCACGCTGCGCACCGGCAAGTCGTTGTTCACCACCAGCAGGTTCGGCAGCCGCCAGAGCCCTGTCACGAAGGTGAAATCCTTGTGCGGGTCGAAGGGCAGGCGCGCATAGAGGGTGGGGGAGATCGCATGCGTCGCGATCCCGCCCATGCCGATGGTGTAGCCGTCCGGCGCCGCCTGCGCGATCGCCTGGTTGCCCACCACGCCGCCCGAGCCCGTGCGGTTCTCCACCACGAATTGCTGGCCGGAGAACTCCGACATCTTCTGGCAGAATTGGCGCGAGAGCGTGTCGGTCGGCCCGCCGGCGGCATAAGGGCAGATGTAGCGGACGGGCTTGGCAGGCCATGGGTCCTCCGCGACGGCGAGGCGTGGGGCGGCGAGGACAGCGGCAGCGGCGAGCAGTGCCCGGCGTCCGGTGGCGGGTGGTGTCATTCGGCTTCTTCCCTGTCGGTCCGGCTTGCCGCCGGTTCCGCTGCCGAGCCTAGAGCAGCACCGCACCTGGCGGAAACCATTCGCTTTCGTCACATCCGCGCGCTTCCGCCCATGCGCTGCGGGCGCCGTCGGGGCGCGGCCCCGTTTGCCGCCCCGGCCCGCCCCGTGCTAACCGCCCGGGCGTCCGTCCGGCGCGCCCGCCGCGCCCGATCCGAAAGGCTCCGACATGTCCGACCAGCCGATTCCGCCCGTCCCGGGCGCCAACGGGGGCGCGGCCCCCGCGACCGGCCCCGTGGTGCTGAACCTGCAGTTCACCAAGGACCTTTCCTTCGAGGTGCCCGGCGCGCCCGAGATCTACCTGACCCTGCGCGAGGCGCCGCGGATCGACATCGCCCTCGATGTCCAGGCCCGCCGCCTGCAGGAAGGGCAGGAGACCTACGAGATCTCCCTGAACATCCGTGCCGATGCCAAGACGAACGACAACGCCACGGCCTTCATTGCGGAGCTCGTCTATTGCGGCATCTTCACCCTGAACGGCGTGCCCGAGCAGATGCTCGAGCCGGTGCTGCTGGTGGAATGCCCGCGCCTGCTCTTCCCCTTCGCGCGCAACATCCTGGCCGACATCACGCGCGACGGCGGCTTCCCGCCGGTGCTGCTGGCGCCGATCGACTTCGTGCAGCTCTGGCAGTCCCGGCGCGGCCAGCCCTCCGCCGCGCCCATCGCCAACGCCTGAACGCGGCCCTGGCCTTGACCCGGGCCTCGCCCGGGTCATCTAGGCAGGATCATGCAAAAGCGCCGCGTTGCCATCGTCCTGTTCAATCTGGGCGGTCCTGACCGCCCGGAAAGCGTCCGTCCCTTCCTGGTCAATCTCTTCACCGACCCCGCGATCCTGCGGGTGCCGCGATTCGTGCGGCCTTGGCTCGGGCGCTTCATCGCGTGGCGGCGCACGAAGCCGGCGATGGAGAACTACGCCATCCTCGGCGGCCGTTCGCCGCTGCTCGAACTGACCGAGGAACAGGGCCGCGCGCTCGATGCCGCGCTCGCCGGCGATCCCGCGATCGAGGCGAAGTGCTTCGTCGCCATGCGCTACTGGCACCCGCTCTCCGACGCCGCCGCGCGCGCCGTGAAGGCCTGGGCGCCGGACGAGGTCCTGCTGCTGCCGCTCTATCCGCAGTATTCCACCACCACCACGGGCAGCAGCGTCACCGCCTGGGAGGAGGCCTGTCGCGAGGTCGGCCTTTCCGTACCGACCACCACGCTGTGCTGCTGGCATTCGCAGGGCGGCTTCGCCGCGGCGACCGCCGCGCTGGTGCGCGAGGCCTACGACAAGGCGCGCGCCGAACTGCCGCAGGATGTGAAGCTGCGTATCCTCTTCTCCGCCCATGGCCTGCCGGAGAGCATCGTCACCGCCGGCGACCCGTACCAATGGCAGGTCGAACGCACGACCGCCGCGGTGGTAGAACGGCTCGGCATCGAAGGCCTCGACCACGGCATCTGCTACCAGTCGCGTGTCACGCCGGAGAAATGGATCGGCCCCTCCACCGAGGAGGAGATCGAGCGCGCCGCGCACGACAAGGTCGCATTGCTGATCTGCCCGATCGCCTTCGTCTCCGAGCATTCGGAAACCCTCGTCGAGCTCGACGTCGAATACCGCGAGGTCGCGGAGAAGCTCGGCGTGCCCGGCTACTATCGCGTGCCGGCGCAGAACAGCGATCCGCGCTTCATCGCCGCGCTGGCCGATGTGGCGCGCGCAGCGCTGGGCTCGGGCCGCTCGCTGTGCTCCTTCGCCGGCGGGCGGCAGTGCCCCAGGCAGCACGGCGACTGCCCGCATGCGCGCACCATGACGGAGAAGCGCGCATCGGCGAAGGAGGTCGCATGACACCGCGCGCCGTCCTCTTCGACTGCGACGGCGTGCTGGCGGATACCGAGATGGTGGTGAACGCCATCGTCGCCGACCAGCTCACGACGCTCGGCTGGCCGCTGACCGCGGCGGAATCGCGCCACGCCTTCCTAGGCATGGCGCTGCCCGACATGGTGCCGCGCATCGAGGCGCGGATCGGCCCGCTTCCGCCCGACTGGGCGCAGGAGATCTCGACCCTCATCGCCCACGAGATGACCGCGCGCACCCCCGCCATGCCCGGCGCGGCCGAGGCGGTGCGCGCCTGCGCCGCGGCTGGGCTTGCCGTGGCGGTGGCGTCGAACTCGGCACGGGCGGAACTGGTCGCGAAGATGCGCTCGCTCGACCTCGCGCATGTCTTCGCGGATCGCGTCTTCTCCTTCGAGGACGTGGATCGGCCGAAGCCCTGGCCGGATATCTACCTGGCCGCGGCAGCGGCCTGCGGCGCGGCGCCGCAGGACTGCGTGGTGATCGAGGACAGCGTGCCCGGCGTGCGCGCGGGCATCGCGGCGGGCTGCCGCGTGCTGGGCTTCGCGCGGGAAACGCCACGGGGCGTGCTGGCGGCCTACGGGGCGGAGCCGTTCGACGAGATGGCGGAACTGCCGCGGTTGCTCGGGCTTTGAGAGGCGGGGGGAGAAGGGAACTTCTCCCCCCGGACCCCCCTCAACCTTCTTTGGCAACTGGGGACTGATGCCGATTGTCGGTTCCCTGGGCTTGTTACCGAATGGGCACCAGCGTTGCCCGGAACTGGGCGGCGCAGGCTTCCCACGACCAGGCTTCCGCGTGGGTGCGGCAGGCGGCGCGATCGCAGTCCAGCGCGCGCAGGCACGCCGCCCGCAGATCATCGTCCAGCGCGCCGACGCGCGGGTCGGTGATGACATCCAGCGGCCCGGTCACCGGGAAGGCCGCGACCGGCGTGCCCGAGGCCAGCGCCTCCAGCAGCACCAGCCCGAAGGTGTCGGTGCGCGACGGGAAGACGAAGACGTCCGCCCCCGCATAGGATCGCGCCAGCGATCCGTTGTCCCGATAGCCGGTGAAATGCGCGTCCGGGAAGCGCTTCCGCAGCCCCTCGCGCGCCGGGCCGTCGCCGACCACCACCTTCGTTCCCGGCAGGTCGAGGGCAAGGAACGCCTCGATGTTCTTCTCCACCGCGACGCGCCCGGCATAGAGGAAGACCGGCCGCGGCAGCCCTTCCCACGGGTCGCGCGGCTCCGGCCGGAAGCGCACGAGGTCGACGCCGCGCGTCCAGGCCCTCACCTTGGTGAAGCCGCGCGCGGCGAGGTCATCCCGCAGTGACCGCGTCGCCGCGAAGGTGCCCGCGCCGGCCTCGTGGAAGCGGCGCATCACCGCCCAGGACCAGGCCACCGGGATGCGCGTGCGCGCGTGCAGGTATTCGGGGAAGCGCGTGTGGAAGGCGGTGGTGAAGGGCCAGCCGCGCCGCCGGCAGAGCGCCCGCATCGCCCAGCCGAGCGGCCCCTCCGTCGCGATGTGCACGACGTCGGGCGCGAATGCCTCGACCAGCCTGCGCAGCTTCCGCCCCGGCGCGACCGCGAGCCGGATCTCCGCATAGCCCGGCATCGGCAGGTTCACGAAGCGGTCCGGCCCGATCACCTCGACCGTGTCGCCACCCGCGCGCAGGTGGTCCACCACGATGGACAGCGTGCGCACCACGCCGTTCACCTGCGGGATCCAGGCGTCGGAGACGATCAGGATCCGCAAGGGTGCGCTCCGCGCACCGATGCAGTCGGCGGCGAGTGCCACGCCGGCATCGTCCATCGGGCTCATGCAGCCGGTACCGGCAGGCGCCGCGGGGCGCGCGCGAAGGACAAGCGGCTCTCCTGCGCCCAGTCCACCAGTTCGAAGCGGCCGTCCGCGTGCTCGACCAGCGCGGTGCAGGATTCCACCCAGTCGCCGTCGTTCATGTAGAGCACGCCCTGCACGCTGCGCATCTCGGCGTGGTGGATGTGGCCGCAGATCACGCCGTCCAGGCCGCGACGCCGCGCCTCGGTGGCGAGCGCGCCCTCGAAGCGGTCGATCGCCTTCACCGCTTCCTTCACCTGGCGCTTCAGCCACTGCGACAGCGACCAGTAGGGATAGCCGAGCCGCCGCCGCGCCGCGTTGAACCAGCGGTTCAGCACCAGCGCCCAGTCGTAGGCCCAGTCCCCGAGATGCGCGAGCACCTTGGCGTAGCGGATGACGCCGTCGAACTCGTCGCCGTGGATGACCAGGAAGCGGCGGCCGTCCGCGGCCTCGTGCTCGGCCTCCCGCACCAGCTTCACGCCGGCGACCTCGAGGCCCAGCCAGTCGCGCAGCATCTCGTCGTGGTTGCCGGGGATGTAGACGACCTCGGTGCCGTGGCGCGCCATGCGCAGCACCAGGCGGATCGCCTCGTCGTGGTCCGCGTCCCAGTACCAGGACTTGCGGAGCCGCCACCCGTCGATGATGTCGCCCACCAGGTAGAGCCGCTCGCACTCCACCTTGCGCAGGAAATCCACCAGGAAGTCGCTGCGGCACCCGCGGGTGCCGAGATGGACATCCGAGATGAAGATGCTGCGATAGCGGCGACGCGGGCTGGCTTCGTGCATCCGTCACAGTCTCCGGCGGCATGCTGCGGATGTCCGGCCGATAGCGCGCGGCCGCGCCGCCGCGCGTGAATCTATGATGAAGCATGTCGCGCAGGCCCTGCATCGCAGGCCATGTCATGCTGCGGTCGTGCAGCCGTAGCGAATTCGTCACGCTCCGCTGCGAGAAATGGGGACCGATGCCGACGCGCATGCTGATCGTCTTCAATCCTGCCGCGGGCGCGCGCCGCCGCCGGAAGCTGCTGGCCGCGCTCGACCTGCTGCGCGGCATCGGCATGCGGCCGGAGGTCGCGGACACGGCGCGGCGCGGTCATGCCGTCGAACTCGCGCGCGCCGCCGCCGAGGAGGGCATGCGCATCGTCGTCGCCGCCGGCGGGGACGGCACGATCGCGGAGGTCGCATCCGGCCTCGCCGGGTCCGATAGCGCGCTCGGGGTGCTGCCGCTCGGCACGGCGAACGTGCTGGCGCTCGAACTCGGCCTGCCGCGCGCGCCGGTGAAGGCGGCCGAGGTCCTGGCCATGGGCCGCACCGCGCTGCTGCATCCGGGCCTGGCGCGATACCCGGACGGGCGCGAACTGCTCTTCGTGCAGATGCTCGGCGCGGGGTTCGACGCGGCGGTGGTGCACCGCCTTTCCACGCCGCTGAAGCGCACGATCGGCAAGGGCGCCTACATCTGGCAGACGATGCGCGAGATGCCGCGCTACCCCTTCCCGCCGATGCGGGTCGTGCTGGACGGGCGGGAGGAAACGGCGGCGAGTGCGATCGTGACCAAGGGGCGGCTCTACGCCGGGCGCTTCCTGCTCGCGCCGGGCGCCGACCCGCATGAGGAAGGCTTCCACGTCGCACTGTTCCGCGACGCAGGCGTATTGGCGGCGATGCGCTACGGCGCGGCACTGCCCCTCGGGTGCCTGCCGCGCATGCGCGGGGTGGACATCCTGCGGGCGCGGGAGGTCAGGCTCGAAGGGCAGGACATCCCGCTGCAGGCTGACGGGGACGCGGCAGGATGCACGCCGGTGGCCATCGGCGCGGCACCGAAGGCGATGAGGATCGTGGTGCCGTGAAGGCCGGGGGCGCCGCCCCCGGACCCCCGCCAGGGTGCCGGGCACCCTGGACCTCCCGGGAACCAGGCCTCTGGCCCGTGAGAGGCCCCCGTGCTGGATTGCAGCGAACGCAAACCAGGGAACGAGCCTCCATGACCATCGGCTTCCGCATCGCCCCCGTGACCCAGCGCGTCGATCCGGCGCTCTGCGCCCGGGCGATGAAACTGCCCGCCGCCAACATCGGCGACGTGATGAACCGCATCCAGACCATGCGCGGCGGCTTCCGGCCCTTCGGCGGGCGCAAGGTGATCGCCGGGCCGGCATTCACGGTGACGGCGCGCGCCGGCGACAACCTGATGCTGCACCGCGCCTGCGACATGGCCGCGCCGGGCGACATCATCGTGGGCGACGGCGCGGGTGACCTCTCCATCGCGCTGATGGGCGAATTGATGATCGGCCACGCGCAGAAGCGCGGCGTGCAGGGCATCGTGCTCGACGGCGCGGTGCGTGACGTGGATGCGCTCGCCGCCCTCGATATCGGCGTCTGGGCCTGCGGCGCGACGCCCTCCGGCCCCTACAAGGACGGGCCGGGCGAGATCGGCCACCCGATCTCCTGCGGCGGCCAGGTGGTCATGCCCGGCGACCTGATCGTCGCCGACGCCGACGGCGTGGTGGTTGTCCCGCGCGCCCATGCCGCCGAGGTCATCGCCTCGGCCGAGGCCCACAACGCCAAGGAACAGAAGGCGCAGGCGGCGATCGACGCCGGCACCTACGACCGCGCCTGGGTGCTGGAAGCCCTGCGGGCAAAGGGCTGCGAAGGGGCCTGAAACGACGAAGGGCCGGGGGATGCGCTCCCCCGGCCCCGGTCGTCGCCTCGGCGTCCGGCGTCAGGCCGGCTGCGTCTGCTGGATGGCGGAAAGCATCCACTTCCCGCCCGGGCCCTTGCGGACGAAGGTCCAGAGTTCGGTCGCCTCGGTCCGCTGGGTCGTGCTGCCCTCTACGACCTTGTTGGTCGCGTTGTCGAAGGTGGCGTCCAGCAGCGAGAAGCGCATCGCCACCGTGGCGAAGTCCTCGCCGTCCTCGTGCCAGGCCTCCGACAGGTCGCCCTGCTCGAGCCGGACGTCGCGGGTCTCGTTGCGCCAGTTGCGGGCCTCGAGGTCGCGCATGTCCTGCGCGAAGTAGGAGACCATCTCCGGCGTCGCGACCGCGCGCAGGCCCTGCAGGTCGCGGCGCGACCAGGCGGCGTTCATCTCGACCAGCGTCTGCTCGAAGGCCTTGTAGTCGGCCGGCGTGACCGCGACCGGCGCATCGGCCGGCGCGGCGGCCTTCATGCCGCCCACGCCGCCGAACTGCTTTGCCTCGGGCTGGGCCTGGAAGGCGTAGGGCTGCGGGCCGCTCGCCGCGGCCGGCTGCTGCCGGCGGCGGATCAGGCGCATCACCAGCATCACCACGACGCCGATCAGCGCGATCTGCAGCAGCATGCCGAGGATGGCACCAAAGCCCGCGCCACCGCCGAACAGCCCGTAGCCGAGCAGCGCGCCGATCAACCCACCGGCCAGCAGCGCGCCGCCGAAGGACCCGAAGAAGCCGCGCTGCGGCGTGGCACCCGGCGCCATTCCGGGGCGCGACGCGGTGGTCGCGGGCTGGGTCCCCGTGCGGTCGAAGCGCTGCGCCCCACTCGGCGCGGTCTGCGTCGGTGCCGGTACCGAATAGGTGCGGCTACCGCGGCTGCCCGAGGAGCCGCCGCCGCCCGGCCGGGCCTCGGCAAGCATGGGGGCGAGCGCAAAGGCGATGGCGGCCATCGCGGTCAGGAAAAGGGCAGGTCGGCGCATCGGGTCTGGCGTCTCCGGCTGATCGTTGACGTCAATATATGACAGCCCCGTCAGAATTTCGATGGCGCAGGTGCTCATCCTTCCTTCACCCGCCCGCCCCATCCTGCCGGACCTGCCGCGGGGCCGCCCCGTGGCCTCCCTCCGCAGGATGCAGGAGATGCCACCGCACGAATATGCCGCCGCCGAACCCGCGGCCGCACCCCCGGGACCGGGGCCGGAGGCGATCCGCCGCGCCCTGCGCGGGCCGGCGGGGCGCGTGGCGCTGCGCCTCGACGCGCCTAC
>NZ_JAAEDM010000080.1 GCF_018129065.1 Neoroseomonas soli | reverse complement strand
CGGTTTCCGTTCGCCTCGGCTCACGAACACCGCTCCAGGCCTTTGTTCTTGCGAGCATCTTCACCCGATCAGGTGAGTCCACCTGATCGGGATCTGCTCTAGCCTTCCCGCTCGGCCAGGAAGCGGGCGAAGGCGGCGAGCGCCTTGTCGCTCGCATGGTGCTCCAGCCCCTCGGCATCCTCCTCGGCGGTCTCGGCATCGAGCCCGACCGCGATCAGGAAGCGCACGACCAAATCGTGCCGCGCCTTCGCAGCGGTCGCCATCGTCTGGCCCTCCGCGGTCAGGAACAGCCCGCGATAGGGCTTCGTCTCCACCAGCCCGTCCCGCTGCAGCCGGCCCACCGTCGCGGTGACCGTAGCCTGGGACACGCCCATGCGCCGGGCGACGTCCACCGCGCGCGCCTCCCCTTCCTCCCGCAGCAGGTCGGCGATCAGCTCGACATAGTCCTCGGCCGTGGCCGTGCGGTCGGCCTCGCGCTGGAGGGCGAAGCGGGCGGCCTGCTTCTTGGCGGGCGGCAGGGGGCGTGGGGTGCTGCGACGGGTAGGCAATGTCCAGGATTCCGAATCAAGCCCACTTGATAGCCACCCGAACAGTTCTTAGCCTAGGCTAACTTTCGGAGACACAGCATGAACCCGCCGTCAGACGTCGCAGCCGAGGCCGCTGCCGGGCCGCCCAGCCTGCCGGAGGTGCATCGCAGCGTGCCGGTGCCGAATGCCGGTGGCTTCCTGCGCAAGCTCTTCGCCTTCATGGGGCCGGGCTACCTGGTGGCGGTCGGCTACATGGACCCGGGCAACTGGGCGACCGCGCTCGCCGGCGGTTCGGGCTTCGGCTACACGCTGCTTTCGGTCGCGCTCGCCTCCTCGCTGATGGCGATCCTGCTGCAGGCACTCTGCGCGCGCATCGGCGTCGCCACCGGGCGGGACCTGGCGCAGCTCTGCCGCGAGCGCTTTCCGAAGCCGGTCGCCTATCCGCTGTGGTTCCTCGCGGAGGTGGCGATCTGCGCCACTGACCTCGCGGAGTTGATCGGCACGGCCATCGCGCTGGAACTGCTCTTCGGCATTCCGCTGCTCTACGGCGTGGTCCTGACCGCGCTCGACGCCTTCCTGATCCTGTGGCTGCAGCACAAGGGCATGCGCTGGCTGGAGGCGCTGATCTTCGGCTTCATCGTGCTGATCTTCGGCTGCTTCGCCGTGCAGATCGTGATGTCGGACCCGGAATGGGGCGCGGTGCTGCGTGGCTACGTGCCCGCCTCCTCGATCGTGACGGACCGGACGCAGCTCTATATCGCCATGGGTATCCTCGGCGCCACGGTGATGCCGCACAACCTCTACCTGCATACCGCCGTGGTGCAGTCCCGCGCGTGGAGCCACGACGTCGCGGGCAAGAAGGAGGCGATCCGCTTCGCCACCATCGACAGCACGCTCGCGCTCTCGCTCGCGCTGCTGGTGAACTCGGCGATCCTCATCACGGCCGCCGCCACCTTCCACACCTCCGGCAACACGGAAGTGGCGGAGATCCAGGAAGCGTACCAGCTCATGACGCCGCTGCTCGGCGGCACGCTGGCGGCGACGTTGTTCGCGGTGGCGCTGCTGCTGTGCGGGCTGAACTCGACAGTCACGGCGACGCTTTCCGGGCAGGTCGTGATGGAAGGCTTCCTGCACATCCGGCTGCCGCCCTTCTTCCGGCGGCTCGTCACCCGCGCGATTGCCATCGTGCCGGCGGTGATCGTCACCTGGATCTACGGGGAATCCGGCACGGCGCACCTGCTGATCCTCAGCCAGGTCGTCCTGTCGATGCAGCTGCCCTTCGCGGTGATCCCGCTGATGATGTTCGCCTCGGACAAGGCGCGGCTCGGCGCGCTTGCCGCCCCGCGCTGGCAGGTCGTGCTCGGCTGGGGCTGCGCGGCGCTGATCGTGGCGCTGAACCTAAAGGTCCTGGCGGACGTGATCCTCGGTGATTGACCCGGGAAGCAAGGAAGACGGACGCATGGCATCGAATGGAGCCCGGGGGCCGCAGACGCGGCGGAGCCTGATGATCGCGGCGGCTGCGGTCGCCGCGGCGCTGCCGCGGGCCGCGCGCTCGGCCGGCGACATGACGCGGCAGGACCCGACGGAGGTCGTCGTCGAATTGGGCCGCCCCGACGGGCGGCACGCCTTCGAGCCGAACCGGCTGCGCTTCGAGACGGGGCGCCTGTACCGCCTCGTCCTCCGTAACGTGAGCCGCGACCCGCACTACTTCACCTCCGACGAGTTCGCCGCCCGCATCTTCACGCGGAAGGTGCAGGTCACGCAGGCCGGGCCGGACGGCCGCCGCGTCACCCTCGCGGAATTCAAGGGCACGATCCGGGAGATCGAGGTCTATCCGGGCCATGCCGCGGAGTGGTGGTTCGTGCCGGTGGCGACCGGCCGCATCACCGACCTGCGCTGCGGCATCGTCGCCGCGGATGGCCGCAGCCACGCGCAGCACGGCATGACCGGCGAGATCGAGATCGTCTAGTGTCCTGATTCCGAAATCCTGCGGACTTCGTTCTCAGGCCACTGGCCCTTGTTTTCAGTGGCCTGCTTGTCCGCTTCGTTCGCTGGAAATCCAGCGAACTTCGCGGGCAGGACACTAGCGACCGGCCGGCGAAGGGGACTTGAACGCTCCGGTGGCCGGAGGCCCCATATCAGGATCGGACGGCATCGGACTCACGGCATGGGCGCGACGACGAGACTGACCTGGCGCGTGGAAGGCATGGACTGCGCCGCCTGCGTCGCCAAGGTGACGCGGGCGGTGGAACGGCTGCCCGGCGTCTCGGGCGTCGAGGTCAACCTGATGGCGGAGCGGCTTTCCCTGTCGCTCGCCCCCGGCACGACGGCGGCCGAGGGCATCGCCCGCGAGGTCGAGGCGCTGGGCTATGCCGTGGTCCCGCTCATCGCGCGGCGCGGCCGCGCCGACGCGGTCCCGGGCGGCGGCCAGGACCATTCCGATGGCGATCGCCACAGCCATGACCACGGGCACGATCATGACCATTGCCGCGGTCACGATCACGGCGACGCGCACCACCACGGCCACGCCCACAGCCATGACCACGGCCATGACCACGACGACCCGGCCGAGGCCGGCCAGCCCTGGTGGCGGACCGGCAAGGCGCGCCTCGTCTGGCTGCTCGGCGCGCTGGTGCTCGGTGCCTATGTCCTCGCCGGCCTGCTGCCGGACCGCTTCGCCCACCCGGCTTTCGTCGTGGCGACCGCCCTCGCGCTGATCCCCTTCGCCCGCCGCGCCCTCGCGCTCGCCCGCGCCGGCAGCCCCTTCTCGATCGAGACGCTGATGTGCGCCGCCGCCGCCGGCGCCGCCGTGATCGGCGCGGCAGAGGAAGCCGCCATCGTCGTCCTGCTCTTCGCCGTGGGCGAGTTGCTGGAGAACGTCGCCGCCGGCCGCGCCCGCGCCGGCATCCGCGCGCTCGGCGAGCTGATGCCGCGCGTCGCCCTGCGCCTGCGGCCAGACGGATCCACCGAGCCGGTGCCACCGGAACGCCTCGCCATCGGCGACCTGGTGCTGGTGCGCCCCGGCGACCGCGTGCCCTGCGACGGCATCGTCGCCGAGGGCCGCTCCGCCCTCGACGAGAGCGCCGTCACCGGCGAGAGCACGCCGGTCGAGCGCGGCCCCGGCGAGCCGGTCCTCGCCGGCAGCATCAACGCCGACGGCGCCTTCCGCGTGCGCGTCACGCGCGCCGCGGCGGACAACACCATCGCCCGCATCATCCGCATGGTGGAGGAGGCGACCGCCTCCCGCGCACCCACGCAGCGCTTCATCGAACGCTTCGCCGCCTGGTGGACGCCCGGGGCGATGATCGTCTCCCTGCTGGTGATGCTGGTGCCGCCCTTCGCGCTGGGCTGGGACTGGTGGACCAGCATCTACCGCGGCCTCGCGGTGCTGCTGATCGCCTGCCCCTGCGCGCTGGTGATCTCGGTGCCGGCGGCGATGGCCTCGGGCCTGTCGGCCGGGGCGCGGCGCGGGTTGCTGGTCAAGGGCGGGGCGGCGCTCGAGGCCATCGGCGCGGCGCGCAGCGTCGCCTTCGACAAGACCGGCACGTTGACCCGGGGCCGCCCGCAGGTGACCGACATCCTCCCCGCCGCGGGGCTGGACGAGGCCGGGCTGCTCGCCTTGGCCGCCGCGGTGGAGGGCGGCTCCGCGCACCCCATCGCCGGGGCGATCGCCGCGGCGGCCGAAGCGCGTGGCATCGCCGTGCCGCCTGCCGAGGCGCGCTTCGCGCTTCCCGGCCTGGCCGTGGCCGGCACCGTGGCCGGCCGGCGCGTCACGGTCGGCAGTCCGCGCCACGCGCGGGAGGAGGGCGCGGCGCTCGGCGCCCTCGGGGCGACGGCGGAACGGCTCGAGGAAGAGGGGAAGACGGTCGCCGTCGTGGTCGTCGACGGCACGGCCGCCGGCCTGGTCGCCCTGCGCGACGAGCCGCGCGAGGACGCCGCTTCCGGCATCGCGGCGATCGCCGCGCTCGGCATCCGTCCCATTATGTTGTCGGGCGACAATGGCCGCACGGCGGGGGCGATCGCCGCGGCGCTCGGCATCGAGGCGAAGGCCGGGCTGCTGCCCGACGACAAGCTGCGCGAGATCGCCGCGCTGCGTGGCCAGGGGCCGGTGATCATGGTCGGGGACGGCATCAACGACGCGCCGGCGCTCGCCGCCGCCAGCGTCGGCGTGGCCATGGGCGGCGGCACCGACGTGGCGCTGGATGCCGCCGACGCCGCGGTGCTGATGGACCGCGTGACGGGCGTGGCGGAACTCGTGGCGCTGTCGCGCGCGACCATGGCCAATGTCCGGCAGAACGTCGCCGTGGCGGTGGGGCTGAAGGGCCTGTTCCTGGTCACCACCATGCTCGGCGTCACGGGGCTGTGGCCGGCGATCCTCGCCGACACCGGGGCGACGGTGCTGGTGACGCTGAACGCGCTGCGCATGCTGCGCTGGCGGCCGGCGGCGTGACTTCCCCTATGGCGCGCGAGGCGCCACGATCCGGGTGATCCCTCGCAACCGTCCCGGACCGCCCATGAATCTCGCCCGCTTTCCGCGCCTCCGCCTGGCCCACCTGCCGACGCCGCTGGAGCCGCTCGACCGGCTGTCGCGGCATCTCGCCGGGCCGGACGGCAAGGGGCCGAGGATCTGGATCAAGCGCGACGACTGCACCGGCCTGTCCACCGGCGGCAACAAGACGCGCAAGCTCGAATACCTGATGGCCGACGCGCTCGCGCAGGATGCCGACACCGTCATCACCCAGGGCGCCACCCAGTCCAACCACGCGCGGCAGACCGCGGCGGCGGCTGCGCGGCTCGGCCTCACATGCCACCTGCTGCTGGAGGACCGCACCGGGCGGCGCGACGATGCCTATGCGAAGTCGGGCAATGTCCTGCTCGACACGCTGCATGGCGCCGTGATCGGCCAACGTCCCGCCGGCGCCGACATGCCTGCGGAGATGGAGGCCCTCGCCGCGCGGCTGAAGGCCGAGGGCAGGCGCCCCTATGTCATTCCCGGCGGCGGCTCCAACACCGTCGGCGCGCTCGGCTACGCCAATGCCGCGCTCGAACTGCTGGCGCAGGCCGCGGAGAGCGGGCTGCGCATCGACCATGTCGTGCACGCGACCGGCAGCGCCGGGACGCAGGCGGGGCTCGTCGCGGGGCTGGTGGCGCTGAACAGCGGCATCCCGGTCCTCGGCATCGGCGTCGGCCAGCCGCGGGCGGTGATGGAGGCGAAGGTGCTCGACCTGGCGCGGGCGACGATGGCGCATCTCGGCCTGCCCGATCTGGTGCGGCCCGGGCATGTCGTGGCGAATTGCGACTACATCGGCCAGGGCTACGGCATCCCGACCGAGGGCATGGCGGAGGCCGTGCGCCTGCTCGCGCAGCTCGAAGGGATCCTGCTGGACCCGGTCTACTCCGGGAAGGCGATGGCCGGCCTGATCGACCTGGTGCGCCGCGGACACTTCGCGCCGGAGAGCAACATCGTCTTCCTGCACACGGGCGGGTCCGTGGGGCTCTTCGCCTATCCCGAGGCGCTGGCCTGACGCGGCACGTCGCGCCGTGCCCACGCGTCGGCGCGGCGACGAAGGAGGAAGCCGGCACGGCGTGGCGCAGCACGGCCGGCGTGCCTGCATGCGGCGTCCTTGCGGGAAGGTGCCGCGCTCCCGGCAGGCGCCGCCGGAGCGCACCGCGGAGAAGGTCGAAGGCGACCGGCACGGGTACACGCCGGCCACCTTGCCGCGCCGATGGGCCGGGGCTGGCCAGTCCCGTCGGCTGGTGCAACACTTCGGGCCAGATCCGATCGAGACGGCGGAGCGAGCCAGGACTCATGCCAGCGACCCGGTTTCGTAGAAGCTCGCGGGTGCGCCGCCGATGACGCACATCGCCGATATCGAGGTCATACCGGTCGAATATCCCGTCGCCGCGCCCTATGGATCCTCGCGCGGGCTGGTCCCGAAGCGCGGCGCCGGCATCGTGCGGCTGCTGACGGATGATGGGATCGAGGGCATCGGCGAAGCCTGGGGGCCACCGGCGGTGACCCGCGCCTATCTCGATGTGGTGAAGGCCCGCTTTGTCGGCGCGAAGCTTTTCGCGCAGCGCGGCGTGGCGCAAGGGATCCTCGCCAGCCACTACCATTTCGGGACGGCGAACGGGCTGATCGCACTGCTCGGCGGCATCGACATCGCGGCGCATGACGCGATGGGCAAGCGGCTCGGCGTCCCGGTGTCGGAACTGGTCGGCGGAAGACTGCGGGAGACCGTGCCCGTCTACGCCTCCGGCGGCTACTTCACGGCGGAAGACGATCAGGCCGCAGCACTCGCGCGGCAGGTGGAACGCGCGGCGGCGTCAGGCCACTTCGCGCACAAGATCAAGATCGGCCGCAACCCGAGGCAGGACGCGGAACGCTGCGCACTCGCGCGGCGCATCATGGGGCCGGATGCGATCCTGACCGTGGACGGCAACGGCAACTACACCGCCGATGGCGTGCTCGAGAGCATGCGGCGCATCGCCGACCAGGACATCCACTGGTACGAGGAACCCGTCGCGCCGCAGGACTGGGGCGGCTATGCGCAGTTGCGTGACCGCGCGCCGATCCCGGTGGCGACGGGGGAGGCGCATTACGCCCTGTTCGACCATCGCCGCATCATCGACGGGCGGTTGGCCGCGGTGCTGCAGCCGGACCTGACGCTCTGCGGCGGGTTCGATGTGGCGCGTACCATCGGCAGCCTGGTCTGCGCGGAGCATCTGCGGATCTCACCGCATTGCTGGGGCACCGGCGTCGGGTTGGCGGCCGCACTTCACTTCATGGCGGCGCAGCCATCCTATCCGGCAGGCGAGCATGTGCCGCTGCCCGCGATGCTGGAATACGACACCGGCGACAACGCCTTGCGTGACGGAGTGCTGGTGGAACCCTTGCGCTACGAGGCCGGTGCCCTGCGCGTGCCACAGGGACCCGGCCTCGGTATCGCTCTCGATCCCGCGGCCCTGAAACGCTTCGCGCCAACATGAACGCCACGGCGCCGCTTCTCGAAGTCCGCGACCTCTCGGTCGCCTTCAAGGGTGGCGCCATCCAGGCGGTGGACGGCGTGGACCTCGCCATCGGCGCGGGCGAGACGCTCGCCGTGGTGGGGGAAAGCGGGTCGGGCAAGTCCGTCACCTCGCTCGCGGTGCTGCGGCTGTTCGGGCGCGATGACGGTGCCGTCGCGCGCGGCCGCATCCTTTGGCGCGGCGAGGACCTGCTGCCGATGCCCGAGGCGACGTTGCGCCGCTACCGCGGGCGCGAGATCGCGATCATCTTCCAGGATCCCGGCGCCAGCCTGAACCCGGTCTTCCCCATTGGCGAGCAGATCGCCGAAGTCCTGCGCCGCCACAACGGCACGCCGAAGCGGGCGGCGCGGGCGCAGGCGCTGGATCTGCTGCGCGATGTCGGCATCGCCGACCCGGAGCGGCGCATCGATTCCTACCCGCACCAGCTCTCGGGCGGGATGCGGCAGCGGGTGATGATCGCCATCGCGCTCGCCTGCGCGCCGAAGCTGTTGATCGCGGACGAGCCGACCACCGCGCTCGACGTGACGATCCAGGCGCAGATCCTGCGGCTGCTGAAGGCGCTGCAGGCGCGCACGGGCATGGGGCTGTTGTTCATCACCCATGACCTCGAGCTGGTGGCGGACATCGCCGACCGGATCGCGGTGATGTACGCCGGCCAGGTGGTCGAGACCGGTCCGGCGGCCGAGGTGCTGGCACGACCTGCGCATCCTTATACGCGCGCGCTTCTCGAGTGCCGCCCGCATCATGATGCCGATGGCGTGGTGCGCTTCGCGCCGATCCCGGGCGCCCCGCCGCGCGGGATCTTCCCGCATGGCTGCCGTTTCGCGCCGCGCTGCGCGCTGGCCGAGGAAGCGTGCCGCGCCTCCGCCATCCCACTGGCGGCGGCGGCCGAGCGCCACGAGACCCGCTGCCGCCGCTGGGAGGTCCTGGCGTGACTTCGCTGGTCTCGCTACGGGATGTCTCGCGCCATTTCCCGCTGCCTCGCCGCCGACTGTTCACGCGGCCCGTGCTGCGCGCCGTGCAGCAGGTGAGTTTCGACGTCGCGCCGGGCGAGGTCGTTGGCCTGGTGGGCGAGTCCGGCTCCGGCAAGTCCACCCTCGGGCGCGTCGCGCTCGGCCTGCTGCCGGCGACCGAGGGCGCCGTGCTGTTCGAGGGCCAGGACCTCGGCGCGCTGCGGCCGGCGCAGATGCGTGCCATGCGCCGGCACATGCAGATGGTCTTCCAGGATCCCTTCGCCTCCTTGAATCCACGCAGGTCGGTCGGCGGCGCGATCGCGGAGGTCCTGGCCCTGCATGGCCTGCCGCATGGCGAGGCGGATGTTGGCGCCGCCCTGGCGCGCGTCGGGCTCGAAGCGGCCGACATGAAGCGGCGGCCCCGGCAGTTCTCCGGCGGGCAGCGGCAACGCATCGCCATTGCACGTGCGCTGGCGGTACGGCCGCGCTTCCTGGTCGCGGACGAGCCGGTCTCCGCGCTCGATGTCTCCGTGCAGGCGGGCATCCTGAAGCTGCTGCAGGAACTGCGCGGGGAACTCGGCCTCGCCATGCTGTTCATCTCCCACGACCTGACGGTGGTGGAGGCGATGGCGGATCGGGTGCTGGTGCTCTACCTCGGCCGCGTGATGGAGGCCGGGCCGGCACGCGAGATCTTCCGCGCGCCGCGGCATCCCTACACGGCCGCGCTGCTGGCTTCCGCCCCCGGATCGAAGCGGCCCGAGATGGTGCTGCAGGGCGAGATCCCGAGCCCCGCCTCACCGCCCTCCGGCTGCGTCTTCCGCACGCGCTGCCCCTTTGCGCTGCCCGACTGCGCGCGCGAGGTGCCGCCGCTGCGCAGCGTCGCGCCCGGCCACGAGAAAGCCTGCATCCGTGACGACCTCGCCCTCTAGCCTCCTCGTCATCGGCGGCGGCGGCTTCGTCGGAGGGGCCTGCGTGCGGCACCTCGTCGCGCTGGGCCATGCCGTGCACGTGGTGGAACCGCAGCGGCACGATACGCTGCCGGACGGTGCGCACTGGCTGCCGGGCGACATCGAGGACGCCGCCAGCCTGCGCGAGGCCATTGCCGCAGTGCGCCCGGACGCGATCCTGAACTTCGCCGCCTTTTCCGCCGGGCCGGTCGGCCTGGCGCGGTCCGGCGAGGCCGATCCGGAACGCGCGCTGGCGGTGAACCTGCTCGGTTTCCGGCGGCTCATGGAAGCGGCGGTGGAAGCGCACGTGCCGCGATTGCTGTGGTCCAGTTCGACCGTCGCCATCGGCCCGGTCGAGAAGGTCGGCGCGCGCGTCACGGAGGACGTGCCCTGTGCGCCGGCGACCACCTATGGGCTGACGAAGCACCTCGCCGAGCAGGCGGCGCTGTTCATGCGGCGTGTGCATGGGCTCGAGGTCACCGGCATCCGCCTGCCGCTGATCCTCGGACGGGGCCTCTGGTATGCCGGCGCCGCGGCGGCGCTGACGCGGCTGGTCGCCGCCGCCGCACCCGGCGCGGCACCCGGCGAAGCCCTGCCCGACACGGTCTTCGACGCCGCGCATGTGGACGACGTCGCCCGGCTCTTCGCGCACCTGCTGAGCGCGTCGGCGCCCTCGCCGGTCTACCACCTGGCGGGCTTCACCACCTCCTGGGCCGAGATTGCCGCGACGCTCGCCGCACTCGTGCCCGGCTATGCGCCGCGCGTCGTGTCGGCGCCGGGCCTCGTCTGGCCCCTCGTCAGCCAGGATCGCCTGGAACAGGATACGGGCTTCGCCTGCGTCCACGACCTGCGCAGCACGCTGCGCGACATGCTGGAGCACCGCGCATGAGCATCGAACAGCGTCTCAAGGACCTCGGCATCGCCCTGCCGCCGCCGCGACCGCCGGCATTCGGCTACGTGCCGGTGGTGGTCGAGAACGGCCTCGCCTGGGTATCGGGGCAACTGCCCTGGGATGGTGACGGGCTGATGGCCAAGGGCCGCCTCGGCGATGGCGTGGATGTCGAGACTGGCCGCGCCGTCGCGCGCTGTTGCCTGCTCAATGGACTCTCGGTGCTGCGGGAGGCGCTGGGCTCGCTCGACCGAGTGAAGCGCGTCGTGAAGGTGGTGGGATTCGTCAGCTCCGCGCCCGGCTTCTACGAGCAGCCGGCGGTGGTGGACGGCGCCTCCCGCGCCATCGCGGAAATCTTCGGCGATGCCGGCAAGCATGCGCGGTCCGCCGTCGGTGTCGCCGCACTGCCGCGCGACGTGCCGGTGGAGATCGAATTCGTGACGTCCGTCCTCTGAACCAGGGAGCAGGCACCATGACCGAGTTCACGCTGCCGCGGCGCACGGCGCTGCAACTGGCCCTCGGGTCGCTCGCGCTGCCCGGCATCGCCGAGGCGCAGCAGGCGCAGATCGATCCGCTGCTCTACGGCCCGACGCCCGAGAACGCCCGGCGCGGCGGGCGGATCACGGTCGGCAGCCTGGTGGAACCGCCGGCGCTCGACCCCTTCCGACAGGCGGCCGATGCGCGCATCCGCGTCTCGCCCCTGATGTACCAGGGGCTGTTCTTCGAGGATCAGTCCGGCGTCCCCCGCCCGCTGCTGGCCGAGAGCGCGACCGCCGCGCCCGACGGCAAGTCCTGGACCTTCAGGCTGCGGCGCGGGGTGAAGTTCCACACTGGCCAGCCGATGACCTCGGCCGACGTGAAGTATTCCTACGATTTCATGCGCAACGCGGCGAACGGCTCGCCGGGCGCGGGGGATCTTTCCTCGGTCACGAGCATCGACGCCCCCGACGACTTCACCGTGGTGTTCAACCTCTCGCGCCCGAACGCCGCGCTGCCGATGACGCTGACGAACAAGTACGGCGCCGTGGTGCCGCGCGGCTTCCTCGACGACGCCAATTCCGGCACGCGAATGAACGAGATCTCGGTCGGCACCGGGCCGTTCAAGCTCAAGCAGTTCCGCCCCAACAGCACCCTCGTCTTCGAGCGCAACCCGGATTACTGGCAGCCGGGCCTGCCGTACCTCGATGAGATCACCTTCGTCACCATGCCCAACAGCGCGGCCATGGCGGTGGGGCTGCAGTCGCGGCGGATTGACCTCGCCATGTTCTCCCGCCCGCAGGACACGCAGGCGCTGGCGAACGCGCAGGGCGTGGAGGTGCGGCGCTGGCCCTCGCTGAACCAGAAGACGGTCGATCTCGACTGCAAGTACAACAACCTCGGCGACGTGCGGGTGCGCCAGGCGATCGCGCTGGCGATCGACAAGAAGACGGTGATGGATGCCTCGATCTCGGGCTACGGCACCGTGATCGGCACCATCGTCGCCGGCATGCAGGATGCCTGGGGCGTGCCGCTGGACCAGTTGGCGAACCAGCGCGTCGACCTCGACCGCGCCAAGGCGTTGCTGGCGGCAGCCGGCCATCCGAACGGCTTCGACATCGATCTGACGACCATCATCGGCTACGACTGGATGGACGCTGCTGCGGTGACGATCGCGGAGCAGCTCCGCCGCATCAACATCCGCGTCAACATCCGCAAGCTCGAGCTCGGCGTCTGGATCCGCAACTTCCGTGCGCGCGAGATGGGCTTCACCTTCAACGACTGGGGCACCACGCCGGACCCCAGCCTGCTCTACTACCGCCACTTCCGCGCCGCGCCCGAAGGCGCGGACTTCCGCAACTGGAACCATGCACGCGCGAGCGCATTGCTGGACCGTGGCCAGGAGACCGCCGACCCCGCCGCGCGCCGCGCCATCTACGCCGAATTCCAGAAGATCCTGGCGGAGGAAGTGCCGACGATCATGATGTTCTCCTCCGACGTGCTGACCGCCAACCGCACGCGGCTGAAGAACTACGTGCAGCACGGCACCGGCTGGTATTTCGGCTTGGTGAAGGCCTGGGTGGAGGGCTGAACCAGGCATGGCCGGGTTCCTGGCGCGACGGCTCGGCGCCGCGGCGATCGCGGCGCTGCTCTCGAGTCTCGCGGTCTTCCTGATCATGCGGGCGGTGCCGGGGGATATCGTCGGGCAGATGCTCGGCCAGTCCGGCGGCGACCGCGCGGCGGAGGAAGCGCTTCGTGCCTTCTTCGGCCTCGATCGCCCGCTGTGGTCGCAGTTTGCCGACTGGTTGGGCGCGGTGCTGCGCGGGGATCTCGGGCGGTCCTGGTACCAAGGGCGGCCGGTCGGCGTGATGGTGTGGGAAGCCTTCCTGGTCACGCTCGAACTCGCCGTCGCGACGCTGGTGCTGGCGACACTGATCGGCGTGCCGCTCGGCGTCGTCGCCGGCATCACGCAGGGCTCGCGGCTGGATCGCGCGATCCAGTCCTTCAACCTGGTCGGGCTCTCGGCGCCGGTGTTCTGGCTCGGGCTGATGTTGCTGGTGGGTGCGAGTGCGGCACTCGACTGGTCGCCGCCCTTCGCCTGGTCCGGTCCGCAGGAGGACCTGGCCGACAACATCTCGATCCTGGTCCTGCCGGTGATCTCCCTCGCGGTGCTGCAGGCGGCCGCCTACAGCCAGTTCGTGCGCGGGCTGATGATCGAGGAACTCGGCAAGGACTACATCCGCGCCGGCCGCGCCAAGGGGCTGACGCCGGCGGAACTCTACTTCAAGCACGCGCTGTCGAACGTGATGATCCCGCTCGTCACCTTCATGGGGCTGATCCTGGTGCAGATCCTGGGCGGCGTGGTGGTGATCGAATCCCTGTTCTCGCTTCCCGGTCTGGGGCGGCTGATCCTCGCGGGTATCCAGGGGCGCGATTACCCGGTGGTGCAGGGAGCGCTGTTCTTCGTCGTGATCATCGCGACCACCATCAACCTGGTGGTGGACCTGCTCTACGGGCTGCTGGACCCGCGGCTGAAGCCATGACGGCGTGGCGTCTCGGGCTGGTGTTGCTGGCCTTCTTCGCGGTGTTGATCGTGGCCCCCGGCTGGGTGGCGCAGCAGTCGCCCTTCGACCTTGACCCCGCGCGCGCCCTGCAGCCGCCGAGCGCGGCGCATTGGTTCGGCACGGACGATGTGGGCCGCGACGTCTTCGCGCGCGTCATCCACGGCACGCGCATCACGCTCGGGCTCGTCACGCTCTCGCTGCTGATCGCAACGGCGATCGGCGGCGGGCTTGGCATCGTCGCGGGCTTCGCGGGGAAGTGGTTCGACCTCGCAGCGGGGCGGCTTGCGGACATGGTGCAGACCTTCCCGCCCATCATCGCCGGCGTGATGATCACCGGTGTGCTCGGACCCGGGGCGATGAACCTCGTGCTGGCGCTGGCCGTGATCTACGTGCCGACCTTCTTCCGCATCGGGCGCTCCGCCGCGTTGGCGGAGGCGCAACTGACCTATGTGGAAGCCTCCCGCGCCGCGGGCTTCACGGAAGGCTCCATCCTGGTTCGCCAGGTGCTGCCGAACGTGCTGCCCGTGCTGGTGCTGCAATACGTCATCATGTTCCCGCTCGCTTTGCAGATCGAGGCGGCGCTCGGCTTCCTGGGCCTCGGCGTTGTGCCGCCGACGCCGGACTGGGGCGCGATCCTCGAGCAGGGGAAGAATTTCATCCTCGTCGCCTGGTGGATGTCGCTGTGGCCGGGGTTGTTCGTGTTGCTCTCGGCCGCGGCGATGACGCTGATCGGCCAGGGGCTGAGGGAGAAATTCGGCCGATGATGCGTCTCGCGCTGTTCGAGGAAACCCTGGAAGGCGGCACGCTCGCGCTGCCGCGTGCGGTGCACGGCCTCTACGTGCGGGCGGGCGCGGTCGCTCTCGACGGCACGCCGCTTGCGTCGGATACCGCAACCCTCGCCACGGGTGCGGCGACGCTGTCGGGCGCGGGCGAGGTCTGGCGCTTCGAGGTCGCCGACGTCGCGGAACTCACTGCGCCGCACGAATACGCGTGCCTCGTCCTCGCGCACCCGCTGCCGCGCGATCCTGCCGCACCCTTCGTGCTGCGCCTGGACCGTGTCGATTTCCCGCCCGAGGGCGCGACGCCGAAGCACGGCCATGCCGGGCCGGGCATCCGTCGCCTTCTCAGCGGCCGGCTGCTCGCGGAGGTCGGGGAAGAGGCCCACCGCATCGACGCGGGCGGCGCCTGGTACGAAACCGGCACCGATCCTGTCATCGGCCGCGTCATGGCCCCCGGCAGCGCCTTCATCCGCTGCATGGTGCTGGATGCGGAAATGCTCGGCCGCCCGACCTTCCGCGCCTGGACGCCGGAGGACGCCGTGAAGCCGCGCAGTGCCTCCTACCGTCTTTTCTTCGACACCCTCACCGCACTGGATGCCGCATGACCGCGCCGATCTGGGAAGGCCTGACGGCCGAGGAACACGAATACCAGTACAACCCGCAGCGCAGCGTGCCGGACCACGAGGCCGCCCGCCGCCGCCGCGACCCCGCCAATGCCGCCGCGCTCGCGACGCTGAAGCCCGAGACCGACATCGCCTTCGGTCCGGGTGCGCTGCACCGGCTCGACCTTTTCCGCCCGCGCGGGGCGGGGCCGCATCCCGTGCACCTCTTCTTCCACGGCGGCTACTGGCGGGCGCAGGACAAGCGGAACTTCGCCTTCCTCGCCCCCTGGCTGGTCGAACGCGGCGTGATGGTCGCGACGATGAACTACGATCTCTGCCCCACCGTCACGCTGGATGGCACGGTGGCCTCCGCGCTCGCCGGGCTTGAATGGGTCGCGAAGTCCATCGGGCAGCATGGCGGCGATCCCGCCCGCATCACGCTGTCCGGCCATTCCGCCGGGGCGCACCTGGTCGCGGCCTGCCTCGCCACGGACTGGACGGCGCGCGGCCTGCCGGCGGATCTGGTGAAGGGCGCGCTGATGATCAGCGGCATCTACGACCCCACGCCCGCCATGCGCACCAGCGTCAACGCCGACATCCGGCTGACGGCGGAGATCGCTGCGCGCCACGACTACGAGGCGCTGCCGCCGCGTGCCGCCTGCCCCGCCTGGGTCATGGCCGGCGGCGACGAGCCCGAGCACTGGATCGACCAGTCCGTCCGCTATGCGCGGCATCTGCGCCGCCACGGGCTGAAGCCCGGGCTCATCGTCACGCCGGGTCAGCACCACTTCGATATCCTCGACCAGTACATGGACCCGCGCAGCGATGTGCTGCACGTGCTCGAGCGCCTGCTGGAGTGAAGCAGGCTTCGGCGCGTTTCGGCCGGCGGCCGAATGGTTGCGCCTCGCGGTTCGGCGCCCCCCGCCGGGCACGCTTCCGGCTCGCAGCCGAGCTGGAAGCGTGCCAAGGGCGTTGCTCCTGCGCTGTCCGGGGGGGGAGTGACGGACTTCGCTGTCGCCGGTCGCCCTACCCCGCCTCCGCCGACACCATGCCGAAGGCGCGCTCCAGCCCGGCGAGGAAATCCTCCCGCCTTATGCTGTCGGCGAGCGTCGCACTGATGGCCGCATGGCGCGCCGGATCCGCCGCTTCGTGCAGCACCCGCGCGAGGTCGGGCGCCGAGCCGCGCCGGAAGTGCAGGCCGTCCAGCCCCGGCCGCACCTTTTCCGCCATGCCGCCGATGTCGGAGACGACCAGCGGCGTGCCCGCGCGCATCGCCTCCTGGATCACCACCGGCGAGTTCTCCCACCAGATCGAGGGCACCACCACCCAGCCGACGCCCTGCATCAGGTGCAGCACGTCCTCCTGGTCGTATCGGCCGAGGAAGGAGACCGCCGGCCCCGCCTGGTCGAGCGTCGGCGCAAGGGCCGGGAACATGCGCAGCACGTCGTCCCGCTCGCACCCGAAGATCGAGAGAGCAAGTTGCGGTGCTGCCCGCAGCGCCAGCGCGAAGCCGCGCAGCAGCACGTCGAGCCCCTTGAACGGCGTCGGCTGGCCGAAGAAGGCGAAGTGGCCGGCCATTCCGGGCTCGGCCCCGACCCGGCGCGGAGAGCCGGCCAGCGCGTCGCCGAGGTAGTTCTCGAGCACCACCTCCTCCGCCGCCGCAAGGCCCCAGTCGCGGAACCGTCCCCGCAGGAAGGCCGACGGGTAGATCACGGCGTCGAAGCGCCGCAGCACATCGAGGAAGGTCGCGCGCCGCAGCGCGAAGTGGCGCGGGGCCCTGTCCGGGAAGCAGGCGGCGCAGCGCGTCGGCGACGCGGCGCGGCAGGGTTCGCGCCCCTGCGGCCGGATCATCTGGCCGTGATTGGCACAGATCGCGAGCATCTCATGCAGCGTCACGGCGAAGCGCGCATCCGGCCGCGCCTCCATCAGCTCCGCGGCGAGGTCGATGCCGACGCGCCAGAGGTGGTGGAAGTGGAACACCCGCACCGGCTGGCGCGCGAGGAAGCGCACCAGTTCCCGCCGCGCACCGATGTCGGCCCAGAACAGGCGGTCCTCCTCCATGCCCTCGGTGGAAAAGAGGTACTCGTCCGGCCCGTGCGGCAGGATCGGCTCGGGGCCGAGACCCGGCTCGGCCGCGGCGACGAGGATGGCGCGCTGCCCGGCCCCCCGCAGCGTCTGCACCTGGCGATAGGCGGCGGTCTCCCCGCCGCCCTTGGAGAGATCGGGATGGGCGTGCGCGACCACGCAGACCGGCGCAGCCGTGCCGGGCTCCGGCGCGAGCACCCAGGAGGCATCGACGAGGTTCATGCCGTGGCCGCCCTGCCGAAGGCCGGTGCGGCGCCGCGCCACAGCGCCGCCAGGTGCTCCGCGATCAGGTGCCCCGCAGCGCCGGCGGCGCGCTCGGGGCGGACATGGACCTCGCGCCCGTCGCTCCAGTCCTTGAGCATCCGGGCCATCCGCCCGAAGGTCTCCGCCCCGTCCGGCGTGCCCGCGGCGGCGGCGAGGCGCAGCAGCGGCGCCAGCGCCGCGCCACCGATGCGATGGGCGAAGAGTGCCTCCATCCCGTCCTCCAGCAGCGCCTCGGCGAGGGCGGGGGGATCGACCGGCACCAGGGCGGCGCGGGCGTAGGTGCCGCGCCGTACCGTCGCGGCGAGATCGAGGCCGGTGCGCGTGGGAATGCGGCCGCGCTGGAGGAAGACGTCCGCCGCCGCCGCCGCGGCCTCCCGCGGGCCGAGCACCAGCACCTCGGCGGCGCGGCGCTCGATCTCCGGAGCGGCGAGGAAGACGAGGCGGGCGGCGAAGGGGTCGTCCACCGCGTGCAGCACCGCCACCACCGGGGCTTCCGGCGGTGGCGGCGCGGTGGGCGGGCTTTGGGCGGCGAAGGCGCGGTCGAAGGCGGCGCGCCGCGATTCGAGCACGCCGCGCAGCCAGCCGAAGCCGTCCGTCGGCTCGCCGGCCGCGCTGAGGTCCTGCAACATCCGCAGGAAGCCGGGCGCCGGGTGCAATCGCGGCGTGGTGCGGAACCACGTGCCGCCCTCTGGTCGCCGCAACTCCACCAGCAGGTCGAAGGGGACTGCCGCCGGAGCCTGATCGGCGGGGTGCAGGCAACCGTAGAGGGTCACGGCGGTCTCCCCGTACAGCGGCGGCGGGCCCTCCAGCAGGGTGGCGCGGGGCCCGTCCTCCCCCGGCAGGAGTGCGACCGCGCGCAGCGTCTCCCCGCGCGCGAGGGGCCGCGGGAGGGTGACGGCGACGGCGCATTCACCCAAGGGCGAGGCAATGGCATCCATCCGCGCAAGGCCGTGCTGGTCCCGTGCCGAAGGCTCCAGGGTCGGGACCGCGGCGATCCAGCCGGCGAAGGCGTCCGGCAGCAGCAGCGTGGCGAGGCCTTCGTCCCGCGCTGCGGCATCCAGCACAGCGAAGGCCATGTCCCAGGGCAGGCGCGCCAGCACCTCGGCCACCGGGGCGCCGAGCCCCTCCCGGGGCAGCGCGAAGGCAAGGGCACCGGCGCCGAGGGCGAAGCCTTCCATCCCCGCCGGCCCGCCCGCGCGACCGGCGATGAGGATGAAGCCCTGGATCACCCGGTCCTCGCCCGGCGCAGCGGTGATGTCCGGCCTTTCGTGCCGAAGGTCGAGCAGGCTCTCGAGCGGCAGGCCGTGCGCGAGCAGCCAGAGGTCCGGGGCCTCGCCACCCCGGTTCCAGGCGATCCGGCCCTGCACGAAGAGGTGGCGGCCGCCGGTCGGCCGGACGCACTCGATTGCGACTTCGATGTCCTGCCCGATCCGAAGCTTCATCCTGGCCCCCAGCAGCGCCGCCGATCTTCCGTCAGGCGCGGTGGTTCAGGAAAGCCCTGGCTGAATTGTTCGCCGTCAATTCCGCGCCAAAGGCGAAAATCCTGGAGTCATTTCGCCGGATGGCGCGTTCCCGCCAGGGCTGCGCGCAGGGCGCACACGGCACCGATCACCCTGACAATCAATTCAGCCGCCTTCCCGCCGGGCGCGCAGGGTGCACCCATCCGCTGGCATGGGTTCTTCCGGCAGAGGTGACCGATACCGCCGACATGTGCCGGCACTCTTCGGGCCGGCAGCGTTCAGCCGATGGTCACCCGGTCTGCCGTTCGAAGGCTGCCGTGACTGCGCGCACATGCTCCGGCGCAGCCGGGCCGCCGGGGTGCGCCTGCAGGGTGAGGTAGCGGCGGAGATCGGCCTCCGCCGCGGCGGCGTAGTCGCGGCCGGAGAGATCGGGCAGCCGCGCCAGCCCGTGCTTCCGGAAGGCCTCGATCGTTGCCTCCAGGTCGAGCCAGGACACGCCGAGATGCGGCAGTTGCGCGCCCGATCGCTCATCGGCCGCAGCGCTGCCGAGGTACCGCGTGCAGCCCTCGAGCAGCGCGAAGGTCGTGGACCGCGGCGCGACGACGCGGCAGAGGCCATGCACTTCCCCGTTGTCGCGCCGCGGCAGGATGAAGGCCCGGCTCATCATGCCCGCGCCGAGCAGCTCGGTCCCGTGGCAGGCGGAGCCTTCGGGGAAGACCACCGCCTCGGCCTTGCGATAGTGGTCGAGCTGCGGCGTGAAACGCCATTCCTCGGGGCGGAAGACGGTGAAGCCCTCGGCTTCCAATCGGCGTTCGAACCAGGCCTCCCCCAGCACCATGCCCTGCGGCGGCAGGGCGGAACGCGAGACGTAGAGCCGTCGTGGCCGCGCCGTGCCGCCGTGCAGCGCATCGAGGCGCGGGCCGCACCAGCGGGCCAGCGCCGCGAGGTAGCCGGGCTTCGGCCCGCCGACGAGGTCGGAACCGGCCTCGATGACGTGCAACCGCTCCACCACGGTGTTGCGGTTGACCACCCGCACATCATCCGGCCGGACCTCGAGGAAAGTGAGGATCTCCTTCACGAAGCCGGGGAAGTCGGCATAGGCCGGATGCGGGTTCCGGCCTCGGGTCGAGACGAAGACCAGCGGGAAGCCGAGGCCCCGCATCCGCGCCGGCAGGATGCGGTGGACCATCTCCGCCATGAAGTGCCCGAAATGGTCGTAGATCGGGCCGGCATAGACGTGTTCCCCGCGCAGCACCTCCTCGTAGGCCTCGCCGGTACGGAAACTGTCCACCGGCCGGTGGCCGCGGGTGTGGCGCAGCGGCGCGTCGGCGGCATCCGGCAGCACGGGGCCGCCGCGGAAGCCGTCCGGGAAGCGGACTATCGGCCAGTCGAAGACCTGCACGCGCGCATCGTCGATCGCGCGGCAGGCGAGGGATTCCAGCATCGCCGGGCGGGCCCCGTCAGGCTACGTGGCGCAGCGCGGCGTCCGGCACCGCCAAGGCCCCGGCCAGCGCCGCCGCGCCGCGTGCCCAGCCACGCTCCGCACCGCTGGCCGCCGCACCCGCG
>NZ_JAAEDM010000079.1 GCF_018129065.1 Neoroseomonas soli | reverse complement strand
GGGAAGCGGCCGGAGCGATCAGCAGCGGCAGCGCGCGCGGGATGGCGGCGGCGATGCGCGGCAGCAGCGCCGGCAGCGCGTAGGTCGGCACGGCGAGCAGCGCGGCGTCGGCGCCCGCGAAGGCGTCATCGAGGGTCGTCGCGACGGCGACGGGAAAGGCGCCCTCGAGCACGCCTTCCGCGTGCAGCGCGCCGTCGAGCCCGCGCGTCCCCGCCCCCGAAGGCGACCACAGCACGGCGTCGTGCCCCCGGCTCACGGCCAGCGCCGCCGAGGCCGGGCCGATGGCGCCGGCGCCGAGAATTGCGATGCGCATGACCGTTGTCCTCCGTCGTCGTCCAACCCTGTGACTGGGCCCTGCGTGGTGCAAGCCGAAGGGGGGCGCCGCCCCCCTTCACCCCCCGCCGAGGGCCGAAAGGCCCTCGGAACCCGATACCTGGTGGCGGGAGGGGCAGGGCTCTCCCGGCGCGCGCCTTTACCGGCCATAAGCATGCCTTGCCATTCAGGACCATCGCGCATGTGGGAAAGGTTGCTCGGGCATCTCACCAGCCGGAGGGGTTGGCGCCTGTGGGTCACGGCGGGCGGGCTCGGTGCCCTGGGGGCCCTGGCCATGCCGCCGATCCATGCCGTCCCGGTGTTGCTGCTCGCGATCCCGGGGCTGTTGGTGCTGGTGGGCGCGGCCGGGACCTGGAAGCGCGCCTTCTGGATCGGCTTCGTCTGGGGCTGGGGGCATTTCGCCGCGGGTCTGTACTGGATCACCCATGCGATCCTGACGGAGGTGGAACGCTTCTGGTGGCTGGTGCCGATCGCGGTGCCGGCGCTGGCACTGCCGCTGGCGCTGTTCGTGGCGGGGCCGGCGGCACTCGCCTGGAAGGCACGGGCGGGCTGGCCCCGGGTGCTGGTCTTCGGCGGCGCCTGGGTGCTGTTCGAGATGCTGCGCGGCTGGGCCTTCACGGGCTTCCCGTGGAACCTGCTCGGCACGGTCTGGGCCTTCGGGGCGCTGCCGGTGCAGGCGGCGGCCTGGATCGGGGTGCACGGCCTGTCGCTGGCGACGGTCCTCATCGCCTCGACGCCGCTGCTCGGGCGGCGGGCGATGCTGGGGGGGGCCGCGGCGCTGGCGGGCTTCGGGCTGTTCGGCCTGGCGCGGCTCTGGCCGGCGGAGCCGCCGCCGCAGCCCGTCGGCCTCCTGATCGTGCAGGGCAATGTCGCACAGGAGGTGAAGTGGCGTGAGGACCAGCGCATCCCCATCCTGCGCCGCTACATCGAGGGCACGCGGGAAGCGGCGCTCGCCGCGCTGCGCGAACTGCCCGAAGACCACAACCTGGTCGTCATCTGGCCGGAGACCGCGGTGCCCTTCCTGGTGGCCGACGATCCGGAGGTTCGCCACCTGATCGCCGGCGCGCTGCCGCAGCGGGCGATGCTGCTCACCGGCACGGTGCGGGCGGAGTTCGGCCCCGACCGGCGGGCACGGCGGGTGTTCAACAGCCTGGTTGCCGTGGACCCGGCGGGCGAGGTGCGCGGGGTCACAGACAAGGTGCACCTCGTGCCCTTTGGTGAATACATGCCGCTGTCCGGGCTGCTGCCGGTTCGGATCGTCCAGGGCGGCATGGACTTCACGGCCGGGGAGGAATTGCGGTCGGTGCGCGCCGGCTGGGTGCCGCCCTTCGGGGCGCTGATCTGTTACGAGGTCATCTTTCCGGCCGCGGTGGTGCCGCGGGAAAGGCCACAGTGGCTGGTGAACGTCACCAACGATGCCTGGTTCGGCATCTCCGCCGGACCCTGGCAGCACCTGGCGGCGGCACGGCTGCGGGCGGTGGAGGAGGGGCTGCCCCTCGCGCGGGCCGCGCAGACGGGCGTCTCGGCCGTGTTCGACGCGCGAGGACGGGAGGTCGCTCGCACCGGACTGGGTGAGACCGGGGTGCTGATGGCGCCCTTGCCCGCCGCGCGGGAACCGACGCCCTTTTCGCGCTTCGGGATCACAATTGCGGGATTCCTCGCCATCGTCGTCTTCGCTTCTGGGTGGTGGAAAGGCCGGAATAACGATCGCCATGAGGGAGGCGGCGCTTGAACCGCCGCCTATGGATCGTCTCAAATTCCGAGAATAAGAAAAAGAGTTGACGAAGTATGAAGACCCGCCTATCCGTTGGACATCGAAGGCGGGCCGGTCGCGCGCCTACTGCCGGCGGCAAGCGACGGGCATGAATCTTCGGACTGCGGAGGACCTGATGCCGAGCGAGGACACCCTTGAGCGCGTGGAGCGCGAGCATCGGGCCAGCCCGATCGACGTGCATGTCGGCTCCCGCGTTCGCCTGCGTCGCACCCTGCTCGGCATGAGCCAGGAGAAGCTGGGCGAGGCGCTTGGCCTGACGTTCCAGCAGATCCAGAAGTATGAGCGCGGCGTGAACCGCATCGGCGCGAGCCGCCTGTTCGACCTCGCCCGTGTGCTGGACGTGCCGATCGGCTTCTTCTTCGATGACATGTCGCCCGAGCTCGGCGGCAATGCCGCCACCCGGTCGCGCGCCGCCGCCTTTGGTTTCGCCGAAGGGCAGGAAGGCTTCGAGGACGACACGCTGCACCGGCGGGAAACGCTCGAACTGGTCCGCGCCTACTACCGCATCACCGATGCGTCCGTCCGCAAGCGCGTCTTCGACCTGATCAAGACGCTGTCGCCGAGCGAATAGCCGGCGCCGCCGGCCGCGGCCCTTCAGCCGGCGCGGGTCACACCCCGCGGGCGCAATGCAGCAGGACCGTCGGCTGCCCGGGCCCGAGCTGGAGGTCGATCTCGTCCGGCCGGCTCCAGCCGTAGGATTCCATCCCCGTCACCGGGTCCCGCCCGCGTTCCTGCGGTGCGCCGAAAAGGCGTTCCAGCCGCGCGCGCAAGGCCGGCCCCTGATCGGCATCGGCCCGCGCCGAGACGCAGACCAGGCCGCCATTGCGCGCATCGAAGGCGAAGGCGACCGACAGGCGCAGCGTGCCGGAACGGAATTCCCCCGCCGCGCGGTACTCCATGCGCGCGGCTGGCACCGGCCGCCGTTCGCCGGCCGGCAGGGCCCGCACGGCCCCGCGCGAGGCGGTGACCACCTGCTGCGGGCTCATGCCCCAGCGCGCGTATTCCCAATGCGCCGCGGCCGTCCCCGGCGCGACCAGCGCCGCAACGAGGCCGAGGCCGGCGAGCGCCGTCCTCACGCCCGACCGTGGCAGGCCTTGAACTTCTTCCCCGACCCGCAGGGGCAGGGGGCATTGCGCGGCGTGCGGTGCCAGGTCGAGGGATCGTTCGGATCCACCCCCTGCGCCATCGCCCGCGGTGCCGCCGTGCCGATCGCCATCGGCACGGGCTCGTAGCCGGTGCCGCCCTCGGCCATCTCGAGCTCGGCGGCGGCCATGGCCGGGTCGGGGTGGCGCATGTCGAGGAAGCCGATGCCCTCCGGCGAGGGCGGGGGCGCCTCGGGGTGCAGCTCGATGCGCAGCAGCAGCGACGTCACGCGCTCGCGCAGGTCGTGCAGCATGCCGTTGAAGAGGGTGAAGGCCTCGCTCTTGTACTCGTTCAGCGGGTCGCGCTGGCCGTAGGCGCGCAGGCCGATGCCCTGGCGCAGGTGGTCGAGCGCCAGCAGGTGTTCCTTCCACACCTGGTCGAAGACCTGCAGCAGCAGGGACTTCTCGATCTGCCGCATGATCTCGGGGCCGACATTGGCCGCGCGGGAGGCGTAGGAACGGTCCGCCGCCTCCTCCAGCCGCTCGCGCACGATGTCGTCGTCGATGCCTTCCTCGCGCGCCCATTCGGCGACCGGCACGTCGAGGTTGAGCACGTCCTGCACCTGGCGCTGCAGGGTCTCGAGGTCCCATTGCTCGGGATAGGCGTTCTCGGGGATGCAGCGGGCGACGAGGTCTGCGATCGTCTCGCGGCGCATCTCCTGGATGGTCTCGGCGACGTCGTCCGCCGTCATGAAGGCGCGGCGCTGGGAGTACACCTCCTTGCGCTGGTCGTTCATGACGTCGTCGTACTTGAGAAGGTTCTTGCGCATGTCGAAGTTGCGCGCCTCGACCTTCTTCTGCGCCTTCTCGAGCGCCTTGTTGATCCAGGGATGGACGATCGCCTCGCCTTCCTTGAGGCCGAGCTTCGTCAGCATCCCGCCCATGCGGTCGGACCCGAAGATGCGCATCAGGTCGTCTTCGAGGGAAAGGAAGAAGCGGCTGGCGCCCGGATCGCCCTGGCGGCCCGAGCGGCCGCGGAGCTGGTTGTCGATGCGCCGCGATTCATGCCGCTCGGTGCCGATGACGAAAAGGCCACCGGCTTCCTTCACCGCCGGGCGCAGCGCCTCGACCTCGGCCTTGTGCTTCACCACCGCGGCCTCGTAGGCCTCGCCTTCGTTGGTGCCGGCTTCCTGGCGCGCCAGCATCTCGTAATTGCCGCCGAGCTGGATGTCGGTGCCGCGGCCGGCCATGTTGGTCGCGATCGTCACCGCGCCCGGGCGGCCCGCCTGCGCGACGATGCCGGCCTCCTGCTCGTGGTAGCGGGCGTTCAGCACCTGGTGCGGGACATTCTTCTTCTTCAGCAACTCGGAGATCAGTTCCGACTTCTCGATGCTGGTGGTGCCGACGAGGCAGGGCTGGCCGCGGTCCCGCGCCTCGGCGATCAGCACGGCGACCGCCTCGTACTTCTCGGCGGCGCTCCGATAGACCTCGTCGTCCTCGTCCAGCCGCGCCACCGGCACGTTGGTCGGGATCTCCACCACGTCCAGCTTGTAGATCTCGGCGAATTCGTCGGCCTCGGTCGCCGCCGTGCCGGTCATGCCGGACAGCTTCGGATAGAGGCGGAAGTAGTTCTGGAAGGTGATGGAGGCGAGCGTCTGGTTCTCCGGCTGGACGGTGACGTGTTCCTTCGCCTCCAGCGCCTGGTGCAGCCCGTCCGAGTAGCGCCGGCCTTCCATCATGCGGCCGGTGAACTCGTCGATGATCACGATCTTGTCGTTGCGGACCACGTACTCGACGTCGCGCTTGAACAGCGTGTGCGCGCGCACCGACTGGTTCACATGGTGCACCAGCGTGACGTTGTGGATGTCGTAGAGGTCGCCCTCGGTCAGCAGCCCGGCATCCTTGAGCATCTGCTCGATGCGCTCGCTGCCGGCTTCCGTCAGCGAGACGGCGCGCTGCTTCTCGTCCTTCTCGTAGGTCTCCGGGTCCTCCACCAGGACCTTCACCACCTCGTCCGCCTTGCGGTAGAGGTCGGAGGAATCCTCGGACGGGCCGGAGATGATCAGCGGCGTGCGCGCCTCGTCCACCAGGATCGAGTCCACCTCGTCCACGATGGCGTAGGCGAAGTCCCGCTGGACCATGTCCTCCAGCCGGTACTTCATGTTGTCGCGCAGGTAGTCGAAGCCGTACTCGTTGTTGGTGCCGTAGGTGATGTCGCAGGCGTAGGAGTTGCGACGCTCCTCGTCCGTCAGCCCGTGCACGATGGTCCCGACCGTCAGGCCCAGGAAGCGGTACAGCTTGCCCATCCACTCCGCGTCGCGGGTGGCGAGGTAGTCGTTCACCGTCACGACATGCACGCCCTTGGCCGGCAGGGCGTTGAGGTACACGGGCAGGGTGGCGACCAGCGTCTTGCCTTCGCCGGTCTTCATCTCGGCGATCCTGCCCTCATGGAGCACCATGCCGCCGATCATCTGCACGTCGAAGTGACGCAGGCCGAGCACGCGGCGGGACGCTTCGCGCACCGCGGCGAAGGCCTCGGGCAGGAGGTCGTCCAGCGTCTCGCCCTTCGCGAGGCGCTCGCGGAACAGCACGGTCTGGTTGGCCAACGCCTCGTCCGAGAGCGCCTGCATCGTCGGCTCGAGCGCATTGATGGCCGGCACCCGCGACTGGAAGCGCTTCAGCGCGCGGTCGTTGGAGGTGCCGAAGATGGCGGCGGCGAGGCGGGCGAACATAAGGGGCGTCGGTCTCCGTCGGGCGGGCTGCCCGGTCGAGCACGCCCCGGCCAGGAAAGCGGGGCGCGGACTCGGAACGCGCCGCCCCCGGCCGGACCATTCCGGTCAGGACACGGGGCGCGGCGCGGCCCCGGCAGAGATAGGCGGGCGGGCAGGGCCGGTCAACGCCGCCGGCCCCTGCGCCTTGTCGGTGAATGAGGCTTCCGCCATCTTCCGGGCCTTCCCCGGACCCCGAGGCCCCATGACGCAGCGCTTTCGCCCCGCCCCCAACCTTCGCGCGGGCTTTGCCCTGGCGGTCGCTCTCTGTGCCGCGACGGCGCTGCAGGCCCAGCCGGTGCCGGCGACGCCGCCGGGGGATCCGGTGGTGGCCCGGGTGGACGGGGAGCCGATCCTGCTCTCCGACCTCGCCGCGGCGACGCGGGACCTGCCCGAGGAACTGCGCGGCGCCCCGACGCAGATGCTCTATCCCCTGCTGCTGGACCAGATCATCGCCGGCCGCGCCGTGACCGCCGCCGCCCGCCGCGCCGGGCTGGACCGGGACGAGGAGGTCCGCGCCCGCATCCGCCGCGCCGAGGAGCAGGAACTCCAGCAGGCCTGGCTGACCCGCGAGATCGCCTCCCGCGTCACCGATGCCGCCATCCGCGCCCGCTACGACCGGGACGTGGCGAATCGCCCGGCCGAGGACGAGGTCCGCGCCCGTCACATCCTGGTGCCGACCGAATCCGAGGCCCGCGCCGCGCTGGCCGAGGTCCGCGGCGGCGCCGACTTCACCGAGGTGGCGCAGCGCCGCTCGACAGGGCCCGGAGCGCGGGAAGGGGGCGACCTCGGCTTCTTCCGCCGCGGCGACATGGTGCCCGAATTCGCCGAGGCCGCCTTCACCCTCCAGGCCGGGCAGATCAGCGAGAACCCGGTCCGTTCCCCCTTCGGCTGGCACGTCATCAAGGTCGAGGACCGCCGCCGCGCCGCCGCCCCGCCCTTCGAGGAAGTGAGCAGCGCCATCCGCCAGCAGCTCCTGGAGGCGGAAGTCTCCGCCGCGGTGGAACGCGCCCGTGGCGAGGCGCGCATCGAGCGTTTCAACCTGGACGGTTCCGCGCCGCGCCCGACGGACTCCGCCGAGCCGCCGGCCCCTGCCGCCCCGCCCGCCCGCCCTGCCGCGCCGATCCGGCGCTGACGACACGCCTCAAGCAAGAAGCAAGGACGCGCCCATGGCCTATCCCGTCTCTCCCCTCGCCCTGCCGCTGCCGGAACTGCCGCCCGTGCCGGGCGTGCGCGTCGCCACCGGCATGGCGGAGATCCGCTACCGCGCGCGCGAGGACGTGATGGCCATGGCCTTCCCGGCCGGCACCACCGTCGCCGGCGTGTTCACCAAGAACCGCTGCCCCGGCGCGCCGGTGGAATGGTCCCGCGCCGCGCTCAAGGGCGGCAAGGCGCGCGGCCTGGTCGTCACCTCGGGCAATTCCAACGTCTTCACCGGCAAGGCCGGGCGCGAGACCTGCGTGAAGACGGCCGCTGCCGCCGCCGAACTGCTCGGCTGCAAGCCGAAGGAGGTCTTCCTCGCTTCCACCGGCGTGATCGGGGAACGCCTGCCGACCGAGAAGCTGGTCGGCGCCCTGCCGGCGGTGTTCGAGGCGGTGGCCGAGGACGGCTTCGGCCACGCCGCCCGCGCCATCATGACCACCGACACCTTCGCCAAGGGCGCGGTGCGCACGGCGACGATCGGTGAGACCACGGTGACCATCGCCGGCATCGCCAAGGGCTCGGGCATGATCGCGCCGGACATGGCGACGATGCTCTCTTTCCTCGCCACCGACGCGAAGATCCCGGCCGCCGCCTTGCAGGCGCTGCTGAAGAAGGGCTGCGACAAGTCCTTCAATTGCGTGACGGTGGATTCCGACACCTCGACCTCGGACACCGTGTTGCTCTTCGCCACCGGCGCGGCGAAGCATCCGCGCGTGCCGGCGGAAGGCGGCGCGGTCCTCAAGGACTTCGCCCGCGCGCTGAACGAGGTGCTGATGGACCTCGCGCTGATGGTCGCCCGCGACGGGGAGGGCGCGCAGAAGCTGATCCGCATCGACGTGACGGGCGCCACCACGGCGCGCTCGGCGCACAAGATCGCGATGTGCATCGCCAATTCCCCGCTGGTGAAGACCGCCATCGCCGGCGAGGACGCGAACTGGGGCCGCATCGTCATGGCGGTCGGCAAGTCGGGCGAGCCGGCCGACCGCGACCTGCTCTCCATCGCCGTGGGCGGCGTCTGGATGGCGCGGGACGGCGGCGTGGTGGACGGCTACGACGAGACGCCGGTTGTCGCCCACATGAAGGGGCGCGAGGTGGAGATCACCGTCGATATCGGGCTCGGGAAGGGCAAGGCCACGGTTTGGACCTGCGACCTGACCCACGGCTACATCGACATCAACGGGTCGTATCGGAGCTAGTGCGGGCTCGGCCGGCTACGGGGAGGGCGCTGCCCTCCCCGTACCCCACCCGCCAAAGGCCGAAAGGCCTTTGGAAACCGGTTTTCATCGGGGTTTCGGGGAGGGGGCATGGCGCGCCGGCGATGTTGGGGGCACCCGTGATGCCCCCTCCCCGAAACCCCGACCAAGTCGAGGGTTCCAAGGGCCTTAAGCCCTTGGCGGGGGGCGAAGCACTGCTTCGCCGTGAGGAGAGGGGCGGCGCCCCTCTCCGAGGCCACCCGTGACCATCCTCCTCGGCACGATCTCCTTGCTGGCGACGCTCGCCTGGCTGGCCGGCGTCGTCTGGTTCCTGCGCTTCTTCCGCCCCCCGGCCGTGGCCGCCGAGGGCCAGGTGTCGCTGCTGCTGGCCGTCACCGGCCGCACGGCAGGCTTGCCGCCCCTGTTCGCCGCGCTCGCGCGCCAGACGCTGCGGCCGCGCCGGATGCTGGTGGCGGTGGAGTCGGCCGCCGACCCTGCCCATGCCCAGGTGCGGGAACTCGAACACCTGCTGCCCTTCCCGATCGAGATCGTCGTCGCAGGCGTGGACGACACGCGCAGCCAGAAGGCGACGAACATGATCGCCGCGCTGGCGCGCGTGGATGCGCGGGATGACGCGCTGGTGCTGCTCGATGCGGATATCCTGCCGCAGGACACTTGGCTCTCCTGGCTGGCGACGCCGGCGCTGAACGGCGCGGCGGATGTCGTGACGGGCTATCGCTGGCATGCGCTGGATGGCGCGGGGCCGGGGCGGCATGTCGTGGCCTGGCTCGATCGCTCGCTGGCGCTGGGGCCGCGATTCCTGGCCTCGGGGCTGGTGTGGGGCGGGTCGGTGGCGATTTCGCGCGATGCGTTGGCGCGAATGGACCTCGCGGATGCGCTGGGCCGCACCTTTTCTACCGACGGCGCCATCAGCCGGCGGGCGAGGGCGCTCGGCCTGCGGGTGCTGACGCGCCGCGCGGTGCTGCTGCCGACCCCGCCCGAGGGCGGCGACCGCGAGGCGATCGCCTTCAAGAAGCGGCAGTTGCAGATCGTGCGGGTCTATGTGCCGTCGCTGTGGGTGTGGCTCGGCCTGGCGCTGCATGCGGAGGCACTGGCGCTGCCGCTGCTGCTGGTCGCGCTGGCGGGCAGCGCGACGGCGTGGTGGTTCCTGGCGGGCGTGATGGCCGTGGGTGCGCTGCGGGCGCTGCTGCACGACCGTGTCACGCGCGCCGTCGGCATCCGCGAAGGCATGGTGGCGCGGGTGGCGCAGGGGGCGCTGGGGGCGCTGGCGCCGATCACCGCGCCCGCTGTCGCCGCGCTGTTCTGGACCAGTGCGCGCACCCGCATCATCCGCTGGCGCCACGTGGAATACGAAGTGCTGGGGCCGGAGGAGGTGCGCGTGCTGCGCCGCCACACCCCCGGCGCCGCGGCGTGACGCCCGGCATCTGTCCCATCACCGGCGAGCCTGCCGAACTGGTGCAGGAGGTCTCGGCCGGCCTGCTGCGCGGCCTGTGGCGCCGTTCCTTCGGTGTCGAGCCAACGCCGCGGCCTGAAGGGCGCATAGGCATCTGGCGCGCCCCCTGCGGCCTCGTCTTCTTCGCCCCTGCCGAGGAAGGCGACGGCGCCTTCTATGAGGCGCTCTACCGTCGCCTCGATGCCGGCGGGCGGGTGCGGGCGGCCGGGCGCGACCGCGCCGAATACCCGCACGCCGCCGCCCGCATCCGGCCGGGCGACGCCGTGCTGGAGGTGGGCGCCGGCGCGGGCGCCTTCGCGCGCTTCATCCCCGGCGCCGGCTATGTCGGGCTGGACCCCAATCCCGGCGCCTACGCGGACCCGAAGGCGGATGTGCGGGCGGAGAGCCTGGCTGACCACACGGCGCGGAACGCGGGCACCTACGACGCCGCCTGCGCCTTCCAGGTCATCGAGCACGTCGCCGACCCGTTGCGGATGGCCGCCGACATGGTGCGCTGCCTGAAGCCGGGCGGGGTGCTGATGCTCGGCGCGCCGCTCTGGCCCTCCGCCATGACGGCGATCCCGGACTTCGTCTTCAACGCGCCGCCGCATCACCTGTCCTGGTGGAATGCGGGGGCGATGCAGGCGCTGGCGGACCGGCTGGGCCTGGCGGTGGAGGATGTCCGCCCCCTCCCGCCCGTCGCTGCCCAGCCACTGATCCACTGGATGGGGCGGCTCTCGCCGATCAAGGCGCGGCCGGAGGGGCCGTGGTTCGCCGCGCGGCGGTCCTGGTACGCGGCACTGGCGGCGTCCTTCGCGCTGGGGCGGGTGGCCTCGGCGCTGCTGCCGTTCCCGCGCAACGCCTCCCCGATGTTCGTATTGCTGGTGGCGCGGAAGCCTTGACGCGGGGGGCGGCCTCGCCGTTCCTGGCGGCCCGATGCCCGACTCCGTGACCGCCTTCGAGCCGCTCGCCACCGAGCGCTTCCTGCTGCGCCCGCTGCGCGCGGCGGATGCGGCGGAACTCCATCGCCTGGTGAACGATTGGGAGGTGGCGAAGACCCTCGCCCGCGTGCCCTTCCCCTACCCGCGCGACCTGGCGGACGAGTGGATCGCCTCCACCGCCGAGCGCATCGCCGCGGGGGAGGCCTACCACCTCGCCATCGCGCGGCGGGAGGACGACGTGCTGGTCGGCTGCGTCGGCCTGACGCTGGACGCCGAGGACCGCACCGCCGAACTCGGCTATTGGGTCGGTCGGCGCCACTGGGGGCAGGGGATCGCGCCGGAGGCCGCAGGGCGGCTTTCACGCTGGGCGCTGGCCAACCTCGACATCGATCGCCTGACGGCGAGCGCACTGACCGACAACGCTCGCTCCGCCGCCGTGCTGACGCGCATCGCCTTTCGCGAGACGGGGAGGGGCGCGCAGGATTTCCTCTCCCGTGGCGGCGCCATGCCGGTGCGGCTGTTCGAGGCCGGGCGTGCGGACTTCGCCCCCCCACCGGCCGCGCTCCCCGCCGAGGCGCCGGAGGCCGTGCCGGACGGCAAGCCGATCGTGCTGGTCGCCGCCGTGGGGCTGATCGACCCGGACAACCGCGTGCTGCTGGCCCGCCGGCCCGAAGGCAAGCCGCTCGCCGGGCTATGGGAATTCCCGGGCGGCAAGGTGCACCAGGGCGAGACGCCGGAACGCGCCCTGATCCGCGAATTGAAGGAAGAACTCGGCATCGACGTGACCGAGGCCTGTCTCGCGCCCTTCGCCTTCGCTTCCCACGGCTACGAGTCCTTCCACCTGCTGATGCCGCTCTACCTCTGCCGCCGTTGGCAGGGGAACGTGACGGCGATGGAGGGCCAGGCGCTGGCCTGGGTGCGGCCGCAGCGCCTCGCGGACTACGCGATGCCGCCGGCCGACAGGCCGCTCGTCGCGTTGTTGCGGGATTTTTTGTAGGCGTTCCCTTGCCCCAGACGCCGGCGCCCGCATCCGCGGGCTTGGCTTGCGCGCCGTGCACTGGTGCACGGGACGCGACGGATGGTCTGGGCGCGGTCGCGCTTTGCGCTCCCGGCCCGCGGCTCTGCCACGGGCCGCAGGGTGCGCCCGCGCATGGTCATCGTGGCCTCCTGTCGTGATGCCCGCGGCCCTGCCTCGGGCCGCAGGGGGCGTCCGCGAGGAGTACCGTCGTCAGCGGTTCGTGTCGGGCGCCATTGTGCGCAGGCGACAGCCGCCTATCCTGCGCGGCGGAGGACGCCATCATGCCCAACCCGACTGCCTGTCTGCTCATCATCGGCAACGAAGTGCTGTCGGGCCGGACGCAGGACGCCAACCTGAAGTTCATCGCCACGCGCCTGGGCGAGATCGGCATCCCGCTGCGCGAGGTGCGGGTCATCCCCGATGTCCGCGAGACCATCGTCGATACCGTCAACGAGGCGCGGGCGAAGTTCGACCACGTCTTCACCACCGGCGGCATCGGCCCGACGCATGACGACATCACCAGCGAATGCGTCGCCGAGGCCTTCGGCGTGCCCTGGGAAGCGCATCCCGAAGCCTGGCGGCGGCTGGAATCCCACTATGCGCGCCAGACCCCGCCCGGCGACTTCAACCCCGCGCGGCAGCGCATGGCGACGATGCCGCGCGGGGCGGAACTGATCGACAACATCATCTCCATCGCGCCCGGCTTCACCATGGGCAATGTCCACGTCATGGCTGGGGTGCCGCGCATCATGCAGGCGATGTTCGAGTCGCTGGCCCCGAAGCTGCAAGGCGGCCCGCCCGTGGTCTCCGCCGCCGTGCACGCCAACGGGCTGATGGAAGGCCGCATCGCCGAGGGCCTCGCGGACATCCAGAAGCGCTACCCCGAGGTCGATATCGGCTCCTACCCCTATTACCGCACGGGCGGCGGCGGCGTGGCGGTGGTCGCCAAGGGCACGGACGAGGCGGCGGTGAAGCAGGCCGCGCGCGATGTGCTCGTCTTCATGCGCGCCTGCGGCGGACTGCCGGTGGAAGGCGAGCCAGCCTAGAGCGGTTTCCGTTCGCCCCGGCTCACGAACACCGCTCCAGGCCTCTGTTCTTGCGAGCATCTTCACCCGATCAGATGATTCACCTGATCGGGATCTGCTCTCGATCGGCTTCCATGCGTCCCGGCTCACGAAACGCGATCCAGGGCATTGTCTTCGCGAGCATCTTCACCCGATCAGGTGATTCCGCCTGATCGGGATCTGCTCCAGCTACCTGGCCTGACGGTCGCGCCAAGGGCACCCGACGGGGTGCGCCGCGCACTCCGATGCGCGGCACGCCAGCCGACCTATCTGCTCCTCGCATTGCGCGGGCGGGACCTCACGGCCGATGTCCCGCGGCGGCGTTGCCCGCAAGCTACGGCCGCTGTCGCGGCGGGGGCGGGCGAAGGCGTGCCGCCCTGCCCACCCGGCGCATGGGGCACGAAGATGCCCGCGCTGCCGCTGGCGGAAGGAACACCCACGACGACCGGCGCCACGGGTGCCGCTCGCGGGGTGGCGTCAGACGATGGCGGCGCCGCCCCCGCGGCCGCGGGCAGGCACGGCAGCACGACGTCCGGAACGAGCCGCATCGCGCCCTGCCGCTCCCGTGATCATGCTCGAACCGCGAGCGGCGCCGCGATGGCGGGCGCGCGCAGTTCGAACAGCAACAGCAGGCTGCGCTGCAGCGGGCTGTGGTTGTCGTCGGCGACGATCGCGACGAGGGTGCGTCCGCCATGCCGCACGGCGGCGACGCCCTCGTAGTTTTCCGCCGGCACGGTGGAGCCGTCGAAGCGCAGGATCTCCTCCCCTTCCAGCACAGTGTCTGCTGCGGCTGCCCGGATCGCGTCCGCCGGCACGCTCACCAGCCTGCCGGTGAAGCCGCCGAGCCAGGAGAAGCCGCGTTCCAGCACCAGCGCTCCGCCGTCGGGCAGCCCGGCGGCGTCCACCGGCACCAAGCCTGGCGCGGGCCGCCAAGCCAACCGATCCCACCGGCCCGGCCCACCGATCCAGGCGCTGCGCAGGGCAGGGGCACCGTCCGGCGCGAGCCCTTCCGAGATGGCGAGCAGCCGCCCGTCGGCCAGGACGCCCAGCGATTCCAGCCCGGCATTGAAGGGTGAGCGATCGAGCCCCGGGGGCGCCTCGACATAGGTGCCGGCGCCGTCGAGGCGGCGATAAGCGCGGATGCGGTGCCAGCGCTCGAAGCCGACCAGCCAGGTGCCATCGGGCAGGCGAGCCAGTGCCTCGGCGTCGCCGGCATGGCCCGGGGGCAGGGGCTGGCCCGCCCCATCGCCGAGCGGCCCTGATGCGACGGGCTCCAGCGCCTCCGCCTGCCCGTCCCGCAGCACGATGCGCGCCTGGGCCCAGCGGCCGCGGTCGTCGATCATGGTGGCGAGGAGATCGTCGTCGAGGTGCAGCCCCGAGAGCCCGCCGGCCCCGAGCCTGGCGTTGTCGATCTCGAAGCCGCCGAGATTGCGCAGTGGTCCCGTGAGCCGCATCGGTGCCAGCGGCGTGCCCGCCGAACCCGGCCTCGGCGCCTCCGTCGTGGCGAGACAGCCCCCCGCCAGCAGCCCCGCCGCGAGAACCGCGCGCCGCGACGTCAGCATACCGGCCTCCGGCCGTACCTCGGCCCCGGGTCGCGCCCGTCCCGCCCGCGCGCCTTGGTGACAGACAGAAGAAGGAGGGGGCGCGGGGGAGTTCCCTCCCCCGCCTTCTGCATCACGCGACCAGCGGCCCGCGTTCCGCCGCCGCGCGCTGCCATGCTTCCGCCGCGTCCTCGTCGAAGAGTTCCGCGAGCTTCTTCATCATCGTGCCGCCGAGTTCCTCGGCATCCACGATGGTCACTGCGCGCCGGTAGTACCGCGTCACGTCGTGCCCGATGCCGATGGCGATCAGTTCCACCTGGTTCCGGCCTTCGATCTCGTGGATCACCTTGCGCAGGTGGCGTTCGAGGTAGTTGCCCGGGTTCACCGACAGCGTGCTGTCATCGACCGGCGCGCCGTCGGAGATCACCATCAGGATGCGCCGGTGCTCGGGCCGCGGCAGCAGCCGCTTGTAGGCCCATTCCAGCGCCTCGCCGTCGATGTTTTCCTTGAGCAGCCCCTCGCGCAGCATCAGGCCGAGGTTCTTGCGCGCGCGCCGCCACGGGGCGTCCGCCGCCTTGTAGACGACGTGGCGCAGGTCGTTCAGGCGCCCCGGGTTGCGCGGCTTGCCTTCCTGCACCCAGCGTTCGCGCGACTGCCCGCCCTTCCAGGCGCGCGTCGTGAAGCCGAGGATCTCGGTCTTCACCGAGCAGCGTTCCAGCGTGCGCGCGAGGATGTCGCAGCACATCGCCGCCACCGTGATCGGCCGCCCGCGCATCGACCCGGAATTGTCGATCAGCAGGGAGACGACGGTGTCGCGGAAATCGGTGTCGCGCTCATGCTTGTAGGACAGCGCATGCATCGGGTTGGTGACGACGCGCGTCAGGCGGGCGGCGTCCAGGATGCCTTCCTCGAGGTCGAATTCCCAGGCGCGCTGCTGCTGCGCCAGCAGGCGGCGCTGCAGGCGGTTGGCCAGCTTGGAAACGACACCCTGCAGATGGGACAGTTGCTGGTCGAGCTGCTGCCGCAGCCGGTTCAGCTCGTCCGGGTCGCAGAGATCCTCGGCGGAGACGATCTCGTCGAACTGCGTCGTGAAGGCGTGATAGCGCGTGGTGTCGTCGATCTGCGGCACCTCGCGGCGCTGCTGCGGGCCGCCGGGCTTGTCGTCGCCATCGGCGGCGGCGCCGTCCTCCTCGGTCTCCTCGCCTTCCTCGTCCGAGGCCTCGCCCTGCATCTGCTCGGGCTGGGCGCCGAGCATCTGGTCTTCCTGCTCGGACTGGGACTGGCCTTCGCCGGACTGGTCCTGCTGGGGGCTGCTCTCGCCGCCTTCCTCGCCTTCCTCGTCCTGCTGCTCGCTCTCGGCCTCGACTTCCGCTTCCGCAAGGTCGAGCGCGGTCAGCAGCTTGCGGGCGGCCTTGGCGTAGGCGAGCTGGTCCTCGGCAGCGTTGGCCATCTCGGCCAAGGCCTCGTCCGCCCTGGGGCCGAGCGTGTCGCGCCAGAGGTCGAGCACACGATGCGCGATCTCGGGCGCCGGCTCGCCGGTGAGGCGTTCGCGCGCGATCAGGCCCAGCGCCGCGGGCAGCGGCAACTGGTCCTTGCGCGTCATGCGGTCGTAGCCTTCGGCCTCGCATTCCTCGGCGAGCTTGGCGCGCAGGTTCGCGGCCACGCCGGTCATGTGCTTGGAACCGACGGTCTCGACGCGCACCTGTTCGAGCGCGTCGAAGACCTCGCGCGCCTCGCGCTTCCCGGGCACGCGCTGGGCGTGCAGGGATTCGTCGTGGTGGCGCAGCCGCAGCGCCGCCGCATCCGCCGCACCGCGCAGCTTGGCCATCTCGGCCGCCGGCAGGGCGCGGGTCGGCAGCGGCAGGCGCACCCGCTTGCCGGCGACGCCGGAAGGGCCTGGCTGGAAGGCGACCTGCACCTCGGGGTCGGCATGCGCGATGGCGCGCAGCGCGCCGGCAGTGGCGCGCTTGAACTCTTCCTGCCTGGTCAGGTCCTGCTTGCCGGACATTACGTTTGGCCTCCGCTTCGCTCCGGCGCGGCCGGCCTGATTCGGGTTTCGCTCCTCGCGCCAGCGGCGCTGCGGAGCCCCGTCATCAGGACGGCCGACTGCGTTACTGCGTGGTCGCGGGCGGCTTCATCCCGCCGCCCGCACACGGCTTCTTCAGCCCGCCTTGCGCAGCAGCCCGGTCGAGACTTCCTCGTTGAAGCAGCGCTGGTAGTACTCGGCCACCGTGGCGCGCTCCGCCTCGTCGCACTTGTTGAGGAAGGTCAGGCGGAAGGCGAAGCCGACATCGCCGAAGATCTTCGCGTTCTCGGCCCAGGTGATGACGGTGCGCGGCGACATGACGGTCGAGATGTCGCCCGCGATGAAGCCGGCGCGGGTGAGGTCGGCCAGCGCGACCATCGCCTCCACCTGCTTCTTCATCTTCGGGTCGTTCTCGACGCCCATCTTGGCGAGCACGATCTCCGTCTCCTGCTTGTGGGGCAGGTAGTTGAGCGTCGCGACGATCGACCAGCGGTCCATCTGGCCCTGATTGATCTGCTGCGTGCCGTGATAGAGGCCCGTGGTGTCGCCAAGGCCCACCGTGTTCGCCGTGGCGAACAGGCGGAACCAGGGGTTCGGCCGGATGACGCGATTCTGGTCGAGCAGCGTCAGCTTGCCTTCCACTTCCAGCACGCGCTGGATCACGAACATCACGTCCGGGCGGCCGGCGTCGTATTCGTCGAACACCAGCGCGCAGGGGTGCTGCAGCGCCCAGGGGAGGATGCCCTCGCGGAACTCGGTGACCTGCTTGCCTTCCTTCAGCACGATCGCATCCTTGCCGATCAGGTCGATGCGGCTGATGTGGCTGTCGAGGTTGACGCGGATGCAGGGCCAGTTGAGGCGCGCGGCCACCTGCTCGATGTGGGTGGACTTGCCGGTGCCGTGGTAGCCCTGGATCATCACGCGGCGGTTGAACGCGAAGCCGGCGACGATCGCGAGCGTCGTCTCCTTGTCGAAGCGGTAGGTGCTGTCCACCTCGGGCACGTGTTCCGTGCGCACCGAGAAGGCCGGCACCTCGAGGTCGATGTCGATCCCGAAGGCGTCGCGCGCCTTCACCTTGATGTCCGGGGCTTCGATCGCCGAGGTGGGGCGGATTTCGGCGAGTTGAGCGACCTTGTTCATTTCAAGTCCGGTTCCGTCACTGTCGTTGTTCATTCTAGGCGCGCCGGGGCGATCCCGCTACCCGGCGGCGGCGCTCTCCGTTTCGGCGGCGGCGTGCGCCCGGGCGGGAACGCGCCGCTTGAGCAGGCTGTAGGCGCGGTTGATGTCCTTCAGGCGTTCCTCGGCGCTGCGGTCGCCGCCGGTCGCGTCCGGATGGTAGCGCTTGGCCAGCTCCTTGTAACGCGCTCGCAGCTCCGCCTGGTCGAGGGGCCAGGAAAGGCCGAGCAGGTCGAGCGCGGCGCGCAGTTCGGGCGGCGCCTCGGTCGTCTCGCGCGGGCGCCGGCGCGCCGTCGGCGCCTCCTGTCCCAGCACGCTGAACGGGTCGCGCAGCAGGTCCGGGTCGAAGCGCCCCAGGCCGCCAAGGCGCCCGAGCGGCCAGGAGGGGCGCTGCCAGGCGGTGTCGGAGCGCAGCGCGTCCTCGATTTCGGCCGGGCCCATGCCCTTGTAGAAGTCCCAGGCGGCATTGTAGGCGCGCACATGGGGCAGGCAGAACCAAAGGAACTCCTTCAGGCTCCGGTCGCGCGGGGCGCGGAACAGGCCGGCCTCCGTGCAACCCGGATGGGCGCAGCGGCGCAGTGGCGCACCGCCGCCGTCATCCTCCGGCGCGGCCTTGCTGCCAGATCTGGGCATCCGCACGTTATGGGAGGCGCGCGCGCTTCCCGCAAGGCGCGTTACACCCTCTTGGCAGCGTGACGCAAAGACCGGAAAAGCGGCCATGACCCCGACCCGCGCAGACCGCATCCGCACCGCCCTGGAGGCGGCCTTCGCCCCGGCCGAGGTGGCGGTGACGGACGACAGCACCCGCCATATCGGCCATGCCGGCGCACGGCCGGAAGGCGAGACGCATTATTCCGTCGCCGTCGTCTCCCCCGCCTTCGCGGGGCAGTCGCGCGTCGCCCGCTCCCGCGCGGTCCATGAGGCGCTGGCGGCGGAATTCACGACCGGGATGCACGCCCTCGCGCTGCGGCTGATGACGCCCGAGGAAGCGGCCCGGCGCTGATGCTGCCACCGACGTCGAGCGTCCTGTTCGAGGATCGCGAGATCCTCGTGCTGCATCGGCCGGGCAGATCCGATCACACGCTCGTCACCTTCGCGGATCTCACCTTCCGCCCGGCCGGCCACGCCTTCTGGGGGCGGGAGGCGGCGGAGAAGCTCGACCTCGACACGATTGGTTTCGTCGCCAAGCGGGAGAACTGGTTTCCCGTGGCCTCTGTGGAGGCGGCCGCGCCGGCGGTGCGCAAGGCGCTGAAGCCGCGCAGCATCGGCTATGGCTACAGCATGGGGGCCTATGCGGCGCTCAAGCACGGCCGGCGGCTCGGCCTCGGCGGCGCCATCGCGGTCGCGCCGCAGGTGAGCATCTCGCCCACGGACGTGCCCTGGGACACGCGCTTCCACCGCTTCCACCGGCCCGTGCCGCACCAGGGGATGGCCGTGACGGCGGCAGACCTCGCGCCGTTCACGACGGTGCTCGCCGACCCCTACGACCCGACCGACTGGCACCACGCCCAGTTGGCGGCCCAGGCCGGCGGGGTCCACCTGCTGCGCACGCCGCTGGTCGGGCATTTTGCCATCTGGCTGCTCGCGGGCTCGGGTGCGCTGGCGGAGATCCTGCCCCCGGCGCTGGCCAGCGACGTCGCCGCCATGCACGCCGTCCTGCGGGCGCGACGGGCACGCTCGGGCCACTGGTTCCGGCTGATGGGCCGCTCCGCCCTTCGCCTTGGCCACGCCCGGCTGCCGGAAAGGCTGTGGCACCGCGCCGTGGAACTCGGCATTCCCGCGGGCGTGATCGAGAACGAACGGACGGAGGCGATGGCAGACCGCGCCCACCGCCTCGCCGTGGAAGGCCGCCGCGAGGAGGCGGCCGCGATCTGCCGGCAGCTTGCCGCGCTTGCCGGGGATGGCGCCGGGCTGATCGGACGGGTCGCGCACATCCTGCTGCATGCCGGCGCCGCGCCCGAGGCCGAGGTCGCCTTTCGTCGCGCGGTGGCCGGACGGCCGACGGCCGCGGACCTGCATATCGGTCTCAGCCTGGCGCTCGCCGCGCAGCAGCGCCACCGCGAGGCGATCGAGGCGGCGCGGCGGGGTCATGCCGCACTTCCGCTCGAGACCGATCTCACGACCCATCTCGGCCACATGCTGATCGCCGGCGGCCGGGCCTACCTGCCCGAGGCCGAGACGGTGTTCCGCGAGGTGCTGCAGCGCCGTCCGGCGACCGGGCAGGCGCTCCACGGCCTCAGCATCGTCCTGGCCCGGCGCAATGAGATCGAGGAGGCCCTCGCCCTCGCCCGAAAGGCGGCCTACCGCATGCCGGGCAGCCACGACGTACAGGCCTGGCTCGCGCGCCTGCTGTCGCGTTCGGGCGATACGACCGGCGCCGAGCAACTGTTCCGCCGCATCGTCGCCGAGGATCCACTGCGGCCGGAAGGCCATGTCGGGCTGTCCGAGGTGCTCGCCGTGGTCGGGCGGCGGGAGGAGGCGGTGGCCGCCGTCGAGCAGGGCCTCGCCGCGCTGCCCGGCAATCCCGCGCTGCTGGCGCAGGAGCGCGCTCTGGCTCCGCGGTTCCCCGGCCTGGCCGGACGGCTGCGCCGCCTGTTCCGGGCGCGGGATCAGTAGCCGAAGGGCACCCGAAGCCGCGCGCCCGCACCTGGCTGGCGCAGCAGCCGTTCGTCGCGGGACGGCGGGCCGTAGGGGGTGCTGCCGACGCCCGCGCGCGGGGCATTGGGGTCGATCAGGACCGGGTCGATCCGCGCGGATGGGGCAGCCATACCTCCGCGCGGCGCCTCGATGTCCGGGTTCGGGACAGGCGCCGGCTCCCCGCGCGAGACCGGGCCCGGGGATGGTTCGGGCGGCGGCGGCGGCGGTGGCGG
>NZ_JAAEDM010000078.1 GCF_018129065.1 Neoroseomonas soli | reverse complement strand
GCCGCGGTCGCCGACGCCGCCCCGGTCACCCGGCCCGCCGCGGTCGCCGATGCCGCCCCGATCCCCAGGGCCACCGCGCCCGCCGATGCCTTCCCCGCGCTGCGCCTGGTCCACCCGGCCGCGGAACTGATCCCGCGCCCCGGCGCGGTCCGCCCCGCCCGCGCCGGGCCGGTTCTGCTGGTAGCGGTTGCGCACCTCGTCGTTGCGATAAGCCACGCCCTGGCGATGCGTGCTGTCATGCCGCCAGGTGTTGCCGCTGATGTTGCTCGCGCGGTTGGCGTTGATCTGGTTGTAGCGCGACGCATTCACGTTGATGTCGCCGCCGCCCCAGTTCGCGCTCCCCCAGCCCCAGAGCGAGCCGACGATCGCCGCGCCCCCTGCGAAGGCCATGCCGGTCAGCAATGCGCTGCCGAGGCCCCAGCCGACCGGCGGCGGGTAGTAGGCGGGCGGGCTCGCCGGATACGGCCAGGACCCATAGACGACGTTCGGGTCGTAGGCCGGCACATAGACCGTGTCGGGCTGCGTCGGCGCGATGGTGATGACCTGCGGCGGTGGGGCCACGGCCGGGGCGGCAGCGCCGGCGGCGGGCGGCGTGGTGACGTTCTGCGTCACCGTCACCGTCTGCTGCGGCCCGGACTGCAGCGCACCGCTCGCCTGGGCGCGGCCGCGCAGCACCTGGACGGCGTTCATCACGTCATCCTGCTGCGCCAGCACCGCGTCGCCGACCTGCTGGGTCCATTCCAGCTGGTCGTTCATCATGGTCAGCACGTCGGGGAAGGGCACCAGCGACTTCACCGAGGGATCCCAGCTCTGCGGGCTCAGCGCCTGCGCCAGCGCATCGCCGCGCAGCGATCCGTTCTGCCCCTGGCCGAGCCAACGCTTCGCCTGCACCACCTCGAGCGGATAGGTGGACGCCATCAGCATCTGCATCAGCAGGTCATCGGGATAAAGCGCGATTGGCGCGAGCATCTGCTCGAGCTGCGCCTGGGTCAGGCGGTCCTGCTGGCCGGATGTCGCGACGGGCCGCGGCGTGGGTGCGGCCGCCGGCGGCGTGCCCTGCGCCAGTGCGCGCGGCATGCCGCCCGAGAGGCCGGCGACGCCGCCGAACGCCAGCGCCAGGGCCACGAAGGCGGCCCGCCGCGCCTCGGCGGGTCCGGGACCATCGCCGCGGAACCGCGGCGGTCGGTGACTGGGCATGGCTGAGCGGCCTTCCTCGGCGTTTGCGCGAAACGTTCCGGCTCGGCGCATGAGAGCGCAACTGCCGGTGGGAATCCAGCGCGGCGATGCCGCGCGCCGTCAGACCGCGCCGTCGATCAGTTCGCCCGTGCTACGCCCCCGGCCGGGCTCCAGCGTCTTGAAGTAGAAGTGTCCCGCCACGGTCTGGCCCTTGGCCCGCGCGTAATACGGGTGCGTGCCCCAGTGCACGTAGCCGAGGCTCTCGAACAGCGCGATGGCGGTGGTCTGGGTTTCCCGCACGTCGAGGTTCAGCACGCGGTGGCCGAGTGCGGCAGCGCGTTCCTCCACCCGCCGCACCAGCAGGCGCGCCAGCCCGAAGCCACGAGCATAGGGCGCGATGTAGGCGTGGGTCAGGGTCGCGCCGAAGGCTTGCGCCTCGTTGTTGCGGGGCGGGCGGACCAGTTGCGCCGAGCCCACCGCATGCCCGTCCAGCCGGGCGACGAAAAGCTCGCGCTCGGGCACCAGCAGCACGCCGCGGAAATGGCGTTCGAGCGCGCCGCGGCCCTGGGGCTCGAGCCAGCCGAAGCCGCCGCCCTCGATGATGGCGGCGTCGGTGGCTTCCGCGAGGTCGGCGAGGTCGGATTCGGACAGGCGCTCGACGCGCTCGATCGCCAGTTGGCGGCCGGCCTGCAGGGCGGCGGAGTTCACGGTTCCCACCTCAGGAAGTTGGCGAGCATGCGCAGCCCCACCGGCCCGCTCTTCTCGACGTGGAACTGAAGTCCGGCGAGGTTGCCGCGCGCGATGATCGCGGTCACCGGACCGCCGTAGTCGGTGGTGGCGACCACGTCCTCCGGATCCTCCGCCTCATAGGCGTAGGAATGGACGAAATAGACCTGGTCGCCGGGCTTCACCCCGTCGAGGACCGGGTGGAAGCCTTCCTCGAAGGACAGGGCGTTCCAGCCCATCTGCGGCAGGGGCAGGGGCCGGCCGTCGGCGCCGCGCGGGTCCATCGGCGCCACCGCGCCCGGGATCCAGCCGAGGCCGGGTGTCTCCCCGTGCTCGAGCCCCTTGTCCGCCATCAGCTGCATGCCGACGCAGATGCCGAGGAAGGGCACGCCCATGCCGCGCACGCGGCGCTCCAGCGCATCCACCATGCCGGGCAGGGCATCGAGGCCGCGCCGGCAGGCGGCGAAGGCGCCCTGGCCGGGCAGGACGATGCGGTCGGCCTCGGCCAGGTCGGCGGCGGCGGTGACGACGCGCACCACGGCCTCGATATCGTTGTCCTCGGCAGCTTTCTCGAAGGCGCGAACCACCGAGGCCAGATTGCCCGAGCCCGGATCCACCACCGCCACGCGCTGCGCCATCGCCTGCCCCCTCATACCGCTGCGCGGGCCAGGTCCGGGCGGAAGGAGGCGAGGTTGAGGAAGGCCGCATCCTCGTCCCGCGCCACCAGCACCGCTTCCGGCCGGAAGCCCTTCAGTCCCAGCCACCAGCCTTGCAGGTTCCGTGCCTCGAGGCCGATGAAGAGTTGCACACCCGCGAGCAGCAGCGGCGCCGCGGCTGGCGGCAGCAGCGCGGCGATCGCGGCGACCGCAGCGGCGTGCATCGCCGCCAGGGCGATCAGTCCCTTGGAGAGGAACCACAGCGTCGGGAAGAGCAGCGCGCCCCAGGAAAAGCCGTCGCGCACCAGGAGCGTCCGGGGCGCCTTCCGTTCGGAGGGCGGCCTCGCCAGCACCGTCCAGACTCGCATCCTCAGGCCTCCAGCACGCCCTTTGTCGAAGGGACAGCACCCGCGGCCCGAGGGTCGGGCTCGGTGGCCTGACGCAGCGCCCGTGCGGCCGCCTTGAAGCAGGCCTCTGCGACATGGTGCGCGTTGGTGCCCGCCTTCAAGGTCATGTGAAGCGTGATGCCGGCGTTGAAGGCGAAGGCGCGGAAGAATTCCTCGAACAGCTCGGTGTCCATCTCCCCCACCTTGTCGCGGGCGAAGGGGACGGACCAGGCGAGGAAGGGCCGGCCGGAGATGTCCACGGCGCATTCGGCCAGTGCCTCGTCCATGGGCAGGAGGGACTGGCCGTAGCGGCGGATGCCGCGCTTGTCCCCCAGCGCCTTGCGCAGGCACTGGCCGAGCACGATGCCCACATCCTCGGTCGTGTGGTGGAAGTCGATGTGTAGGTCGCCCCTGGCCTCCACCACCATGTCGAACATGGCGTGGCGGGCGAGCGCGGTCAGCATGTGGTCGAGGAAGCCGATCCCGGTCGCGACCTCGGACCGGCCGGAGCCGTCGAGGTCGAGGGTCGCGCGGATCGCGGTCTCGGCGGTTTCGCGCGTGATCTCGGCGCGGCGCGGCGGTGTGGTCAGGCCTTCCATGGGGCGCTTCCTACGCCCGGGGCCGGGTCCGCCGCAACTTGCCCGGTCAGGCGCCGGGTGGGCGGGCGGATTCGGCCAGGATGCCGCGGATCGCTTCCCGCGCCAGGGGCGAGAGCGCGGTGAAGGCGAGGCCGATGCGCCCGTTCTCCGTCGCGACGACGCGCACCGGCAGGACGGCGGTGTCGATGACGAGGTGCCCCTCGTCGCCCGGCGCGGCGATGTCGGAGGGCGCCTCCACCCCCGCGCCGCCTTCGGAGAGGTCGAGCAGGTTCACGGCCAGCGCCCGCCCGGGCAGTTCGAGCCTGGCGCCGCACCCCATCGGCGAGCGGTCCGAGGAGCGTCGGTCCGCCGCCGTGCCACGCGGGGCCGGGGCGGCGGCGCGCGCGGCGGGGGGCAGGTCGGGCCGCATGACGGTCATGGCGAGCCCTCGGCCGCGGCCATCGGCCCGCAGCCCGCCATCAGGGCCGAAGCCGCGACGGACGCGAGCCCGGACAGGAGCGGCGTCGATGGCAGGAAGCCGGAGGCGGCGCCGCCGGCCAGCGGGAGGAGTTCAGCGAGCATCATCGCACGATATACAACCATGGCGAGCAATGCCGAGCCGTTAACAATCACGTCATTCCCCTGCCAGCGGCGGGGCGCGCGGTTCCTGTGCCTCGCCGGCCCTGCCTGTTGAGTCGCGGCGCCCGCCAGCCCAAATACGCGCCGTGATGAACTCCCCACAAAACGATCCCCTCGGGTGGCACGGCACCACCATCCTCTGCGTGCGCAAGGGCGGGCGCGTCGCCATGGCGGGCGACGGGCAGGTTTCGCTCGGTCAGACGGTGGTGAAGGGCAACGCCCGGAAGGTCCGCCGCATCGCCGGCGGGAAGGTGCTCGCCGGCTTCGCCGGCGCCACCGCAGATGCCTTCACGCTGCTGGAGCGGCTGGAGGCGAAGCTCGAACGCTTCCCCGACCAGCTCGAGCGCGCCTGCGTCGATCTGGCCAAGGACTGGCGCACGGACCGCTACCTCCGTCGCCTCGAAGCCCTGCTCGCGGTCGCCGACCGCAACCGTTCCCTGCTGCTGACCGGCCAGGGCGACGTGCTGGAGCCGGAGGACGCCATCATCGGCATCGGTTCCGGCGGCAATTACGCGCTGTCCGCCGCGCGCGCCCTGCTGCCGGTGGACGGCCTCGATGCGGAGGAGATCTGCCGCCGCTCGATGAAGATCGCGGCCGACATCTGCGTCTACACCAACGGCAACATCGTTCTCGAAAGCCTGGATCCGCAAGCGTGACGCCGACCCGATCGAATCCCCCCTGCGGATCGCGGCCTGCCGCGATCCGGGAGCGCGGATGCGCGACCGCGCCCAACCCACCCATTGCCGCCGGCGCACCAGTGCGCGGCGCGAAGCCAAGCCGGCCGGATGGCCGGCGCCCGGCGTCCGAGGGCCAAGTGAATGTCTGAAGCCATCAACCTGAGCCCGCGCGAGATCGTCTCCGAGCTCGACCGCCACATCGTCGGCCAGCAGGACGCCAAGCGCGCCGTCGCCATCGCGTTGCGCAACCGCTGGCGCCGCCAGCAGCTCCCGGACGGGCTGCGCGAGGAGGTGGTGCCGAAGAACATCCTGATGATCGGCCCCACCGGCGTCGGCAAGACCGAGATCGCGCGACGCCTGGCGAAGCTCGCCAACGCGCCCTTCCTCAAGGTCGAGGCCACCAAGTTCACCGAGGTCGGCTATGTCGGCCGCGACGTGGAAAGCATCGTCCGCGACCTGGTGGAATCCGCCATCACCATGGCGCGCGAGCAGGCCCGGCGCGGCGTGCAGGCCAAGGCGGAACTCGCCGCCGAGGAACGCCTGCTGAGCGCCATGGTCGGCGAGGGCGCCTCCGGCGAGACCCGCATGAAGTTCCGCCGCATGCTGCGCGAAGGCAGCCTCGAAACGCGCGAGATCGAAGTCCAGGTGGCCGACGGCGGCGGCGGCATGCCGATCGGCATGATGGACCTGCCGGGCCAGCAGGGCATCCAGATGCAGAACATGCAGGAGATGCTCGGCAAGATGTTCGGCGGCCGCCAGAAGCCGCGGAAGATGACGGTGGCCGAGGCCCGCATCGCGCTGACGAAGGAGGAGGCCGACAAGCTTCTGGACCAGGACGCGCTGGTGCGCGACGCGGTGGCGAATGCGGAGGCCAACGGCATCGTCTTCCTCGACGAGATCGACAAGGTCTGCGCCCGCACCGGCGAGGGCGGCTTCCGCGGCGGGGATGTTTCACGTGAAGGCGTGCAGCGCGACCTGCTGCCGCTGATCGAGGGCACCACGGTCACCACCAAGCACGGGCCGGTGAAGACGGACCACATCCTCTTCATCGCATCCGGGGCCTTCCACCTGGCGAAGCCGTCCGACCTGCTGCCCGAACTGCAAGGACGGTTGCCGATCCGCGTGGAACTCGCCGCACTCACGCGCGACGACTTCCGCCGGATCCTGACCGAGCCTGAACATTCGCTGCTCAAGCAGTACACGGCGCTGCTGGGGACCGAGGGCGTCACGATCGACTTCGCGCCGGAGGCGATCGACGCGGTCGCCGACCTCGCGGCCGAGGTCAATGCCGCGGTCGAGAACATCGGCGCGCGGCGCCTGGCCACCGTGCTGGAGCGGCTGCTGGAGGAGGTGTCCTTCACCGCCTCCGATCGCGGGGGCGAAACGGTGCGGGTGGACGCGGCGATGGTGCGCGACCGCGTGGCTCCGCTCGCCGGCAGTGCGGACCTGTCGCGCTTCATCCTGTGACGAACGGCGCGGCCGGGGCGATCCCCGGCCGCGCTCTCCCCTGCCGCACATGAACGCGATTTCATCGGACAGGCGGCCAGGGTGCGGCTATTGAATGCGAACCATTCGCATTCGCAGGATAGTCGCCGTGATTTCCTCCTCCGTCGATGCCGGGCTCATCCTGTTTCGCGAAGGGCTCGAGGCCATTCTCGTCCTCGCCGCGCTCGCGGCCTTTCTCAAGCGCGCCGCGCCCGAGCGTGTGGGGCACCTCGGCTGGGGCGCCGCGGCCGGTGTGGGCGCGAGCATGCTTGCCGCGGTCGCCTTCATGGCCTGGCGCGGTGGCGACCACGACGACAGCATCGAGGGCATCGCCTGCCTGCTCGCGGCGGGACTGATGCTCTGGACGGGTGGCTGGCTGGCTCGCCGCTCCGACCCCCGCGCCTGGAGCGCCGACCTGCGTCGCCGCGCCGAGGCGGCCATCGCTTCGCGGCGTGTCGGCCTCGCCGTCGGGGCGATCGGCTTCCTCGCGATCTTCCGTGAAGGGGCGGAGACGATCCTCTTCCTGACCGCCCTGCTGCGCGAGGCGCCCAGCCCGGCGGCGCTGCTGCCGGGGCTCGGCGTGGCGGCAGTGGTGCTCGCGGGCGTCTGGGTCGCGATCACGCGGCTGGCGGTGCGGCTGCCGTTGCGGCCGCTGTTCCTCGGGACCTCGGTGTTCCTGCTGCTGATGGCAGTGCGCCTCGCCGCCGCGGCGGTGCAGGAATTCCAGGAACAGACGCTGATCCCCTTCGACCCGCTCAACCTGCCCGGCTGGGCCGAGGCGCTCGGGCTGCCCGGAAACATCGAACAGGCGGCGGCGATGGTGATCGTGGTTCTGCTTGCCTTGCCGGCGCTGGTGGCGGGGCTACGCGCGAACGGGCAGGCGGCGGCTTGACGCGATCTGGAGGGGCTCCGCCCCTCCAGGCCACCCCGCCAAAGGCCGAAAGGCCTTTGGAAACCGATACCGGGGAAGTCCGGGCAGGGTCGGTGCCAAAGAATGGTTCCCAAAGGCCTTTCGGCCTTTGGTGGGGAGGTCCGGAGGGGCAAGGCCCCTCCGGGATCATTCACGCCGCCGACTTCACCCCGCGCACCGCTTCCGCCAGCGCGCGCACATGGTCCAGCACCTTCCGAACCGTATCCGGCTTCGCGCGCCCCTGGTCATCCAGGCTGGCGGCGAGCGTCTCCACCAGCGCGGTGCCGACCACCGCGCCGTCGGCGATGCGCGCGGCTTCCGCCGCCTTCTCCGGCGTGCGGATGCCGAAGCCGATGCAGATCGGCAGGTCGGTGTGCGGGCGCAGGCGCGGAATGGCGGCGGAAAGATCCGCGCCGGAGGCGCTGCGCGTCCCGGTGATGCCGGTGATCGCGACGTAATAGACGAAGCCCGTGGTCGCAGCGAGCACGCGCGGCAGGCGCGCCTCGTCCGTGGTCGGCGCGACCAGGCGGATCAGGTCGAGGCCGTTCGCCTTGGCCTGCGGCTCGATCTCATCGGCTTCCTCGGGCGGCACGTCCACCATGATCAGCCCATCGACGCCGGAGGCCGCGGCATCGTTGCAGAAGCGATCGACACCGTAGGACAGCACGGGGTTGAAGTAGCCCATCAGCACGACCGGCGTCGCGGCGTCCTCCTTGCGGAAGTCGCGCACCAGGGCGAGCACGCCGGCGAGCGTCGCCCCCGCCTTCAGCGCGCGCAGCCCCGCCTTCTGGATCGAGGGGCCGTCGGCCATCGGGTCGGTGAAGGGCACGCCGATCTCGATCACGTCCGCGCCCGCGCCGGGCAGTCCGCGCAGGATGGCGAGCGAGGTCGCGGGATCGGGGTCGTAGCCTTCGAGGAAGGTGACGAGCGCGCCGCGCCCCTCGCGCTTCAGCGCAGCGAAACGGTCGGCGATCCGGTTCACAGCTTCACCCCGAGATGATGCGCCACGGTGAAGATGTCCTTGTCGCCGCGGCCGGAGAGGTTCAGCACCACGATCGCGTCCCTCGGCATGGTGGGCGCGAGCTTCATGACATGCGCGAGTCCATGCGCCGTTTCCAGCGCGGGGATGATGCCCTCGAGCTTCGAGCAGACCTGGAAGGCCTCCAGCGCCTCGTCGTCGGTCGCCGTCACGTAGTTCACGCGGCCCGCCTCGTGCAGCCAGGAATGCTCGGGCCCGATGCCGGGATAGTCGAGGCCGGCGCTGATCGAATGCGCTTCCTGGATCTGGCCGTCGGCGTCCTGCAGCAGGTAGGTGCGGTTGCCATGCAGCACGCCGGGGCGGCCGCGGGTGATGGAGGCGGCGTGTTCCTCGGTGTCCACGCCGCGGCCCGCGGCCTCGACGCCGTACATCGCGACGCCCTCGTCATCGAGGAAGGGATGGAACAGCCCCATCGCCGAGGATCCGCCACCGACCGCGCAGACCAGCGCATCCGGCAGGCGCCCTTCGGCGGCGAGGATCTGCTGCTTCGTCTCCTCGCCGATCACGCACTGGAAGTCGCGCACCATGACCGGATAGGGGTGCGGGCCGGCGACCGTGCCGATGCAGTAGTAGGTGTCGTGGACGTTCGCCACCCAGTAGCGAAGCGCCTCGTTCATCGCGTCCTTCAGCGTCGCGGCGCCGGACGTGACGGGCTCCACCTCCGCGCCCAGCAGCTTCATGCGGAAGACGTTGGGCTGCTGCCGGGCGACGTCCGTCGCGCCCATGAAGACCGTGCAGGGCAGGTTGAACAGCGCGCAGGCGGTGGCGGTGGCGACGCCGTGCTGGCCGGCGCCGGTCTCCGCGATCACGCGCGTCTTGCCCATCTTCTTCGCGAGCAGGATCTGCGCGAGCACGGCGTTGATCTTGTGCGCGCCGGTGTGGTTCAGCTCCTCGCGCTTGAAGTAGACCTTCGCGCCAAGGTCGTCTCGCGCGCTGTTCGCGCGAAGGTGCTCGGTCATCCGCTCGGCGAGCCACAGCGGGCTCGGCCGGCCGACGTAGTCCTTCAGCAGCCGCCGCCATTCCGTCTGGAAGGCGGCATCGGTCTTCGCCTCCTCATAGGCACGCTCCACCTCGAGGATGAGCGGCATAAGGGTCTCGGCGACGAAGCGGCCGCCGAACTGGCCGAAGCGGCCGCGGCCGTCGGGCCCCTGGCGGAAGGAATTGGGGAGCGGCTTGTTCAAGGGGGGTCTCTCTCGGGCGTCCCGGAAAGCGAATCGTTTAGCGGATACCCTCGGCGCCGGCCATAGCGGTGCGCCATGCGCGGGGCGGCGGCTGCTGCCCGAACGCCCCGCCCGGCCGGCGCCTGAAGGGAAGGAACCCATCCTTCGCCCGACCGCTGCGGCACGAGACGGCGCGTTGTGCCGCGAGCGCGAAGCGTGACCGCGCGCGGCATCCCGTCGCCGGGAGTGCGCCCTCCCCGCGCGAAGCCAAGGGCCGCGGATGCGGCCCGCCCGTCTTCCTCTTGTTTTGCACGCGGCCGCCCGACCGGCGCCGCGTGTTGTGTTGCACGCGGCCGCCCCGCCAGCCCCGCGTGCGGATACGCTCGGCAATGATGCCGGGCGCATGAGGGTAAGAAAGCAGCTTCAGCGCACGCGGGCCTCGATCACATGCTGGCGCATGTGGCCCGTGACTTCGCCCACGGCGCGGCCTCGCAGCGCGGCATCGCCCTGGGTCTCGGTGCCGAGGCGCCGGCAGGCCTCCCTGCTGCGCTGATAGGCGGCGACCGTCGCCTCGTTCGCCCCGATGCGGAACAGCGAGACGCCGGTGACGCCCGAGGCCCTTTCCCGCCACAGCCCGTCGGGCCCCTGCTGCCAGACGCAGCGGGTGATGTTCTCGCCCTGCGGGTCGGTGCGGACAGGCCCCGCCGGGTCATCGAAGCCGTGGCGGGCGTTCTGGTAGGTGCTGACCGTCACGTCCCCGCTCGCGGCGCGGAGGTAGGAAGCCAGGTCGTCGCAGGAGGCCTTACCCGTGCGGTTGTCGCGGTCGCCCACGATGATGCGGATCGGCCGCCGCCCGGTGTCGCGGTTGCCGAGGCGATAGGTGCATTCCGGCGCCACCGCCGCGAAGGCCAGGAAGCGCGCCGCATCCGCCGGCCGCCCCTGGGAGACGACGCTGTGCGTCGCCAGCAGCGTGCCCCCGCCCCCGCCTTCCCCGAAGCCCACCAGCCCGACGCGGCGGCGGTCGATGCGCGGATGCTGCACCGCCTGGTCGAGCGCGCCGTAGGCATCCAGCGCGAAATCCAGCGCCGTGACCCAGGCGCGTTCCGAAGGAGGACGGGAGGCATCGATGCTGCGGGAGGAATAGTGGTCCAGTACCAGCACCGCCGCCCCGGAACCCTTCAGCGCATTCACGTAGTCGTTCAGGTGCGCGTCGCGCTTGCCCCGCACGTCATGGGACAGGATGACCAGCGGCACGCGCTGCGTCCCCTCGGGCAGCCAGAGCTCGGCGCCCATCGCCTGCCCGCCCGAGCCGGCATAGGTGATGGGGTCCGGCCGCGGTCCGCTCGCGCAGGCGGCGAGCAACAGGACCAGCAGAAGCGGCAACACGCGCATCGATCGTTCCTCCATCGGAGGGAGGCACGCTGGGACGTCGTCGCCCGGCCCGTCAACCCTTCGCGGCAGCAACGAAGGCGCGGATGAGCCCGGCGTCCTTCACCCCCCGCGCGCGCTCGACACCGGAGGAGACATCCACCCCGGGGGCGCCGGCGGTGCGGATGGCCTCGGCCACATTGGCCGGCGTCAGGCCGCCGGCGAGCAGCCAGGGCTTCGGGATGGCGCGACCGGCCATCAGCCGCCACTCGAAGGGCTGGGCGTTGCCGCCCGGCAGCGGCCCGCCCGGCGGCGGGCGGGCGTCGAACAGGAAGCGGTCCACCACGGGCGCGAAGGCGGCGACGGGGGCGAAGTCGGCTTCCTCGGCGATGCCGAGCGCCTTCATCACCGGCAGGCCGAAGCGGGCGCGGATGGCGGCGGCGCGCTCCGGCGTCTCCTCCCCGTGCAACTGGATCAGGCCGAGCGGCACGGCGGCGAGGACCGTGGCGATGTCCTCGTCCGTCGGATCGACGAAGAGCCCAACGCGGACAGGCCCGCCGACGTGGCGCGTGGAGAGCGCGGCGGCGGCCCTCGGCGCGACGAAGCGCGGCGAGGGCGGGAAGAAGACGAAGCCGATCAGGTTCGCCCCGGCTTCCACCGCGGCGTCCATCCCTTCGGCATCCCGAATGCCGCAGATCTTCACATCGACGGCCATGGGATCAACCGGGGATGGCGGCGGCGATGGCCATTGCGGCGGCCGCAGGGTCGGGCGCGCCGGTGATTGGCCGGCCGACCACGATCCAGTCGGCGCCGGCGGCCACTGCCTCGGCCGGGGTGGCGACGCGTGCCTGGTCGCCCACGGCGCTGCCCACCGGCCGCACGCCAGGAACCACCAGGGCCGGACCGGGGCCCAGTTCCGCGCGCAGAAGGGCGGCTTCCTGCGGGCTGCACACCAGCCCGTCGGCGCCCGCCGCCACCGCCATCTTCGCCAGGCGCAGCACCTGTTGCGCGGGGGTGTCCGCCACGCCGGTCGCGGCGAGTGCTGCGGCATCCATGCTGGTCAGCACCGTGACGGCGAGCAGCAGCGGCCGGGCTGTGCCCGCCTTCTCCGCTTCCGCCCGCGCCGCGGCGATCATGGCCGGGCCGCCGCCCGCGTGCAGCGTGACCATCGCCGGGCGCAGCGGCAGGAGGGAGCGCAGCGCGCCCGCCACCGTGTTCGGAATGTCGTGCAGCTTGAGGTCGAGAAAGACCGGCGCATGCCGCGCGACGGCGGTGACCGCGGGACTGCCCGCCGCGCAGAACAGTTCCAGCCCCACCTTCAGCACACCGCAGCGACCGGCGAGCGAGGCGGCCAGCGCCTCCGCCTTCGCGAGGTCGCCGGTGTCGAGGGCGGGGATGATCCGGGGTGCGCCGCCCTCCGCGGGCTTCGCGATCATGTCGCGGGCCCCGCCAGTCGGTCCGCCGCCGCCGCCTTCTCGGCCGCGTGGATGCGGTCGATCTCGCGCTGCAGGGCCGTCGCGCGGCGCCGCGCCAGCCAGCCGCGCCGCCGCGCCGGCAGGTCCGAGAGCCATACGATCGCCGCCCCAAGAAGGAAGGTGAATGCCGCCGGCACCAGCACCGCAAGCGAAAGCGGCAGCGACCAGACGAAGTCGAACGGCCAGAGGCGCAGGTCCACTTCCTGCCTGTTCGACAGGGCGAAGAGCACCACCAGGGCTGCCAGCGGTACGAAGAGGATCAGGCGCATGGGCGCCCTTTTATCAAGCCGAGGCCCGTGCCGCCACGCGCCTCGGCGCCGTCGGGCCAGGCTTGTTGATGCGTTCGCGCAATTCCTTGCCCGGCTTGAAGTACGGCACGGACTTGGCGGAGACCTCCACCGCCTCCCCCGTGCGGGGGTTGCGGCCGGTGCGCGGGTCCCGCGCCTTGGTCGAGAAGGCGCCGAAGCCGCGCAGTTCCACCCGGTCCCCGCGGGCGAGGGCGGCGGTGATCTCGTCGAAGATGGTGGTGACGATCAGCTCGACGTCGGGCTGGCGCAGATGCGGGTTGGCACCGGCGAGATGCGCGATCAGCTCTGACTTTGTCATGCTTGGCATTTTCCCCGGGGGCGCGGCTTCGACCAGCCACGGCGCCATGTGCGCAGCGAAGTGTCAGCGCGAAGGCTGCCAAAGGGCGCGGGGGGCGTCAACGCCAAGCCATTCCGAAAAAAGGCTTTTCATCACCGTTTCGGTGGCGGAGGACAGCAGGCGCTCCGCCGTGCCGCGGGTCCGCACGTCCCGGATCGGCAGGGTCTCGGGCACCTGGCGCTCGGCGGCGAGCCACGAACGCGCTTCCCGCTCGCCGCCGATCGCGTCCACCAGACCGGCCTCCAGCGCCTGGCGGCCGGTGAAGACGCGGCCGTCGGCGAGCGACCGGGCGCGGTCCGCATCCATGTGCCGGCCCGCCGCCACCATGCCGACGAACTGGGCGTGAAGATCCTGGATCACGCGATCCATCGCCGCGCGCCCTTCCTCGGTGAGCGGGCGGAAGAGGCTCGGCTGGTCCTTGAGCGGGCCGGAGGCGAAGACCTGGGGACGGATGCCGGCGCGCTCGAGGAGTTCCGACACCTCGAAGCTCTGCAGCAGGACGCCGATCGAGCCGGTGACGGTCGATTCCCGCGCGAAGACGCGCTGCGCCGGCAGCGCCGCCATGTAGCCGGCGGAGGCGGCGGTCGCGCCCATCACGGCCACCACGGGCTTGCGCTCGGCGAAGCGCCGCAGGGCGGCGTGCAGCGCCTCGCCCCCCGCCATCGTGCCGCCTGGGCTGTCGATGGCGACGATCAGGGCGCGCACGGAGGCGTTCTTCGCGGCTTCCTCCAGCGCCTCGATCACGCGGCGGTCCTCGGAGATGAAGCCGGAGACGGGCAGGCGCAGCACATGGGCAGCGCCGGGCAGCACCTGGTCGCTGCGCAGGCCGGCAAGCACGGCCAGCGCGCCGAAGACCGAGAGGATGGCGAGCGCGCGCCACAGCGTCAGGCGGCGGCGCAGGCGGCGACGGTCGGCGAGGAGGTCGGCGTCGAGGGACATTCAGTCTCAATGGCAATGCCGGAAAGGGTGGGCAAGGGGCGAGAGGGGCTTTGCCCCCCTCGCGCTCCCCCCACCAAAGGCCGAAGGGCCTTTGGAAACCGATACCTGGGTTCCCGCGGGTCCAGGGGACCGCAGTCCCCTGGTGGGGGAGCCCGAGGGGGCAAAGCCCCCTCGGAAACGAAAAACCCCCGAGGCGTTTCCGCCCCGGGGGTCCTTGCCGTCACGCCGAAAGGCGTTCCGGGATCACTCCTCGCCGGCCATCTCGCGGCGGCGGCGGATCGCCGCGCCGAGGATGTCGCCCAGCGACGCGCCGGAGTCGGCCGAACCGTACTCCTTCATCGCCTCGCGCTCCTCCTCGATCTCCTTGCCCTTGATGGTCAGGGCGAGGCGACGGGCGGCGCGGTCCACCGCGGTGACGCGCGCATCGACCTTCTCGCCGATCGCGAACTTGTCCGGGCGCTGGTCGCCGCGGTCGCGGGCGAGCTCGGCGCGGCGGATGAAGCCCGTCAGGACGTCATCGACCTTCACCTCGATGCCGTTGGCCTCGACCTTCGTCACCACGCAGGTGACGATGTCGCCCTTGCGGACGCGGTCCAGCACCTCGGCGGCCGGATCGGCCTCGAGCTGCTTGATGCCGAGGGAGATGCGCTCCTTCTCGACGTCCACGTCGAGCACCTTCGCCTTGACGATCTGGCCCTTGTTGTAGGCCTGCATCGCCACTTCGCCGGGCTCGTCCCAGGACAGGTCGGACATATGGACCATGCCGTCCACATCCGGGCCGACGCCGATGAACAGGCCGAACTCGGTGATGTTGCGGATCTCGCCCTCGATGATCGAGCCCGGCGCATGGGCTTCGAGGAACAGCTCCCAGGGGTTGCCCTGGGCCTGCTTGAGGCCGAGCGAGATGCGGCGCTTCGGCTCGTCCACGTCGAGGATCATCACGTCCACCTGCTCGGAGGTGGCGACGATCTTGCCCGGATGGACGTTCTTCTTCGTCCAGGACATCTCGGACACGTGCACGAGGCCCTCGACGCCCGGCTCCAGCTCCACGAAGGCGCCGTAGTCGGTGATGTTCGTGACGCGGCCGGCGAACTTCGCGTTGACCGGGTACTTCAGCGCCACGCCGTCCCACGGGTCGGACATCAGCTGCTTCATGCCGAGGCTGATGCGCTGGGTCTCGCTGTTGAAGCGGATGACCTGCACCTTCACCGGCTGGCCGATGGTCAGGGCCTCGCTCGGGTGGTTGATGCGGCGCCAGGCGATGTCCGTGACATGCAGCAGGCCGTCCACGCCGCCCAGGTCCACGAAGGCGCCGTAGTCGGTGATGTTCTTCACCACGCCGTCCAGGATCATGCCTTCCTTGAGGCCCTGGATCAGCTCGCTGCGCTGCTCCGCACGGGTCTCCTCGAGGACGGCGCGGCGCGACACGACGATGTTGCCGCGGGCGCGATCCATCTTGAGGATCTGGAAGGGCTGGGGCGAACCCATCAGCGGGCCGACGTCGCGCACCGGGCGGATGTCGACCTGGGAGCCCGGAAGGAAGGCCACCGCACCGCCGAGGTCGACGGTGAAGCCGCCCTTCACGCGGCCGAAGATCACGCCGTTCACGCGCTGGTTGGCGGTGAAGGACTTCTCGAGGTTCGTCCAGGCTTCCTCGCGGCGGGCCTTTTCGCGGGACAGGACGATGGAACCGTCACGGTCCTCGTAGCGCTCGACGAAGAGCTCGATAAGGTCGCCCGGCTTCACCTCGGCCTTCTGGCCGGGGGCCGCGAATTCCTTCAGGGGCACACGCCCCTCGCTCTTGAGGCCGACATCGACGACCGCGACATCGTCATCCACCCGGATGACCTTGCCGGTAACGACCGAGCCGGCAAAGCCGGTGTCGGCACCGAGGGTCTCGTCGAGAAGGGCGGCGAAGTCCTCGCTGCCCGCGCGGTCGGCGGTAATGGTGGCCATGCAGTCCTGTGCTTTCCGGTGTCACCCGCCACGTCGCAGCGGGAGATGCGGTCTGCGCCCCCGCTCGCTTGCGGGAACGACTTGGCCCGGCGCGCCTATCGCGGCTGCGTATCCGGACCCGGATGGGTGGGCGCGTATCGGCTCGCCCCTTTTCCGGCCCCTTGAACAGGGCAGCCTTTCCGAAACGGAAAGACAGCGGCGCTTAGGCTCACACAGGAAAAGAGTCAAGGAGAAGCGGGCGCATCCGCGCTCAGAAGCGCGGCATGAGCATGCCGCCGTCGATCGGGAAGGCGTGGCCGGTGGAATAGGGCATGGCCCCGGCGGCCAGTGTCGCGATGGCGTGGCCGATATCCTCCGCCTCCCCCCAGCGGCGGATCGGCGCTAGGCCCTGTTCGAGCAGCGCGCCGTAGCTGTCCCACACCCCGCGCGTCATGTCGGTGCGGACGACGCCCGGCTGGATGTCGTAGGCGTTGATGCCGTGCGCCGCGAGCCGCATCGCGAACAGCTTCGAGACCATCGAGACACCGGCCTTGGAGACGCAGTATTCCGCCCGGTTGAGCGACGCCATCACCGCATTGACCGAGGAGACGAAGACCAGGCTGCGGTGCCCGCGCGTCGGCGCGCCGCCGGCGATCATCCGCTTCGCCATGCCCTGGCTGAGGAAGAAGACGGCCCGCGTGTTGGTGTCGAGCAGCCGGTCCCAGGAATCCGGCGTCGTCTCCAGCATGTCCTGGCGCTTCGCCACCTGCACCCCGGCGATATTGGCGAGGCATTCCAGCCCGCCGAAGGCTTCCCAGGCGGCATCGAGCAGCGCGGCATGGCCCTCGACATCCGAGACATCGGCGCGGAGGAAGGCGAAGCGCCCGCCCGCCGCCTCGACGGCGGCGCGGGTTTCCTCCGCGCCTTCATCGGCGATGTCGGCGCCGACCAGGTCGAAGCCCTTCTCGGCGAGGGCGACGCAGGTGGCGCGGCCGATCCCGCGCCGCGCGCCGGTGACGAAGGCGGCAGGCTTCATGATGAGGACTCCCCTGGCATGGGCATCCCCTGGACCCGGCCCTGGAACGGCGCGCCACGGGCAGCGCCGCCCCTTCTGACAACAAGGCCCGCCCCACCGGTGAGGTGGAGCGGGCCTGATCGCCGTTGACCGGCGCCGTTTTCCTGGACGTTGCCCCGAACTGAGCGGTTACATCTGACGTGATTGTTGACAGGCGGGTCAACCCAGTAGGTGTGCGCTGCAACATGTCCGGTGGGATCGGTGCGGATCCTCGTCGTCAACCGAGGCACCATCCCGGCCGCCAGCGTGCGCATCGGCGCTGCGGCGCGCGCCGTCGCCTCCCCGGGTCCCGACATCGAGGCGGTCCTTACGTCCTTTGGCCTGTCGCCGATCGTCACGCCGGCGGGCTGGCGCGTCGCCGGGCGCGGGCGAGGCTGGCCGCGCCTCGCCGCTGTCGGGCGCCGCGGAGGAGATCGCAGGGATCTACGGGAGGCGGCCGATTTGCGTCACGGACGCGCGATGCGGCACGATGCGGCCACAGAACACAAAGTCTGGGGAAACGCATGATCCGTCGCCGGGAAATCCTTGCCGCATCGCTTGTGGGAGGCGTCGCAGCGCCGACCGTCCTCAACGCGCAGACGGCGGGCGGCGCTTGGCCGAACCGGCCACTGCGCATGATCATCCCCTGGCCGCCGGGCCAGCAGACCGACGTGGCCGCGCGGATCATCGCGCAACTGCTGTCGGAACGCCTCGGCCAGACGGTGGTGCCGGACAACCGGCCGGGCGCGGGCGGGCAGATCGGCACCAATGCGGTCGCGAAGGCGGCACCGGACGGGTACACGCTGCTTGCCGCCTCGATCGGGCCGATCACCTTCGGGCCGCTGGTCACGCGCACGCCCTACGATGTGGAGAAGGAACTGGCGCCGGTGGCGAGCCTCGGCGCCGCCCCCTTCATCGCGCTGGTGAAGCCCGACTTCCCGGCGCGCGACCTGCGGTCCTTCATGGACCTGCTCAAGGCCAACCCGGGCAAGTACAGCCACAATTCCTCGGGTGTCGGCGGCGCGCAGCACCTGGTCACGGCGCTGTTCCTGGCCAAGGCGGGGCTCGAAGCACTGCACGTGCCCTTCCAGGGCAGCGGGCCGGCGCTGGCGGCGCTGCTCGGCGGCCAGGTGGATTTCGGCTTCGACACGCCGGCGGCGGCCGGGCGGCTGGTGCGGGACGGGCAGTTGCGCGCGCTGGGCGTGACCTCGGCGCAGCCCTCCCCGCTGGTGCCGGACGTGCCGCCGATCGCGGCGGCAGGCGGGCCCACGGATTACGACGTGACCTCGTGGTTCGGGGTGATGGTGCCGACCGGGACGCCGCGCCCCATCATCGACCGCCTGGCGCAGGAGGTCCGTGCGGGCGCTGCCGGCCGGGAATTGCGCGACCGCTTCGCCGGCATCGGCATGTCGGTGGACGGTGCCAACGGGCCGGAGCAGTTCATGAACAACCTGAAGTCGGCCTGGGCGACCTTCGATCCGGTGATCCGGCAACTCGGCATCCGCGCGGAGTGATCCGCGCGGGGCGGCGGCATGGCGCGCGGGGCGGCCGCGCGCAGGACGTCAGGACTCTGTTGCCGCGTCAGCCGAAGTGCTGACCGGCATCAGGCCGTAGCCAGCCGCGCCCGCCGCCAGCGAATGCCGCGCCGCAGCAGCCACAGCGCGATGCTCAGGTTCAGCAGGTTCCAGGCGATGCCGTTCCACATCGCCGCGCGGTAGGATCCGGTGGCGTCGAACAGCGCGCCGGCCATCCAGCCGCCGAGCGCCATGCCCAGCAGCGTCGCGGCGAAGGCGATGCCGACCCGCGTGCCGGCTTCCTCGGGCGGGAAGTTCTCCCGCACGATCATGGCGTAGGACGGCACGATGCCGCCCTGGAACAGCCCGAACACCGCGCTGACGACATAGAGCGCCACCATCCCGTCCGCCGGCAGGAAGAGCAGCAGCGCAACCCCCTGCAACGCGGAACCGAGCGCCAGCGTCGCCAGCCCGCCAATGCGGTCCATCACCAGCCCGAAGCTGAGGCGGGAGATGATCCCGGCAGCGAGCATGACGGAGAGCATCTCCGCCCCCCGCTGCGCGCCGTAGCCGAGATCGACGCACAGCGCGACGATGTGCACCTGCGGCATGGCCATGGCGACGCAGCAGGCCACCCCCGCGACGCCGATCACGAATTGCAGCGTGCCGGGCGTAAGGCCGAGCGGCATGGCCGGGGCCGCGCCCTTCGCTGCCGCGGGCCTCGGCGGCGGCATCGGCGCCCGGCGCCGCAGCGTGAGCGCAATCGGCAGCATTGTGACCAGCGCGACCGCCGAGAGCGCGACATGCGTGTCCCGCCAGCCGTAGTTCGCCACGCCCCATTGCAGCACCGGCGGCCAGATCGCACCCGCGAGGTAGTTGCCCGAGGCCGCCAGCGCGACGGCGATGCCGCGCCGCTTGTCGAACCACAGCGACGTATCCGCGACCAGCGGCCCGAACACCGCGGCCGAGCCGAAGCAGCCCATCAGCACGCCATAGGCGAGGCCGAAGGTCATCAGGCTCGGCGCCATCGCCGCCGCGATGCCGCCGAGGGCCATCGAGACGGTGCCGATCAGCACCGGCACCATCACCCCGAAACGGTCCGCGAGCCGCCCCATCAGCACGCCGCCGACGACGAAGCCGACCATGGTCATGGTGTAGGGGAGGGAGGCGCCGGCCCGCGCGGTGCCGAATTCCGCCTGCACGGCGGGCAGCACGACGACGACCGACCACATCGGCACGCTGCCGACAGTGGCGAGTGCGATGGCGGCAACCAGGCGCCGCCAGGCGATCGGCGAATCGATGACGTCGTCAGCCACGGCCGTGCCCGGCGTGTCGCATGGGGGTTCCTCCCGGTGCGGCCACCGTGGCAGGGACGGCCGCCGCGCGCCACCGCGCCGGGCGCCGGGGCGCCATGCGAAGCGCGCCGGACGGGCCTGCCGGGCAGGCCTCGCCCAGGGTCGCGCGGCGCATGCGCGGCCCGGCGCGTGGTCGGGTTCATGTTCTGATGGCCCGCCCGCCGAAGGTCGGGCAGTGCGCGCGCGGCCTGGCGCGTGGTGCCGGCCGGGTCGCGCGGGAGGTCAGCCCATCCCGCGCACCAGCATCGCCACTGCGATGCCGGCCAGCATCACGGCGAACAGGCGTGTCAGCACCGCCGGGCGCCCACCGAGCCGCCGCGCCGCCGCGGTCCCGCCGAAACTTCCCGCAATGCCGCCGGCGACAAAGAGCGCCGCAACGGTCCAGTCCACCAGCCCCGACAGGGCATAGGACAGTGCGGTCGTCGCCCCGAACGCCGTCACCGCCACCAGGGAGGAGCCGATCGCCTGCAACGTGCTCATCCCCGTCGCCGCCACCAGGCCCGGCATGACGAGGAACCCCCCGCCGATCCCGAAGAAGCCCGACGCAAGCCCGGTCGCGCCGCCGATCCCGGCCAGCGCCGGCGCATTGCCGCGCGATAGCCGCACGGCCGGGGCCGTGACCGATTCCTTCCGCCGCAGCATCAGCACGGCGACGACCAGCATCAGCACCGCGAAGGCGGCGAGCAGCACCTGCCCGTCGATCCGCTTGCCGATGGCGGCGCCGGCTGCCGCGCCGGCGATGCCCGCCGCGGCGAAGACGCTGGCGCAGGGCCAGCGGACATTGCCAGCCCGTGCGTGGCCGATCAGGCCGGTGGCGGCGTTCAACGCCACCGCCACCGCGCTGGTGCCGATGGCGAGGTGCGGCTGGCGCATCCCGACCACATGGACCAGCAGCGGGACGGCGAGGATCGAGCCGCCGCCACCCACCAGCGCGAGGACGAAGCCGACCATCCCGCCCGCGACGCCCGCGAGCAGGGCCTGCAGCCCGGTGATGTCCATGGGATCAGGCCGCGCGCTTGTTCCAGGGCATCACGGCAAGCAGGTTCGCCATGCCGCAGAACCCGGTGACGCCCGCGACCACCAGCCCCGCGCCGACGAAGGCCGCGAGCCCGTAGAAGCCGGGCGCCACGAAGGCACCGAGCAGCACGCCCAGCAGCACCAGCGAGCCGGCGGCGATCTGCACCTGGCGCATCAGCGGCAGCGGCGCGCTGCGGTTATCGTTGACCGGCAGGCCGGCGCGGCGCCAGGCGTCGATGCCGCCTTCCACGATGAAGGCGCCGCAGGCGCCCGCACGTTCGCCGAGCCGCGCCGCGTTCTCCGCCGTGCGGCGGCCGGAGGCGCAGTGGAAGATCACCGGCTTGCCTTCCTGCACCGCGAGTTCCGCTTCCGCCAGCCGCGACAGCGGCAGGTGGGCGGAGCCGGGGATGTGGGTGCGGGCGCGCTCGTCGGCCTCGCGGATGTCGACGAGAAGGGCCTCGCCGGCGCGGAGCATCTCGGCCGCGCGGGCCGGGGTGACGGTGGGAAGGGTCATGGCTTGCCTCGGGATTCCTGGTCGGATTGGGGTGCGCAGAACACGCCATGCAGGGCTGCGAGCAGCTTCTCGAGCCGCGGGTCGGCGATCCGGTAGTGGATCGTCGTGCCGGCACGCCGGGTGGCGACCAGCCCGTCATCCCGCAGCCGCTGCAAGTGCTGCGACATGCTGGGTTGGGACAGGCCGGTCCGCTCGGCGAGTGCGCCGACCGTCACCTCCCCCTCCTGGAGCAGGTGGCAGAGCAGCAGCAGCCGGCGGTCATGCGCGAGAAGGCGCAGCATTTCCGCGGCTTCCCGGGCATGGGCTTCGATGTCGGCGACGAGGGTCATGGCTGAACTATTCACTTGTTCTTAGATATAGAAATCCGTATATAAGCGTCAAGCTATTTTTGGAGACCAGCGCCATGGCCCCTGCCATCCGGCCCTTCTTTGACGAGCCGACCAACACGGTGAGCTACCTGGTGTGGGATCCCGCGACGAAGCGTGGCGCGGTGATCGACCCGGTGCTCGACTGGGACAACCGCTCCGGCACCG
>NZ_JAAEDM010000077.1 GCF_018129065.1 Neoroseomonas soli | reverse complement strand
GATGGCTCGGCCGGCGCGACCCTGACGCTGCGCGCCGCCGCCGCGCCGCTGCTGCCCGAAGACATGCGCCGGGCGGCCATGCCGGCTGAGGTGACGCTCGACGCCGCGCTCGATGCGCGGCAGCGGCTGGCGCTGCGGCGGCTTGCGGTGCAGGTGCCGGCCGGGCAGGCCGAGGCGGAAGGCAGCGCGGACCTTGCGGGGCAGACGCTCGATGTCTCGGCGCGCGTGGCGCTCGGGGCGAGCACGGTGCTCGGCCCGCTGCTGCCGCCCGCCGCGCGGTGGGATGCGCTGCGCGCCGAGGGGCGCGCCACCGGCAGCATGAACGCGCCGCGCGTCATACTCGACGCCGCGCTGGAAGGCTTCGGCAGCGACACGCCGGCGCTGGCAGCGGCGCTCGGGGCAACGCCGCGCGTCGCGCTGCGCGCGGCGTTGCCGGATCGGCTGGAGTCACTGTCGCTCGACGGCGCCGCGCTGCGCGTCACGGCGGAGGGCGATGTGGGGGAGACGCTCGATGCGACGCTGCGTGCGCATGTTGCGGACCTCGCGCCGCTGCTGCCGGGCATGGCCGGGGCGTTGGACGCGGAACTGCGCGCGACCGGGCCGCGGAGCGATCCCTCGCTCGCCATCACCGCGCGCGGGGAGCGGGTCGAACGCGCAGGCCAGGTGCTGGAAGCGCTGGACCTCGCGCTGAACATCGCCACGCCGCTGTCCGCGCCGCGCGCCGAAGGGCGGTTGCGCGCGACCTATGCCGGGCTTGCGGCGACGCTCGATCTCAGCGCGCTGCCGGAAGGCGAGAGGGTGCGGCTCGAGCGTCTCGCGGCGGGTTTCGGTCCGGCACGGCTGGCGGCGCGGGGAGTGCTTGACCCGCAGGCGGCGACCTTCGCCGGGGACGCATCGCTGGAGGTCGCGGACCTCGCGCCCTTCTCGGCGCTGGCGGGCACGCCGCTGACGGGGCGCTCGGCGCTGCGCGGGGTGTTCGATGTGCGCGACGGCGTGCAGGGCCTCGACGTGGCGCTGGACATCCCGCAGGCCAGCGTCGGCGGCACGGCGCTGGGCGGGAAGGTGACGATGCGCGGCAGCCTCGCGGCGCTGGAAGCGGTCGTCGAGGCGCAGGCCGCCGAGGCGCGCCTGAACACCCGCGCCCGGCTGACCCAGGACGGCGCCACGCGTCGCGTCGAGATCGCGGAGATGCTGCTGCGGCGCGGCACCGACTCCCTGCGCCTGACCGCCCCGGCGCGGGTGACGCTCGCCGCGGATGGCGGCGTCGGCATCGAGACCCTGGCGCTGACCACCGGGCGCGGCGGCACGCTGCGCGCGGAAGGTCGCTGGGGGCCGGAAAACGCCGACATCCGCGCGACCTTGCAGGCGTTGCCGGTGGCCGCCATCGCCGCCCTCGCCGCGCCGGATGTCGCGGTGGAAGGCGTGATCGGCGGCGAGGCCCGCGTCACCGGCCCCGTTGCCGATCCCTCCGCGCGCTTCCGCATCGAGGCAACCGGCCTGCGCAGCCCCGAGCCCGCGATGCGCGGCGTGCCGGCGGCGCGCATCGTGGTGGAGGGCACGGCCGGGGCGCGTGCCGCGGAGGTGCGGCTCGACGCCGCCGCCGGGAATGCACTGCGCGCCAACGGCACCGCGCGACTGCCGAACGGCTTCGCGGCGAATGCGCCGCTCGCCGTGCGGCTCGATGCCAATGCCGATCTCGCCGCGCTCGCCGGCCCGCTGCTGGCGGCCGGGTCGCAGCGCGTGGCGGGGCGGCTCACAGTCCAGGCGGAAGTCGGCGGCACGGTCGGCGCGCCGCGCATCGGCGGGCAGGCGACGCTCGCGAACGGCGCCTTCCGCGACCTCGCCCAGGGCGTGACGCTGACCGACATCGCCGCCTCGATCCGCGGCGACGGGGAGCGCGTGACCATCGAACGGCTCGACGCGCGCACGCCGGGCGGCGGGACGCTCGGGGTGACGGGGACGCTATCGCCCTTCGCGCCGGGGTTGCCGGTGGAGATCGCGGTGACCGCGCGGGGCGCACGGCCGCTGCGCTCGGACCTGGTTTCGAGCGCCTTCGACGCCGATCTGCGCTTCCTCGGCCGCGCGCTGGAGGAGGCGCGGCTCGCGGGACGCATCGCGGTGCAGCGCATGGACATCACCGTGCCGGAACGCCTGCCGGCTTCCGTGCAGCACCTGGATGGGGTGCGGGAGCGCGGCACGCGGCCGGCCGGGACGCCTCCGCTCAATCCACCGCCGCCGGCGGGCGCGCCGACCGGGATGCCGAACATCGCGCTGGAGATCGCGGTGGAGGCGCCGCGCGCGGTCTTCGTGCGCGGGCGTGGGATCGACGCGGAGTTCGGCGGCACGCTCGGCATCGGCGGCACCGTCGCGGCGCCGGCGGTGACGGGCGGGCTGAACCTGCGGCGGGGCAATATCTCGGTCTTCGACCGGCGGATCGACTTCCGCCGCGGCACCATCGCCTTCGATGCCGGCACGCTGGTGCCGAGCCTCGACTTCCTGGCTTCCTCCCGCGCGCGGGAAGTGACGGCGAACGTGACCGTCACCGGGCCGGCGAACGATCCGAGGCTGGAATTCTCCTCCACGCCCGAACTGCCGCAGGACGAGATCCTGGCACGGCTGCTCTTCGACCGGCGGGCGAGCGAGCTTTCTCCCTTCCAACTGGCGCAACTGGCCCAGGTGCTGGCCGGGGCGGCGGGGATCGAGACGCCGGGCGCCGGCGGCATCATCGACCGCATCCGGCGCGCCTTGGCGCTGGACCGCCTGGCGGTGGGAGAGGAACGCAACGCCACCAACACCCGCACCCAGGGCGCGACGCTGGAGACGGGGCGCTACGTGGCGGACGGCGTCTATCTCGGTGTCCGCCAGGGCACCGAGGGCGGGGCGCCGCGCGTCGGCGTGCAGATCGACCTGCTGCCCCGCCTGCGCCTGGATGCCGAGACGGGCGGCAGCAGCGCGGGCGGGGACCGGGTGGGGCTGTCCTTCGAGTGGGAGTACTGATGCGCCCCTTGCCGGGCGTGTCCGCACGCGGGGCTGGTGGGCGGCCGCGTGCAAGGCAATGGGGATATGGGCGGCAACGACCGCTCGCGAGGGGTCAGCGGTCGCTGCCGCCAGTATGAGCGCCGCTCAACCCCTCACATACCCCAGCCAGTCCCACCAGGTCGCCGTCAGCAGCAGGATCAGCGCATAGCCGATCACGGTGATGACGATGCCCGAGCGCATGAAGTCGCGCGCCTGGAAGGTGCCAGTGCCGAAGGCGACCATGTTCTGCGGCGCGTTCACCACCAGCAGGAAGCCGAAGGAGACGACGAACTGCAGGACCATGGTGAGCCCCACCACGTTCACCGGTACGCCGGCGCGCGAGACCTCCTGCAGCACGGAGATCACGATCGGGATGAAGGCGGCGGCCAGCGCGGTGGCCGAGGCGAAGCCGAGATGCACCACGATCAGGAAGGCCGCCATCACCGCGACGACCATGAAGGGTGTGGCGTGGCGCAGGGCGAAGATGTCCACGATCTGGTTCGCCATCCAGCCCGCGCCGCGCGTCTGCACCAGCACGGTGCCCAGGGCGATGCCGGTTGCGAAGAGGATCAGCGTGCCCCAGGGCACCGCCGCCTGCGCCTGCTTCCATGTCATCACGCCGATGCGTGGCAGCATCAGCACCGTCACCGCGATGATGGTCGAGGACGCGGTGTCGAGCGGGTGCAGCTTGCCCTCGGTCGCCCAGAAGCCGAGCAGCAGGATGCCGGCGAGCAGGGTGCGCTTCTCCGCCCCGCTCATGGGGCCGAGGGCCTTGAGTTCGCCCGCGATGGATTCCGCGCCGCCGGATGCGACCTCGGCCTCCGGCGTGTGGAAGCGCCAGAGCACGGCATAGACGACCGGCGTCATGATCAGCCAGAAGGGCGCGGCGGCGATCAGCCAGTCGAGCCAGGTGACCGTCGCGCCCGGGATGGCGCCGCGGATCAGCCCGAGGAAGGTCGCGTTCTGCGCCGCGGCCGTCAGCACGCCGATGTTCATCACCGAGCAGATCTGCGCCGATCCGATCATCAGCAGCGCCGCGAGCCGGCTGTCGCGCTGCATCCCGAAGGCGGCGATGATGCCGAGCACGATCGGCACCACGGCCGAAACGCGCGCGGTGGCCGAGGGCACCAGGAAGGCCAGCACGATGCCGACCGCGAGCGTGCCGGCCAAGATCCCCTGCGGCCTGGTGCCGACCCGCGACAGCGTGGCGAGCGCGATGCGCCGGTCGAGCCCCGTCGCCGTCACCGCCGCGGCGAAGACCAGCGCGGCCGCGACGAGCGCCACCGCGTTGTTGGCGAAGCCCGCGATCGCCATGTCGCGCGCGCGGGCGATGCCGATGACCTTGGTCGCGTCCTGCATGTCCGGCGAGGTGCCGACGAGCAGGATGATGAGGCTGCTGATCAGGAAGGCGGAGACCGTCAGGTCCACCGCTTCCGTCACCCAGAGCACGACCGCGAAGAGGAGGATGCCGATGGCGCGCTGCCCCGCGACGGGCAGTCCGGCCAGGGGAGGTGCCAGCACCGCGGCCGCCAGCACCGCAAGGGCAAGGCCGAGGCCGATCCATCGCCGCGCGCCGTCCGTGCTCTCCGCCGCTGCCGTCGCCATGCGCGCCCCTCCCCGTGACCCTTGCCAGATTCGCCTCGCGGAGCCGCGGGCGCCTTGACGCCGATCAAGCCGGCGGCGCACCGAGCGACTGCATGACGGCGGCGCGCTTCTCCATCCACCAGCCATGCTGTGGCGGCCAGCAGGCGAAGACCTCCTCGGTCGTGCCGGGTTCCAGCATGGCGCGCGCCATCAGCGCCCAGTTGGGGTTGTTCATGGCCTCGCGCCCGATGGCGATGAGATCCGCCTCGCCGGAATCGAGCGCAGCCTCGGCCTGGTGCGGGCCGATGATGAGGCCGACTGCCATGCTGGCGATGCCGGCCTCGCGCCGGATCTGCGCGGCGTAGGGCACCTGGAAGCCGTAGCCGCGCGGGACGCGCTTCGACCCCGTCGCGCTGCCGCCGATGCCGCCGGAGGAACAGTCCACCACATCCACGCCGAGCGGCCTCATCGCGCGCGCGAAGGCGAGGCTGTCCTCCATCGTCCAGCCGCCGTCCAGGCCATCGACGGCGGAGATGCGCACGAAGACCGGCAGGTTCTCCGGCCAGGCCTCGCGCACGGCGCGGATGACCTCGAGCGGGAAGCGCATGCGGCCGGCGAGGTCGCCGCCGAAACCGTCGTTGCGCGTGTTCGACAGCGGCGAGAGGAACTGGTGCAGCAGATAGCCATGCGCGCAATGAACCTCCACCGCCTCGAACCCCGCGGCGCGGGCACGCTTCGCGGCGTCGGCGAAGGCATCGCGGATGCGCGCCATGCCGCCGGCGTCGAGCGCGGCGGGCGTCAGGTGGCCCTCGGCGATCGGCTTGGCGACGGCGGAGACGATGTCCCAGGTGGTCTCGCCCTTGGCGAACTGGTCCGGGCCGAGCGGGCCATTGCCTTCCCAGGGGCGCTGCATCGATCCCTTGCGGCCGGCATGGCCGAGCTGGACGCCCGGTACCGCGCCCTGCGCCTTGATGAAGTCCGCGATGCGCTTCAGCGGCGCGACATGGTCGTCCGACCAGAGGCCAAGATCGCCATGGGTGATGCGGCCCTCGCGCAGGACGGAGACGACCTCGCTGAACACCAGGCCGAAGCCGCCGACGGCGAAGCGGCCGAGCTGGACCATGTGCCAGTCGTTCGCCATGCCCTCCTGCGCCGAATACTGGCAGAGCGGCGGCACCACGGCGCGGTTGGGGATGGTCAGGCCGCGCAGCGTCAGCGGCGAGAACAGCAGCGATCCCATGCGGGGACGTCCTCCTGGGTGATTGGTTGCGCCCAGGATGGAACGGCTGGCGCTACCCCGCCAGATGGCGCCGCCGAAGCAACCTCGGCAGCAGCCCATCCACCGGCCCTGCCAGCACGGAGACGGCCCATGCGAAGCCCGCCATCAGCACGATCGCCGGCCCGGTCGGCACATCCGCATGGTAGGAGACGAGCAACCCCGAAAGCGACGACGCCAGCGCGATCCCCACCGCCGCATAGGCCATGCCCGAGACCTCCCGCGCCCAGTGCCGCGCGGCGATGGCGGGCAACATCATCAGCCCCACCGCCATCAGCGTGCCGAGTGCCTGGAACGCCGACAGCACGTTCACCACCACCAGCGCCTGGAAGACCATGTGCCACAGCCCGCCACGCGCGCCGGCCGCGGCGGCGAAGGACGGGTCGAAGCATTCCAGCACCAGCGGCCGCCAGGCGAAGGCCAGCACCGCGAGCGTCAGCGTCGCCACGCCGGCCATCAGCAGCAGCGCCGCATCGTCCACGCCGAGCACGGACCCGAACAGGATGTGCGAGAGATCAACCGCCCCGCCCCCGCCCATCGAGATCATCGCGACGCCGGCGCCGAGCGCGAGCAGGTAGAGCGCGGCGAGCGTCGCATCCTCCCGCCCGCCGGTGGCGCGGGAGAGAGCGCCGGCACCGACCGCCACCAGCAGCCCGGCGACCAGTCCGCCGGCCCACAGCGCGGGCGCCGACAGCCCCGCCAGCAGGAAACCCAGCGCCACGCCGGGCAGCGCACCATGCGCCAGCACGTCCGCCGTCAGGCTCATGCGCCGCAGCACCAGGAAGACGCCGAGCACGGGCGCGGAGACGGACAGCGCCATGCAGCCGACCAGCGCGCGGCGCAGGAAGCCGAATTCGGCGAAGGGGGCGATCAGCAGGTCGTACATGCCAAAACCGGATCAGGCACGCCGCAGACGCGGCCCGGTGCCCCGCATCGGGCCGGGAGCGCACAGCGCGACCGCGCCCGGACTACCCGCAGCCGCCGCAGCAACAGTGCAGGGCGCGCAAGCCAAGCGCGCGGATGCCTGCATCGGCGTCTGGGGCATCACCTACGCCGCGCGGTGGCAGTGTTCGGCCTCTTCCACCCAGGCCTCGGCCATCATGCGCGCCTTCAGGCGGTTGGTGGCGGAGAGAGCCTGCACGGTCGGGCCCCAGGCGATGGCGTCACGGGCGATCAGCAGCGTCTCGGGGAAATCCCGCGCCACCAGGTCGAGGTCGTGCAGCACCGCGATCACCGTCCGCCCTTCCCCGTGCCAGTCCCGCACCAGGCGCAGCAAGTCGGCCGAGGTCTTGGCGTCCACCGCGTTGAAGGGCTCGTCGAGCAGCAGGATGTCCGCGTCCTGCACCAGCAGGCGGGCAAACAGCAGCCGCTGTGTCTGCCCGGCGGACAGCGAGCCCACCGGCCGCTTCCCGAAGCCGCCGAGGCCGACGGCTTCCAGCGCCTGCTCGGAGCGGCGGCGTTCCTCGGCCGGCACGCCGCGGAAGGCGCCGAGGCGCGGCCAGAGCCCCTGCATCACGACGTCGAGGCACGCGATCGGGAAGCCACGGTCCAGGGCCGCCAGTTGCGGCAGCAGCGCGATGCGGGCCGTGCCCTCATGCATGATGCGGCCGCTCTCGGGCTTGTGCAGCCCGGCGAGCGCACGCAGCAGCGTGGTCTTGCCGGCGCCGTTCGGGCCGACCACGGCGGTCAGGCTGCCCGGGGCGAAGCGGCCGGAGACATGGTGCACCGCCGGGTGGCGCCCATGCGTCAGCGTCAGGTTCTCGAGCCGGATCCCGGCGGGGGAGCGATCCGCGCTCATGCCGCCACCGCCCACAGCACGGCCGCCCACAGCACGGCCGTGACGGCGCCCGCCAGGAACAGGCGGGAGGCAGCCGAGGAGGACAGCGCCAGCGGGTCGGTCAGGCCGGAAAGCATGGTGTTATGATGTAACATGCGCTGCCCGCTGGGCAAGGGCGGCGCGGCGGCTTATCTCCGCGTCCCATGCAGGGCAGCCTTCCGATCGATCCGGACGCCGATCTCCGTCGCAGCCTGGCGCGCCACCGGGCGGTGGCGACGGGGATGCTCGTGGGCATGGGGGCGCTGCTGGTCGGCACCTACCACATGCCGCCGGGCTACTGGACGGATCTGTTGCAGGCCTCGGCCAAGGCGGGGGTGGTCGGCGGCCTGGCCGACTGGTTCGCGGTGACGGCGCTGTTCCGCCATCCGCTCGGCCTGCCCATCCCGCACACCGCCATCGTGCCGAACCAGAAGGAAAGGCTGGGGCGGGCGCTCGGGCGGTTCGTGTCCTCGCACGTCTTCACCGAGGCCGAGGTACGGCGGGTGCTGGGGCGGCTCGACCTCGCGCGCATCGTGCAGAAGTTCCTGGCCGATCCGGCGGCGTCGAAGCCCGCGGCGGCGGCGCTGGCGCGCAGCCTGCCGCGGCTGGTCGCGAGCCTCGAGGACGGGCGGGCGAAGCGGCTGCTGGTGCGGCTGCTGCCGCGCATCGTCTCCGGCCCGGCCGGGGCGCGGCTGGTGGCGCGCGTGCTGCGCGCCTTCGTGGCCTCCGGCCGGCACCAGGAGGTGTTCGGCCTCGCCATCGGCCAGTTGAAGGTGTTGGTGGCGGCGCGGGAGGACGCGCTGCGGACGGCGATCGAGGCGCGCATCCGCGCCGAGGGCGGGGCCGTGATCGGCTGGCTCGCCGGCGCGACGGTAGCGAAGCGCATCCTGCACGCCATCAACGCCGAACTGGAGAAGGTCGAGCCTGGCGATTCCGACCTGCGCGCCGCCTTCGCCGAATGGCTGGGGCATGAGATCGAGCGCCTGGAGACGGACCCCGAGCGCGCCGCCGCCATCGGCCGCGTACTGCGGGAGGCGCTGGCGCATCCCTCCGTCGCCGCCTGGCTGATCGATGTCTGGGGGCGGCTGCGTGCCGCGCTGGTGGCGGACGCGGCGCGGCCGGACGGGCGCACGGTGGCGCTGCTTGCCGGGGTCTTCGCCAATGCTGGCACGCTACTGGCCGAGGACCCTGCGGCACGCGACCGCCTGAACCGCACGACCGAGGGCGTGCTGATGACGCTGCTGCCCTCGGCGCAGACGCAACTCTCCGACTTCATCGCGGGCGTGGTGGCGAACTGGGATGCGGCGACGGTGGCCGAGAAGATCGAGCTGCGCGTCGGGCGGGACCTGCAATATGTGCGGATGAACGGGACCCTGGTGGGGTTCCTCGCGGGCGGGGCGTTGTTTGCCTTGCTGACGGCCATGTTCGGGCGGGTGGCGGGCTAGAGCAGATCCCGATCGGGTGGAATCACCTGATCGAGTGAAGATGCTCGCAAAAAACAAAGGCCTGGAGCGGTGTTCGTGAGCCGAGGCGAACGGAAACCGCTCTAGCGCCGGCGGGCGATCTTCACCACCGCGACCACCGCGCCCGCCGCCGCGCCGAGGAAGCCCGCGCCGATTGCGAACATCGGTATGCCCATGGCGCAGCCGCCGGAATCGCCCGGCGACCCGCAGGCGGGATTGAGCGCGATATTCGCCAGCGCCAGCGCAACGCCACCCAAGGCGCCGAGGACGAAGCCCGCCAGCCCGAAGCCGATCACGCGCACGACCGCAGCGGCCGCGCCTCGCGCGCTGATCTCCAGCGGCGGGTGAGCGAGCCAGGCGGCAATGAATCCGGCATCCTGCACGGCCACGCGCAGGATTTCCGGCGGCCAGTCGGTTTGCACCGCCACCAGGCCGCGCGGCCAATCGGTCCAGACCACGGCGGCGGGATCCCGCTGGCGGATGGCGGCCAGCACGGAGGCGTGGTCCTCGGGCCCGCGCAGCCCGCTGACGGAGAGCAACACCGCGCCCGGGGGCGGGACACGCGATCCGGGCGGCCGGCCCGGTTCGCCGGGCATCACCGCCATCTCCGTGCCAACCCCACCAGCAGTCCCACCACCGCGCCGGCCGGCGCGCCGAGGAAGGCGCCGAGGCCACCGAAGACCCCGACGCCGATGGCGCAGTTCCCGCTGCCGCGGCAGTTCGGGTTGAGCGCGGAATTGGCCAGGCCAAACCCGATGCCGAGCGCCATCCCGACGAAGAGCCCAAGCAGGCCGAACAGCAGCATCCGCCCGAAGATGCCGGCGATGCTGCCTCGCGCGCGTGGGCCACCGTTCACCAGCACGCCATAACCCGCCCCCTGGACCGCTGCGCAGAGCGCCGTGGGCGGCGCCCCGGACTGCACAGCGACGAGCGCACGCGGCCAGTCGGTCCAGAGCCGCGCGGCGGGATCGCAGCGCATCAGCGCAGCCTGCACAGCGGCCGCGTCCGCCGGTCCCTGCAGGCCGGTGATGGACAGGACCACGGCGTCTGGCGGGGGTTGGGAGGTCATCGGCGTGCCATCGCCCCGGCGGCCGCCTGCTGCGTCATGCGGCCCATCGATGTTCCTTCACTGGCCAGAGGCCGCAGCGTAACGCGACATTGCGATGGTGCCATGACTTTCCGTCCCTCCAAGGCGCTGGAGGAGGCAGCGCCGGCAATGCCTCGCGCGCAGCCCTTCACCATCGGCGAACGGGATAAGGCTCGCACGCGATGCCATCATTGTCGGCATCCAGGTGCTGCCAGTAGCCGGGCTGCCCGCGGTAGGCCGGTGCCAGACCAACCGCGCGGGCCGCGTCGCAGTTCCGCCTCGCCTGGTAGTGCCGCAGCGTCACGTCTGCCGGCCAGGGGCTGCGGACGAGGACGTCGAGGAGGAAGCCGCCTGCCGCCGCAATGGCTGCCCCGGCCACGACGAGCAGCCCGATCCGGGACCGGTGGCGCCACCAGGCACGCCGCGCGGCATGCCACCCGCGACGCATCCGGCTGCCGACGCTCGGCACGGAACCATGCGCAGGCACCGGATACCGCGTTGCGCTCGCTGCGCGTTGATCGCGGCCATGGAACACGATGCCCAGGATCAGGCCGATCCCGGCTCCGAGCAGGCCCCCGCCCAACGCCAGCATCCCGATTCCCGTGGCGCAGGCCTGACTGGCAAGACCGACCCGGCATGAGGGATGCAGCGTGGCGTAGGCGGCGCCGGCGCAACTTGCTCCGGCCAGTCCGACGAGCAGGGATGCGCCGGCAAGACGCAGCCACGGCATTCGTCGGCCTGGCGCCGCCATCAGTAGGGCACCTTGTCCACCTTCGCCTCCCACGCGCGGAAGGCGATCCTGGCCTCCTCCGCCATGAACCGGCGCAGGGGAAGCCGGCGGGTGGCGAGCGGTGCGGCCACTTCCTCGTAGATCGCGGCATCGTCGAAGCCGATCGCCGCCGCGCCGATACGGTCGTTCGCGTAGACGATCTCCCGGATGCGCGCCCACCACACGGCGCCGAGGCACATCGGACAGGGCTCGCAGGAGGTGTAGATCACCGCCCCGCTCAGGTCGTGCGTGCCGATCGCGGCGCAGGCGGCGCGGATGGCGACGATCTCGGCATGGGCCGTCGGGTCGCGGTTGGGCACCACCGCGTTGCGGCCCTCGCCGAGGATGCGCCCGTCCCGCACCACGACGGCACCGAAGGGGCCGCCACCTTCCTCGACCCCCTGGCAGGACAGCGCGATCGCCCGCCGCATGAAGGCCGCCTCGTCCATCCCTCTCTCCCGATCCGTGGGCAACACCGTGGCCACCGTGCAACAGCATCGCAAGGAAAATGCCGGAGCCGTGAGCGGATGCTGTTCGCTTGCATCCCCGCAACCGACACCAACCATTGCGCGAGCAAGATCTTGTGGCTACCCGTCCGATCAGCCACAAGATCGCGATTCGCGCGGAGTGTGGTCGCAATCCTTCAACTTATTGGAAAGACACGATCACATTGGTTAATGTGTGATCACAGGCCAGTTCGAGGGGGCATTCATGGACCAAAGCCTGATCGCCGCGCTCCGCAACGAGGAGCACGCCATCCTGCAGGAGCTTTGCGGCTCCATGACATACCAGCGGCTACAGCAGGTGCGCGAGTTGCTGGACCTCTATGATGCACAACCTCCGATTGGCGCCGCACTGGACGCCATGCTCGCGGACCGGCAGACGGCGGTGTCGCATCCGCCCCTCCCCATCCCGCCCGTGATCGCACTGCGCAGCGAGATGCGAGGCACCGAGGTCGCCTGACCCGGGCGAGGCCGAAAGGCGCCACCTCCCCCTCCCCCCGGAGGAAGGCTGCGCTACCTTGTCGGGCATGAGCGGCTTCACCCTCTCCGTCCTCGACCAATCCTCCGTCGCCTCCGGCCGCACGCCGGGCGAGGCGATCCGTGAAACCCTGGCGCTCGCGAAGCATTGCGACGCACTCGGCTTCCGCCGCTATTGGTGCGCCGAGCACCACAACAGCGCATCCCACGCCGGCGCGGCGCCGGAGGTGCTCATGGCGGCGATCGCGGCGACGACGCAGCGCATCCGAGTCGGCTCCGCGGGGGTGATGCTGCCGCATTATTCCTCGCTGAAGGTGGCCGAGCAGTTCCGCGTGCTGGAGGCGATCGCGCCGGGCCGGATCGACCTCGGCGTCGGCCGCGCCCCGGGCTCGGACGGGCGCACCGCCTTCGCGCTGAACCCCAATGCCAACCAGGCCGCGGACCGCTTCCCAGCCCAGGTGATGGAAGTGCTCGGCTGGCACGGGGACGGCCTGCCGGAGAACCACCCCTTCCGCAGCATCGTCGCCCAGCCGGCGGTCGATACCCGGCCGGAGATGTGGATCCTCGGCAGTTCCGACTACGGCGCGCAGGTCGCGGGGTATTTCGGCCTGCCCTATTGCTTCGCGCATTTCTTCAGCGACGGCGGCGGGTCGGAACAGGCGATCGCGGTCTATCGCGAATCCTTCCAGCCCAAGCCGGACATGCTGGGGCGGCTGGCGGCGCCGCATCCGGGGCTCGGCGTCTATTGCCTGGTGGCGGACACGGAGGCCGAGGCCCGGCGGCTGTTCCGGTCCCGCGAATTGTGGCGGCTGAAGCGCGACCGCGGGCTCTACCTGCCGCTGCCCTCGGTCGAGGAGGCGGAGGAATACGCCTATTCCGACCTTGAACTCGCGCGTGTCGAGAAGATGCGGGAGGCCGCGATGGTCGGCGCGCCGGAGCAGGTGAAGGCGAAGCTCGAGGCGCTCTCGGCCGCGCATGGCGGCGTGGCGGAATTCGCCGTCATCACCCACTGCCACGACGCGGTGGCGCGGCGCCGGTCCTACACGCTGCTCGCCCAGGTCTTCGGCCTGCGCGAGGGCGGCGTGGCGATGGCGGCGGAATAGGCGGCGCGGAGCGCGGTTTCCGTTCGCGGCGCCCTCGCAGGAACCGCTGCGGGCGCTTCGTACCGCGGGGAGCTTCACCGGATCGGGGTCCGCTCCGTATCGCGCAGCGTCCCGGGACGGCTGGCGCCGTCCCTGATGGCCGTCAGCGGCGGATGACGACGAAGCGGACGGATTCGGGTGGCGGTGCGCCGGTGGCACGCGCCCGGCGCGCCCGCCACCAGATCGAGGCCGCGCCGATCGTGCCGGCCACGATCACCACCGGCACCAGGATGCCGATGGCGAGGATGGCGAGGCCCGCCAGCAGCAGCCCCGCACCGGCCACCGCCACCAGCATGGCGGCACCGCCGAGTCGCTGGAGCAGCCGGTCGGCCGTGCCGCCCGCGGGCGGCGGGGTGGGTTCGCGGAATTCTCCCTCCGGCGTCATGTCGAGGACGGGCGGGCGACGATGCGTATCCATGGTTCCTTCGACGTGGCCCATGGCCGGGCCCGGATCAAGAGGCGACCGCCGGGGCGTTACACTCCGCGACGAAGGTCGTCGAGGCGGGTGAAGACCTCGGCCACCGGCAGGCTCGTCAGGTCGTGGTGCTCCTGCCTCGAAAGCGAACGGCGCAGGTCCTGCGGCACGTGGGAGAGGATGGCCGTCGCCACCGCCGACGGCGCCACCAGGGCGAAGCTGTCGGCCTTGCCGGTATTCAGGGCGGCGACGATGTCCTCCGCCATCTGGCGTGCCAGGTCGCGCTTGGCGTGCTCCTTCGGGCTGTCGTCCTTGTTGTCGTATTCCATCGCGCTGCGCGCGGTGGCGCCGGCGCTGGCGAAGGCGCGGCCGGGCTTGTCCTCGCCGAGCACGGAATCCTTGGTGCGGGCGTCGGGCGAATCCCAGGACATCATCGCGTCGTAGCCGGTCTCGCCGAGGCGCTTGAGATACGCCTTGCCGCGGCTGCCGTTGGCCACCACGAAGAGGCGGCGGGCATGGCCGCCGTCGATGGTCGTTGCGCTCGTGCTCATGCGATCTTCCTCCGTCGATGGGGCTTCATGCCCTTCCGCGCGTCCCGCCGCCTTGATCGGGAGCAAGGACGCGCGGCCGCTAGTCGGGCCGGACGACCAGGGTAGTGCCGTCCACCCCCTCCACCCTCACTCGCGTGCCTGCCGGGCTTTCGGCCACGTCGCGCGGCAGGCGCGCCGACCAGTCGGAATCCCCCACGCGCACGCGCGGGCCGGCGAGCCCCGGTTCCACCAGCACGCCCAGGCGGCCGACCAGGCCGGAATCGGGGGTGTTCACGCGCGGGCGCGGATGCTCGGCGCGGCGCAGCCGCAGCGCCACCGCGATCCCGGCCGCGAGCAGGACGATGAAGACCGTGACCGTCATCCAGAAGGGCGGCGTCACGACCAGCCGCATCAACCCTGTCCCGACCGCCGCAATCCCGATCCACAGCAGGAAGACGCCGGGCAGGATGGTTTCCGCGCCGAGCAGCAGCAGCCCGACGAGGATCCAGATCAGCGCGGGGTCCATGGGGAGGGCATCTCCGGCGGGGCGGGTGGCGCTGCGGGCGGGCGCGGCGAACCGGGCGGGGTGCGGCCCTCCGGGCCGCGCAGCAGCTCCATCGCCTGGGTGATGCCGCCGGCCATGGCGCTCGCCTCCATGGGCACGATCACCAGCTTCTGCGCCGTGTTGCCGGCCAGCACCTCGAAGGCCTTCACGTATTTGTCGGCGATGAAGTAGCGCAGCGCGTCGGTGCCGGCGCCGGCGGCGACCTCGGCCACCATGCGGGTCGCGGCGGCCTCGGCCTCGGCGGAGCGCTCGCGCGCCTCGGCGTCGCGGAAGGCGGCCTCGCGCCGGCCCTCGGCCTGGAGGATGAGAGCCTGCTTCTCGCCCTCGGCGCGCTTGATCTCGGCCTCCCGCTCGCCTTCCGCCTTGGCGACGGTGGCGCGGCGCTCGCGCTCGGCGGTCATCTGCAGGTTCATGGCGCGGATCAGGTTCTCGGGCGGCTCGATCTTGCGGATCTCGACGCGGGCGATCTTCACGCCCCAGGGGTCCGTCGCGCCGTCGAGGATGGCGAGCAGGGAGGAGTTGATCCGTTCCCGCCCCGACAGCGTCGCGTCCAGTTCCATCTCGCCGATCACGGCGCGGATGTTGGTCATGGTCAGCGCGGTCAGCGCCACGCCGAGGTCCTGCACCGCGTAGGCCGCCTTCGCCGGGTCCATGACACGATAATAGACGATGCCATCCACCGCCACGGTCGCGTTGTCGCGCGTGATGACCGACTGCTCGGGGATGTCGAGCACCTGTTCCTGCACGTTCACCCGCCGGCCAACGCCGTCGATGTAGGGGATGATGAAGTTGAGCCCGGGCGAGAGCATGCGGGTGAAGGCGCCGAATCGCTCGACCGTCCAGACCTCCCCCTGCGGGACGGTGCGGATGCCGCGGGTGGCGGTCAGCACCGCCAGCAACAGCAGGACCACCAGGACGATGGTGGAGGCGGAGACGATGTCGAAGAGGCTCATGGGCTGCGAGACTAGCCTGCACGCCGGCGGAACGGAACGATGCCCTTGCCGCCTCGCCCGCCCGGCCTGACCATGTGCGAAGCATTTCAGGGGGAGGATGCGCGATGGAGCCCTGCAACACGCCGCTGACGGTGGACCTGGCCGGGCAGCGGGTGGCGATCAGCGCCGGCGCGGGCGGCATCGGCCGCGTCATGGCCGACGCCTTCGCCGCGCGCGGCGCCCGCGTCTTCGTCTGCGACGTGGATGACGAGGCGCTCGCCACCTGCCCCCACCCGAAGATGCGCGCCGACATGGGCGAGACGGCCGAATGCGAGCGCTTCGTGGACGATGCGGCGGCCCATCTCGGCGGCCTCGACGTGCTGGTGAACAATGCCGGCATTGCGGGGCCGACCGCGCGTGTGGAGGACGTGACGCCGGAGGCGCTGGAGGCGACGCTGCGCATCGACCTCGCGGCCATGTTCCACTGCGCGCGGCGCGCGGTGCCGCATTTGCGCGCCGCGGGGGGCGGGTCGATCGTCAACCTGTCCTCGGCGGCGGGGCGCTTCGGCTTCCCGCTCCGCAGCCCCTATGCCGCGGCGAAATGGGGCGTGGTGGGGTTCACCAAGTCGCTTTCGATCGAACTCGGCCCGGACCGCATCCGGGTGAACGCCATCCTGCCGGGCCTCGTCGCCGGCGACCGCATCCGCCGCGTCATCGAGGCCAAGGCCCAGGCGCAGGGCGTGGCATTCAAGGAAAAGGAGGCGGAACTGCTGAAGGATGTCTCCATGCGCACCTACGTGACGCAGCACGACATCACCAACATGGCGCTCTACCTCTGCTCGCCCTTCGGGGCGACGATCAGCGGCCAGGCGCTGGCGATCGACGGGGACCTGCAGCGGCTGGGCTGAAACCCGCCGTTCCGCTACCTTCCCCGGCGATGACCGAACCGATCCGCTCACTCGACGACCTCTCGCCCGGCATGGGCTGGGACCTCGGCACACTGACGCTGTCGCTGGAGGAGGTCGTCGAGTTCGCCTCGAAATACGACCCGCAATACTTCCACCTGGATCCCGAGACGGCGAAGGACAGCATCTTCGGCGAACTCGTCGCCAGCGGGCTGCACACGCTCTCGGCCGTGTTCGGCCGGGTGATGGGCAGCGGGCTGATCGCAGGCATCTCGCTCGGCGGCAACCAGATCGACACGAAATGGCCGGCGCCGCTGCGGCCAGGCGAGGAGATCGCCATCCGCACGGAGGTGGTGGAGGTCCGACCCTCCCGCTCCGGCCGGGCGCTCGGCATCGCCAAGCTGCGCCATACCGCGCGGCGGACGGCGGACAACGTGATCGTGCTCGACGCCCTCGGGACGCACTTCCTCAAGCGCTGACGGCGCGCCGCGCGTGGGCGCCGCTGTCCAGGGCGACGGACAGCACCTCCTCCTCGGCATCCGTGGCACCCCAGCCGACGAGCGTGAGGTGCCGTGCGCCGGGCAGCACGCTGCGCAGCCGCAGGATGGGCAATTCGGCGTGCCACAGCGGCTGGCCCTCGGGCCCCAGGCGCATCAGGGACAACCGCCGCCCCGCCTCCCCGTGCAGCAGCAGCAGGCCGGGCGGGCCGGCCATCTGCAGGGGCGCCTCGGTCCCCGCGGTGAGGAAGCCGGCAAGCGCGAGCCCCGCCGCCGCCGGCACGGTCGCGAGGTCTGTGACCCGCTCGCCTACGCCCCAGCGCTGCATCAGCGCGGGCGGCGCCGAGGACGGCGCGGCGGAGGTCACGCGCACCTGCCCGCGCCAAAGCGCCTGGCGCATGCCGGGCGGCAGTGTGGCCGCAGTCAGGAACCGGCCCTGGACCATCGGCGCCAGCGGTGGGACGAGCTTCGTGCTCTCTGCCGGCAGGCCGAACCAGGTCGCCTCCAGCCGCGCCTCGGCGATACGGAAGGCAGTGGGCCCGCCGCTGCCGTGAAGGGCGGCGGGATGCAGCCGGGGCAACGGCCGCGCTGGCGGCCCGTCGGCGGGAGAGGCGCGGAAGTCGCGCGGGTCGATGCGCCAGCCGCGCGTCGGCGCGCCGGCCTCGACGACCAGGGCGTCGGCCAGCCGGAAGGTGCGCCGGCCGGAGGCAAGGGCCTCTGCGATCTCGGCGTTCAGCTGCGCCAGCCCGTCGCCGTCGGCCAGCACCTGCCCGTCCACGGCGGAGAGCGCGCCGAGGCCGCCGAGCCAGAGCCAGATCGTCGCCCCCTGCTCGGCGATCAGCGCGGCATCGGCTATCGCTCCGCGCTGCACCGAGGCGAGGTGGACCTCGAGGCGCGGCGCGAGGCCATCCGCGGCGAAGGCGAGCAACTCGATCCGGTCGCGCGGCGCGGCGGTTCCCGGCGGGTCGGTCTCATCCTGCTCGCTGCGGCGGACGAGGGCGAAGATGCGGTCATCCCCGCCGACCGTGGCGCGCAACAGTGGCGGCACCAGGACCCGCGGGCCGAGGCGCTGCGGCACGGGTTCCGGTTCCGGCCAGAGGAAGGCCGCACCGGCGACCCCGGCGGCAGCCACCGACACCACGGCCGCGCCGAGCAGCCAGCGGCGCCCGCGCCCCTGCGGGGGCGGCGAAGCCGGCATGCTCATGGCCGCGATGATGCGTGCCGTCTCCTCCTGGTCGGGCTTCTGGTGCTCCGTCACCGGCAGGAACAGGCCTGGCCGGCGCCACCGAAATTGCGCTGGGCGAAGCTCTGCGCGTCGGAGAGGAAGCCGAATCTCGGTCCCATCTGGCAGACGCCCGAACCGCGCGCGTTGCTCATCTGCTCGGGGTTGCGGCTGTCCACCTCGATCCGGCCATTGGCGCAGTAGACGTAGTAGTCCGCGCGCGCGGCAACGGGGGTGAACAAAACGGCCACGGCGATTGCGGCGGCGACGGACTTCATGCGCGCGGTCCTCCCGGTTCGGCCCGTCCAGGATGGGCCGCGCCGCATCCCGGCCGCAAGTGACCCCCGAAACGAAAACGGCGCGGAAGATTGCCCCTCCGCGCCGTCCCGTGAAGCCCTTCAGGCTGCCTGGATCAGGCCGACTTCGCCATGATCTCGTCCGCGACGTTGCGCGGCACCGGATCGTAGTGGTGGAACTGCATGGAGAAGGACGCACGGCCCTTCGTCATGCCACGCAGGTTGGAGATGTAGCCGAACATCTCCTTCAGCGGGACGTGCGCCCGGACGATGACCGAGGTGCCGGCCATGTCCTGGGACTGGATCACGCCGCGGCGGCGGTTCAGGTCGCCGACGACGTCGCCCACGTGGTCCTGCGGCGTGGTGACTTCCACGTCCATGATCGGCTCGAGGATGACCGGGCCGGCCTTCTTCATGCCTTCGCGGAAGCAGGCCTTGCCGGCGATTTCGAAGGCCAGGGCCGACGAGTCGACGTCGTGGTACTTGCCGTCCAGCAGGGTGTACTTGAAGTCCACCGTCGGGAAGCCGGCGAGCACGCCGGTGTCGGCCTGCACCTTGATGCCCTTCTCGACCGCCGGGATGTATTCCCTCGGCACCGAGCCGCCGACCACGGCGTTGACGAACTCGATGCCCTCGTTCCGCTCCTTCGGCTCGAAGGTGATCTTCACCTCGGCGTACTGGCCCGAACCGCCCGACTGCTTCTTGTGGGTGTAGATCTCGGTGTGCGGCTTGGTGATCGTCTCGCGGTACGCGACCTGCGGGGCGCCGATGTTGGCGTCCACGTTGAACTCGCGCTTCAGGCGGTCGATGATGATCTCGAGGTGCAGCTCGCCCATGCCCGAGAGGATGGTCTGGCCCGTCTCCTGGTCCGTGCGCAGGCGCAGGGACGGATCCTCGCCGGCCAGCTTCTGCAGGCCGATCGTCATCTTCTCGATGCCTTCCTTGGTCTTCGGCTCGACGGAGATGTCGATGACCGGCACCGGGAAGGCCATGCGCTCCAGCACCACCGGATCGGCGGGGTCGGCCAGCGTGTCGCCCGTCGCGGTGTCCTTCAGGCCCACGAAGGCGGCGATGTCGCCGGCGTGGACCTCCTTGATCTCCTCGCGCTTGTCGGCGTGCATCTGGAACATGCGGCCGACGCGTTCCTTGTGACCCTTGCTGGTGTTCAGCACCTGGTCACCGGACCGCAGCACGCCGCGATAGACGCGCACGAAGGTCAGGTTGCCGTACTTGTCGTTGATCATCTTGAACGCGAGACCGGCGAAGGGCCCGTCCTCGGTCGCGGGGATGATGCGGCGCTCGGCGTGCTCGTCCTGGCCTTCCTCGGGGGCGACCTTGATGCCCTCGATGTCCACCGGGGACGGCAGGTATTCGATCACGGCATCCAGCAGCGGCTGAACGCCCTTGTTCTTGAAGGAGGAGCCGCAGACCACCGGGCGGAACTCGCCGGAGATCGTGCCCTTCTTGATGCACTTCTTCAGGGTCGCGACCGAGACGTCGCCCTTCTCGAAGTACTCCTCCATCGCCGTCTCATCGATGCCGACGGCGGTGTCGAGCAGCTTCTGGCGGTACTCGGCCACGACTTCCTTGAGGTCGTCGGGGATCGGCGCCTCATGGTACTTCGCGCCCAGGTCGTCGCCTTCCCAGATCAGGGCCTTCATCTCGACCAGGTCGACGATGCCCTTCAGCTGGTCCTCGATGCCGATGGGGACCTGCAGCGCCACCCAGTTGATGCCGAGCTTCTCGGTCAGCGTCGCCGCCGCGCGGAAGAAGTCCGCGCCCGTGCGGTCGAGCTTGTTGATGTAGATGATGCGGGGAACGTTGTAGCGGTCCGCGAGGCGCCAGTTGGTCTCGGACTGCGGCTGCACGCCGGCCACGCCCTCGATCACGAACACCGCGCCGTCGAGCACGCGCAGCGAGCGGTTCACCTCGATGTTGAAGTCGATGTGGCCCGGGGTGTCGATGACGTTGATCCGGTGGTCCTTCCACACGGCGGTCACGGCGGCGGACGTGATGGTGATGCCGCGCTCGCGCTCCTGCTCCATGTAGTCGGTCGTGGTGCTGCCCTCGTGCACCTCGCCGAGCTTGTGGGACTTGCCGGTGTAATAGAGGATGCGCTCAGTCGTGGTGGTCTTGCCGGCGTCGATATGCGCCGTGATCCCGATATTTCGGATCTTCTCGAGCGGGGTGCGCGCCACGATGGGCCTCCATAAAGCAGAAACGAGCGCCCGCGAGGGAGCAACCCCCCCTCGCCGCCCGCAAAGGTTCTCGCCGATCAGTCGGTCGCGGCTATCTGCGATGTCTCAGCCCGCTTTGCAAGCGCAACATGGTGATGGGAGGCCCGTCCTGGCCGCCAAAGGGCCCGGCCGAAAACGCGCGACACACTTCATTGCATGCCTCGGCCGCCGGCAGTGGCTAGAATTATCAATATGGAGAGCGCGCACGCCATCGCCGCCACCCGCTTCGCACTGGGCCGGCGGCCGGGCGACCCCGTGCCGGCCGACCCCGCCGCCTGGCTCGACTCGCAACTCGCCCCCGGCCTGCCCGCCCCTACACTGCCCGAGGGGGTGCCACCCACCCTGCCCGGCATCTTCGCCGCCGCCGCCGAGGACAACGAGAGCGTCCGCGCCGGCATGGGCCGCGCGAACCAGCAGCGCATCGTCCGCGGGGAAGCCGAAGCCTTCATCGCCCATGCCATCGTGACGCCGAACGGCTTCCGCGAGCGCCTGGTCGCCTTCTGGGCCAACCACTTCACCGTGGCGCGGGGCAAGGCGCCCTACACCGTCGGCCATTTCGTGCGCGAGGCGATCCGCCCCCATATCCTCGGCCGCTTCGACGACATGCTGGTGGCCGCGACCCGCCACCCGGCGATGCTCGCCTATCTCGACAACCAGGGCTCGGTCGGGCCGGGCAGCCCCGCCGGGCAGCGTTCCCGTCGCGGCCTGAACGAGAACCTGGCGCGCGAGATCCTGGAGCTGCACACCCTCACGCCCGCCGCCGGCTACACCCAGGCCGACGTCACCGCCTTCGCCAAGGTGCTCACCGGCTGGTCCTTCGCCCCGGGGCGCGAGCCCTTCGGCTTCATCTTCCGCCCGGCGGCGCACGAGCCCGGCACCAAGACGGTGATGGGCCGCGTCTGGCCCGAAAGCCAGGAGGGCGGGCTGCAACTGCTCGCCTGGCTCGGCCGGCACGAGGCCACGCACCGGCACATCGCCACCAAACTGGTCCGCCACTTTGTCGCCGACGACCCGCCGCCGGAGGCCGTGGAGGCCATCTTCGCCGTGCTGCGGGAGACCGAGGGCGACCTCGGCGCCGCATCCCGCGCGCTGGTGCGGCTGCCGCAGGCCTGGAGCATGCCGCTGGCGAAGCTGCGCGCGCCCTATGATTACGTCATCGCCGTGCTGCGCGCGCTCGAGGCCCCGCCCGAGGCCGCCGAACGCGCCTTCGGCACGCTGCAATTCCTCGGCCAGCCGCTGTGGAACGCCCGCGCGCCGAACGGCTGGCCGGACGTGGCGAGCGAATGGGCCGCGCCCGAAAGCATGATCCGCCGCGTCGAATGGGCGAGCGGCGTCTCCGCCCGCGGCGCCGGGCGCGACGCGGCGGAGGTGGCCGAGGCGGTGCTCGGCCCGCTCTGCCGGCCGGAGACACTGCGCG
>NZ_JAAEDM010000076.1 GCF_018129065.1 Neoroseomonas soli | reverse complement strand
CCAGGCGCCGCTCCTCCTCGGCCGCGCGGGCATTGAGCGCGGCGACGCGGGCATCGGCGGCCGCGGCATCGCCGCGCAGGGCGCCGAGCCGCCGCTGTTCCGCCGCCGCCTCATCACGGAGGGCGGTGAGCCGGCGGTCGGCCTCGGCCACCTGCATCCGGCGCTGCTCGACCATGGCCTGGGACTGGCCGGCCTCGCCCTGCACGGCGGCGAGGCGGCGGCTCTCCTCCTCCAGCCGGCGGGAGAGCGTCGCGGCTTCCTGCTCGGCCGCGCTGCGCCCCTGCTGCGCGCTGCCGAGGTCCCGGCGCGCGGCCGCGAGGCGGCGCTCGATGGCGGTCAGGTCGCCCCGCGCGCGGCGCTCGGCCTCGAGGGTGCGTTCCAGTTCGCCCACGCGGGTCGTGAGTTCCTGCCCGCGCGCCTCGGAGGCCGCGAGGTTGCGCTCAAGCCCCTGCACCCGCTCGGTGCGCTCGACCGTCAGGCCGCAGGCCGGCAGCAGGGTGACCGGCACGAGCAAGGCCAGCGTCGCGAGGGCGCGGGGTCGCGTCATGGCTGCGGGCCTCTCCTTTGTCCGGTCCCGGGCGGGTGCCGATTCGTTCCGATGGCTCCCGGCATATAGTGGGGGGGCAGACGGGCCGGGGAGTCCAGCGCGTCGCGGTTGCATTCGCGTGCTGCGGGGGCGTTCAGTCGGGCCCCTGGTCCAGCCCCGCGCGCAGGCTGCCATCCGGGTCGGCGACGAGGCCCTCCCGCAGGAAGAGGTCGATCAGCACCAGGTTGACGTTGAACTTGACGCTGTCCGACGTCCGCACCGCCTCCAGCACGCGCGCGGCGGGCCAGAGCTCGAAGCGCTCCACCTCGTCGTCGCCCGGGCGCGGCGTGACGCCCTCGGGGATATCGAGGTCGTAGCAGTGCAGCACGTCGCGCCGGAGCCCCTCCCCGTTCGCCATGACATAGGAAACGCGGCCCACGGGGCGCGCCGCGGCGGCGAGCGCGGCGGGCAGGCAGGCTTCCTCCTCCGCTTCCTTGATGAGCGTCTCCTCCGGGCTCAGCCCGGTGGAGATGCCGCCGGCGACGATGTTGTCGAGCTGGCCGGGCGCCACCGCCTTGTCGCGGGCGCGGATCCCGACCCAGAGGTGCAGCCCGTCCGCCCGCCGCACGATGCCGTTCACGTGGACGCCCTGGGACATGATGCCGAAGGCCGGCAGCGCGCCTCGGTCGATGGTGGCAAGGACGGGGCCGGCGCTCGTCTCCCGCACATCGAAGGCCTCGCCCCGGATGCGCAGGAACTTCCCGGCGGCCAGCGCGGGCAGCGCCTGGGCCAGCGCCTCGCTGCGCATCCCCGGGCTGCGCAGCCGGGTGGCGAGGGCCACGCCGTCGCGGTCGAAGTGAAAGTCCCGCGGCCGGAATGTCAGCGCCTGGGCGAGCTCGGGGGAGACCCAGCCGACCTGTGCGCCACCGATCCGGAAGGTGATCAGCCCGGCGGGGGAGGCGACATTGTTGCAGGCGGCGACATGGCGCGCGAGGGCGGGGTCGGTCATGCGCGTTCTGTAGCGCGACCGCCACCCCGGCGGCGAGGCCCCGGGGGCTTGCATCCTGCGCCCGGATGGCGCCCATGCGTTACGGGCGCTTCCCCTGGGTGCCCTGCCGCCCCATCTCGCGAGGCCTGATCGGAGTCTCCCGCGTGCCCCCTTCCACCCCCCGCGCCGATGGCGGCCATATGTCCGCCCTGGTCCGCCTCGCCCCCTATCTCTGGCCGAAGGGGGAAGTGGAACTGCGCGTGCGCGTGGTCGCCGCGCTGGTGCTGCTGGCCGCGGCCAAGGCGGCGAACGTCCTGGTGCCGATCATGTACGCCCGCGCGGTGGACGCGCTGGCGCCGAAGGACGGCGTCGGCGCGATGCTGACCGTGCCGGTGGCGCTGCTGGTCGGCTACGGGCTGCTGCGGGTGATGGCCTCTGCCTTCGGGGAATTGCGCAACGCCGTCTTCGCCAAGGTGCAGGCGCGCGCCGGGCGGCGCGTGGCGCTGAAGGTCTTCGAACACATGCATGCGCTGTCCATGCGCTTCCACATGGACCGCGCCACCGGCGGGCTCTCCCGCGTGATCGAGCGCGGCGTGCGCGGCATCGCCACCTCGCTGAACTTCCTGCTGTTCAACATCATCCCGACCATCGTCGAGATCCTCTTCGTCGCGGCGATCCTGTGGTGGATCTTCGCCGCGTCCTTCGCGCTGACCATGCTCGGCACCATCGTCGCCTATGTCGGCTTCACGCTGGCCTTCACCAACTGGCGCCTGACCTTCCGCCGGCAGATGAACCAGACGGACGAGGAGGCGAACACCAAGGCGGTGGACAGCCTGCTCAACTACGAGACGGTCAAGTATTTCGGCAACGAGACGCACGAGGCGCACCGCTACGAGGACAGCCTCAAGCGCTACGAACGCGCCTATGTCCGGTCCGAGACCACGTTGAACATGCTGAACGCCGGCCAGGCGCTCATCATGGCGGTCGGCCTGACGGTGACGATGCTGCTCGCGGGCTCCGGCATCGCCAATGGCACGATGAGCGTGGGCGACCTGGTGATGGTCAACACCTACCTCATCCAGCTCTACCTGCCTCTGAACATCCTTGGCTTCGCCTATCGCGAGATCAAGCAGGGGCTGACGGACATGGAGCAGATGTTCCGCCTGCTCGAAGTCCCGGCCGAGGTGCAGGACGCCCCGGCTGCGCCGGCGCTGGCGAAGGGCGCGGGCGAGATCCGCTTCGAGGACGTGCATTTCGGCTACCGTCCGGACCGGAAGATCCTCAAGGGCGTCTCCTTCACCGTGGCGCCCGGGCGGATGCTGGCGATCGTCGGCCCGACGGGCGCAGGCAAGTCCACCATTTCCCGCCTGCTCTTCCGCTTCTACGACGCGACCGGCGGGCGCGTGCTGATCGACGGGCAGGACGTGCGCGACGTGACGCAGGCGAGCCTGCGCGCGGCGATCGGCGTGGTGCCGCAGGACACGGTGCTGTTCAACGACACCATCCGCTACAACATCGCCTATGGCCGGCCCGGCGCGACGGATGCCGAGGTCGAGGAGGCCGCCCGCCACGCCCAGGTGCATGACTTCGTCCTGCGCCTGCCGGAAGGCTACGCGACGCGCGTGGGCGAGCGCGGCCTCAAGCTGTCCGGCGGCGAGAAGCAGCGCGTCGCCATCGCACGCACCATCCTCAAGGACCCGCGCATCCTGATCCTGGACGAGGCCACCAGCGCGCTCGACACCCGCACGGAACAGGAAATCCAGGCCGCGCTGCGCGACGTCTCGCGCAACCGCACCACCCTCGTGATCGCCCACCGCCTGTCCACTGTGGTCGAGGCGGACGAGATCATCGTGCTTCAGGATGGCCGCATCGCGGAACGCGGCACCCATGCCTCCCTGATCGCCGCCGACGGCCTCTATGCCGAGATGTGGGATCGCCAGGCCCAGGCGGTCGCCGCCGCCGAGGCGGCCGCCCGCGCCCAGGCCGAGGCCGACCTCGACCGCCCGCGCAGCCGCGCCGCCGAGGCGCTGGCCTGATCCCGACTCCGGGGGGCTTCCGCCGCGCCGCGGCCCGCCCCATCTGCCCCAACGAACAAGGAGAACGCCGCATGCAGCACGACCCCGCCGGGATGGCCCCGGAGGACCTGAGCCACGCCGGCTCGGTCGTGGACAAGGCGATCGAGTACATGATCGACCAGAACATCGCGCCCATCTCGATTGCCTCCGCCCTGCTCGGCGGCGCGCTCGGCCTGCTGGCGCGCACCATGGACGACCGGGCGGTCGCCGGCGTGCTGCGCAACGCCCTCGCCTCGGTCGAGAGCGGCGAGTTGCAGGAAGCCCGCCGCGCCCCGCCGCCCGGCTCGGCGCAGATGTGACCGCGGGCCCTGCCGGCCGGACTTGACGTTCCGACGCGGCTGGGCCAAACACCGCGCCTTCCTGGCTTCCACCCGCGCACGGGTTTTGTCCGCGCGCCTTCATCATTATCGGGATTTTCGCCATGGCCCGCCGCTGCGGCATCACCGGCAAGGGCGTCCTGACGGGCAACAACGTCAGCCACGCCAACAACAAGACCCGCCGGCGCTTCCTGCCCAACCTGCAGGAGACCTCCTTCTGGTCCGACGTGCTCGGCACGCAGATCAAGATCCGCCTGTCCACCAACGGCATCCGCACGGTGGAGCACAATGGCGGGCTCGACTCCTTCCTGCTCGGCACGCCCGACCGCAAGCTGGCCGACGAGGCCCGCGTGCTGAAGCGCCGCATCGAGCGCGCCCAGGCCAAGAAGGCGGCCTGACGCCTTTACTCCCTCGAGGGTAAGAAGAAGGGGCGGCACCCGGCGGGTGGCCGCCCTTTTCGTTGCCCGGCGCCTCGGCGGAGCGGGTTCCACGCACCCCGGCGCACGGCAGCCCGCCCGCTCACCTGTTCTCGCGGGCATCTTCGCCTGGTCAGGTGATGCCGCAGGATCGGGGGGCCCTGCCGCGCGGCGACAGCCCTATTCTGCCCGCTGAGGCACCGGCAGGGCATTGGCATCCCGCGGCATGGCAAGGCCCTGCCCGGGCTGCGGCCCCTGCCCGCGCGGCGCCGTCCCGGGCTGCGCCGGGAAGCCCCCGGCATTCGAGACCACGGTCCGCACGCCGCCCGCCGCCTCGGTCGCCGCGGCGAAGGCCACGTCACCCCAGAACCGCTCGAGCACGCCCTGCGGCACCTCGTTGAGTTGCAGCACGCGGCCCAGGTCCTCCCCATCCTGGCGGGAGACGGTCCACAGCAGTTCCACCCGCTGGGTGCGAGTCTGCGGCTGCGGCACCACGTTCACGTGGCCGGTCACGGCGAAGCGGGCGCCCTCGGCGACTTCCTGCACCACCATGCCGTTCTGGCCGAGCGCCTCCCGCAGCCGGGCGGTCAGCGCCTGGTTGCCGTCCCCGGGAGCGCCGCGCACGGCGGGAACATAGATGCGCGGCGGGCCCGTCACAGCGAGCGCCGCCGGGTCCATGCCCTTGCTCGCCGCCTCGGCACGCACCAGCAGGTCCGCGATGCGCGGCGCGGCGTCTCGCGCGGCGCGGCGAAGCACCTCGGGGTTGCCCTCCGACCAATCCCGCGCGGGGATGCTGGTGCCGTTCACCTCCCCCTGCGGGCGGCCATCCGGGTCGCTCAGCAGGTAGCGCGGCACGACCGAACTACCCTGGAGGCGAGCCTCGATCGCCAGGCGCCAGTCGAGCGGCAGGGGGGTGTTCTCGACCGCAGCAGGCACTTCGGCCGTGAGCAGGGCGGTGGACAGCGCCTCGGCGAAGGCGAGCGACGCACCGCCTGCCAGCAGCGCGCCGCCCGGATCGGGAATGGCCAGGCGATAGGCTGGCGGAGCCGCGAGCGCCCCGGCCTGGCCGCCGGGATTGCCGCGGAAGGGCTGGGGCAGGTCGCCGCAGGCCGGCAGGAGCACGGCGAGGAACAGCACGGCGAGCCGGAGCAGGGGCGGCATGGTGGGGATTACCTTCTGGAACGGCCAGGGGGCGCCGCCCCCTGGACCCCCGCCGGGGGCATGCGTGCCCCCGGACCCGCGGACACCGGAGCGCAGGGCACGGGGCGGATCAGACGAAGACGGTGCAGGTCGCAAGAAGCGTGAGAAGCGCCAGCACGCCGAACATGACGACATAGGGCATGGCGTCCTTATCGGGGCTGCGGGGAAGGATGCAACAGGGGGCGCTCAGCCGGTCAGCGCGATCGCGGAGAGTTGGTGGCCGATCGGGCCTCCACCAGCGAGGGTGTTGCGCCGATGGCTGAAGAAATTCACCTCGTCGGCCAGGGTGTCGTGCGGGGTGATCTCCACCACCACGCCGGCGGCAACCAGGCGCGCCCCGCAATAGCCGGCGAGGTCGAACTGCCAGCGGTCCTCACGCGCCCCCTTGGCGAAGAAGCGGGCATCGGCGGGGTCGCGCGCCAGCACGGCATCGCGCAGGTCCGCGGCGACCTCGTAGGAGGGCTGGCGGATGCAGGGGCCGACAGCGGCCACGATTCGCGCGCGGCGGGCGCCGATGGCGAGCATCGCCTCGATGGTCGCCTCCAGCACGCCGGTCACGGCGCCGCGCCAGCCGGCATGGGCTGCGCCGATCACCCCGGCAGCCGGGTCGGCGAAGAGCACCGGCGCGCAATCCGCCGTCACGATGCCGAGGGCCATCCCGGCCCGCCGGGTCACGAGCGCGTCGGCGTGCGGGCGGCGGTCCTCCGGCCAGGGGGTTTCCAGCACCGCCACATCCGGCCCATGCACCTGGGTCAGCCCCGCCAGCGCGGCACCGGGCAGGCCGAGCGCATCGGCCGCGCGGCGCCGGTTCTCGCGCACTGCGTCGGGGTCGTCCTTGCCGGAGAGCGAGCAGTTCAGGGCGGCGAAGGCCCCCCCCGAAACGCCGCCGCGGCGGGTGAAGAAGCCATGCGCCAGGCCGGGCTGCGCGGCGAGGGTCGCGGCGGTGACGGATTCGGCCATCAGGGCTCCTCGAAGCCAGGCAGGGGCGGAAGCCCGGGATGACAGATGCACAGCGCCTTGAACAGCCGCCCCATGTGCTCGGGGGCTGTGAGGCGCTGGGCGGCGGCCAGGTGGCGGGTCGCCCCCCGCAGGTCCATCCGGGCGAGCATCGCCGCGCGGCTGAACAGCCCGAGCCGGCCGAGGAAGACGCCCTGCGGCAGCGGCCCCTGCACCGAGGCCCCCGCCGCCCGCGCGGCGGCGGCGATGGCGGCGAAATCGACATGGGCGGTGATGTCGGCCGCGCCCGGCGGGCCGAGCGGATCTGCCGTCCCGTGCGCTGCCATCGCCTGCAGGCTGTCACCGAAACCGCCTTCGCCCGGCCCGTAGTCGAGGAACAGGCCGACACCGCCCTGCGTCGCAAGCCTTGCGCCGAGGACGGCGGCGATGGCCCGAGCGGGTTCGTTCACCTCCTGCACCGCGCCGTCCTCGGCGTCCTCGGGCAGGGGCGGCGCGTCGATGGCGGGGTGTTCCTCGAAGGCGCCGCCGGCGACGAAGCGTTCCATCCAGGCGCAGCCGCGACGGACGAACTGGCGGATCGGCAGGGCGTCGAGGAATTCGTTGCCGATCACGATGGCCGGACCGGGCGGCAGGGCGGCGATGTCGTCGTGCCAGGCGGCGACGGCGGGACCGAGCCGTGCCGCCTGCGCCTCCCGCAGCCGGGGGGAAATCTCGACCAGGTGCACCCGCAGCGCGGCGCGGAAGGCCGGCGCCATCTCGGCGATCGCGCGGAGGGCGTCGTCCATCAGCGTGCCGCGCCCTGGGCCGAGTTCGGCCACCACCACCGGGTCCGGCCGTCCCATCGCCTCCCACGCGACGGCCGCCCAGAGGCCGAGGCATTCCCCGAAGGCCTGGGTGATTTCCGGCGCGGTGGTGAAGTCGCCGCCGGTGCCGAAGGGCTCGCGCCGCGCGTAGTAGGCCGCCGTGGCGCGGGCCATGAAGCGGTCGAGCCGCTCCGGTGCCTGCGCGGCGTCAGGCATGGCTCTCCTTCGCGCGCGCCATCAGCCAGGCGCCGACCAGGATCATCGGCAGCGACAGCAACTGCCCCATCGTCGCCCCGGCGAAGAGGAAGCCGAGATGCGCGTCGGGCTGGCGGAAGAACTCCCCGACGACCCGCGCCACCCCGTAGCCCGCCAGGAAGGCGCCCGAGAGGAAGCCCGGCCGCGAGCGGATGCGCTCGCTGCGCGCCAGGATCATCAGCACCGTGAACAGCGCGATCCCTTCGAGGAAGGCCTGGTAGAGTTGCGAAGGATGCCGCGGGTCGGGCCCGCCGGTCGGGAAGACCATCGCCCAGGGCACGTCCGGCGCCACGCGGCCCCAGAGCTCCCCGTTGATGAAGTTGGCGCAGCGCCCGAGGAACAGCCCGATCGGCACCACGCAGACCACCCGGTCCGCGAAGGCCACCCAGTCGAGCCCGTTGCGTTTTGCGAACAGGAACATCGCGACGATGACGCCGAGCGCCCCGCCATGGAACGACATGCCGCCGTGCCAGAGGTAGAACGCCTCCCACGGCGCCGTGATGTAGTAGCCCGGCCGGTAGAACAGCACGTATCCGAGCCGCCCGCCGAGGATGATGCCGAGCGTCACCCAGGTGACGAACTCGTCCACCTGTTCCGGCGTCGCGACCTTGGGCGTGCGCTGCACCAGCACGCGCGCCAGCCGCCAGCCGAGCAGGATGCCGGTGATGTAGGCGAGCGCGTACCAGCGGATGGCGAAGGGCCCGATCTCGACCAGCACGGGGTCGATCATCGGGAAGGGAATGGCGAACATCATCAGGCGAAGGGATCCTCGGCGTTCGTCAGCACGTCGCGCACATAGGAGCGCACGCCGTCTTCCAACGTCGTCGGCGGCAGGGTGAAGCCTGCGGCGCGCAGGCGGTCCATCCGTGCCTCGGTGAAGTACTGGTACTTGCCCTTGAGGTCATCCGGCATCGGGACGAAGCGGATATCGGCGTTCCGGCCGAGCGCCTCGTAGATCGCCCGCGTCAGGTCGAGGAAGGTGCGCGCCTGCCCGGAGCCGATGTTGTAGAGGCCCGAGGCCTGCGGGTTCGCCGCCAGCCACAGCATCGCGGCCACGCAGTCCCGCACATGGACGAAGTCGCGCTTCTGCTCCCCGTCGGCGATGCCCTCGCGGTCCGAGGCGAAGAGCGTCGCCGCCTCGCCCTTCATGACCTGGTTGAACTTGTGCAGCACCACCGACGCCATGCGGTCCTTGTGGTGCTCGTTCGGGCCATAGACGTTGAAGAAGCGCAGCCCCGCCCAGTGCGGCGGCCGCTTGTGGCCGAGCGCCAGCATCTGCGCCACGCGCCGGTCGAAGGCCAGCTTCGACCAGCCGTAGAGGTTCAGCGGACGCAGCCGGGCCAGCGCCTCGGGCCGCATGTCGTCCTCGAAGCCGAGGCTGCCGTCGCCATAGGTCGCGGCGGAGGAAGCATAGATGAACGGCACCCCCGCATCCGCGCACCAGTCCCACAGCCGTTGCGGCAGGGCGATGTTGGTCGCCGCGACGAGATCACCGTCCGTCTCGGTCGTGGCGCTGATCGCGCCCATGTGGAACAGCGCCTTCACCGGCGGCTTGCGCGCCAGGAAGGCGTGCAGTTCCTCCGGCGTCACGATGCCCGCGATGTTATGCTTGGCGAGGTTGCGCCATTTCAGGCCCTGGCGCAGGTGGTCCACCACCACCACTTCCTCTCCACGGGCGCAGAGCGCCGCGACCAGGTTGGAGCCGATGAACCCGGCCCCGCCGGTGACGATATGCATGGTCCGGTCGTTCCGCAGCGCGGCCTTTTGGAAGGCGAAGCCCTTGAGGACAGGGCGCTGGCGGTATAGGCCCCGGCAGGACGGCCCGGCAAGCGAACGGGCCCAGTGGAGGACATCATGGCGGGCGAAGGCGGTCGCGGTAAATTCATGGACGACCTGGCCGGCGTGGCCGGGGGTGCCTTCTCGGTCCTGGCGGGCCTGCGCAACGAGGCCGAGGCCATGGCGAAATCCCAGGCGGAGGCCGTGGTCCGCCGCCTGGATCTGGTGAAGCGGGAAGAACTCGACGCAGCCATGGAAGTGGCACGCCGGGCCCGCGAACATGCCGAGGCGCTGGAGACCCGGGTCGCCGCCCTCGAGCACCGGCTTGCCGAACTCGAGGCTGGCGCAGAGTCCTCATCCGAAACCTGAAGACACGTCTGCAACCGCAGCAGGCTTGCGGCGCCATTTCGCGTCTGCGTAGTCTCCCATTCGTATCTGGCCGCCCGATTCGCCCCCCATATCTTGTGGGTGACCCGGGCGGCAACTACCCGGGCAAGGAGGTGCCGCATGTCCGCCTCTCTCCAGTTGGACCGCGAACGTTCCTCGAACCCCCTCGATATCCTCGAACAGATCATCGCCGCCAACGAATGGGCCTTCGAGCGCCGTTCGGACGGGGAGATGGCGGCCGAGGCGCCGGGGAAATGGTGCGACTACGGCCTGCACTTCTCCTGGTCGCACGAGATCAGCGCCATGGCCTTCACCTGCGCCTTCGACATGAAGGTGCCGGCCGAGCGGCGCGAGAAGCTCTACGAACTGCTGGCCCTGGCCAACGACCGGCTCTGGATCGGCCATTTCGGGATCGAGGCCGACGACGGCGTGCCGGTGTTCCGCCACTCGGTGCTGCTGCGGGGCTCGCCGAGCGCAAGCGCCGAAAGCCTCGAGGACATGGTGGATATCGCCATCACCGAGTGCGAACGCTTCTTCCCCGCCTTCCAGTTCGTGCTGTGGGGTGGGAAGTCGCCGGCGGACGCGCTGCAGGCGGCGATGCTGGACTGCGTGGGCGAAGCCTGAAGGGCGGGGGGAGAAGGGAACTTCTCCCCCCGGGACCCCCCTCAACCTTCTTTGGGACCCGGGGGGGGGGGCTGACGGCGAGGGTCAGTGCCCGGCGTGATATCGCGGTGGCGGGCCGTGAAGCGCGGTCCGTTGGCCGCGGTGGCCCGTGCCGCATCTTTGCCCGTCGGCAGTTCCGGTCGGAACGATCGGTCCAGCACCGGATCAGGATGCCGCCGGAGCGGGGTCGTGCCCCGACATCCACGAAGACTTGAACGCTCCGGTCCGAAACCTCGTTCCGCCACATCGGTGCCGAGGCCGCGCCCGCTTTTCCGCGGGGCATGCAAGGCTAGTGAAGCCCGGCAAGGCCCCATGCGCGCCAACTCCGCAACGGACCCGGGGTTGCGATTGCAGCGGAACAAGCCGGATAAACCCATGGTTGTCGTCATGGGAGTTGGCACAGCTTGCGATATGTCCTGGCCGTGCTCGCATTGCTTCTGGCGCTTGGCGGCGCCCGCGCGCAGGACGTGCCGGTCGGCGCCATCCGCTGGGATGACTGGCTGCCGGATTCGCCGGATGTCGCGCTGCTGCGCCTCCCGCAATGGCAGTCGCGCGTCCCCTTCCATGCCGCCCGCGATGCCGGCGGCACCCTTCGCATCAACGGCGCACTGGAGAACGTGCTGGCGGCCGAGAACGCCTATGCGCGCGCCGGCGGGCTCGACTACTTCGTCTTCGGCCTCTACCCCGAAACCGGGTCCTGGGGCCGCGCTCCGGCGCGGCATCTGGGGCTGAACCGCGCCCTCGCCACCTTCCTCCGCCTGCCGGATCGCGGCGGGATGCGCTTCGCGGTCAGCCTGAACCAGTCCTTCCCGCAGGATGACTTCGCCGACGTGGAGGAAACCCTCGCGCAACTCGTGGCGAATCCGGACTACATCCGCGCCCCGGACGGCACGGCGCCGGTCTTCCTGTTCGGGCATGAACCCGAATCCTGGTCGCGCTCCCTCGGCACGGCCGAGCGGTTCCGCGACGCCTTCGCGGCGCTGCGGGAAGCAGTGCACCGGCGCAGCGGCGTCCGCCTCCTCGCCATCTTCCTGCACGCCAATCCGCAACGCGGGGCGGAACTGGCGCGAGCGCTCGGGATGGACATGCTCTCCGCCTATGTCGTGCCGGCCGGCAGCGGTGGCCGCGCCCTGCCCTATGCGGATTGCGTCGGAAGGATGCGCGCGCATTGGCAGGCGCTGGCGGCGACCGGCCTGCCCTTCCTGCCCAACCTGACCACCGGCTGGGACTACCGGCCGCGCATGCAGGCGCGCGGCCAGCGCACCGACGCACCGGCAAGCCCCAACTGGTGCGAGCCGCCGCGCCCCGGTGAACTCGGCGCCACCCTGCGCGGCGCAATGCAGGCTGCGACCTCGGATTTCCGCAGCGTGCTGGTTTATGGGTGGAACGAGTTCACCGAAGGCGGATGGCTCTCCCCCACCTGGGCCGAGGGGACGGCGAGGCTGGCGGAATTCCGCCAGGTGCTCGGCGCCCGCGAGGCGCCGCGCGAGGTGGTGCTCACCTGGCCCGAATATGGCGTGACCGCGCCTGCCTGCGCACTGCGCAGCACGGGGCGGAACCGCGAGGCCACGCTGCGGGCCTGCGGCCGGACCGGCGCCGAACCATGGCCGTGCCCGCCCGGCATGACCGTGCGGGACGATGCCCTGCGGGCGCCGAGCGGCATGGAGGCGCTCTGGCACGACGGCGCCTGGGCCGTGCGGCGCTGTGTTGCGCGCGAAGGATGAGGAGGCGATGCCGATGAATGCCGAGCCCGGCCTGTTCCTCACCTGGCCGCAGCAGAAGGATGCGGTGCTGGCGCATCTCCGCGCCAACCCCGCACCGTTGAAGATCCTGCTCAAGACCAGGAACGACGCGGCGCTGCTGGAACGATGGATCACGCATCACCTGGCCATCGCCGGGCCGGGCAACCTCATCGTCTTCGACAACGGCTCGACAGACCCCGGGGTGCTGGAGATCTACCGCCGCCACCACGCGCAGATCCTGCTGGCCCGGTATGACGGCTTCTTCGACAACCTCCATCGCGTCGCGATGTTCGAGGATCTCTACGCCGCGCTCCAGGCCGGCAAGGGCCGCTTCGTGTTCCTCGACACCGACGAGTTCCTGGTGTGGATGGAGCCCGACGGCACCGTGCTGCGCGATGCCCGCCTGGTGCAGCGCCTGCGGGAGGTGGATGCGCCGGTCCTGCCTGGCACCTGGCTGCACAACCTGCTCGGGTTCGACGACCGCTTCTGGCTGTTGCCCGACGGGCAGGGCTTGGTGGAAGGGCTGACCTGGGGAAAGCCGCTGATCCGCCACGACGTGGCGCTTTCGGGCGTCATCAACCACAATTCGCAGCTGCCGCTGGGGAGCTATCGCGACCGCTTCCGCGCCAATTGCTTCGTGCTCCACCTCAACCGGCTCTCGGCGCAGCAGCGGATCGGGGCAAACCTGAACAAGCTGGTCGCCATGCAGGCGCTGCCGGAAGGCACCACGGCGGCCCAGGCGGCGAGGCTGAACGTCGAGAATTTCCGCGAGGGCAATATCCGGCTCTATCTGCGCGAGGTGCAGCAACTGGTGTCCCGGCCCCAGGTGGCGCCGGACATCGAGTCCCCCCTCCTGCCGAACAGCATGCGCCTGCTGCGCGACGGCGCACTGCGCTTCCAGGCGCCCGCCCAGGAGGAGACGCTGCGGCGGTTTCTCCTGGAGCCGGCCTCCTTCATGGCCCGGGCCTTCGCCGGGCAGGTCGCCGGCGCGGCTTGAGTGCCGGTCGCCGCGGGCGGCCGGCCGGGCATGAAGCGGGCTGGATTCCGGCGCCTCCCCGGCACCGGCCTGCCCGGAGCCTCCGGGCAGGCAGCGATGGCGGCCCCTGCCTGCCCGGCCTTGCGGCCCGCCCCGGCCAGCGCCACGGTGCGCCCATGACGAGCACCCTTCCCGACCTCCTCCTCATCGGCTGCGGCAAGATGGGGGGCGCGATGCTCTCCGGCTGGCTCGAACGCGGCCTCTCCCGCGCCGTGGTGGTCGAGCCCTTCCCCCAGGCCGCCGCCGCCTTCGCCGGCCGCGCCAGCATCGTCCCCGACGCCGCCGCCATCCCGGCCGATTTCCGTCCCGCCGCCGTGGTGCTGGCGATCAAGCCGCAGGAGGCGCCGGCCACCCTGCCCGCCTATGCCCGCTTCGCCACCGGGGAGACGCTCTTCGTCTCCATCATGGCGGGGCGGTCCGTCGCCTCGATGCGTGCCGCATTGGGCGAAGGGGCCGCCGTGGTCCGCGCCATGCCCAACACGCCCGCCGCGGTCCGGCAGGGCTTCACGGCGGCCTTCGCCGCGCCGGGCGTGACCGAGGCGCAAAGGAGCCTCGCCGACGCGCTGCTGCAGGCGGTGGGCGAGGTCGCCTGGGTGGCCGAGGAGGACCAGATCAACCCCGTCACCGCCGTTTCCGGCGGCGGACCGGCCTATGTCTTCCTGCTCGCGGAAGTGATGGAAAAGGCCGCGATCGAGCAGGGCCTGCCGCCCGACCTCGCCCGGCGCATGGCGCGCGCGACGGTGGCGGGCTCGGGCGCGCTGCTCGCCGCCAGCACGCAGGATGCGGCGGAGTTGCGCCGCGCCGTCACCAGCCCCAAGGGCACGACGGAGCGCGCGCTGAACGTGCTCATGGCCGCCGACGCTTGGCCTGAACTCATGTCGAAGGCGATCCAGGCCGCCACCGATCGCGCGCGCGAACTGGCGGGCTGAGCCCTTCCGCCCCTATCGTGCCACCATGATCGAGACCGACGACGACGCCCTGATCGCCGCCCTCTGGCGGGTGGTGGCCGCGCATGGCTGGGCCGGCCTGACCATGGGGCGGCTCGCCGCCGAGGCGGGCATGCCGGCGGCGGACCTGCGCGCCCGCTTCGCCACCAGGCTCGACCTCCTGCTGCTGCACGGGCGGACCATGGACCGCGCCGTGCTGGCGGGCACCGTGCCTGGCCAGGGCGGCGCCGCGCGGGACCGCATCTTCGACGTGCTGATGCGCCGGCTCGACGCCATGCAGCCGCACCGGACGGGCATCCTGCGCCTGTTGCGGGACCTGCCGCGGGACCCGGGCCTCGCCGCGCTGCTCGCGCCGCATGTCGGCGTGTCGATGCGCTGGATGCTCGACGCGGCGGAGATCGAAGGCGAGGGCTGCCGGCGCGAGGCCTTCGCGCTGGGGCTGGCCGGGGTGTGGCTCGCCACCGTGCGCGCCTGGACGGCGGACGGGACGGAGGATCTCGGCCCCACCATGGCGGCGCTGGACCGGGCGCTCGACCGCGCCGAGCAACTGGGCCGAACGCTGCGCCTGCTGCCCGCCGAGGCCCCCGGGCCGGAGGCGATCCCGGTCGCCGACTGAATGCGCGCGTGAATCCTTCGCGCGTCACGCAGCATTCCTATTACATCGCGACACGGTTGCTCTACGCTGGATCACCATCAGAAGGAGCAGGCGCATGTCAGACCGTTTCGGCTTCAAGCCCGACATGGACGTCTTCAAGATGTTCGCGGACTTCAAGATGCCGGCCATGCCCGCCATGCCGGACATGGACGCGCTCGCGGCGGCGCAGCGGAAGAACATCGAGGCCTTCTCGGCGGCCAACCGCGTGGCGCTCGAGGGCGCGCAGGCGGTCGCTCGCCGGCATATGGAGATCCTGCAGCAATCGGTCGCCGAGATGACCGAGGCGATGAAGGCCCTCTCCGCCGCCGACGCCCCGCAGGACAAGGCGGCGAGGCAGGCCGAGCTGGCGAAGTCCACCTACGAGAGGGCGGTCGCCAACCTGCATGAGCTGGCCGACCTGATCCAGCGCTCGAACAGCGAGGCGGTCGGCCTGCTCAACAAGCGCTTCGCCGAGGCGATGGACGAGGTGAAGGGCCTGGTGGCCAAGCACGGCGGCGGCTGAGAGCGGTTTCCGTTCGCCCGGGCCCACGGGCACCGCTCCAGGTCCTCCTTCCTGCGAGCCTCTTCACCCGATCAGGTGATTCCACCTGATCGGGATTCGTTCCAGTGTCCTGATTCCGAAATCCTGCGGACTTCGTTCCCAGGGCACCAGCCTTTGTTTTCAGTGACCTGCTTGTTCGCTGCGTTCGCTGGAAATCCAGCGAACTTCGCGGGCAGCACACTAGCGCGGTTTCCGTTCGCCTCGGCTCACGAACACCGCTCCAGGCCTTTGTTCTTGCGAGCATCTTCACTCGATCAGGTGAGTCCACCTGATCGGGATCTGCTCTAGCGGGACGGCGGCACGCCGGTCCCGCGGCCGATGAACCTCCCCTGCGCGTCGTAGCGGCGCCAGTCGTCGCCGCTGCGCTCGATACGACCCTGGCTGCGGCCGGAGGAATCGTAGATCCGCGCCGTGTCGCCGCGCCATTCGGTACGGCCGGTCGAACGGCCGGAGGAATCGTAGTGGCGCAGCGTGTCGCCGCGCTGCTCCGTCCGCCCCGCCGACCGGCCGCCGGAATCGTAGTGGCGGGTGGTGTCGCCGCGCGTCTCGGACCGGCCGACCAGGCGGCCCGAGGAATCGTATTGGCGCTGGGTGCCGGAGCCTTCCGTCCGCCCGGCCGTGCGGCCGCCCGAATCATACTGCCGCCCCGTCTGGGCCACGGCGGGCAGCGCCGCTATGGCGAGGATCATCGTCAGGAGCGCAGAAATACGCATCGTTCGGCTCGTGTTGCGGCGCGCAGCGTGGCGCTGACCTGCGGCGAGGGTATGGCAGGCAGATTTACACATCTCCGTCACGTTGCTACGAACCGCCCGCCCCCCGACCCCGCCCCCGCCCGCGCACCGGCGCCCGGAGCCCCTCGGCCATGAAGATCGTCGCCTGTAACAGCAACCGGCCGCTCGCCGAGGCCGTCGCCGCCGCCTGCGGCATCCCGCTGACCAACGCCTCCGTCCGCCGCTTCGCGGACATGGAGGTGTTCGTGGAGATCCACGAGAACGTCCGCGGCGAAGACGTGTTCGTGGTGCAGTCCACGAGCTACCCGGCCAATGACAACCTGCTGGAGCTGCTGATCACGCTCGATGCGCTGAAGCGTGGGTCCGCGCGGCGCATCACCGCGGTGATCCCGTATTTCGGCTATGCCCGGCAGGACCGTAAGTCCGGCCCCCGCACGCCGATCAGCGCCAAGCTGGTGGCCAACCTGATCACCACCGCCGGCGCCGACCGCGTGCTGACGATGGATCTGCACGCGGCGCAGATCCAGGGCTTCTTCGACATCCCGGTGGACAACCTCTTTGCCGCACCGCTCTTCGCGCGCGACATCCAGGACCGCTACGAAGGGCGAGAGCTGATGATCGTCTCCCCCGACGTCGGCGGCGTGGTGCGCGCGCGCGCCATCGCCGCGCGGCTCGGCGTCGATCTCGCCATCATCGACAAGCGGCGCCCCCGCGCCGGCGTGTCCGAAGTGATGAACGTGATCGGCGAGGTCGAGGGCCGCCACTGCCTGCTGGTGGACGACATCGTCGATTCCGGCGGCACGCTCTGCAACGCCGCCGAGGCGCTGCTGAACAACGGCGCCAAGTCGGCCGGCGTCTATGTGACGCACGGCGTCTTCTCGGGCGGTGCGGTGGCGCGCATCGGCGCCGCGCCGATCGAGATGATGACCGTCACCGATTCGATCCAGGCGACCGAGGCGGTGCGCGTGTCGCGCAACATCCGCCAGCTCACCATCGCGCCGCTGCTCGCCGAGGCGATGAAGCGGATCAGCGAGGAATCCTCCGTCTCCTCCCTGTTCAACTGAGGCGGCGATGGCCGGCGACGCCGCTTCGCGGATCGTCGGTCTCTATCGCCGGCACGCCCGCGCCTGGGCGCGGGATCGCGGCGATCGCCTGGTCGTCGAGCGCGGCTGGCTCGATCGCTTCACGGCATTGCTGCCGCAACGCGCGGAGATCCTCGACATCGGCTGCGGCTCGGGCGCGCCTGTCGCCGCCGCGCTGATCGCGCAGGGCCACACCGTGACCGGCGTGGATTCGGCCCCCGAGATGATCGCCATGTGCCGGGAACGCTTTCCGGACGGGGACTGGCGCGTGGCCGACATGCGCGGCCTCTCGCTCGGCCGCGCCTTCGCCGGCATGCTGGCCTGGGACAGCTTCTTCCACCTGGACCACGACGACCAGCGGGGCATGTTCCCGGTCTTCCGCGACCACGCCGGGCCCGGGGCGGTGCTGATGTTCACCAGCGGCCCCGCGCATGGCGTCGCGATCGGATCCTACGGCGGCGAGCCGCTCCACCACGCGAGCCTCGATCCGGCGGAATACCGGGCGCTGCTCGACGCGAACGGCTTCGAGGTCGTGGCGCATGCGGCCGATGACCCGGACTGCGGCGGCCACACGGTGTGGCTGGCGCGGCGGCGCGCGGAGCGACCCTGGAGCAGATCCCAATCAGGTGGACTCACCTTGATCGGGTGAAGATGCTCGCAAGAACAAAGGCCTGGAGCGGTGTCCGTGAGCCGAGGCGAACGGAAACCGTCCTGGTGTCCTGATTCCGAAATCCTGCGGACTTCATTCTCAGGCCACCAGCCTTAGTTTTCAGTGGCCTGCTTGTTTGCTTCGTTCGCTGGAAATCCAGCGAACGAAGCGGGCAGGACACTAGGCTTCGCGCCGGGATTCCCCGCCCCCGCCTTGCCCCGCCATATGGCGCAGCACGTCCATGAACACGGCGAAGCGGTCCGCTCCGACCTCCGCAGCCCATTGCGCCTGGCGCGCGCGCAGATGGGTGTGGATCGCCTCCCCGACCTTCCATCCGCGCTCGGTCAGATGGACCAGGCGCCGTTCGCCGTCCTCCGGCGCACGGCGCTCGAGGTAGCCGAGCGCCTCCATCTGCGCGAGCAGGTGGTTCGCCGCCTGCCGTGACATGCCAAGCCGTCGCGCGAGTTCGGACGGGCGGATGCCGTCGGGCGGCGGGTAGGAGAAGACGGCGTAATGCGCCTCCTGCAGGTCGGTGAAGCCGGCGGCGCGGATGGCGTCGTTGATCTCGGCGCGGGCGCGCTGCAGCGCGAGCCGCAGGAGGGCCCCGAAGAATGGCGGGCCCTCCGCGTCACCGGCCGGCGCCACCTCGTCGGAACGTTTCGGCATTGACGTCACCGTAAAATCTCTTTACTAAACGCGTTTGTAAAATGACTTTACGAAGGGAGGACGACAATGGAAAGCGCGAATGACCGGGTCGTCAGGATCGGCGGCATGACGCTCCGCTTCCGGGTGGACGAGACGCAGGGCGCGGGCGACCTCGTGATGTTCGAGTTCGAGGTTCTTCCCAAGGCGCGCGTCCCGCTCGCGCACTTCCACCGCGACGTGGACGAGGCGGTCTATGGCCTCGAAGGCACCATGACCACGACGGTGGACGGCACGCGGCATGAGGTCGGGCCGGGCGACGTCGTCTTCATCCCGCGTGGCGCGGTGCACCTGCACGAGAACCTGCACGAGGCCACCGCCCGCGCCCTGGTCGTGCTGACCCCCGGCACCATCGGCCGCCGCTACTTCGAGGAAATCGCTGCCGAGGCCGGCGCGCCAAGCGGGCCGAATCCGGCCCGGATGAAGGACATCATGACCCGCCACGGGCTGATCCCCGCCTGATACGCATGGCGTCCTCGCCGGGCGTATCAGCAAGCGGGGCTGGCGGGGCCGCCGCGTGCGAAACCAAAGGGATTCGGTCAGCAGCGACCTTCGACCGCAAGCGGCGGATCGCTGCCACGCGAATGACCGGCCACCGCCTTGCCAAGCCCCGCGGCCCGACCGATCTTGCCGCCGGGCCGCCGTCCGGCGGCAGGATGGCAAGGACCTCGCCGCATGAAGCTCTACTACTCTCCGGGCGCCTGCTCGGTCGGCATCCATGTGCTGCTCGAGGAGATCGGCGCGCCCTACCAGGCGCAACTCGTGAACCTGAAGGAAGGCGCGCAGCACAAGCCCGAATTCACCGGCGTGAACCCCAAGTCGAAGGTGCCGACGCTGGAGCGCGAGGACGGCTCCATCCTGACCGAATACCCCGCCATCGCATTCTGGCTGGCCTCCCGCTTCCCGACCGCGCGGCTGATGCCGTCCGGCATGGAGGCGCAGGCGCGCGCGCTGGAACTGACCGATTACTGCGTCGCCACGCTGCACATGCAGGGCTTCTCCCGCATGTTCCGCCCGGTGAACTTCGCCCCCAGCGAGGCGGACCACGAGGCGGTGAAGAAGCGCGGCGAGGAGATCTTCGCCAAGGGCCTCGGCCTGTTGGACAAGGCGCTGAACGGCAATGACTACCTCGTCGGCGACTTCTCCTTCGCCGACAGCGCGCTGTTCTATGTCTCCTTCTGGTGGAACGGCCGGCTCGGCAAGGAACTGCCGGCCAATGTCGCCGGCCACTATGCGCGGATGAAGGCGCGCCCCTCCGTGCAGCGCGTGATGGCGGCCGAAGGCCTGGCGTGACGCGCCCCTTCGACATCATCGGCCATCCGGACCCCGGCGAGCGCCGCCCCTTCAGCCGGGCGACGCGCGCGGGGGGCCTCGTCTTCGTCTCGGGCCATTCGGCCCCGCACGACCCGTCCCGCGGCATCCGCCGCGGGGCAACGGCGGCGGAGCAGACGCGCGAGGCGCTGGCCATGGTCGACGGCATCCTGCGCGAGGCCGGCAGCAGCCTCGACCGCGCCGTGCAGGTGACGATGCTGATCACAGACCCGGCCGACTACGATGCGTGCAACGCCGAATACGTGAAGCACTTCCCGAATGGCCTGCCGGCGCGCCATACCGCGCGCTTCGGCGTGCCGACCGAGGCGAAGGTCGCCTTCGCCTGCATCGCCCTCGCAGGAGACGCAGCATGACGAAGCCGATCCTCTGGACCTCCACCCGCACCAGCGGGTCGATCGTGCACCAGATGGCCGCGGCCTCGGGGCTCGACCTCGACATCCGCTTCATCAGCCTGCGCAAGGGCGAGCACAGGACGCCCGAATTCCTCGCCGTCAACCCGAAGGGCGAGGTCGCGGCGATCCAGGTCCCGGATGCCGGCGTGACCATCACCGAGATTCCGGCCATGGCGCTGTGGCTCGCCGAGGCGGCGCCGGAATCCGGCCTGCTGCCGAAGGATCCGCTCGGCCGGGCGAAGGGGATGGAATGGCTGTGCTGGTGCCATTTCCGCATGGCCAACACCTTCACCATCGCCTTCCAGGCGAAGCGCTTCACCGGCGGGGACGAGGCCGCAGCCGCCGCGCTGAAGGCGACCGCCGCGACCCGCGCGCGGGAGGCGCTGGAATTCGCCGAGGCCCAACTGGTGAAGCAGGCCAGCGGCACGGTGCTCGGCACCGCGCAGGTCACGGCGCCCGACATCTTCCTCGCCGCGCTGCTCGCCTTCGGGGGCTTCCTCGGCGTCGCCACCGACGACCTCACGCATCTCAAGGCCCTCGGCGCGAAGGTCGCCGCGGTGCCGGCCATCGCCGCGGCGCTCGCCCGCGAACAGGAGATCGGATGACCGCGACGCTCAACCCCGTCCCCTTCTGGTTCCTCCGCCACGGGGAGACGGACTGGAACGCCGAGGGCCGCAGCCAGGGCCACACGGACATCCCGCTCAACACCGTCGGCCTCGCGCAGGCGCGGCGCGCCGCGATGGCCATGGTGGACCAGGGCATCGTCACCATCGTCGCCTCCCCGCTCACGCGCGCGCTGAAGACGGCGGAGATTGTGGCGGAGGCGCTGGAACTCCCGGTCGCCACCGACCCCGGCCTGATGGAGGTCGCCTTCGGCGAGGAGGAAGGCAAGCCGATGGGCGACTGGTACGACGACTGGATCGCCGGCACCTACACGCCCGCCGGCGCCGAGACTTTCCGCACCCTGCACGACCGCGCCGTGGGTGCCATCAACCGCGCCACCACGTTGCCCGGCCCGGTGCTGGTGGTGGCGCATGGCGCGCTGTTCCGCGCGCTGCGCCTGGCGCTCGGCCATCAGCCCAATGTGCGCACGCCCAACGCCCTGCCCATCCTCTGCACCCCGCCGGCGAGCGGCAGGGTGTGGGAGGTCACGCCGGCGGCGCTGCCCCACCTGCCGGCGTGACCGGCCGGACCATGACGAAGCGCCGGTAGATCGCCCCCAGCGCGATCAGCGCCAGGCCGAGGCCAAGGAAGGACAGCACCCGCCAGAGGCCGACCAGCGCCTCCATGTCCAGCAGGAAGACCTTGAGCGTGGCCAGCGCGATGACGGCGAGCGCGGCGAGGCGGACCTCCTTCCGCCCGCTGCGGATGCCGATCGCCAGCAGCGCGGCGCCGAGCAGCAGCCAGGCGCCGGAATAGGCGTACATCTCGGCCTCCTCGACCGGTGCGGCGCCGAACTTCACCGGGTGGAAACCGCGCCGCACCTCGAGCGTCACCCAGGCGAAGGCGGACACCAGTGTGAAGCCGCCGAGCAGTTGCGCCGCGCCGGGCGGCGTCCGCGTCTCCGGGGCACGCGCGACCGCGAGCGCCGCCAGCAGCGCCGGCAGGCCATAGGCCGGCAGCAGCGCGTTCCACAGGGGCACGGGGCCGATTTCCTCGTTCATGCGCCAGGGATTGGCGACGAGCAGGATGAGCCCGAGCAACACCCCGCCCATCCCTGCCGCGCGCGCGGCCCAGAGCATCGCCTCTCGTCCGCTGCGGCGATGCGCCAGCAGGGCAGCCCAGGCGCAGCCGAGCAAGGCGGTCGCCTGCAACCCGGCCTCCAGGAAGTCCCAGCGCGCCGCGTCCATGACGCCGCCCTGCACCGCGTGGCGGATCTCCAGCAGCACCAGCAGCACGGCGAACAGGGCCGCGCCGCATTCCAGCAGCCGCACCACGATGCCGTCCCGCATGCGCAGGAAGATGCGCGCCGCCCACCAGAAGCAGGCCGCCGGCACGCCATAGGCGAGCAGCAACCCGTTCAGCACCGGCGTCGGGCCCCAGTCGTAGCCGAGCACGAAGCGGTTCAGCACGAGGCGCACCAACACCACCGTCGCGACGGCGAAGGCGACGCGGCGCAGCGCCTCGAGCCCCGTCTGCCGGGCGATCATGGCGAGCGGCGGCAGGAATAGCGCGACCGCCAGCGTCAGCCACTGTTCCCGCAGCACCATGGCGACGCCGAGCGCCAGCGCCGCCGTCGCCCCCGCCGCATGCAACCCGGCGCGGTCGGGCGCGGCCGCGCGCATCGCCCG
>NZ_JAAEDM010000075.1 GCF_018129065.1 Neoroseomonas soli | reverse complement strand
GTCGCGGAACCGCGCCGCCTCGCGCCGCCGTCGGCTGGCGAAGCCGGCCGGGCGCGCGGGCGGGTGGCCTCGCCTCAGCCCGCCGGCTGGTCGATCTTGGCGACCCGGCGGGCGTGCCGGCCGCCCTCATGGGGCGTCGCCAGGAAGACGCGCAGGGCATCGAGCGCCGTCTCGGCGCCAATCGTCCGGGCGCCGAAGCAGGCCACATTGGCGTCGTTGTGCGCACGGGTAAGGCGCGCTTCGGTGGTGTCGTGCAGGACCGCCGCGCGGATGCCGGGGTGGCGGTTGGCCGTCATGGCCATGCCGATGCCGGTGCCGCAGACCAGGATGCCGAAGGGGGCTTGCCCGGAGGCGACCGCTTCGGCGACCTTCCGAGCGAAGTCGGGGTAGTCGACGGACTCGGCACTGTCCGTGCCAAGGTCGTTGACGGTATGGCCCTCCGCTTCGAGCGCCGCCTTGAGGGCGAGCTTCAGGGGGAGGCCGGCGTGGTCGGAGGCGAGGGAGAGGGTCGTCATCGGAGCCGTTGAATACCCCAGATCTCCGCCTGGCGACACTTGTGCCGAGGTCCGAGGCGGAATCTAACCATCAGGCGATGCTGGCGGCGGGACGGCGGCATTCGGCCATTCGGTGCGGGATCGGCGAGCGTAGGAGCGGACTTGTGTCGGTGAACTACATCATCTGTACGACGGCGCGATCCGGCAGCAACCTGATGTGCGACGTGCTGCGGAACACGCGGCGCCTCGGCCACCCTGTGGAGGCATTCAATCCCGACTTCATGCGGGCGGCCGGATACCGCGAACACGTGGCCCCTGACGGCACCGTCGCAGTGGCGCATTTCGTGGCTTGGATCATGCAACGCCACCGCACGAAGAACGGTGCCTTCGGCACGAAGATCCTGTTCGAGGACTTCGAGACCTTCCGTGGCTTCACCCCGTTTTCGGATCTATTCTTCGACTCCCGCCTTGTTCATCTCCGGCGCCGATCGAAGCTCAAGCAGGCGATTTCCTATTACCTGGCAGAGGAAACCGGCCAGTGGGTGGCAACTGACAAGGCGCGCAAGAGCTTGGAGGATGTCCGGTTCGACTTCGAGGCTATTAGTCGCCACCTGGATCGCCTGATCGTGCAGGATTCGGCCTGGACCGCGATCCTCAACGGGCTCGGCCTGGAGTACATGGAAGTCTACTTCGAGGATTTTCTTGCCGACATGAATGGAAAGCTGCACGAAATCGCTTCCTTTGTCGGCGTCGACACCGTGCCGCTCGATCTGCGCGTGACCCTGACGGAACAGGCCAATCCGCTGAGCCGGGCATTCATGTCGCAGTTCCGGGAGGCCTTCCGGCAGCGCCAGTTCGCCACGACCGGCACCGCCGCCTACAAAGGGCTTTCCTTCCACTGACGCATTCGCTCGCAGGCAAGGGGTTCTCGGCCGTGCCCGAACAGCCGGCAACGGGACTTGTGGCCCGGCCGGTGCCCGAGGCCATCGCCACCCGGGCGATCCGGCGCCCCGCGGACCCCGTGGTGCCCTACCAGTTCGGCGTCTTTGACCGTGCAGGCGAGCCGGTCGATTTCGCGCGGCTTCGGCGCGAATGGCCGCGAAGCAAGACCATCAACCCGACGGGCGTCGCGGAAACTCCGATCGAGAGACGCGCGGGGACCTTCATCTACGGCGGTGTCCTCATCAACCAATATGGGCACTTCCTGCTGGAGAGCCTTGCGCGCTGCTGGGCCTGGCGGACCAGGACCACCGAACCCGTCGTCTTCCATTGCGAGCGCCCGGAACTTCTCCCGTGGCAGGCCGAGGCGCTTCGCGCATTCGGCCTCGATCGCTCCGATATCGTCTTCGTGACGCGCTGCATCGCCTTCGAGAGGCTGGTTGTCCCGCAGCCTGGCTACGTCATCAGTTCCTTCTTCCACACGGAGCACATGCGGGCCCTAGCCGTCACACCGTACGAGCCGCTGGGCGGGCGGAAGCTTTGGATATCGCGCAGCCGGCTCGGCGAGGGCGCACTCGGCACATTCGAGAATGAGAGGGAACTGGAAGCCCTTCTCCAGGAACGGGGCTGGACCCTACTGCACCCACAGGAGCTCTCCTTCACGGACCAGATCCGTAGCTTCGCGGGTGCCGTGCGACTCGCGGGCATCGAGGGGTCCGCGCTGCACAGCATCGTCCACGTGCAGGATTTCCGCGGCACGGTCGGCATCGTCCCGCGCACCCCAGCAGGGCGGCTCAACAGCCGGAATTACGACCTGATCGCGAAGACAAAAGGCCTTCGGCAGCACATCTACCCCGGACCGATCGCGCAGGTCTCAGGGCCGGGCGCCTTCGGCCGGCTCGCGATCGGCGACGTGCCCGGCTGCGTGCGCTTCCTCGACGAACTTTAGCGCGATGATCGCTTCCGACTCACTCGTACCCCCCGTATCCTCGTCGGGAGCCGGTGCGGCACGTAAGCACTGATGGACGGATTCCCCTAGGAACGATGATGCCCACCCCGGACACCGCTGCGGAATCGCCGCATCAGGTTACTGCCGACCTCGCCGCCCTCCGCGCCGAAGTCGCCGAACTGCGTGCCCGCCTCGAGGCCCATGAGCGCATCCTCCAGATCCGCGCCGCGGCCGGCGAGGCAGCTGACCTTGTGGTCCCGACGATGCCGCCCCCGGCGGCCCACCATCCCCTGGCGACGGAATTCGACATCACCGCAGACCAGCTCCTGCCCGTGCATGACGGCTTCTACCAGCTCGAATGGGGCACGGAGGGCGCCTTCCGCTGGACCGGCCCTGGCCAGGACGTGCATTTCGAGGCTTGGCTCGACCGTTCCGCACCGCTGGTCGCAACACTGCACCTCTTCCACTTCGGCACGCCGGCCAACGCGAAGGAACTGACGCTGGAGGTCGACGGCGCCACCTATGCGCTGGCACGCCAGGGCACCGACAAGCTCCTGCGTTCCGATCCGATCGCGCCGCGCGCCGGCGACGGACCGACGCGCATGACGCTGCGCGTCCCACACCTGCACTCACCCGCCGCACGCGGGCAGGCCGACAGGCGGACCCTGGGCGTGGCGTTCCAGCGCCTCAGCATCGAGCCGGCGTAAGGCCCCCGCCGATGGCCGCGCCCACCCGCCGCATCACCGCGGCCATCTGCACCTACGAACGCTACGACCTGCTGCCGGGCGCCATCGAATCCGCCCTCTCCCAATCGCTGCCGTCCGACGCCTACGAGGTCATCGTGGTCGACAACTCCCCCGACCCCGTGCGCTCGGGCCAGGAGGCGGCGGCCTTCGCGCGGCACCCGAACCTTTCCTGGTATCACGAGGCAAAGCCGGGCCTGTCCAACGCCCGCAACGTCGCCGCGCGGCACGCCGCCTCCCCCATCGTCGCCTATCTCGACGACGACGCGCGCGCCGACCCCGTCTGGCTCGAGAACATCGCCGCCTGCTTCGACCAGTACGGCCCGGCGCTGAAGGTCGTCGGCGGCCGCATCCGCCCCTGGTGGGGCGCGCCCCGCCCCGCCTGGCTCTCGGACGAGATGCTCGGCAACGTCACCGTGGTCGACCACGGCGAGGAACGCCGGCTGCTCGGCGACGGCGAATGGGTGGCGGGCGCGAACATCGCCTTCCGCATCGACGCGCTGCGGGACGTCGGCTGGTTCGACACCTCGCTCGGCCGCACCGGCGGTGGGGCGAGCCTGCTCTCGGCCGAGGAGACAGCCGTCACCGACCGCATCCGCGCGCTCGGCGGGCTCGTCGCCTACGATCCGCTCGCCGCGGTGGAGCACTGGGTGGACCCCGAGCGGTTGACCCAGCGCTGGTTCCGCCGCCGGGCCGCCTGGCAGGCGGTCTCGGACTACCTGCGCGACCCGAAGGAGCGATTCGCCAAGCGGGACGACGCCTGGCTCGCCGTGAAGTCCTTCCTGCTGCAACAGAACCCGGCCGACCGCACGCTGCGCGGCCTCGCGCTCGAGAAATCCGGGGCCAGCGAATTCCGCTGGCAGGTCTCGGCGGTCTACAACGCGGTCACCGCCCTCCTCGCCGGGCTCGACGAGCACGATGACCTCTGACGCGCCGTCGCTGCCGGGCGGTTCCTGGGCGGGGCTGCGCGTCCTGGTGCTCTCCCCGGTGCCGACCTGGCCGGTCACCCTCGGCAACCGCAACCGCATCGTCCAGGTCAACCGCGCCCTGCAGCGGGAAGGCGCCCATATCGCGCTGCTGCACTACCCCTCCGACGAGGAATGGCGCACCAGCCTGCCGCGCACCGCACTCGCGGAGATGGCGAGCCAGTGGGACGAAGTCTTCCACGCCCCCGTCACCCGCCCGCTGCACACCCGCCCCGCCGAGGGCGAGGACCACGGCGCCGACGACTGGTGGGACCCCGCGATCGGCCAGATGCTCGACTGGCTGTTGAAGGTGGGGCGCTACGACGCGCTGCTGGTCAACTACACTTGGCTGTCCAAGGCGCTGGAGCACGCACCGGCGGGCGTGCTGCGCATCCTCGACACGCATGACCGCTTCTCCAACCGGCGGGAACTGCTCGCGGACAACGGGCTGAGGCCGGAATACTTCCACACCACGCCGGAGCAGGAACGCCTCGCCCTCGACCGCGCCGACATCGTCTGGGCGATCAAGCGGCAGGAGGAAGCGTTCTTCCGCACCCTGACCAACCGCCCGGTACGAACCCTGCTGCACGCCGAGCCCGCCGGAGGCGTGCCCGCAACGGCTGCGCGCGACGGCGTGCTGCGCCTCGGCATCGTCGGCGGGCGGAACAACATCAACGCGACCAACATCCGCAACTTCCTCAAGGTCGCCGACGCCTACCTGCGCCGCACCCTGCTGCCGGTCGAGATCCTCGTCGCGGGTTCCGTCTGCACGCTGCTCGAGGGATTGCGCCTGCCCTACCTGCGCCTGCTCGGCGCGGTCGAGAGCATGGACGAGCTCTACGCCGAGGCTGACGTGGTGCTGGCCCCCCTCGCCTTCTCGACGGGACTGAAGATCAAGGTCGGCGAGGCGCTCTCGCGCGGCAAGCCGCTGGTCAGTCACGCCCACGCCTTCGAAGGCTACGTACCGACCCACCCCTTCCACGAATGCACCGACTTCGAGGCGATGATGCGCGCCATCCACCGGCTGGTGCGCGAGCCGGAGGAAGTGGCCGTCCTTGCCGAGGCATCTCGCCGCTCCGTGGTGGCGGCGGAAGCGGAGATCCTCGCGACGATCCGCGAGGCCGGCGCGCGGGCGCGCGAATTGCCGCCCTCGGCCGTCCTCTCCCTGCGTTTCGAGCAGGCGCGCCTCGGCACGCTGGCCTTTGACCACGTGCTCGATGCCGCCCGCTATCTCGGCCTTCGGGTCCCGGTCGTGTTCCACCTCGCCGGCGATCCGGCGACTGCGGAACCGGCGGCCCTGAAGCTGTTGGTCACGCGCGGGCGCATCGTGATGGACCCGGCGTCGGCGCCCGGCGCTGCCGCCAGCGCGCTGTTCGACGACACGGAGCCGCGGCTGGCCAGCCTCGGGGCGCTGCTGGCCGCGCCTCACCTGCTCGCCTGGTTCGCCGGCCTGCCGGCGGCGCCGCCGGCCGGCGAGGTGCGGATGCAACTTGGCATCTGCCACATGGGGGCGCTGGCGTTGCAGGGCGAGGCGCGCGATCAGGCGCGGCTTTCTACCCTTGCCGCCGCATTTCCCCGCTTCCTGCTGATCGAGGACGCGCCGACGCGCGAGGCGGCCGCAGCAACGCGCGCCGCCGGAGCGGAGCGCGCCGCCATGCCGCTGCTCTGGCGCGGAGAGGATTGCCGCCTGCTGGCCACGCTGCGCGGCGCCCCCGAAGGGGCGGTCGCGCTACTGACCGAGGATCCGGACGCGCGCGAACTCGCCCCGGTGCTCGCCTGCCTGACGACCATGCTGGGGCGTCAGGTCCGCATCTTTGCGCCGGAAGGCGTGCCGCCAGTGCAGCCCTGGCCGACGAGCGGGCCGCTTGCGGTGCGCGCGGAGGCGATCTCCTTCCGCCCGATCGAGGCGTTCTTCGAGCCGTCGACCTGGGCGCAGTCCCGGCCTGCCTTCGTGGTCGAGCATGGCCGTCCGGCGCGCACGATCCCGGCGCGGGAGGTCGCGCTGCGCGCCGGAATCCCGCATCTGCGCATCGCCGATCCGGCGGCGCCGCCCGTGGTCTCCACCGCGCCGGCCATGTCCTACCGCACCAGCGGCTTCCTCCAGGCGGCGCTGGTGCTGTCCGCGCTGCACCACCGCGCGGGCGGCAGCGCCTCCGGGCCGGGCGCGGCCGAGGAATACGGCCGCGACGCCGGCTGGGCGCGGCTGTGGCGTGAACTGGGGCGGCTCCTGGCGGCGGCCTGACCGGCGGGAGCAAGCCGTCCTCCGGATTGACGGGGGAGTGGGAAGACTTGGCGCGGCCAGGGCGCTGCCGTGAAAGGCCAGTATTTTCCTTTCGCACTGCGTCGTCCCATGGCAGTTGATAGCCCGACGACAACGAGCGGGAGGGTGCCCATGTCTGCACCGAACTGGACGAACCCCGAAACCATCGCGCTGCATGCCGGCTGGCGCGCCGACCCGACGACGGGTTCGGTCGCGGTGCCGATCCACCAGACAACTTCGTTCCAGTTCCAGGACACCGGCCACGCCGCGCGCCTGTTTGCGCTGTCCGAGTTGGGCAACATCTACACCCGCATCATGAACCCGACCGTCGATGTGCTGGAAAAGCGTGTCGCGGCGCTGGAGGGCGGCGTGGCCGGCCTCGCGCTCGGCTCGGGCCAGGCGGCGACCACCTTCTCGGTGATGAACCTCTGCGAGGCGGGGGACAACATCGTGTCCTCCACCGACCTCTATGGCGGCACCTGGAACCTTTTCGCCAATACGCTGAAGCAGTTCGGCGTCGAGGTCCGCTTCGTGGACCCGGCGGACCCCGAGAACTTCGCCAAGGCGACCGACGCCCGCACCCGCTGCTGGTATGCGGAAACCCTGCCGAACCCGAAGCTGCAGGTCTTCCCGATCGGCGAGGTCGCCGCGCTCGGCCGCAAGCTCGGCGTCCCGCTGATCATGGACAACACCGCCGCCCCGGTGATCTGCAAGCCGCTCCAGCACGGCGCGGCGATCGTGATGCACTCCACGACGAAGTGGATCGGCGGCCATGGCACCAGCATCGGCGGCGTCGTCGTCGATGGCGGCAATTTCGACTGGGAAGCCCATGCCGAGCGCTTCCCGACCCTGAACAAGCCCGACCCGTCCTACCACGGCGCGGTGTGGACGCAGGCCGTGAAGCCGCTCGGGCCGATCGCCTACATCATCCGCATGCGCACCTGCCTGCTGCGCGACCTCGGCGCGCCGATGGCGCCGATGAACGCCTTCCTGACCATCCAGGGGCTGGAGACGCTGCCGCTGCGCATGGAACGCCACTGCTCCAACGCGCTGAAGGCGGCGGCCTTCCTCGCGCAGCACCCGGCGGTGGCGACGGTGATCCATCCCTCGCTGATGGAGGGCGAGTGGAAGCGCCGCGCCGACGCCTACCTGAAGGGCGGCTACGGCAGCCTGATGGGCATCGAACTGAAGGGCGGCAAGGAAGCCGGCCAGAAGTTCATCGAGGCATTGCAGATGTTCTACCACGTGGCGAACATCGGTGATGCGCGCAGCCTCGCCATCCATCCGGCGACCACCACGCACAGCCAGCTCGACGAGCAGGCGCTGGCGGCTTCCGGCGTGACGCCCGGCTATGTCCGCCTGTCGATCGGCATCGAGCATATCGACGACATCCTGGCCGACCTCGACCAGGCGCTGAAGGCGGCCACCGGCCTCGGCCTGAAGGCCGCGGCGGAATGAACGCGGACCGTCGCCAGGGCATGCCCTTCGCCGCGGAGGCGCCGGACGCGCTCGGCGCCTTCCCGACGGTGCGCATGCGCCGGATCCGGCGCGATGCGTGGACCCGGCGCCTCGTCGCGGAGAACACCCTGACGACGGACGACCTGATCTGGCCGATCTTCGTCATCGAAGGCACGAACGACGAGCGTGCCGTCGCCTCGATGCCGGGCCAGGTGCGCGTCACCGTGGACCGCATCGCGAAGCATGTGGAGAAGGCGGTGCGCCTCGGCGTTCCCGCCCTCGCGCTGTTCCCCGTGACCCCGCCCGGGGCGAAGGACGCCGAGGGCACCGAGGCGCTGAACCCGGACAACCTGATGTGCCGGGCGGCGCGCGAGTTGAAGCGCGCCTTCCCCGAGGTCGGGCTGGTCGGCGACGTCGCCCTCGATCCCTACACGGACCACGGGCATGACGGGGTGATCCGGCAGACCCGCGCCGGCGACTACGTCCACAATGACGACAGCGTGGCCGTCCTGGTGCGGCAGGCGCTGAACCAGGCGGATGCGGGCATCGACGTCATCGCCCCGTCGGACATGATGGACGGGCGGATCGGTGCCATCCGCGGCGCGCTCGACGCGCAGGGCTTCGTCGACACGCGCATCATGTCCTACGCGGCGAAATACGCCTCGGCCTTCTACGGGCCGTTCCGCGATGCGCTCGGCTCCGGCAAGGCGCTGCGCGGGGACAAGAAGACCTACCAGATGGACCCGGCGAATTCGGACGAGGCGCTGCGCGAAGTGGCGCTGGACCTCGCCGAAGGCGCGGACATGGTCATGGTCAAGCCGGGCATGCCCTATCTCGACATCGTCCGCCGCGTGAAGGACCGCTTCGCAGTGCCTACCTTCGCCTATCAGGTGAGCGGCGAATACGCGATGATCATGGCCGCGGTGCAGAACGGCTGGATCGAGCACGAGCGGGCGATGATGGAGAGCCTCATGGGCTTCAAGCGCGCCGGCGCCAATGGCGTGCTGACCTACTTCGCGGTGGAGGCGGCGGAGGTTCTCCGCCGTGGCTAGCCCCACCCCGCCCGAGGCGCTGCGCCGCCCCTGGCACGGCGCCTCCGACCGTTCCGAGGATCCGGCAGTGGCCTCCATCCGCCTGCAACGGGCGGAGGTGGAGGCGCTGATCGCCTATCGCCGCGCGCAGGAAGGCTCCGAGGACCAGGCGCGCGCCTGGCGGCGCGTCGCGGCGCTGCGGGAGAAGCGCGTCGCGCTGATGCCCGTGGCCGCCGCCGAACGGCTGCCACCGCTGCCCACGCCGCCGGCGCGGGCACTGTCCCTTTGGCAGAAGGTGCAGCAGAGACTGCGGCTCGGCCGCGCCTGACGCGCCCTCCGCGGGCCCGGCGGGCGTGGCCTGACCCACCGCCGCCCGGGCCCTGGAATACGGCGCCGGCCCCTCCCCCGACCCCAGGCCCCTGAGGCTCCGTACCCGCATTTGCCGTGAGGCCTTGCTCGCGCGACGCTGCCGCGCGGGAGGACCAACCACATGGCCCAGGACTGGCTCGGATTGTCGGGGCGCGTCGCGATCGTCACCGGCGCGGCGGGCGGTATCGGCAGCGGCATCGCGGCGGAACTTGCCGCCGTCGGTGCGGCGGTCGGACTTCTCGACCGCGACGGAAACGCCGCGGAGGCCGTGGCCGCGACGCTGCGGGCCAAGGGCGCCAAGGCCGTCGGGCTCGGCTGCGACACCACGGACGAGGCGAGCGTCCGCCGCGCCCTCTCGGCAACTCAGGATGTGCTCGGCCCAGCCGAGATCCTGGTGAACAACGCCGGCATCCTGCGCCCCGGCCCGCTGGCCGAGATCCCGATCGCCGAGTGGAACGCCCTGCTCGCCGTGAACCTCACCGGCTACCTGGTCTGCGCGCAGGCGGCGCGGGAGCAGATGCTGGCGAAGGGAGGCGGGGTAATCGTGCACATCGCCTCGATAGCGGCGACCAACCCGCAGCCGCGCAGCGGCGCCTACAGCCCGTCAAAGGCGGGGGTGGCGATGCTGTCCCGCCAGTTGGCCGCGGAATGGGGGCCTGACGGCATCCGCAGCAACGTCGTCAGCCCCGGTCTCATCCGCACGCCGCTGTCGGAATCCTTCTATCAGGCCCCCGGCGTGCTCGAGCGGCGGGAGGCGATGCTGCCCAGCCGCCGCGTCGGCACGCCCAAGGACATCGCCGATGCCGTGGTGTTCCTCGCAAGCCCCCGCGCCGCCTATGTGAACGGCGCGGAATTGCTGGTCGATGGCGGGTTGGAGCAGGTGATGATGGGGCTGGTGCCCCGGCCGGGCTACTGAATGAGGAAGTCCGCGACCAGCGCCACCTGCGCCTGGTCCATCAGCGCCGGGGCATGGCCCGCGCCGGGGATCTCGGCGAGTTGCACGTTCTCCGCTGCGGCCATGGTCGTGGCGGTTTCGCGCAGCAGCAGGTCGCTTTCGGCACCGCGGATCAGCAGCACCGGGATCGTCACCCGGTCCCATAGCGGCTGCAGGTCGAGCGCCTGCGCTTCCTGAGAGCGGATCGGCGCGGCGATGGCCGGGTCGTAGTGCAGCGCCACGCCGCCATCGGCCGGGCGGGCGGAGGTTTCCGCAAGGTGGCGCCATTCCGCGTCGGTCAGCTTGCCGAAGGGGGCATGGACCACGCGCAGATGCGCCTCGAGCGCCCGGATGTCGCGGAAGACCGGCTCGCAGCCCAGGTATTCGCGGATGCGGGCCATCGCCTCCTGCGGGACGAAGGCGCCGACGTCGTTCAGCACCATGCGGCGGATCGGGTGCCCCGGCGTCGCCGCGATGCCCATGCCGCAGATGCCCCCCAGGGAGGTCCCCACCCAGTCCACCGGCCCGTCGATGCGCGCCAGCAGGTGCGACAGCGCCGAGATATAGGCCGGCGGTTGGTAGAGCATCGGGTCCGGCAGCCAGTCCGAGGCGCCGCGGCCCGGCAGGTCGGGACAGATCACCCGGCGCCCGGCCGCGGCCAGCGCCCCGGCCAGCACGTCGAAGTCCCGGCCCGAGCGGGTCAGGCCATGCACGCACACGACGGGGGCGCCATCCTGCGGCCCCCATTCCCACCAGCGCATGGTGAAGAACCCGGCCGGCGAGAGCCAGCGAACGGCGCCTTCGCGCATCACTCCCTCCTCCCGCCGGCCGCGGCGGCTACAGGATCGACTTGCTCCGCAGCGCGGCGATCTCCTCGGCGGTCATGCCGAGCAGGCCGGACAGCACCTCCTCCGTATGCTCGCCGAGCACCGGCGGGGCGGAACGATAGGTGGGCGGCGTGGCGCTGAGCTTCACCGGGTTGGCGACGACCTTCACCGTCGCGCCGGAGCCGTGCTGCATCTCGAGCACCATGTCGCGCGCCTGGACATGCGGGTCGGCGAAGACGTCCTTCAGCGTGTTGATCGGGCCGCAGCCGATCTTCTGCGCTTCCAGCGCGTCGACCCATTCCACCGTGGTCCGGGTCTTCATCAGTGGCGTCAGCGTCTGCGTCACCAGGTCGCGGTTTGCCACGCGCCTCGGGTTGGTGGAGAAGCGCTCGTCCGCGAGCAGGTGCTCCTGGCCGAAGGCCTTGCAGAACCGCTCGAAGGTCGGGTCATTGCCGACCGCGAGGATGATGTAGCCGTCCTTCGTCGGGAATTCCTGGTAGGGGCTGATGTTCGGGTGCTGGTTGCCGAGGCGCGGCGGGTTTTCCCCCGTCGCCAGGTAGTTCATGCCCTGGTTCGCCAGCCACGCGACATGCGTGTCCAGCATGCCGATGTCGATCTGCTGGCCGCGGCCGGTCGCGGTGCGGTGGTTCAGCGCGGCGAGGATGCCGATGCAGCCATACAGGCCGGCGAACAGGTCCGCCACCGGGATGCCGACCTTCTGCGGGGAGCCGTTCGGCTCGCCGGTCAGGGACATCACGCCGCCCATCGCCTGGATCAGCGCGTCATAGCCCGGGCGCGGGGCATAGGGGCCGGTCTGCCCGAAGCCGGTGATCGAGCAGTAGATCAGGCGCGGGTACTTGTCCTTCAGCTGGTCCCAGCCCAGGCCGTACTTGGCCAGCGCGCCGACCTTGAAGTTCTCCGCCAGGATGTCGGTGGATTCGAGCAGCCGGTGCAGGATCGCCTGCGCCTCGGGCTTCGCCATGTCGAGCGTGACCGACTTCTTGTTGCGGTTCACGCCGAGGAAGTAGGCGCTCTCCTTCGTCTCGGGCCAGAAGGGAGGCGCGAAGCCGCGGGTGTCGTCGCCGGCCTCGGGGCGCTCGATCTTGATCACCTCGGCGCCGAGGTCGCCCAGCATCTGGGTGCAGGTCGGCCCGGCGAGGACGCGGGTGAGGTCGAGGACGCGAAGGCCCGCAAGCGGGCCGGCGGGGGTGGGCATGCGGTACGAACTCCCTTGGCTCGGGGGCGAGGCTTAGTCGGGGCGTCGTGCCGCGGCAACCCGGTCCGGCACCTGGCGGTTCCCTCCACGCCCGCTCGGGTCTATTCCTGCCGGCCGAAACGAGACACCGAGGAGCGTCCCATGCTCGACCGTCCGCACCCCACCCCCGCCGCCCCGACGACCGACCCCTTCGCGCTCGCGAAGTCTCTGTCGGGGATGCATTTCATCGGCGGCGCCTATGTCCCGGCGCGCTCGGGCAAGACCTTCGCGGTGGTGAACCCCGCGACCGGCGCCGAAGTCGCCCGCGCTGCCGAGGGCGACGCTGCCGACGTGGACGCCGCCGTCCAGAACGCCGCTCGCGCGCAGAAGGAATGGGCCAAGGTCCCGGCCCGCAAGCGCGGCGCGCTGGTCCACCAGTGCGCGCAGCTCATCAAGGAGCATGTGGACGAGCTCGGCCGGCTGATCGCGCTCGAGACCGGCAAGGCCCTGCGCACCGAATCCAGAGTCGAGGCCGGCGTCGTCGCCGATGTCTTCGAATTCTTCGGCGGCCTCGGTTCGGAACTGAAGGGCGAGAGCGTCCCCTTCGACCCGAAGATGCTCTCCGTCACGGTGCGCGAGCCGCTCGGCGTGGTCGGCGCGATCATCCCGTGGAACGTGCCGATGCTGCTGATGGCGCTGAAGGTCGCGCCCGCGCTGGTGGCCGGCAATTCCGTCGTCGTGAAGTCGGCCGAGGAAGCCCCCCTCGCGGTGCTGCGCATCTGCGAGATCATGAACCGCATCCTGCCGCCGGGCGTGTTCAACATAGTTTCCGGCTTCGGCCCGGAATGCGGCGCGCCGCTCGTCGAGCACAGGCTGGTGCGCAAGGTGACGTTCACCGGCTCGGTGGAAACCGGCAAGATCGTCGCCAAGGCCGCGGCCGAGAAGCTGATCCCGGTCACGCTCGAACTCGGCGGCAAGTCGCCGATGATCGTCTTCGCCGATTGCGACTTCGACAAGACGGTCTCCGGCGCGCTGACCTCGATGCGCTTCACGCGCCAGGGCCAGTCCTGCACCGCGGCGTCGCGCATCTATGTCGAGCGCCCGATCTTCGACCGCTTCGTCACGGCGATGAAGAATGCGGTCAACAACATGGTCATGGGCGACCCGCTGGACGAGAAGACCGACATCGGCACCATCGTCAGCGAGGGCCAGCTTTCCAAGGTGAAGGGCTTCATCGCCGAGGGCGCCGCGACGCCGGGCGCCACCGCGCATGTCTGCTCCGCCATGCCGACCGACCCCGCGCTGAAGAAGGGCCTGTTCATCCAGCCCGTGATCTTCACCGGCCTGACGAAGTCCAGCCGCCTGGTGCAGGAGGAGATCTTCGGCCCCGTCACCGTCATCCAGGCCTTCGACGACCCGGAAGCGGTGCTTGCGGAAGCGAATGACTCCGACTACGGCCTCGCCGCCTCGCTCTGGACGAACAACCTGAAGGTCGGGCTCGACCTCGCGCATCGCCTGGAAGCCGGCCTCGTGCAGATCAACCAGAACCTGGTCGTGCAGGCGAACCTTTCCTACGGCGGGGTGAAATCCTCGGGCCTCGGCAAGGAAGCGAGCCTCGAGGCGATGCTGGAGCACTTCACGCACAAGAAGACCATCATGGTGAACATGGCGTGATGGGGCGTTGCGCCCCGTTATCTATGTCGTTGATTCTACTCGGGTCCTATCGGTAAACCGGTGGCGCCGGGTGGCGGTGGGTTGCGCCGTGTTGCGCCTCCATTGCCCCCGGTTTACCCCCGACCGAGGAGGCCCCCGTGCCCGCCACCGCATTGAACGACCGCATGCTGCGGTCGCTCCCGCCCAACACCGACACCCCTGACCTGCTGATGCCGGGCCTCGTGGCCCGCAAGCGGGATCGCGGCGTGACGTTCTGGCTCGTCGCCATGCGCAACGGGCGCCGGCACAAGCAGCGCCTGGGCGCGTGGCCCGCACTGTCCCTCGCCGATGCCCGGACGGCCGTCCGGCTGCGCATGGGCGCCATCGAGCAGGGCCACGTCACCACCCCCGCCGGCACGTTCGGCGAGGGCTTGGACCGCTACCTCGCGCATGTCGAGGCCACCGCGCGCGACCCCGGCCAGGTGAAGTGGCTGCTGGACCGCTTTGCCCGCCCGACGCTCGGCTCCGTGCCCCTGGCCCGGCTGCACCGCCGGGACTTGCAAGCCGTGGTGGATGCCGTGGCGGGGGGACGGGCGAAGGTGGAGGGGGCGCCCATGAGCAAGGGCGGCAGCCCGGCCACGGCCGCCCGCGTCGCCGCCATGCTCGGCGCCGCCATCAACTGGCTGCACCAGCGCGGGCACATCGAGACGCACCCCTGCCCCGGCGGCCTCGACCGCCCCGCCACCAATGGCCCGCGCGAGCGCATCCTGACCGACGCAGAGATCAAGGCCGTTTGGGCGGCGTGCGAGGGCCGCGAGCCAGCTGGCCGGGTGCTGCGACTGTTGCTCCTGACCGGCTGCCGGCGGGAGGAGGTCAACGGTCTGACCCAGGGCGAGGTTGAGCGCGACAGCGAGGGCAACCCCACAGCGTTGCTGCTCCCGGCCGAGCGGACCAAGGCCGGGCGGGCGCACCGGGTGCCGCTGTCGCCGCTCGCCGCGGACCTCATAGCTCAGGCGCCGCACACGGGCGACGTGCTGTTCCCCGGCCGCCATGCGTCGGTCCCGTTCAAGGGGTGGTCGCGAGCCGTGGAGGACATTCAGCGCCTGAGCAAGACCGAGGGATGGACGCCGCACGACATGCGCCGGACTTGCGCCTCGGCCCTCGCGCGACTCGGCGTGCGGCCGGATATCATCGACCGCGTGCTGAACCACGCACCGCCGCGACTGCGCCGAGTTTACGACAGGCACGACTACAGCGCCGAGATGCGCGATGCGCTGGTGAAGTGGGCGGCTCACGTGGCGGGGGAGGCGTGATGATGACGGCGGACGAGATCGCCGCGACGGAACTGCGAAAATTTCTGAACAGAGTCGGGCATGTGCCGGCGGTTGGGGGATTCGCTCCCGAGATCATTCAACCGCTCGCCAACCACGGCGACATCGCGTTGCGTGGCGCTGCTAGCCATGCTCGCGAAGCACTGATGGCACGGGCCAGGGGCGACTTGGATATGTTTCGCACGCTCTATGCTGCCGCCCGGAACCTCTTGCTCGATGCCGAGCGCCAGCAAACTGACGTCGCGGCTGCTCGGGCCATCCAGACAGAGCGCCAGCAGGCCGACGAGCGGGTTGAGACTGAGCGGGCAGAAGCGCAGGCCAAGGTGGAAGCCGAGCGCCGGCTGGCGGAAGAACGGGTCGAAGCCGAGCGGGAAATCCGCCATCGGGGGCCACGCGCGGAGCGAACCAGCACGCGAACGCGGGCCGGCCTCGACGCGAAGGCGTTCGAGCTTGCCGCGACATTGCGACCGGGGGCCTACGCACGCAACGGCCGGCTCAACGTCGCGAAGCTCGCCAAACTCGTCGCCGACGAGGCGACCATCCGGCCTGAGGCGCTGGGCGAGGTAGCGACTATCGAAGCGCGGATCAGGCGCGAGGCCAAGCGCAGGAAAACTTGCCTCGATGAGTGGATCGACTGACACCACATTTTCGTTTTGGTCTGGCAATCTATCGTTGCAGTGAGTAGCGGCTGAGACCTGCCCTCTCGGCGGTTCTACGTGTGTCCCGTCACCCAGCGAGGACGCGCCAATGCCCCGGCACCCCGCCCGAACCACCGTCAATCCTGCCGATCACGCCGACGACACGCCGCAATGGTCGCGAACCTGGGCCGCTGCGGACGACTTGGTCACCGCCAAGATCGTTACCTCACGCTACGGGGCCTACAGAGCGGTAAGGACGGGTGACTTGCCCGAGCCGGTCGTCATTTCCGGCCGCATGCTCTGGCATGTCCCGACGCTCGAAAAGTTCCTCCTCGACCGCGCTGCCGCGCGAGCCGAAGCGCGCGCCGCTACGCGCGCCGCGCTTCAGCGCAACGTCGGCTGAAGGGGTGCGTGCAATGAGCAGCACACCGATCGGCCCCGTGCTCACGGGGGCGATTCGACGGACTGCGGAGGCGGTCGCGGATCACGTCGTGTCGGCGACCGCGAAGCCAGGCGTCGCAGCAGGCCCCGCCGCACCCGCGTTGATGGACCTGCTGACGGAAACAGCAAGCGCGGTCGCCGATGCCGTTCGCCGCGCGCCGGCAGACGACAATCTGCGCGCGGCAGTCGCGGGCCTGTCGGACGCCGCCACCACCTACCAGTTCCGCATCTACGAGATCCTGGAAGACCCCGAGGAGCCCGTGGATCGAAAGGCTCTGCGCGAGGCATGGCCGGTGGTCTGCGTAGTGCTGATCGTCCTTGGCGAGGCGAAACGACGCATCGCCGCGTTCGAGGCGGGCACTGTTCCGGGACCGCCGCCGCTGCGCGCCAGCCGTGATGTGCTCGACGCCATAGTCGGCTACCTCGAATTCATCGACGAGCGCCTGGCCGACGTTCCACGCCGGCCGAGGGCCGGCCATGAGTAGCGCGCTATCGCCGCCACGACGACCGCGCAGAAGCCCCGCACCGGCTGGCACCGGCGCGGGGCGGTAGCAGGGGATTCAGAAATGGCAACGAGCAGGAGCGGGGGTCGCCCATGCCGACTGATGACGTGAGCGGCGACGCGCCCGAGGTCAATCGGAAACTGTCGCCGAACGATGCGCCGAGTGGCGGGCCGGGCGCGGACTGGCTCGTGAAGTTCGGCGAAGAAATGTACCGCAAGAACGAGGAGAACAAGCGCGCCCTGAAGGAGCGCGAAGAACGTGCTCGCGACGAAGCGCGCGCGCGTGAAGCGTTCAGCGAGCGCGACGGCGCGATAGTCCAGTGGATGGGCGATCCGGAGAAAAAAGATGCGCTGAAGCGCGTCGTGGACACCGCTTCCAAGCTGGACTCAAGCGAAGACCAGGACGAGGCGTTCGCCGAGTACTTCGCCGCGATGCAACACGCATCGGCGACGCTCGGCGTCTCTGTGGGCGCGATCGCCGATGGCTTTCTCGGCATACAGTCCGCTAGCGGCCGGGGCGCGCGGCTCGCGGACATGAAGCCTGCACCACGGCAATGGATCGTTCCACCGTGGCTCATCAGGGGCTTCATCACCATGCTCGCGGCGCCGGGCGGTAGGGGCAAGACGAGCCTGCTCTACCTCATCGCGCTCGCGGTGCTGACAGGCGAGGATCTCCTCGGCTTGGAGGTGCGGCGGCCGAGCAGCGTGCTGATGCTGGTGCAGGAGGACGACGAGGCGGAGTTCCAGCGTCGATTTCTCGCTACCTCTCGGCACCACAAACTGGCCGATGGAAGCCCGATCACCGACGCTGCGTTTTGCGGCCGGCAGTTGTGGGTGCGCACGTCGCCCTTTGTGATCGCCGTTCCCGACGAGGGCGAGGGAGACGAACGCCGGCACAAGGCGCGTCGTATCCGCGTGAACTGGGCTGAGGTGAACGCCACCGTTGCCGCCTGCCGCTTGCATGGCGTCGGCCTCGTCGCCGTCGATCCGTTCTCAAACATCCACGAGGTCGAGGAGAATGCGCGTGCGGACATGGCGCCGGTGATGGATGTGGTCGTCTACATCGCGCAGAAGGCCGACGTCTCCGTTCTGCTCGTCCACCACACGCGAAAAGGTGGTGCGGGAGAAGGCGGCAATAAGGCCGACGCGGTGCGGGGATCGAGCGTGCAGACCACCAAGCCGCGCGCCGTCATCACCGTTGAGACGATGCCAGAGGATGCGGCGAAGAGGCTTGGGGTGCCGCCGGAGGAACGCCGCTCGTATTTCCGCGCCGATCTTGAGGGCAAATCCAACATGGCGCCGGTGGGAGAGGCGCGATGGTTCCGCATGATCGGGCACACACTGGACAACGCGACGGAGGAAGACCCGGCGGACGTTGTCGGTGTCGCGGAGCGATGGATTCCGCAGCCGTTGCAGGGGTTGTCGGATACGCAAAAGGCGGAGGCGCTGCGGATTATCGCTGCGGGGCCATCGGAAGGCGAGAAGTGGTCATTGTGGAGTTCGAGCAAAGACCGGTTCGTCGTGCCGGCGCTTGCGACAAGGCTGGGCGTTTCCGATCGGGATGTGGCGGCCGCGCTGGACGAGTGGAAGCGGGCCGGCGTTGTGCGTGAGGAATGGTATAAACGGCCGGCCCCGAGCAGAACCAAAGCGAGGGGGCTCGTCGTTGACCGCGACGCGCTGAGCGGAGCGGAGCAGGCGGACGGACGCCGTGCGCCAGATGACGACGATCTTCCGTTCTGATCTGTGCGGGCCGGGTGCCGGAATGACCCGCGCGGGCCGGCATGGCGCACCCCCACGCAACCCGCGCCTGTGCCGGGTGCCGGGTGCCGGGTGCCGGGGGTGACCCGGACACCCCCCTGCCTGCCGGGGAACCACGCCGGCGGCGCAATTCTGCGATGACAGACTGCCGGTAGAGGGTGCCGCAGGCCGAGGCGTGGGCTTCTGGAACCCACGCCTAAACCCACGCCTGACCCACGCAACCCACGCCTCACGCACGCCGGTGCGTTCCGGCCCGCGCGGCAACCCACGCCTCGGCGCCCGGCACCACGGTCAGACCACCCGGCACCCGGCACTGGCAGCTTGCCTCGGCCGCCCGGCGGTGAAGCACATGCCGGCATGCGCGCCCGCTCGCCCTCCGAGGTCCTACCAGGCCACCCCGCCACCGCGCCCGGCCCGTCACGCCGGCCACCCGGCGCGCTGGCCTGCCTAGGCCTCCCAGGCCCTCCGGCACCCGGCACCCGGCACCCCGGCCACCGTGCCCACCGGCACCGCCCCCCCCGCCACCCGTCATGCGCGCCGCCTCGTCGGGGTGCGTCGGCAGCAGCACAAAGCACGCGCTGGGTTGCGGCGGCTACTCGCGCCGCCTCTCGGACGACGACAAGCGCGGGCGATCCGCGAGCGCATCCGAGCGACGCATACCGGGGGGGCATATCCGCGCCTCGTCGAGTTCGCCGTTACCGACGGGGGGACTCAGCGTTCATCGAATGCCGTCATTTTCCGACCCCATCTTGGTCGGTCCCTCAAGCAGTCAGAAAGGAGCATGCCCGGCATGACTCAATTTCGTTCGCAGCGCCGTCGCGGTGCCCCCATCCCGGCACTTGAACTTGCGCCGCCCCCGCATCTGGACGCCGAAGCCGCAGCGGCGTTCCGCGAGGCAGTCGAAAGCCGGCCGCAATTATTCACGCCGAGTGATGCCCGGCTGCTGACGGCATACGCGCTGGCCTGCTCGGCTGCTCGGCGCATGGAACGCGATCCGAGCAGCGCGGAGAATCCAGGCAGCTACGGCAGGGCCGTGGACGCGATGATCAAACTGTCGCGCGTGCTGCGTCTCAGTCCAATCAGCCGCTCACCCGTCGAAGGTGCCGTGCAGCCGGCACGCGCAAGCGATGGCGACGCCGATGTGCCCGATGCGGCGCCTCTGCCGGACACCTCCGGCGCCTCGGCTCCCTGGCTCCGCTCCGTCGCCTGACGAGACGGCGAGCATGATCCCGCCGCCCGTCCCGCTCGCGGCACCCGAGATGGCGCTTTGGCGCGCGGCCTTCGAGCGCCGGCCCGATCTTCCTGAACGCGACGTTCCGCTGCTGCTGCTCGCGGTGAAACTCGCCGCGCGCATCGAGGCATCCGCCGATCCATCACCTGAGGAAACGTCCGACTTCCACGCGGTATGGATGATGCTCCGGCTCACGCCGCTCGCCATCGAACTGGAACGCCGCGCGTTTGCGCTGCGCACTGGTGATGCTGCTGAGGCGATGCCGTTCACCATGCCCGCATCGGTGACGAGACACTGACGATGCAGCACATGCCAAGCGCCAGCTTCTACGCGCTGGACGACCTCGCCCTCGACGCTGCCCCCGGGGACCGTCGCCGCGCACGCCAGATCCATCGCCGCGCAGTCCATCGAGAACCTGGCGACGACGCGCCGCATGTGGCACCCGGCACATCGCTTGAGCAGTTCATCCGTGCCTACGACGAACAGCGCCGCGCAGCCGGACAGCGCATTGCCGGCAACGCAGTTCTTGTTGCTGCCGCAAGGCTGCGCGGCTTCACGAGCCAGCGGCGTGTGTCAGCCCGGCGCATCATCAAAACAGCAAAATGGCTCCGCGACTGGGTTACTGCCTGATCGCCATCACGGCGCGTTCTTATTCGCCGCTCACGTTGAAGCCTAGGAACCGAAGCGCCTTGGCAGAACGACCGTTTACCGGAGGGCACTCCTGCGGCCTGACGGTTCCACAAAGTTCAAGCCCGCAGAACTTGCCGAAGAGCGCGAGCTTCCACCGTGCATCCGCTGTGGTTCCATAAAGGCGGTCTACGAAGTCACCGGGTCCATGGAGGAGGTAAGTCAGCGTGTCTCGGACGCGCGCGACGTCATCATTGTTCTCCGCCCAGAATCGTCTTGGGAGTGCCTCCCGTCCACCGGCCGTGAACCGCATCTGCTCCTGAAATGCGTGGATGCCCATCAGGCCTGCCGTGATCTGCGCCTTCGACGCCACGCGGAGAATCTCCGGCTCAGCGAATGGCGCCAACACATCCTGAATACCCTCGGCGTAACCCTCGAAGACCTTCCCGTCCTCAGCATCGCGCCAAGCCTGACCCAAGCGCACAATTTCGGCGCGGCGCTCATCCGCAGCGCGAAGTGGCGCCTCTTTCCAATCATCGTGCAGTGCGTGCGTCAGGCGCACCCAGTTCAAGAAGCGATTGACTCGAAACGGAGCGTCGATTTGCATGACGTCGTCGCGATACAGATCGCCATCTGCGAGAAGGCGCGCCACCTCATCAAACGCAGGTCGGTACTGCTCCTCGATCTGACGCCGCAGTGCCTCACGTGCCGCCTGATCCGCAAATGACTTCCGCCTCTCTACGTTCACCGATGGGGGTTCGACCTTTCCGACAGCATTGGTGATAGCGGCTTCGGGATCGGGACCTATCCGACGCGCGCTTCGCCACGCCTCTTCGAACACGTCGAGCGTTCCACGGCTCATGGCGCGCGCATCGCTCCATAGCTCTTCAAAGATCGCGCGTGCCTGAATGATCGGTTCCGAGTCATCCGGCTCAGTGAAACAGGCAACGACTTCGCGATTGCTTTGGAATCCGGCTTCAGTGAGATTTGCCGATCCCACTAACGCCGCATTATCGAAGACGTAGAGCTTGGCGTGAAAGCGCCCCGTGTAGAACCGAACCGCCGTGCGAGGGGAGCCAACGAGAGCACGCAAATGGTGAGGGTGTGTTGCAGAATTTAGGCCGACGATAAGCCGCAACGAGGCTCCGCGCTTGAGTGCCTCACTGATGGGTTCGTGATTTGAGAAGTAGGGGGCTGCGAGCAGCAGAGTGCGTGACTGCGAAGCTAGTTTTTCGAATGCGCCTCGAACGTAATCGCCTGTGCCGCCATTGCTGATAAGCCTTGCCAAGGCCGCCCTCCATCTACCGCCGCGAAGTCACGCACAAGCTGATATCGTGCACAACAAACAGCGAAGCACCAATGGCTACTGTTGAGGAGGCCGACGTGCTCCTGGGCGCCCCTGACGAGGTTGCCGCGATCTGATTGGCCGCCGGCATCGAGCCATGGGCGGCATTGATCCTGGCGGGCTAGCCGCCGGAATTGTTCGACACTGACGCGGCGCGCCGCTCCGAGGTCCTCCCGCGCCACCGGCACCCCACCCGGCACCATGCCCACCGGCCGATCGGCGCACCGGCCCCGTAGGTCCTCCCAGGTCAGCCGCGCCGCCATGCCGGGCACTACCGGCACCGGCCCGGCGCACCGGGCACCTGGCCCGGCGGCCTCCGTGCAACGCCCGCCGCCGAACCGGCGGAACGGCCCCACTTTCGGCTGGACCTTGGAGTTGCCCCCATCAAACCGGACATGCGGCTTGGGTTGCTGACTGCGCGGCGACGAACTCACGGGGCGAGCGCATGCGCAAGCCGCTGTGAGGGTGGATGGTGTTGTAGTCCTCGAACCACTCGGCCTGGCGCTGCAGGACGGAGATGGCGTCCGGCCTTGGGCTCACGCGGGCGTAGTCGCGCTTGAAGGTCTTCACGAAGGCCTCGCAGACGCCGTTGCTCTCGGGGCTGCGGACGGGCGTAAAGCACGCGATGAGCTTCAGCGCAGTGGCGAAGTCCACCGTTTCGCCCGCGGTGTAGGCCGAGCCGTTGTCGGCGAGCCACTGGACGGGCTGCGGCGCGTGCAGTGCGTCGAAGCGTCGTTCGACGCAGTCGAGCATCATGTCGCGGATCATCTCGCCGCTGATGCCGCCACCGGAGGTGCCGACCCAGGCCATGATCTCACGGTCATGAGTGTCGATGGCAAAGGCGACGCGGACCACCTCGCCGTTCCAGCAGCGGATCTCGAAACCGTCCG
>NZ_JAAEDM010000074.1 GCF_018129065.1 Neoroseomonas soli | reverse complement strand
CCCGCGAGCGCCGCGGCAGCGTCCGCGAAGCCGTCCGCCGGCGCCGCGGCCGCGCGTTGGGCCCCGAGCAAGGGCGACGCCGCCGCCCCGGCCAGCAGGTCCCGCCGCCTCACTGCGGCCTCCGCACCATCAGGACCAGCAGACCACGTGCGCGCCCCGAATCCGGATCCACGCGCTGCATCGCGACGAGAAGGGTCGCGACCGGCACCCAGACCGGCCGGTATTTGTAGCGCGCGACATCGAGGATCAGGACGGAGTCGCTCTCGGCGTCATAGGCCGCGAGCGGCGAGATGTGCCCGTCTCCCTCCTGGTCCAGCGGGATGCGGGAATAGTTCACGAGCACGCGGCGGGCTGGATCGGCGATTGCGTCGAAGAGCCTCGCACGCAGCGTCCCCGCATCCAGCGTATCCGCATGCACCGCCTCCTCGCTGGCGCCGAGGTTGCGCGCGAAGGTGGCCAGCTGTTCGAGGGTGAGGCCGCCGGCCTGGACGGCGGCATAGCTCTTCACCGCGAGGTTCGCCGGCGTGAAAAGCGAGTCCTGCGTCATCCGCCGGTAAGGAAAGAAGGCGGCCGGCGAGGGTTCGTGGACGCCGAGCGAGTTCAGCGCCGTGGCGAGGGAGGCCGGCCCGCAGAAGGTCAGGAAGACCTCGGTCTCGAGATGCGCCAGCAGGCCGAGCGCCTGCGGCCCGCCGATCGCGCGTTGGAAGCGGGTGGCGCCATCGGGCGTGTCGAGCGCCACGACCTGCGCCCGCACCTGCCCCGGGAGCAGCAGCGCGACGAGCAGGAGCGCAAGGGCAAGCCGACGTGTCATCGCAGCGACCTCAGCGAGGAGAAGAAGGCGGCGAGATCCTCGATGGCGCGGTCGTCGAGCGGCTGCGCGAACGGGGCCATCAGTTCCGCGAGTTCGCCCGATCTCTGGCCGGCGCGGTAGGCCCGCAGCGCGGACGCCAAGTATGCGGCGCTCTGCCCGCCGATGATTGGATAGTCGATGGTCTCCGGCCGCCCGAACGGGCCGTGGCAGGAAAAGCACGGGCCCGCTGCCACCGGGACCGAGGGACCCTCCACGCTGCCCTGGGCGCGCAGGTCTCGCGGGCCGCAGAGGAGCACGACCAGCACGGCGGCGAAGCCCCATATCCCGGCGCCGGGGTGGCATCGTGCCATGTTCGATCCGCTTCCTCCGCGCGTGGGATTCGCAACGGTAGAGCAATATCCGATCAGGTGAAATCGCCTGGCGGGACGCTCGTCCGGGCACCGGGGCCGCCCCTACACCGGCAGATCGCGGCGCATCGCGCCGGCCTCATCGCAGGGCGAGGTCCACCGCGCGGGTGTTGTCCACGAGCTTCTCCGAGATCTGCAGCATGATCATGCGTTGCATTGCGAAGGCGAGCACCGGATCCGCGGCCTTGAGGCGCGCGAGCCCGGCCCGGTCGATCCGTACGGCCTCGCAGGGCGTCACCGCGATCACCGACGCGGTCCGGTTGCCCCCGCGCACGAGCGCGAGCTCCCCCACCAGGGTCCCGGGCGTGAGCGTCCGCAGGTGGACGGGTGCCGCACCCTTCTCGAGCAGAACCGCCGAGACGCGGCCACTTTCGAGGAACATCATGTCGTCGGCGGGCTGGCCCTGGCGCATCAGGGTTTCTCCGGGCGCGAAGGCGACATGGCCGACGAAGGGCGCCAGCCGCAGTTCGACGTCCGGCAGATCGCCGAGCGACGCGAGTTGCGCCGCCAAGCTGGCCCGCTCCTCGTGCACGGGCTGGCCATGCTCCGCAAGGAGCAGTTCCTCCGCGTGCTCCAGGCCCTGGTCGGCGCTCGTGAACCGGGAGCAGCCGGGTGTCCGGAAGACGCCGTGGGCGGCGAAGCGGTCGTCCAGCGCATCGGGGACGGCGGTGAGCGCGATGCGGACGCCGCGCTGCCGCGCCTCCCGTTCCAGGCGCGCGAACACATCGATCGCCGAACTGTCCATGCCGAGGACATGTCCGAAATCCAGGACCAGGAAGCGGACGCCGTCGGTCTTGGCGCCCGCGAAGGTACGCTGAACGATCTCGGCATTGAGGAAGAACATGTACCCCTGCAGCCGCACCAGCAGGATGCGGTGTCCTTCCGCCTCGAGCACGCGCACCATTCTGGCTGAGCGCGCCACGCTGCTGCGCATCTCGTGGCCGCGCACCACGCTCCGGATCACCGGGATGCGGCGGTAGGTCCAGGCGAAGATGAGCAGCGCAAGCCCGAGGCCGAGGGCGATGCCCTCGACAATCCCCACGATCGCGATGGACGCCGCGACGACCAACAGGATCACCACCTCGTGCCGTGGCAGGACCCGGGCCTCGCGCCAGGTGCGGATCACCATCCACTCGATGCCGACCGATAGGAGCAGGGCCGCGAGGGCCGGCCGCGGCACGAGTGCCAGGACGTCCGCTCCGAACAGCAGGATGGCGAGCGCGACGGCGCCGGGCACCGCGGTGACCCATCGTCCGACCGGCCTCGCCCGCGCAAGGAAGGTCGTCGCGGAGAGGGCGTGCCCGGTGGGCAGGCCGCCGAGCGCTCCCCCCACGATGTTGGCGAAGCCGGCCACCCGCATCTCGCGGTCCACGTTCATCGGGCGGCCGGTCAGGGCCTCGATGCCGGTGACCATCAGCGCGAGCGTGATCGCGCACAGCAGCGCCGAGGAGGCCGCGTAGGGCAGCAGTGTCCGGACCAGGTCCCAGTCGAACAGGGCCAGGGATTCGCCAGGCGGGAACGACAGGATGCGCCCGGAGGGGAAGGGGCCGAGCAGCCATCCGGCCCGCTGGCCGTCCGCCACCGTCCAGCCGAGGAGGAGCATGGCCGCATGGCAGGCGAGCGCGGCCGCGACCAGGATCGCCGGCATGACCGCGCCGTGCCGCGTCCGCCTCGGCAGGATGACCAGGAGCAGGCCGATGCCGAGGGCGACGCCGGCCTGCAACAGCCGCTCAGGCTCAGCGTAGGCGGCGATACCGTCACGGTGGGGCGCAACGCCCGTCGCCAGCGTGATCCCGCCGGCGGTGAACGCCGCCCCGAGGCCCGCGAAGAAGCCGACCGCGACCGGGTTCGGCAGGAGGCGCACCAGGGAGCCGAGGCGCGCGACGCCGAGGGCGGCAAGTGCGACGCCGGCCACCACCGTCATTGTCCCGGAGGCCAGCACCACGGCTCCCTCGCGGGTCAGTCCCGCCGGGACGCCTTTCGCTTCCAGCAGGGCATCCACCGCCTGGACGGCCGCCGCATGCAGGATTGCCGCGCTGCCGAAGGCGGAAAAGGCGATGCCGGTGCCGGCGCTGCCGAAGGTGGCGAGGAAGCTGACCACCATGAGGCCAAGTAGAACCGAGGAAACACCCACCTGGAGGCCAGCGGCCGAAAGCCCGGCGAACAGCAGCCCCGCATAGGCCAGGGCATTCGTCACGCTCCAGATCGATACGAGCCCGCCTCCGGCCAGACCCCTTCCGAGGGCGGCGGCGCGCGCCATGCCTCCCACGGTGGGCCTCGGCATGCCGGGTGACCCTGCCCCCTGAAAGCCCTCGTTCATGAGCAGAGCCTGTTCTCCATTGGCCCCGTTGTGGGGCGGGCTGCGAAGGCTGCTGGGGCGAACCCGTTCAGGCTCGTGTGTGGGCGAGTTCTATTGTAGTCGCTCCTCCATGCATCGATGAAGCCGGCGCGCGGCGGGCAGGCTGCCGAACAGATGCTCGTTCAGGCATTCGTCGCTGATTCCGTGCTTGCGGCACAGATCCGGCATCGTCGCGCCGGCCTGGTGCGCCTTCAGCACTCCAACGATCTGATCCTGCGTGAACCTCGATCGCTTCATCATGCGTCCCCCTTCGACGGACTCCAACTCAATGCGGGGGCATCCCAGGGGGCATGGTCAAACCTCGCCGCGGTCTATGCCAACCGGGTCGCGGTGCTGCGGGAGGCGCTCGCGGGCAGCAACGACCCCGAGGGGCTGGAGGCAGCCCGCGCCCTCGTCGACAGGGTCATCGTCGGCCCGGGTCCGGGGCCGGACGACCCGCTGGACATCGAGCTGATCGGCCAGCTCGCCGCCATGCTGCGCGCCGGCGGTGCCGTCCTGGCGTCGGAGGACGCCGCCACCGACGACGCTCTCAGGGCCATGACCGCGGGTTCGGCAAAGGGGGATGCAGGGGGCGAAGCCCCCTCGGTGGCCATTGGCTGCCCCCCGGGGCCAGGCCCCGCCATGCCCCTCAACCCGCGCTACGCCTTCAACGGCTCCACCGCCCGCCGAAGGGCCGCGAAGGCTGAGCGAATCCTCTCGAATTCCGCGGCGGGCTCACCTATATGAGCCCCGTCACCTCGGTGACTATGGCGATAAACGGCGTATGGAATAAGCGTTGCGGACCCGGGGGCGGTACCCGGCGCCTCCACCATCAACCCCGCCTTGTCAGCGGCAGATGGGGGCGAAACAGGCTCGACGCGCGCGGTAAAGATCCGTCTTTTGCCCGGCATGGTACCGCCGTCATCGGACCAAATCACAAGTGCCAATGACAACAGCCGCGAGGCTGTGGCGCTCGCTGCCTAGAGATAGGTAAGCGCGGTCCGGGGGGCACCGGGCAACAGAAGCCCCCCACTTCCCTTTGCACCTGTCCGCCTCCTGCACTAGATGGCGCGCATGAGCGATGACGCCGCCCCGCCCGAGAGCCTGCTGCCCTACGACACCTGGGCCGAGGAAGCCCTGCGCGAGGTCGCCATCCGCGCGATCGAACACGCGGCCGCCGAGGGCCTGCCCGGCGAGCACCACTATTACCTGACCTTCCGCACCGACCATCCGGGCACGACGGTGCCGGGCCACCTCAAGGCCCGCTACCCGCAGGAGATCACCATCGTCCTGCAGCACCAGTTCGAGGACCTGTTCGTGGACCGGGATGCCGCGCGCTTCGGCGTGACCCTGTTCTTCGGCGGCGTGCCGTCCCGCCTGGTGGTCCCCTTCGGCGCCCTGACCATGTTCCACGACCCGCATGTCCGCTTCGGCCTGCGCTTCCAGCCGACCGGCATGGAACTGCCGGCCTTCGAGGATACGCCCGAGGAACCGGCCGCCCCCGCGGCAGAGGAGCCGCCGCCGGCCCCGGCCGCCCCGGCCCAGGTGGTCAGCCTCGACGCCTTCCGCCGCAAGCCGGCCAAGGACGCCTAAGTTTCGTCCCTCAGGCGCCGGGCGGCGGCCGTCCGGCCGCCTTGGCTTCGCGCGGGCAGGGCGCACCGGCGGCAGTTGATGGTCGCGCGCGGTCGCGCTTTGCGCTCCCGATCCGAGGCAGGGCCTCGGCCCGCCTTCCTGGTGGGTATTGGCGGGCGGTTGGCGGGGCGCCCTTCCCTGCGCTAGACCCGCCCCGCGCGCACCATTTCGCGCGCCCGGAGATTGCGCATGACCCCCCCGCTCGACGCCGCCGCGCCCGCCCGCCCCGAGGGCTACCAGTTCTCGACGATGTTCCCGCTCGGCGAGGACACCACGCCGTATCGCAAGCTCGACATCGGCGGCGTCTCGGTCATCGAGATGGACGGCAAGCGCGTGCTGAAGGTGAAGCCCGAGGCGCTGAGCGAGCTCGCCTTCCAGGCCTGCCACGATGTCTCCCACCTGCTGCGCCCTGCGCACCTCCAGCAGCTCGCGAACATCCTGAAGGATCCGGAAGCGAGCGCGAACGACCGCTTCGTGGCGCTCGACCTGCTGAAGAACGCCAACATCGCCGCCGGCGGCGTGCTGCCCATGTGCCAGGACACCGGCACCGCGATCGTCTTCGGCAAGAAGGGCCAGCGCGTCTGGGTCGAGGGCGACGAGGAGGAGGCGCTGTCCTACGGCGTCGCGCGCACCTACCTCGAGACGAACCTGCGCTATTCGATGATGGCGCCGCTCTCGATGTTCGAGGAAGCCAACACCGGCAACAACCTGCCGGTCGAGTTCTCCATCATGGCGCAGCCCGGCGAGCACCACGCCGACGAGATGCACCTGATGTTCATCCTCAAGGGCGGCGGATCGGCGAACAAGACCTTCCTGTACCAGCAGACCCGCGCGGTGCTGAACAAGCCGAAGCTGCTCGCCTTCATCGAGGAGAAGATCAAGACCCTCGGCACCTCGGCCTGCCCGCCCTATCACCTGTCCATCGTCATCGGCGGCACCTCGGCCGAGATGAACCTCAAGACGGTGAAGCTCGGCTCGACCAAGTGGCTCGATGCGCTGCCGACCAAGGGCGACAAGTCCGGCCATGCGATCCGCGACACGGAACTGGAAGCCGAGATCCACAAGCTGACGCAGAACCTCGGCATCGGCGCGCAGTTCGGCGGCAAGTATTTCTGCCACGACGTACGCGTGATCCGCATGGCGCGGCACGGCGCCTCGCTGCCGATCGGCATCGGTGTGTCGTGCAGCGCCGACCGGCAGATCAAGGCGAAGATCACGGCCGACGGCGTGTTCCTCGAACAGCTCGAGCACGAGCCGGCGCACTACCTGCCGGAGCACACCGAGGACATCCTCGGCGGCGAGGTGGTGAAGATCGACCTCAACCGCCCGATGGACGAGATCCGCGCGACGCTGTCGAAGCACCCGGTGAAGACGCGCGTCTCCCTGACCGGCACCATCGTGGTCGCGCGCGACATCGCCCACGCCAAGCTGCAGGAGCGGCTGGACCGCGGCGAGGGCCTGCCGCAGTACATCAAGGACCATCCGGTCTATTACGCGGGCCCGGCCAAGACCCCGACCGGCTACGCCACCGGTTCCTTCGGCCCGACCACGGCGGGGCGGATGGACAGCTACGTCGAGGCCTTCCAGGCCGCGGGCGGGTCGCTGGTGATGCTGGCCAAGGGCAACCGTTCGAAGCAGGTGCTCAACGCCTGCAAGAAGTATGGCGGCTTCTACCTCGGCTCGGTCGGCGGGCCGGCAGCGCGACTCGCGCAGGACTGCATCAGGAAGGTCGAGGTGCTGGAATACCCCGAGCTCGGCATGGAGGCTGTGTGGCGCATCCAGGTCGAGGACTTCCCCGCCTTCATCGTCGTGGACGACAAGGGGAACGACTTCTACGAGGGGCTTGAGTGAGCGAGGCGAGGACACGCCGGCTGCCGGCCCGCCTCACACCGCTGGCCACCGGCTTCTTCCTGACCTTGATCATGACCTTCGTGGTCTCCGGCGTCTCGACCGTGCTCGCCCTTGGCGTCACTGACGAGGTGCTGGCACGCTGGCCGGTGGCCTGGGCCATGTCCTGGCTCATCGCCTTCCCCACCGTGCTGGTCGTGCTGCCGATCGTGCGCCGCCTGGTGGGGCGGTTCGTCGAGGCACATTGAACACAGGAGCGCGTCCATGCTGGCCCTTCGCCCCAACTGCGAATGCTGTGGACGCGACCTGCCCCCGGACAGCCGCGACGCGCTGATCTGCTCCTTCGAATGCACCTGGTGCGTGGACTGCGCCCGCACCAAGCTGCCGGGCGGGCTCTGCCCGAATTGCGGCGGGGAACTGGTGCGCCGGCCGATCCGCCCGGCGGAGAAGCTCGGGAAATTCCCCGCATCGACGGAGCGGATCCACCGGCCTGAGCGTTGCGGCGGCCCTGCAACGGCCTGACCGAAGGGCCAGATCATGCCTGACCGCATCCGCCTGATGGCCCTTATCGCGAATGGTGCGGTGGCGGCCGTGTTCAGCCTCATGGCCCTGATCGTGCTCATCAGTGGGCATGTCGCAATGGCCGTGATGCTCCTGATCGTGGCGGCAACCGCCACCTTCAGCCTTTACGTGATCCACAAGGCCGCTCGCGTGATCTCGGAGCTGGGCTCGAACATCGCCCAACTCGAACAGCGGCTGGTAGGGCTCGAACAGGCGAACCCCGCCCTGCCCGGCGCGAAAAACGTCCCGCCAAGGAGGCAGGGCCGCCACATCTCCTCCGGCTCGAAGTTCGAGGAGGAGATCGGCTATTCCCGCGCCGTCGCCGTGGGCGACGACATCTGGGTCTCCGGTACTACCGGCTACGACTATTCGACCATGACCATCCAGCCGGATGTCGTGGCGCAGTGTGACCAGACCTTCCGCAACATCGCCGCCGCGCTCGAACAGGCCGGGGCATCGCTCGACGACGTGGTGCGCGTGCTGTTCATCGTGCCCGATCCGAAGGATTGGCAACCCTGCTGGCCGGTCATCAAGAAGTATCTGGGCAAGGCACGCCCGGCCTCGACGCTGATCCACACGGCGCTGATGTCGCCGGAGATGAAGATCGAGATCGAGGTGACCGCCCGCCGCGGCAGCGCGGCCTGAGCCACATGTAACTTTCGCGGCAACACTTCGCCACAGGCCGCCGCATCCCTGCCTCCTTCCGGCCCCGCGCAGCAGGCAAGGTCGTCTCCAACGGCAGGGCCCCGCCCTGCCCCTGGCATGAAGGAGACCGCCGCATGACCGACCGCCGAGGCTTCCTGGCCCTGATCCCCGCCCTGGGGCTGGCCGCCCTCGCGGTGCCCGGCACGGCCGAGGCGCAGAGCGTGACCCTCAACTTCGGCCCGCCGCCCCCGCCGCGCTATGCCCGGCCCATGCCGCCGCCCCGCCGCGGCCATGTCTGGCAGGAAGGCCACTGGCGCTGGAACGGCCGCCGCTACGTCTGGGAGGACGGCCGCTGGATCCGCGCCCGGCGCGGCCGTCACTATGCCCAGCCGCGCTGGGACCAGGACGGCGACCGCTGGCGCTACCGGCCCGGCCGCTGGGACCGCGACTGACCACGGGTGACAGCGAGGCGGGCGTTCTGTACAGGCGCAAGGCCGTCCCAGTTCCAGGAGCCGCCATGCGCTTCGCCGTCGATCGCCTCGACCACCTGGTCGTCACCTGCCGCGACGTGACCATCTCGGCCTCCTGGTACCAGCGCGTGCTGGGGATGGAGGTCGAGGAATTCGGCCCCCATCGCCGCACGGCGCTGAAGTTCGGCGGCCAGAAGATCAACCTCCGCCCGGTCGAGGCGACGCAGCAGGAATGGTGGACCGGCGCGTCCGGCGGCGTGCCGGGCACCGAGGACCTGTGCTTCATCGTCACCGTCGACGCGGAACAGGTCATCGCCCACCTGCAGCGCTGCGGCGTGAAGGTGGAACTCGGCCCGGTGGCGAAGGACGGGGCGCTGGGGCCGATCACTTCCGTCTATTGCCGCGATCCGGACGGCAACCTGATCGAGATCGCGACCTACGGCGCGGCGGACTGACCCCCCATATCCGTGTCATGAGCACGTCAGGATCGCGCGCCCCGGGCGCGACGCGCACCGAAACCGACAGCCTCGGCACCATCGAGATCCCCGCGGACCGCTACTGGGGCCCGCAGACGGAACGCGCCCGCGCGCTGTTCCGCATCGGCGATGCCCGCCTCGACCCCGGCGTGATCCGCGCCACCGGGCTGCAGAAATGGGCCTCGGCGGAGGCGAACCGCCGCCTCGGCGAATTGCCCGACGCCATCGCCGAGCCGATCAAGGCCGCGGCGGCCGAAGTGGAATCCGGCGCTCGCGACGGGGATTTCCCGCTACCCGTCTGGCAGACCGGCTCCGGCACCCAGACCAACATGAACGCGAACGAGGTCATCGCGAACCGGGCGAACGAGATGCTCGGCCAGCCCCTCGGCACGCGGAAGCCGGTGCATCCGAACGACCACGTGAACCGCGGGCAGTCTTCCAACGATTCCTTCCCGACGGTGATGCACCTCGCCGCCGTGCATGCCGTGCGCGAACGGCTGCTTCCGGGGCTCGCGGCGCTGCATGCCGCGCTGACGGCGAAGGCCGCCGACTACGCCGCCATCGTGAAGCTCGGCCGCACCCATCTGATGGATGCGGTGCCGGTCACGCTGGGTGGCGAGTTCGCCACCTGGGCCCGCCAGATCGAAAACGGCATCGCGCGCGTGACGGACACGCTGCCGCGCCTGCTGCTCCTGCCGCAGGGTGGTACGGCCGCCGGCACCGGCCTCAACCGCCACCCGGATTTCGACGACGCCTTCTGCGCCATCGTCGCGGACCGCACGGGCGAGGCCTTCGCGCCCAACCCCGACAAGTCGGAAGGCATGGCCGCGCACGACGCCTTCGTGGAACTGCACGGCGCGCTGAACACGGTGGCGGTCTCGCTGACCAAGATCGCCAACGACATCCGCCTGCTCGGTTCCGGCCCGCGCGCGGGGATCGGGGAGTTGGTCATCCCGGCCGACGGCCTGTCGTCCTCCATCATGCCCGGCAAGACCAACCCGACGCAGAGCGAGGCGCTGACCATGGTCGCCGCCCGCGTCATGGGCAACCAGACCACCGTCACCTTCGCCGGCGCGCAGGGCCATCTGGAACTGAACGTCTTCAAGCCCGTCATCATCCAGGCGGTGCTGGAGAGCACGACGCTGCTCGGCGATGCCGCGGCTTCCTTCGCCACGCACATGGTGGCGAAGCTGGAGCCCAACCGTGCGCGGATCGCGGAACAGGTGGCGAAGTCGCTGATGCTGGTGACCGCGCTCAACCCACGCATCGGCTACGACAAGGCCGTGCGCATCGCCAAGACCGCGCTCGCCGAGGACCTGACGCTGAAGGATGCCGCCGCGCGCCTCGGCTTCGTCACGCCCGAGGATTTCGACCGCTGGGTGCGCCCCGAGGACATGATCCGCCCCGGCGGCACGCTCGAGGGCGGTGGGTGAAGCCGCACCTCGCCAAGCGGTCCTTCAGCCTGGCCGGCCATCGCACCTCGGTCGCGCTGGAACCGGAATTCTGGTCGGTCATCGAAGCCGCCGCGAAGACCCGCGGCGTCAGCCTCGCCGGGCTCGTGGCCGAACTCGATGCCGCCCGCACCGAGGACGGCGCCCCCCTGGCCAGCACGCTTCGCGTCTTCGCCCTGCGCACCCTCCGCGGCTAGACGCCTCGGCTCACGAACACCGCTCCAGGCCTTTATTTTTGCGAGCATCTGCACCCGATCAGGTGGAAGCACCTGATCGGGATCTGCTCCAGCACCAGGTATCGGTTCCCAAAGGCCTTTCGGCCTTTGGCAGAGGGGGCGCGGGGGAGACGGCGTCTCCCCCGCTACCTTTCCGCCCGCCATCGCGCCCATGGCGCCACTTCCGGCTGCCTTCGCGGCGTCTCCGCCGGCCCGGTCACGCGCAGCGCGATCGGTGGTGCCTCGGCCGGTCCCGGCCGCACCAGGAAGCGCAGGTCCAGAGCGCCGCGCGGGAGGTCCACGCTGCCCTCGACGGCACCGGAGACGCCGCCTTCGCCGGCGATGCGCACCTCTTCCAGCGACACCACGCCGCCTGCCGCGCGCCAGCCGCCTTCCAGGCGCTCAAGGGCAGTGGCGCCGCCTTCGAGGGCCGCCCGCACGCCCGCCTCGGCCGCTGCGGCGTCCTCCAGCGCGGCCGCGGCCGAGGCTCCGCCGAGGGCAACGCCGACGAGCACCCCGTCGGCCACCGCGAAGCGCCCTTCGCCCGCGAGCGTCGCCAGCATCGCGGTGGGCGCATGGCCGGCGGCCGTGAAGCGAGCCTGAGCCTCCACCCGGCCGGAGGCGATGTCGAAGGGCAGCCCAAATAGCGGCCCGCTCAGCGTCGCCCCTGCGAGGCCGAGCGAACCTTCCAGCACCGGCGGCGCCGCCGCGCCATCGAGGGCGATCCGCCCCTCCAGCACGCCGCCGCCAAGGCCTGCGCGCACCTCGTCCAGCGCGAGCCGCCCGGCGTCCAGGCGCAGCGTCGCCGCCGCTTCGGTCAGCGGCGGCAGGTCGGGGGAGGCAAGTTCGGCCGCGGTCAGCGCCAGTTCCGCATCGACCTTCCCGAGCAACCCGAGCGCGAGCGGTTCCGCGCCACGCAGCGGCAGGCCGGGCAGCGGCAGGCGCTCGGCGGCGAGGCGGCCGGTCAGCCGTGGCCGCACCCCGTCGAGCGCCAGCGCAAGCTGCCCCCGGGCGCGCAACCCGCCGGCGACGAGTTCCAGGCTCTCCGCGGAAACCCCCGCCACGCCGCCCGACAGCGTCGCGATCAGCGAGAAGGAGCCCTCGCCGAGCCAGGCCGGCGGCTCCGGTGCGCCCAGCAGCAAGGCGAGACGCGGCGCCCCGGGGTGGCGCAGCGTCAGCGACCCGCTGGCGCGGCCCTGGGTGAGATTGGTGGTGGACTGGCCCTCGGCGCGCAATTCGCCGAGTTCGCCCTCGCCGGCCAGGGCAAGGGCGTCCGCCGGCCCGCCGCCGGTGACGCGCAGCCGCAACGGCAATGGTTGCAGCCCTTCCGGCACCGGGAGAACGGGTGCCAGCACGGCGGCAAGCCCGTTCACCGAGGGCGCGGCGACCTCCAGCCCGATATCGGCGAAGCGCGGGGTGGCGCCGAGGGCGACACTGCCGGCCAAGGTCACGTCCGCACCGCCGATGCGGCCCGAAAGCCGCCGCAGGCCGAGGCGCCCGCCTTCCACCACCGCATCGACCGCGGCGCGCTCGGCGGCGAGCCCGGCCCAGGACAGCGTCTCGGCGGAGAGGCGGAGGTTGGCGTCGAAGCCCGGCGCGGTGCGGAGCGCCTCGGCCCAGGCGGCCGGCGGCGGCGCCAGCCCGTCGAGGTCCAGCCGGTCGAAGGACAGGCCGAGGCCGAGCGCCGGCCGGGCGCCGAAGCGCAGCACGCCGGCGCCGCTGGCGCGCGCGCCATCGATCACCGCCGCCAGGTCCTGCACGCCGAGCTGCGCCTGGTCCAGTTCCAGTCGCGCCTGCCCCTCGAAGGCGCGCAGCCGGGCGGGATCGAAGCGGTCCACGGGGGCGCCGAACGCGGCGATCGTCGTGCGCAGGCTCGGCCCGGCGAAGCGGACGGCGAGTTCGAGCCGCGGTCCGGCGATGGCGCCCTCGCCCTCGACCTGCGCCTCGCCCGGCAGCACGGCCGAGAGGCCCGAGAGTGTCAGCCGGCCGTTCTCGCGCAGGACACCGCCGCGCAGGCGGCGCAGCGTCTGGCCGCGGAAGGCGGCGACCTCGGCGGAAAGGTCGAGCCCGACCGGCAGCGGCGGCTGCTGCGCCCCGCGCAGCGCGGTGATCCAGGCATCGAGGTCGAGCCGCGCCAGCGCGAGCGCGATGTCGAGGCTCGGTGCCGGGGCGAAGCGGAAGGTGGCCGCCCCGCGCCCCGTCACGCCGCCGAGGTCGAGCGCGAGGTCGTCGGCCGCCGCGATCTCGGCCGTGATGCCGAGGCGGCCGGTGGCACGGAAAGGCCCGGCAGGAGCCGCGGTCAGCGCCGAGAGATCGGCGCCGGAGGCCTCGATGCGCCCGTCGAAGCCGCCTTCCGCCACCAGGACGCCGCGCGCGGTGGCGGTCGCCCCCTGCGCCGCCATGACGATGTCGAGCGTCGCCACGCCGTCGAAGCCGGGACGGCCGATCACAGCCTCGAACCGCACGGGCGCGCCGCGCCAGGTGAAGCTGCCTTCGGTGCGGATGGCATCGAGCGGACCCGGGGCGGCGAGCCGCGCGGCGACGCCCTCCAGCACGGCGCCGCCGACCGCGACCCGGCTGTTCTCGATGCGGGCATCGAAGCCGGTCAGCCAGGGCGGCGGGCGCACCGCGCCGATGCTGTCCGGGGGCCAGGGCAGGCGGATGTCGGCGCCGACGAGAACGAGATCGCGCGGTTCGAAGCGGCCCAGGAGCAGCGGCAGCAGGCCGAGGCGCAGGTGCAGCGCGCGCGCGGAGATGCCGATCTCAGCGCCCTCCGCCTCGCCGACGCGGACGGAAGCCGCCTCGACCATCGGCTGCGGCAGCAGCGTCAGGCTCAGCGGCCCCTCCAGCGTGACGTGCCGGCCGAGCCGGGCGGAGGCGATGGCGGCGACGCGGTCGCGCTGCGCCTCCCAGTCCAGCAGGCGCGGCCCCACCCAGGCCGCGACGAGCACGGCCACCGGCAGCAGGACGAGGAGGAGACGCTTCCTCACGCCGCAGGCGTTCCCCAACCTCCGCCGCCCGGCGTCTCGAGGCCGAAGATGTCACCGGGCTGCAGGGAGGCGCGGTCGCTGCCCTTCAGCACCTGGACGCTGCCGTCGGTGCGTTCCACCCATTGCCGGCCGGCGGCGCCGTCGCCGCCGCCCTGCAGGCCATGCGGCGCCACGGTGCGGCGGGAGGCGACGATGACCGCCTCCATCGGGTGCAGGAAGCGGATGCGGCGGCGGGAGCCGTCGCCCCCATGCCACTTGCCGGCGCCGCCCGAACCGCGGCGGATGGCGAACTCCTCAAGTCGCACCGGGTAGCGGAGTTCCAGGATCTCCGGGTCGGTCATGCGCGTGTTGGTCATGTGCGTCTGCACCGGGCCGGCGCCGTGGAAGCCCGGGCCGGCGCCGGTGCCGCCGCAGATCGTCTCGTAATACTGGTAGGTGGCGTCGCCGAAGAGCAGGTTGTTCATCGTCGCCTGGGCGGAGGCGCAGGCGTTGAGCGCCGCGAGCACCGCGTTGCAGGTCATCTGCGACACTTCCGTGTTGCCCGCGACCACCGCCGCGCCGGGGCGGGGCGACAGGAAGGTGCCTTCCGGGATCACGATCTCCAGCGGCTTGAGGCAGCCGTCGTTGAGCGGGATGTCCTCCCCCACCAGGCAGCGGAAGCAATAGAGCACGACAGCGCGGCAGACCGCGCTCGGCGCATTGAAGTTGTCAGGGCGCTGCGGCCCCGTGCCGGTGAAGTCGATCACCGCGCGGCGATTCGCATGGTCCACGCGCACCGAGACCGTCAGCGGCGCGCCGTCGTCGATGAAGGTGGAGAAATCGCCATCCGGCAGCCGTTCCAGCACGCGGCGGACGGATTCCTCGGCGTTGTCCATCACGTGCTTCATGTAGGCGCGCACGGTGCCGAGGCCGAACTCGGCCACGGCGCGGTGCAGTTCCTGCACCGCCTTCTCGTTGGATGCGACCTGCGCCTTGATGTCGGCGACGTTCACGTCCGGGCTGCGCGCGGGATACTTCGCGCCGGCGAGGACGGCACGGAGCTCGACCTCGCGGATCGTGCCGCCGTCCACCAGCAGGAAGTCGTCGATGACGACGCCTTCCTCCTCCAGCGTCCTCGATCCCGGCGGCGTCGAGCCTGGCGTCAGGCCGCCGATATCGGCGTGGTGGCCGCGCGAGCCCACGAAGAACAGGATCTCCCGCCCAGCCGCGTCGAAGACGGGCGTGATGACGGTGATGTCCGGCAGGTGCGTGCCGCCATTGGACGGGTTGTTCAGCGCCACCACGTCGCCGGGCTTCAATGTCTTGCCGCGGGACCGGATCACCGTCCGCACGCTCTCGCCCATCGCGCCGAGATGCACCGGCACGTGCGGGGCGTTGGCGACCAGATAACCCTCCGCGTCGAAGATGGCGCAGGAGAAGTCCAGGCGTTCCTTGATGTTCACGCTCAGCGAGGTGTTCTGCAGCACCGCGCCCGCCTGCTCGGCGACGTTCATGAACAGGTTGTTGAACAGTTCCAGCATCACCGGGTCGGGGCGGGAAGCATCGGCCAGGCGCGCGGCCTCGCGCTTCTCGGTGCGGCGCAGGACCAGGTGGTTGCGTTCGGTGACTTCCGCCGTCCAGCCGGGTTCGACCACGGTCGTGGCGTTGGCCTCGCGGATCAGCGCGGGGCCCTTCAGCCTGTCACCGGCATGCAGCGCGTCGCGGTCGTAGACCGGCGCGGCGTGTTCGGCGCCTTCGGTGAAGAGCGGGGCGCTGTCGATGGCCGCGGGCGCCGCGCCCGGATTGCGGGCAGGCGATGCGGCCTCGTTCACCTGTTCGCCGGGCATGGTGACTTCGGCGATGCAGGCTTCCACCACCACCTGGCGTTCCGGCGTGGCGAAGCCGAAGCGGCGGCGATGCGCATCGGTGAAGGTGGCCAGCACCGTGGCGTGGTCGCCGAAGGGCACCGGCAGGAAGGCATCCGTGCCGGCGTAGCGAAGGTGCAGCCGTCGCGCGACCTTCAGCCGCGCCGGATCGGCACCCTGGCGAGCCAGTTCAGCCCGGCCTTCCCCGGCCAGCGCATCGAGGCGGGCGGCAAGGTCGGCCATGCCGTCCGGCGACAGCGGCGCCTCCACCGCACCCTCGCGGATCGCGGCCTGGTCGGCGAGGCCCATGCCATAGGCCGACAGCACGCCGGCGAAGGGGTGGATGAACACCGTTTCCATGCCGAGCGCATCGGCCACGAGGCACGCATGCTGCCCGCCCGCGCCGCCGAAGCATTGCAGGGCGAAGCGCGTGGCGTCGTGGCCCTTCTGGATGGAGACCTGCTTGATCGCATTCGCCATGTTGGCGACGGCGATGCGCAGGAAGCCTTCCGCCACCTTGCGCGGGTCCTGCGGCGTGCCGGTCGCCTGGGCGATCTCCTCCGCCAGTGCCGTGAACTTCTGCCGCACGATGTCGGCATCCAGCGGCTGATCGCCGTTCGGGCCGAAAATCGCCGGGAAATGCCTGGGCTGGATCTTGCCGACCATGACGTTGGCGTCCGTCACCGCGAGCGGCCCGCCGCGCCGGTAGCAGGCCGGACCCGGCACCGCGCCCGCGGAATCCGGACCGACACGCATGCGCGCGCCGTCGAAATGCAGGATCGAACCTCCACCCGCCGCCACGGTGTTGATCGCCATCATCGGCGCACGCATGCGCACGCCGGCGACCTCGGTTTCGAAGGCGCGCTCGAACTCGCCGGCGTAGAGGGCGACGTCGGTGCTGGTGCCGCCCATGTCGAAGCCGATGATGCGGTCGAAGCCGCCCATCCCGGCGGTGCGGGCCGCGCCGACGATGCCGCCCGCGGGGCCGGAGAGGATCGCGTCCTTGCCCTGGAAGCGCCCGGCCTCGGTCAACCCGCCATTGGACTGCATGAAATACAGCCGCACGCCGGGGAGTTCGCTCGCCACCTGGTCCACGTAGCGGCGCAGCACCGGCGACAGGTATGCATCCACGACCGTGGTGTCGCCGCGCGGCACGATGCGCGGCAGGGGGCTCGCGGCATGGCTGAGCGAGATCTGCGGGAAGCCTTCCTCCCGCGCGATCTCGCCCACGCGCTGCTCATGCCGCGGATGCGCCCAGGCATGCATGAGCACGATGGCGACGGCGCGGATTCCCTCGGCATGGGCGGATTTCAGCGCGGCGCGGGCGGCGGCCTCGTCGAGCGGCTCGATCTCCGTCCCGTCCACCGCGACGCGCCCGCCGATCTCGGCGACGCGCTCATGCAGCAGTTCGGGCAGCCTCACGTCGAGGTCGAAGAGCCGCGGCCGCGCCTGGTTGCCGATGCGCAGCATGTCGGCGAAGCCGCGATTGACGATCAGCAGCACCCGCTCGCCCTTGCGCTCGAGCAGCGCATTGGTCGCGACGGTGGTGCCCATCTTCACGGCGTCGATCGCACCGGGCGGGATCGGCGCGCCGGGGGCGACGCCCAGCACCTCCCGGATGCCGGCCACGGCTGCGTCGCGGTAGCGTTCCGGGTTCTCGGAGAGCAGCTTGCGGGTGGACAGATGCCCATCGGGGTCGCGCGCGACGATGTCGGTGAAGGTGCCGCCGCGATCGATCCAGAACTGCCAGCCGGCCATGACGCCACCCTATTCCCGCGCGGGGGCCGCGACGCCCCATCCACATCGATGCTGGCATAGAGAGGCCCTGCGCGGGCGGCAAGGCGGTGCGACTGCCGCTGCGCGCCCCTCTGTGCTAGCACCGCCTGCAAGATGAGCTTCTGGGGCAAGATCCTGGGCAGCATGGCGGGCTTCGCCATGGGTGGCCCCTTCGGTGCGATGGTGGGTGCCGCGCTCGGCCACGCCGCCGACAATGGCGGCATGCCCGGCGCCGGCCGCATCCCGCCCAACGCCGCCGACGTGGTCCACATGCTGGGCGGCAGGGAGAACCTGTTCTCCTTCGCCGTCGTGGTGCTCTCGGCGAAGCTCGCCAAGGTGGACGGGCCGGTGAAGCGGGCCGAGATCGACGCCTTCCGCCAGACATTCCGCGTGCCGGAAGAAGGGCTGCGCGATGTCGGCCGGCTCTTCGACCAGGCGCGGGAGACCGCCGAAGGCTGGGAACCCTTCGCCGAGAAGCTCGGCGAGGCCTTCGCCGACAACAAGGCGATGCTCGAGGACGTGCTGGCCGCCCTGGTGCGCATCGCCCGCGCCGACGGGCCGGTGACGAAGTCCGAGGGCGACATGCTGCGCGGCATCCATGCCCGCCTCGGCCTCGACGCCGCGGCCTGGGAACGGGCCAAGGGCGGGAACCCGCGCGGCGCCGTCCAGCAGCAGATGGAGGATCCCTACCCCGTCCTCGGCCTGACGCGCGAGGCGTCCGACGACCAGGTCCGCACCGCCTGGCGGCAGCTGATGCGGGAGAACCACCCGGATGGCCTCGCCGCCCGCGGCGTGCCCGAGGAATTCGTCAAGCGCGCAACGACCAAGGTCGCGGAAATCAACGCCGCCTGGGACCGCATCAAGCGAGAGCGCGGCCTGTGAATACGGCACCACGGTCCCAGGCCCCGTTCGTGGAACGGCCGCGCGAGCACGGCCTGGGGGACCGCATCAAGCGGGAGCGCGGCCTGTGAATACGGCACCACGGTCCCAGGCCCCGTTCGTGGAACGGCCGCGCGAGCACGGCCTGGGGGAATCGCATCAAGCGGGAACGCAGCCCGTGACGCTGCGGATCATCGAGGCCCCGAGCCCCAACCACGATGAACGTCCCGCGGGCGTACCGGTGGACATGCTCATCCTGCACTACACGGGCATGCGCACGGGCCAGGAAGCGATCGACCGGCTGCGCGACCCGGCCGCCAAGGTGTCCTCCCACTACGTCGTCGAGGAGGACGGCGGCATCCTCCGCCTGGTGCCCGAGCACAAGCGCGCGGCCCACGCCGGCATCTCGCACTGGCGCGGGCACGCGGCGCTCAACGCGCGCTCGATCGGCATCGAGATCGTGAATCCGGGCCACGAATGGGGCTACCGGGACTTCCCCGCGCTGCAGATGGCGGCGGTCTGCGACCTCTGCCTCGACATCCTGTCGCGCCACCCGATCCCGCCGCGCAACGTTGTCGGGCACAGCGACGTCGCGCCGGACCGCAAGCAGGACCCGGGCGAGCTGTTCGACTGGCAGGGCCTCGCCGCGAACGGGGTCGGGTTGTGGCCCGCGTCCGATCCGCCCCCGCCGCCGGAGAGCGAGACGCTGCATCTGCTCGCGGCGATCGGGTATCGGACGGACCTGCCGCTCCCGGTGCTGGTCACCGCGTTCCAGCGGCACTGGCTGCCGTCGCGCACGGATGGCATCGCCGATGCCGCGACGCGGGCGCGCATCGCCGCCGTCGCCGCGCTCTGCCTCTGAAGGCACAGGTATTGCGGCGGCGACGCCCCGCCCATCCGGCACTGACGCATTGACGGGTTCCAAGGGCCTTTCGGCCCTTGGCGGGGAGAGTGCGAGAGGGGCGGCGCCCCTCTCGCGTCACATCCTCCACCAGGGCAGGACTGGCCTGGCGTCCTCGCGCCCGTAGCGGATCGCCCGCTCCACGTCGCCGCGCGCCAGGCCGATGTCGCGCAGCATCCGGTCTTCCATCTCCACGATCAGCCGGCGTGCCCGGCGGCGCTCCATCGCATCCGTCGCCCTGGACCGGAAGCGCGCCCACAGCCCCGGCGCGGCGGTCGTGCCGTGCGCGGCCGGGTGCCCTGCGGTCCGGAGGGAGGTTGCGCTGCATTCGACGGACATGGTCGGCTCCATCGGCGCGGGGTTGGGTATCGCGCCATACCGGCAAGCCTTGCGCATCCGGCATGGCTAGGAGAAGCGCCTCGCATTCACGCCGGACGTGAGGAATACTCACACCCATGCGTCCGACCCGCCTGCCCAGCATGGAACAGTTGCGCGCCCTGGACGCCGCGCTGCGCGCCGGCAGCTTCGGACGGGCCGGCACCGCGCTCGGCCTGACGCATGGCGCGATCAGCCGCCACATCGCGGCGCTCGAGGACATGCTCGGCGGGCCGCTGTTCCTGCGCGGCCCGCGCGGGACGGAGCCGACCCAGCTCGCGCGCCGCTACCATGCCGAAGTCGCGCCTCTCGTCGCCGGGATCGAGGAGGCGACGCGGCGGGCCGCATCCCCACGCCGGCGCCGCGCGCAGGAGGCAATGGGCGAGATCCGCGTCGGCGTCGTGCCGACCTTCGCCGCGCGCTGGCTGCTGCCGCGCATGGCCGCCTTCGCCAAGGCGCATCCGACGATCCGCGTGGACGTGGTGGCGACGACCGAGTTGCAGGACCCGCAGCGGAACGGGCTCGATTTCCTGGTGCGGCACGGCGTCCCGCCCTGGCCGGGACTCGAGGCCGAGTTGCTGATGCGCGAGACGCTGCGTCCCGTGCGCTCGCCCGACTTCAGGCTGCGCGGCACTCCGTCGCTCAAGGCGATCGCCGAGCGGCTGCCGCTGATCTTCGACGTCAACCGGGACCATTGGGCTGCCTGGCTCGCGGCCGCCGGCTGGCGCGGCGCACCGCCGTCCAACGGCCTGGTGTTCAGCGATTTCGGCCTGACGCTCGAAGCGGCGGCGGCGGGCCTCGGTCTCGCCCTTGCGCGCGGGGACCTCGCCGAGCGCGAACTGGCCACGGGGCGCCTGGTCTACGCGCACCCCTTCGCCGCGCCGGGACCGCGCGCCCATCACCTCGCCAAGCCGATCGGTCCGCTGCGCCGCCCGGCCCAGGTGTTCTGGGACTGGATGCGCGCACAGGCCGCCGAAGCCGGCACCGCTTGACGCATGCCGCCACGCTGGCGCATGACCCGCGCGGCGTCAGACGGCCGGGCGGCCGCTGGTCCGCGAGAGATCGCAGGCTGGAGGAAAGTCCGGGCTCCACGGGAATACGGTGCCGGTCAACGACCGGCGGGGGCGACCCCAGGGAAAGTGCCACAGAGAACAGACCGCCCGCACGCCGCAAGGCCTGCGGGCAAGGGTGAAACGGTGCGGCAAGAGCGCACCGCGCTTCCGGCAACGGCGGCGGCACGGCAAACCCCACCGGGAGCAAGGCCGAATAGGGGCGGACGGCGAGGCGCGGCAACGCGCTGACGCAAGGGCATTCCCGCCCTTCTGCCCGGGTTGGCCGCGCGAAGCCCGCAGCGATGCGGGCTCCAGAGGAATGGCCGTCCGTGTCCGCAAGGGCACGACAGAACCCGGCTTACAGGCCGTCTGACGCCGCTTCCGTCTCACCATGCCGCGATTTCATTCGCATCGCCTCACGGAGGGAGGCAGTGTTGGGACGCAACCGCTTTGATTCATGATGTTTTTCGAGTCGCGTATCTAATTCGCAACGATGTTTCTCCCTTGCTGTCCCAGGTTTTCCCGTGTTATCCCATGTCATCCCGTGAGGGTCCCAGAGCGCTCGGGGGGGCGAGCGGGGCACGGAGCGGGATGGTCGGGCGAGCCGGCGGGGTCGGGGGGCCTCGCCGGCCGCTGAACCGGGGCGGAACAGCAATTTGGAGCGGCGCCGCGGGGCCGCACGCGGGGGGCGATGACCCAGTTCCTGGGCACGCACAAGGGCAAGTTGGACAAGAAGGGCCGCATTTCGGTCCCGGCCCAGTTCCGCGCGGTTCTCGAAGCCCTTGGCACCCAGGACATCGTGCTCTTCCCTTCCTTCCGGCATCCCTGCATCGAGGTCTGGCCACAGCCCGCATTCGCGGCCCTTTCGGCCGGCCACACGCGCCTCGACATCTTCTCGGACCAGGCCGACAACCTCGCCGCCGCGCTCTTCGCCACGGCCCATCCCGCGCGCCCCGACGGCGAGGGCCGCCTGGTCCTGCCGGAGGACCTGGTCGCGGAAGCCGGCCTCACCGAAGCCGTCTCCTTCATCGGCGCCAACCAGTGCTTCCAGATCTGGGACACGGAGCGCGCGCTCGCCCACATCCGCGAGGCCCGCGCCCGCGCCCGCGACTTCAAGCTCACCCTCCCCTCCCCCGCCCGCCCGCAGGGAGAGGCATGATGACCGGCCACCTCCCCGTCATGCTGGCCGAAGTGCTCGCCACGCTCGCCCCGCGCGATGGCGCGACCTATCTCGACTGCACTTTCGGCGGCGGCGGCTACGCGGCGGCTATCCTCGACTCCGCGCCGCGCTGCACGCTGTTCGCGATGGACCGCGATCCCGACGCCATCGCCCGTGGTGCAGCGCTCGCCGCGCGCCACGCACCGCGCCTGCACCTGATCGAGGGCCGCTTCGGCGACATGCTCGAACACCTCGCCACGCGCGGCATCACGGCGCTGGACGGGGTGGTGATGGACCTCGGCGTGTCGTCCTTCCAGCTCGACCAGGCCGAGCGCGGCTTCTCCTTCCGCGCCGACGGGCCGCTCGACATGCGGATGGAGAAGTCCGGGCCGTCGGCCGCGGACCTCGTGAACACGCTGCCGGAAGGCGAACTCGCCGACATCCTGTTCCACCTCGGCGAGGAACGCTTCTCCCGCCGCATCGCCAAGGCCATCGCCGAGCGCCGCAAGGAACAGCCCTTCACGACCACCGGCGACCTCGCCGCGCTGGTGCGTTCGAAGGTGCCGCGCGACCCGTCCGGCATCGACGGCGCGACGCGGTCCTTCCAGGCGCTGCGCCTCGCGGTGAACGACGAACTCGGCGAGGTCGAGCGCGGCATGGCCGCCGCCGCGCAGTTGCTCGCGCCGGGCGGGCGGCTGGTGGTCGTCGCCTTCCACTCGCTCGAAGACCGCATCGCCAAGCGTTTCATGGCGGAGGCCGCCGGGCGCTCCGGCGGCGCTTCCCGCCATGATCCCGGCGCGCTGACCGCGCGCGTCGCACCGCGCTTCCGCCTGGTCACCCCGCGCGCCCTCCGTCCCGGCGATGCCGAGACGGGGGCGAACCCGCGCGCGCGTTCCGCCCGCCTGCGCGCCCTCGAACGCCTGGAGGAGGCCGCATGATCCGCCCTCTGACGCTCGTCACCCTCTTCGCCGCTGCCGGCGCGGGACTTTACCTCTACCAGGTGAAGCATTCGGTCTCGCAGCTCGACCGCGAACTGCGCGAGATCAACCGCCGCACCGAGCAGGCGCGCGAGCGCACGCAGGTGCTGCGCGCCGAATGGGCCCTGCTGAACGAGCCGGACCGCCTGCGTCAGGTCGCGCAGCGCCACCTGCCGCTCGAGCCCATGGCGCCGTCGCAGTTCGTCCGCCTGACCGAGGTGGAGCGCCGCCTGCCCGCGCCGCGGGCCTTCGCCGGCACGCCGTCCCTCTTCGCGCCGGTGGAGCCGGCGGGCGACGGCAGCGCCACCGCCATCGCCATCGCCGCGACGGAGCCGCGCTCGCGCCCGGGCAGCATCGCCGCGCCGCCG
>NZ_JAAEDM010000073.1 GCF_018129065.1 Neoroseomonas soli | reverse complement strand
CGCGCCGCCGAGCACGACCGCGCGCCGCCGCCGCGACCGCGCCGCGCGCCAGCGCCCCTCGGCGGCAAGGACGGTGCCGCTCGCCATTCAGGACCGCCGCTCGCGGCGCCGCGCGGCATTCTCCTCGAGGATCGCCATGATGTCCGAGTAGTCCTCGTGCTTCGCCGCCACCACGCCGCGCGCGCCGGAGGACATCTGGCGGAACGCCTCGGCGTCGCGCTCCGGCATGGCGCCGATCGCCTCGACCAACGCCTGGCGCAGGCCCTCGGGCAGGTCCGTCCGCATGACCAGCGGGCTGTTCGGGATCAGCGGGGAGCGCCAGATCACGCGCAGCTGGCCGTCCTGGATCATCCCTTTCTCGACCATGCGCTGGAAGGTGTTGCGCCGCTCGTTGGAGTAGGAGACGACCGCGGCGTCGTAGGTGCCGTTGATCACCGCCATCACGCCCTGCTCGTGGCTGCCCGCGAAGCCGGTGCGGGAGAAGAAGGTCGCCGGGTCCATCCCCTGGCGGCGCAGGAACCAGCCCGGCACCTGGAAGCCCGAGGTGCTGTTCGGATCGACGAAGCCGAGGGTGCGGCCGCGCATGTCTTCCAGCGCGCGGACCGGGCTGTCGGTCTTCACGATCATGACGGAGTGGTAGCCCTCCATCCCCTCGTTATCGACGTAGCGGAAGATCGGCGCGACGCGATCCCCCATCACGCGGCGCGCGAGGCCGTAGGAGGCCGGGCCGAGGTAGGCGACCTCGGCATGATTGGAGCGCAGCGCCTCGACCACCGCGGCGTAGTCGGAGCCGCGGAAGACGCGCGCCGGCACGCCGAGGCTGCGCTGCATGTAGGCCTGGAAGCCCTGCAGGCGGGCGATCGCGTCGCGCTCGTTCTCGACGCTGATCATGCCGAAGCGGACCTCGGGCACCTGGGCGCGCCAGTCGGACTGCGCGGCGGCGGCGCGGGGCAGCAGGGCGAGCGCGGGCAGTGTCAGCGCAAGGCGGCGGGCGATCATCGGCGACTCCTCGATCCGGGGGAGCCGCCGGGTGCCACGCCGTCCGCGATGCCCCGATGACAGCCCGATGAAGAAGCCGTGACGCTCGCCCGCGCTGTAGCGTGATCCATCTTCGTGGATCACGTTGCAGCCGGTGTTTGAGCGGCTGATTCACCGCTCCAGCGATCCCGCCTCCGCGGATCAGGCGCTATCGCGTCCCGAGCATCTGTCGCGCGAGGATCAGGCGCATGATCTCGTTCGTGCCTTCCAGGATCCGGTGCACCCGGAGGTCGCGCACGATCTTCTCGATGCCGTAATCCGCCAGGTAGCCATAGCCGCCGAGCAATTGCAGCGCCTCGTCGGCGACGCGCGATCCGGTGTCGGTGACGAAGCGCTTGGCCATGGCGCAGAAGGCGGTGGCATCCGGCGCCCGTGCATCCAGCTTCGCGCAGGCGCGCCAGAGCAGGGCGCGCGATGCCTCCAGCTCGATCCGCATGTCGGCGAGCTTGAACTGCGTGTTCTGGAAGTCCGAGACCGCCTTGCCGAAGGCGCGGCGTTCCTGCGTGTAGGCGAGCGCGATCTCCAGCGCCGCCTCCGCGCCGCCGAGCGAGCAGGCCGCGATGTTGAGCCGCCCGCCATCCAGCCCCGCCATGGCGAAGCGGAAGCCCTGACCTTCCTCCCCCAGCAGCGCGGAGGCCGGTACGCGCGCGTCCTCCAGGATCACCTGCCGCGTCGGCTGGGCGTTCCAGCCCATCTTGCGCTCATGCGCGCCGAAGGAGAGGCCTGGCGTCTCCTTCGGGATCAGCAGGGCGGAGATGCCGCCCGGCCCCTCCCCGCCCGTGCGAACCATCGTGAGATACAGGTCCGAGGCCCCGGCGCCGGAGATGAACTGCTTGGTGCCGTTCAGCACATAGCCCTCGTTGTCGCGCGCCGCGCGCATCCGTAGCGCGGCGGCGTCGGACCCGCTGCCCGGCTCGGTCAGGCAGTAGGAGGCGATGCGCTCCATGGTGATCAGCCCCGGCAGCCATTCCGCGCGCTGTGCGTCATTGCCGAAGCGGTCGATCATCCAGGCGACCATGTTGTGGATGGACAGGAAGGCCGAGAAAGTCGGGCAGCCGGTCGCCAGCGCCTCGAACACCACGGCGGCGTCGAGGCGCGTGAGGCCGGCGCCGCCGGATTCCTCCCGCACGTAGAGCGCGGCCATGCCGAGTTGCGCGGCCTGGCGCAGTTCCTCGACCGGGAAGTGGCGCTCCTCGTCCCAGCGCAGGGCGTTGGGGGCGATCACCTCGCGGGCGAAGTCGCGGGCGACGGATTGCAGTTCGCGCGTGGCCTCGGGCAGGTCGAAGGCAGTGGTCATGGCGTGGCTCTCCCTGCGCGGACGATAGCGGAGTGGGAGGAGAAGAGAACTTCTCCCCCCACGCCCCCCTCAACCTTCTTTGGGATTTGGGCCGGTCGCCTACTCCGCAGCGACGGCGGGGGACTCGATCCCTGCCAGGCGCGCACGGACCGCCCCGAGGTTTCGCGCCTTCACATGGCCGAAGCCCTTCACGCCGGCCCAGGCTTCCGCCCAGTCGCAGGCGACGCCGTGGCTGCCCGGCAGCGCCGCAAGGAAGCGTTCCACCCCGCCACGGAACTCCGCCGGCAGGGCGCGCTCCGTCCGGCGTTCCCCGGTGCGGCCGAAGGGGTCGAAGGAGGTGCCGCGCAGCACCTTTCCGTGCCGCAGCCACCCCATCGCCGTCAGCATCCAGGGCCCGAAGCGGCGCTTCGCCGGAACGCCCGTCGCCGGGTCGGCCTTCGCCAACACCGGCGGCGCGAGGTGCATCTCGACCCGCTGCGTGCCGGTGAAGCCGCGCGCCAGCGCATCCTGCCACTCCGGCAGGGAGTGCAGCCGCGCCACCTCGTACTCGTCCTTGTAGGCCATCAGCCGATGCAACTGCGTCGCGACGGCGCGGGAGAGGCGTTCCTCGCCCGGCAGCGCAGCCTGCTCGGCGGCGCGCACCTTCGCGACGAAATCCGCATAGGGCGCCGCATAGCGCGCATTCTGGTAAGCCGTCAGGTCAGCGACGCGGCGGGCGACCAGCGCATCCAGAGTCTCGGCGGCGTGCGCGGGCGGTTGCAGGTCCTCCAGCGCGGCGGCGCGGCCGCGGGCGAAGGCTTCCTTGTTCAGCGCCACCTGCGCGCCGTTGAGTTCCAGCGCGCGCTCGATGGCTTCCGCCGACAGCGGCACCAGCCCGCGCTGATACGCGATGCCGAGCAGGAAGACGTTGATATAGACCGCGTCGCCCAGTTCCTCGGTGACGCGCGTCGCGCCGGGCAGGGCGATGGTGTCGCGGCAGGCGTGGCGGATGCTCTCCAGCATCTCGGCGGCACGGTAGCGGGTTGAGGTATCCTTCACGAACTGCGCCGTCGGCGCGAGGTCCGCATTCACCACCGCCGCCGTGCGCGACGGGCCGAGCATCGGCCGCGCCGTCCGGCCATGCGCCACCACCATGTCCGCCGCGATCAGCAGGTCCGCCGACCCGGCGCCGATGCGCGCACCCGCGATGGAGTCAGGCGCCGCCCCGGCTGCGCCGATCCGCAACTGCGCATAGACGCCGCCGCCCTTCTGCGCGAGGCCAAGGAAATCCAGGCTCCGCACCGGCCGCCCTTCCAGATGCGCCGCCTGCGCCAGGATCGCCGCCAGCGACGATACCCCCTGCCCGCCCACGCCGGCCATCAGCAGGTTCCACGCCTCGCCCTGCACCTCGGGGCGCGTGGGTTCCGGCGGCGCGGCGCCGGATGCCGCGACGTGGTGCTCGGCAGGCTTCGCGCCGACCAGCGTCACGAAGGACGGGCAGAAGCCGTTGATGCAGGACAGGTCCTGGTTGCAGGCCGACTGGTCGATCTTGCGCTTGCGGCCGAACTCCGTCTCCACCGGCTCCACCGCGAGGCAGTTCGACGCGCGCGAGCAATCGCCGCAATCCTCGCAGACGCGGGGATTGATCATGACCCGACGCTCGGCCTTCGGCGCCAGGTCGCGCTTGCGCTTGCGGCGGCGCTCGGTGGCGCATTCCTGGTCGTAGATGATCGCCGTCACGCCCTTCACGTCGCGCAGCGTCTTCTGCACCGCCTCCAGTTCGGAGCGGTGATGGAAGCCCGTCCCCGCCGGGATCAGCGGGTTGCCCTTGTGGCGGTCCTCGTCGTCGGAGACGATCTCGATGCGCTCCACGCCCTCGGCGTGGAGTTGGGCGGCGATATGCGGGACGTCGATCTCGCCTTCGGGCGTCTGCCCGCCGGTCATGGCGACCGCGCTGTTGACCAGCACCTTGAAGGTCATGTTGGCCTTGGCGGCCACGGCGAAGCGCACCGTCAGGCTGCCCGAATGGCCCCAGGTGCCGTCGCCGATATTGGCGAAGACATGCTCTTCCGTGGTGAAGGGCGCCTGGCCGATCCAGGGCATGCCCTCGCCACCCATCTGGGTGAAGGCGTCGGAGTTGCGGTTCATGAACCGCGCCAAATAGTGGCAGCCGATGCCGGCCAGCGCGCGCGATCCCTCGGGGATCTTCGTCGAGGTGTTGTGCGGGCAGCCCGGGCAAAAATACGGGTCGCGCAGATGCAGCGGCATTTCCTGCGCGGCGGCGAGCGCATCGAGTTCCGCGATGCGTGCGCGCAGGCGGTCGGTGCGCAGCGCCTCCGGCAGCCGGGCGGCGAGCGCGCGCAGCATCTGCCCGACATCGAGTTCCGTCAGGTCCGAGATCAGCGGGCGGCCGTTCTCGTCCTTCTTGCCCGTCACGCGCGGGCGCACCGGCGCGTGGAACAGCGCGTCGCGCAACTGCCATTCCAGCACGGGGCGGCGGTCCTCGATGACGAGGATCTCCTCCAGCCCCTCGGCGAAGGCGCGCGCGGCCTCGGCGTCCATCGGCCAAGCCAGGCCGACCTTCCAGATCCGCAGGCCGTTCTCGCGCGCGAAGGCGTCGGAGATGCCCGCTTCCTCCAGCGCCTGGCGGAACACGGCATAGGCCTTGCCGCGCACGGCAATGCCGAAGCGGGCGCGTGGCCCATCCAGCACGATCCGGTCGAAACCATTGGCCCGCGCGAAGGCCACCGCGTGCGGCAGCTTGAAGTGCCGCAGGCGTTCCTCCTGCGCGATGGGATTGTCCGTCAGGCGGATGTGCAGCCCGTCAGGCGGCAGCGGCAGCCCCTGCGGATCCCGCGTCGCGTAGCGCGCCGGATCGAGCAGCACGGTCATCGACGCGTCCATGGTGTCCGCGACGCATTTCATGCCCGCCCAGGTGCCGGCGAAGCGCGACAGCGCGATCCCCTTCAGCCCGAATTCCAGCACCTCCCCCACGTCGGACGGATCGAGGAGCGGGATCTCCGCATCCATGAAGGCGTATTCGCAGCCCGAGGTGATGGTCGAGGACTTGGAGGACGGATCATCCCCCGCCAGCGCCAGCACGCCGCCCTTGGGCGCGGTGCCAGCGGAATTGGCGTGCCGCAGCACGTCGCCGGAGCGGTCCACCCCCGGCCCCTTGCCGTACCAGATGGCGAAGACGCCATCGACGCGCCCACCAGGCGTCAGGCCCACCTGCTGGGTGCCCCAGATGGCGGTCGCGGCGAGGTCCTCGTTCAGCCCAGGCTGGAAGACGATGTCATGCGCCTTGAGCCGCTTCTGCTGGCGCGCGAGTTCCCGGTCGAAGGCGCCGAGCGGCGAACCCCGATAACCCGAGATGAAGCCGCCGGTCTTCCAGCCGAGCGCGGCGTCCATCTCCTGCCGCAGCATCGGCAGGCGCACCAGCGCCTGGGTGCCTGTCAGCAAGACCGGACCGCCCGTGGCGTCCCAGCGTTCCTCGAGTGTCGCGTCCGGCCTGATGATGCTGCCCATGAGGGTCATGTTGGGCGGTCCCCGGGGTTCTGCCAATGGCAGGATGCTGGACCAGTCCAGGCGGCGATTTGTTCCGAATTCTGTTGTGCAGCGCCGAGAATACGGAACATCCTTCTGGGATGGACGCCACCGACCGCCGAATCCTCCGCGCGCTCTCCCGCCGGGCGCGGTTGACCAATGCCGAACTGGCCGAGGAGGTCGGCCTTTCGCCATCCCCCTGCTGGACGCGGGTGAAGCGGCTGGAACAGGCCGGCGTGATCGAGGGCTACCACGCGCTGCTCGACCAGGCCGCGCTCGGCCTGCCGGACACGGTCTTCGTGGAAGTGATGATGGAACGTCACGACGATGACAGCCTGCGCCGCTTCGAGGAAACGGTGCAGGTGATGCCGGAGGTGCTGGAAGCCTGGCTCGTGGCCGGCGAATACGACTACGTGCTGAAGATCGCCGTCGGCGGCACGGCGGGATACGAACGCCTGCTGCGGGAGAAGATCTACCGCCTGCCCGGCGTGCGCCACACGCGCACGGCCTTCACGCTGCGCTGCCTGAAGCGGGTGCTCTCGCCGGCGCCCTGATTCAGGCCCTCAGACGCCGGGCGCCGGCCATCCGGCCGGCTTGGCTTCCCGCCATGCGCTGGCGTGCTGGCAACCGCGATTGGTCTGGGCGCGGCCGCGCATGGGCTCTCCCGGCCCGAGGCCTTGCCTCGGGCCGCCCTTCGGCCGCGCGTGCGGTGTCATTCCGCCGGGCCTTGCCGATGATCGCATCACCGGCAAGGCGAAGGGTATGGCGCGCGGGGCCGGTGGGGCGGCAGCGCGCGAAACCACGACCCTGGTACCGGGCAGCAGATGCGCCGAGCGGTATCAGTGCCGCGCCTCGGCCTCGTCGAAATGCACCTTGATGGCGTTGAAGATGTTCAGCACCCCGAACAGCAGCATGCCCCAGCCGAAGATGGAGATGCCGACATCGCGCGCACCAGCCGCCATGAACAGGCCCAGCAGCGCGACCACGCCGTACAGCACCATGAAGAACAAGCGGGAACCCGTCATTTCGGCGTCTCCTTTCGGGGATGATCGTCGTCGAAGAGGATGCGGGAAGCCGCACCGTCGAGGTCGTCGTATTGGCGCGTCCGCAGCGCCCAGAGGAACCCCCCCAGCCCGAGGAGCCCCAGGAATAGCGAGATCGGCACCAGCAGGAAGAGCGAATCCATCCGCCTACTCCTTCCCCGCCCGCAGCGCATTCAGCACGACGACAATCGAGGAGGCGGCCATGACCAGCGCCGCGATCAGCGGCGTGACCAGCCCGCCCACCGCCGCCGGCACGGCGAACACGTTATAGGTCAGCGACAAGCCGATGTTCTGCCGGGCTATCGCCTGCGCGCGGCGGGCGACGCGGATCGCGGCCGGCAGCGCGGCCAGGCCCTCGCGCTGCAGCACCAGGTCCGCCGCGGTCTGCGCCAGATCGGTCGCCCCTGCCGGGCTCGCCGAGACATGCGCGGCGGCGAGCGCGGCGGCGTCGTTGATCCCGTCGCCGACCATCAGCGGATGGCGGCCCTCGGCCTTCAGCGCCTCGATGCGCGCCTGCTTGGCCACCGGGTCCGCACTGGAACGCCAGGCCGGGATGCCGGCCCGCCGGGCCAGGCTCGCGACCGCGCCCTCCCCGTCGCCGGAGAGCAGTTCCGCGGGCAGGCCAAGCCCGTTCAGCGCCGCGACAGCCGCCGGCGCGTCATCGCGCATGCGATCGGCGAAGCGGAAGGCGACGGGGGCGCCATCGCCGTCGCGGAACACCATCGTCATGCCGTCGGCCGACGGCCCGAGGCCGCAGAAGGCCGGGGAGCCGAGCCGCGCCTCGCCGGCCAGCAGCCCCTGCCCCGGCACCTCGCGCACGCCCTCGGCAAGCGCCGCGTCGGGGCAGGCGCGCGCCAGCGCCTGGGCGAGCGGGTGCCGCGACGCCCGCGCCATCCCCGCCGCGCGTCGCAGCGTGCCCGCATCCTGCCCTTCCGGGACCAGAACCGGCCGGCCCTCGGTCAGCGTGCCGGTCTTGTCGAGCACGGCGTGGTCGGCACTCGCCAGCCGCTCCAGCGCGGTGGCGGAGGTGACCAGCACGCCGCGCCGGAACAACGCGCCCACCGCGACGACCTGCACCGCCGGCACGGCGAGCGCCAGCGCGCAGGGGCAGGTGATGAGCAGCACGCAGACCGCGTTCACCAGCGCGACCTGCCAGGGGGCGTCGAGCAGCCCCCACCAGCCGAGAAAAGTCAGGGCCGCGACCGCATGAACCACCGGCACGTAGTAGCGGGATGCCCGGTCGGCGATGGCGACGAAGCGGCCCTTGGCCTGCTCCGCGCGTTCCAGCAGCCGCGCCATGGCGGCGAGCGAGCCGTCCTTCGCCGCCGCCGTCACCATCATCGCGAAGGCCGCGCCCATGTTCACCGCGCCCGCCGGCAGGCTGTCGCCGGCGGCGAAGGTGCGGGGCACGCTCTCGCCCGTCGTGGCTGCGGCATCGAGCAGCGCATCGGCATCCGCCACGCCGTCCAGGCGCAGCCGCTCGCCGGCGGCCACCAGCACGCGGTCGCCGGCGGCGATGTTCTCCGCCGGCACCGCCTCCATCCGTCCATCCGGCAGGAGGCGGCTGACGACGCCTTCCTGCAGCGCCAGCAGTTCCGCCACCGACTGCCGCGCCCGCCGCCGCGCCGCGCGGTCGAAGACGCGCCCCGCGAGCAGCAGCGCCAGCAGCATCGTCGCGCCGTCGAACCAGGTGTAGGGGCCGTTGCGCAGCGTCTCCGACAGCGACATCGCCGTCGTGGCGAGCACGCCGAGCGAAACGGCGAGGTCCATGCTCGGCCGTCCGGCGCGGATCGCGGTCCAGGCCGACCTGTAGAAAGGCATGCCGGCGATCAGCACCACCGGCAGGCCGATCATCGCCGCGAGCCAGTGCAGCGCATGCCGCAGCGCCGGCCCCATGTCCCAGCCCACCCAGACGGCGACCGAGACCAGCATGACGTTCATCGAGCCGAAGGCCGCGACGCCGAGCGCGAGGGTGAGTTCGCGCCCTTCGGCGTCCTCCGTCGCGCGCAGGCAGGCAGGCGACCAGGGCGCCGCGCGGAAGCCCAGGCGCGCGAGCAACGCCACGACATCGTTCGCCCGCGCCGCCTCCCCGCGCCAGGTCACGGTAAGCTGGCGCGCCGTCAGCGAGGCCCGTGCCGAGAGCACGTCCGGCTCGGCCGCCAGCGCCTGCTCCACCAGCCAGACGCAGGCGCCGCAGGTCAGGCCGGAGAGCAGCAGTTCCAGTCGTTGCGTGCCGTCGCGGTCCGTGGTGACGAAGGGTGCGAGGTCGAGCCCCGGGGCCGTCTCCTCCGGCCGCAGAGCGCCGGCCTCCGTCTCCCTCCGCCGGTAGAAGGCATCGAGGCCGAGGCCCGCGACCAGCGCATGCGCACCCTCGCAGCCCGTGCAGCAGAAGCGGTGCTGCCCCGCGGCGAGCGGCGCGCCGCAATGCGCGCAGGCGGCCGCGCTGACGGCGCTCGGGACGAGCGGTTCGGCGCGGCCGATCAGACTCATTGCGCCATGACCCGCTGGCGGATGTCGAAGGGCGTTTCATTCGGGCCGAAGAGGGTCAGTCGCGCTTCCCACAGGCCAGGGCGCGGCGGCACGACCTCGGCGGCCCAGCGGCCGCTGCCCGTGGCGTTGAAGGCGAGCGGGATCTCCGTCCCGTCGAGCGGCCGCAGCAGCACGCCCTCGACGCGGCCATAGATGGGGCGGCCTTCCCGGTCGGTCGCGGCCACGCGCAGCGCGCCGCCGGAGAGCGAGACCTCGGCGCTCCAGCCCAGCGCGTCCTGCCGCGCGGCCTCGGCGATCACCTGCTCGTATCCGCGGCCACGCTCGTAGGAGCGCGGGACGGTGACGCCGCTGAAGGTGGAGGTCGCGAAATAGACCAGCACCATGTTGACCACGACGACCAGCAGCAACCCCCCGGCGAAGACCCAGGGAATCCAGCGGCCGCGCTTCGGATCGTATGTCGGGCTGTTCATGGAAGCACTCATGATCTCGGTCCCACGAAGCTGCTGGATTGGCTCGCCACCTCGCGCCCGTCGGGCTCCAGCAGGCGGAAGGTGATCGGCGTGGATTCCGGCAGCCGCGCGCCGTTTGGCGCGGTGAGGAGCACGCGGTACTGCGTGATGCCGTCGGCGCGGCGGGTGAGCAGCGGCCGCCCCTGGGCATCGGCATCGGCATCCTGGACCACCACGCGGAAGCCCTCCGGGGCCCGCAGGGCGAGCAGCAGCGGCGTCTCCTCCCGCCGCTTGTTCACGATCTTGATCGTGTAGCCGTTGCGGATGGAGCCGTCGGACAGGCGCACGAAGAGCGGCGCGCGGTCCCGCAGCACCGTCACGTCCAGCGTCGAGCGCAGCAGGAAGGCGCCGAGCATCACCAGCGTCACCGTCCCGATCGCCCCGGCATACATCATGGTGCGCGGGCGCAGGAAGCGCGGGACGTCGCGCGCGGCCATGCCGGCCTTCTGCCGTTCCGGCCCCGGCGCCATGCCGGCGGCCGCGGCCTCGCTGGCGGCGAGGTTCTTCAGCGTCTCGAAGGCGATCAGCCCCTTGGGCCGGCCGAGCTTGGCCATGACGTTGTCGCAGGCATCGACGCAGAGCCCGCAGCCGATGCATTCGAGCTGCTGCCCGTCGCGAATGTCGATGCCGGTCGGGCAGACATGGACGCAGGCGTAGCAGTCCACGCAGTCGCCGACGCCTTCCGCCTTCGCCTTGCCGCGCGGCTCGCCCCGCCAGTCGCGGTAGGTCACGACGAGGGAGTTCTCGTCCAGCATCGCCGCCTGGAAGCGCGGCCAGGGGCACATGTAGGTGCAGACCTGCTCCCGCGCCCAGCCGGCGAGCAGGTAGGTGAAGCCGGAGAAGAGGCCGAAGAAGAAATAGACCTCGATGCTGGCCTGGCCGGTCAGGATCTCCATGCTCACGGTCGGCGCATCGACGAAGTACATCACCCAGGCGCCGCCGGTCGCCGCGGCGATCGCGAGCCAGACCGCATGGGTCAGGCCCTTGCGGACCCAGTAGTTGGCGTTCTTCGGCCCCTGGTCGAGCTTCATCCGCGCATTGCGGTCGCCCTGGATCCAGCCCTCCACGAGCATGAAGAGGTCGGTCCAGACCGTCTGCGGGCAGGTGAAGCCGCACCACAGCCGCCCGAACAGGGAGGAGACGGCGAAGAGCGCAAAGGCGCCGAGGATCAGCGCGCCGGCCAGGAAGTAGATCTCCTGCGGCCAGATCTCGATCCAGAAGAAGAACAGGCGCGCATTGGCCATGTCCACCAGCACGGCCTGGTCCGGCATGCCCGGGCCGCGGTCCCATCGCAGCCACGGAACGATGTAGTAGAGCGCCAGGCAGAACATGAGCACCGCCCACTTCACCGAGCGGACCGGCCCGAAGACACGCCTCGGGTAGACCTTCTGGCGCGAGGCATAGAGCGGCTGCGCCTCGGCGGAGGCGGGGGCCTCCACCGGGCGGTCCGCCTTGGCGCGGTGCGGTGCTTCGATGTTGCTCATGTCTGCTCCGGCTCGCCGGGGCGAGGAGACTTACTCCCCTCCCCCGAGGGAATGCACGTAGACAGTCAGCATATTGACGGTGGCGGGGTCGAGCCGGCCCTGGCCCCAGGCAGGCATGACGCCGGCGCGTGGGTTGTTGATCATGGCGACGATATCGCGCTTCGTGCTGCCGTAGAGCCAGACTTGGTCGGTCAGGCGCGGCGCGCCGAGTTCACGGTTTCCCTCGCCCTGCTCGCCATGGCAGGACGCGCACTGCTCCGCAAAGATCGTGGCCCCCCGGCCCGCCGCGGCCTGGTCGGTCGCGCGGTTGGACAGGGCGAGCACGTGCTCCGCCACGTCGCCGACCTGCGCCGCGGTCAGCAGCCCGTCGGCGCCGAAGCGCGGCATCTGGCTCTGGCGCTGCTCGTCGCTCTCGTTCGAACGGATGCCGTGGCGGATGGTCTGCTGGATGGCTTCCAGCGTCCCGCCCCAGATCCAGTCGTCGTCGGCGAGCGAGGGGAAGCCGCCCTGCGCGCCCTGCCCACCCGCGCCGTGGCAGCCGGCGCAGTTGTTGCCGAAGGCGACGCGGCCGCCGGCAATGGCGAAGTTGCGCATCTCCGGGTCTGCCACGATCTGCGCCGGCGTCGCCTCCCGCAGCCGAGCGAGCATCGGTTCGGTGCGGGCCTGCGCCTGGGCCACGTCGGCGACGACGGCCTCGCGGGCGATCCAGCCCGAGGTCCCGCGCCAGCCGGGGACGGAGGGGTAGATGATCACCCACGCGATCCCCCAGACGATCGTCGCGTAGAAGGTCCAGAGCCACCACTTCGGCAGCGGCGTGTTCAGTTCCTTCAGCCCGTCCCATTCATGGCCGGTGGTTTCCCGCCCGGTCAGGCTGTCCTTCTCGATCTTGGTCGGCATCCAGGGATGCTCCTCAGCGTGTGCCGCGGGCGGGACCTTCCCGGTCCCGCAGGGGAATGTCGGCCTGTGCCTCGTAGTAGGTCTTCTTCGACGGCCGCAGGACGAACCACAGCATCCCGAGGAAGAGGACGAAGAACCACACGACCCAGAGGGTCCGGAACAGGGGCAGCGTGTCGATCAGGGCCTGCATGGCGTCCCCCTCACGGCTGGCGCAGCTGCGCCGGGGTCACGTCGCGGAAGTCCACGAGCGTCCCGAGCATCTGCAGGTAGGCCACCAGCGCGTCCATCTCGGTGATCCGGTTCGGATCGCCGTCGAAGGCGGCCTGGCGGGCGCGGGCGTAGCGGCCCTGGTAGGCGCCGGGGTCGGCATCGGGGCGCGCCTGCGCCTCGAGGTCGGCCCGCGCATTGGCGATCATCTCGTCCGTGTAGGGGACGCCGACCATCCGCAGCGCCCGCAGCCGGTCCTGGATGTCCGTGTATTCGAGCGGACGGTCGAGGAAGGCATAGGGCGGCATGACCGAGGCCGGCACCAGCGCGCGCGGGGAGCGCAGATGCGCCGCGTGCCAGTCATCCGAGTAGCGGCCGCCCACGCGCGCGAGGTCCGGCCCCGTGCGCTTGGAGCCCCACTGGAAGGGGTGGTCGTACATGCTCTCTGCGGCGAGGCTGAAGTGCCCGTAGCGCTCCAGCTCGTCGCGGAAGGGGCGGATCATCTGGGAATGGCAAGTGTAGCAGCCTTCCCGCACGTAGATGTCGCGGCCCATCTGCTCGAGCGGCGTGTACGGGCGCACGCCCGAGACGCGCTCGATGGTGGTCTCCACGGCGAACAGGGGCACGATCTGCACCAGGCCGCCGATGGAGACGGTGATCAGCGTCAGCACGCCCATCAGCACGACGTTGCGCTCGATGATGCCGTGGTCGCGAAGCCAGCGGAACATGGCGTGTCTCTCCTTATTCCGCCGGGGAGGCGATGGCGGAAGCAGGCACCGCGGCGGGGGCGGGTTCGGCCGCCTCACCGCTCGTCACCGTCTTCCACAGGTTGTAGGCCATGAGCAGACCGCCGGTGAGGTAGAGCAGGCCGCCCAGCGTCCGGATCACGTAGTAGGGGTGCATCGCCTCGACCGTCTCCACGAAGGAGTACTGGAGGAAGCCGAGCTCATCGTAGGCCCGCCACATCAGCCCCTGCATGATGCCGGAGACCCACATCGCGGTGATGTAGAAGACGATGCCGAGCGTCGCGAGCCAGAAGTGCCACTCGATCAGCTTCTGGCTCCAGATCGCCTTCTTCCGCCACAACACAGGGAACAGGAAGTACAGCGCGCCGAAGGTGATGAAGCCGTTCCAGCCGAGCGCGCCGGAATGCACGTGCCCGATGGTCCAGTCGGTGTAGTGGGACAGCCCGTTCACCGCCCGGATCGACATCACCGGCCCTTCGAAGGTCGCCATGGCGTAGAAGCCGACGGCGGCGACCGAGAAGCGCAGCGCCGGATCGGTCCGCAGCTTGTCCCATGCGCCCGACAGCGTCATCAGACCGTTGATCATGCCGCCCCAGGACGGCATCCACAGCACGACGCTGAACACCATGCCGAGCACCTGCACCCAGTCGGGCAGCGCGGTGTAGTGCAGGTGGTGCGGCCCGGCCCAGATGTAGATGAAGATCAGCGTCCAGAAATGGACGATGGACAGGCGGTAGGAATAGATCGGCCGGTCCGCCTGCTTCGGGATGAAGTAGTACATCATCGCGAGGAAGGGCACGGTCAGGTAGAAGGCCACCGCGTTGTGGCCGTACCACCACTGGATCATCGCCCCCTGCACGCCCGAGGGCGCGGAATAGGAATGCGAGGAGAAGAGGCTGACCGGGATCGAGATGTTGTTCCCGATGTGCAGCACGGCGATGGTGATGATGAAGGCGAGGTAGAACCAGTTCGCCACGAAGATGTGCGGCTCCTCGCGCTTCACGATCGTGCCGCCGTAGACGACCAGGTAGATGACCCAGACGAGGGTCAGCCACAGGTCCACGAACCACTCGGGCTCGGCGTATTCCTTGCTCTGCGTGATGCCGAGAACATAGCCCAGCGCCGCCATGACGATGAAGAACTGGTAGCCCCAGAACAGGAACCAGCCCGCATCCTCGCCGCCGAAGAGCCGGGCGCGGCACGTTCGCTGCACGATGTACAGGCTGGTGGCGAACAGCGCGTTGCCGCCGAAGGCGAAGATCACCGCGCTGGTATGGAGGGGACGCAGCCGCCCGAAGGTGGTCCATTCCAGGTCGAGGTTCAGCAGCGGGGCCGCCAGCTGCGTCGCGATCACGACCCCCATGAGGAAGCCGACCACGCCCCAGAAGACGGTGGCTATGGCGAAGGCGCGGATCGGGCCCTCGACATAGGTCACCTCCCCCGCCCTCGAGGCCTGCCCCGGAGCCAGGGCGGCGATTGCGGTTGCTGCTGCCACGACCAATTTCTCCTTACCTTGGCGACGCGCCGGGATTCGCGACGCCCACCGTTGCCGGGAAACAAGCCCCGCCCCTGCGACGCGTCCTTGATCCGGATCAAGTCCCTCTGCACCGCAGCACACCTGGGTGCAACATTGCCAGCGAGCCGTTACACTGTCGGCGGAGGAAACGATCGCCATGACCAGCCAAGTGGATACCGTTCCCAGCGGCACGCTCGTCAACACGGTCTCGCCGGACCGGCCCTGGGTCTGGCTGACCGCCGGCTGGCGCGACCTGATGGCCATGCCGCATCTCGGATTCTTCTATGGCGGCGCGCTGGCGCTGGCAGGCTGGGCGCTGACCCTGCTGCTGATCTGGGCGCAGACCGCCTGGGCCATCCTGCCCGCCTCGGCCGGCTTCTTCATCGTCTCGCCGCTGCTGGCCGCGGGCCTCTACGAGGCGTCCCGGCTGCGGGAGCAGGGCAAGCCCGTCACCATCGCCGCCTGCATGGGTGGTTTCACACGCAACAGCGTGCAACTCGCCTTCATGGGGATGGCACTGCTGTTTCTGCATCTCTGGTGGGTGCAGATCGCGGCGCTGACCTTCATGCTGATGTTCGGGTTCAACTTCACCCCGACCCTGGAACAAATCCCCCTGGCGATGTTGCGCTCGCCGATGCTGCTGCCTTTCCTGATCGTCGGCACGGGCGTGGGCGCGGTTTTTGCGGCGGCCGCCTTCGCGATCTCGGCCGTTTCGATCCCGATGCTGGTGGACCGGCAGGTTTCGACGTTCGAGGCGATCATCGTGTCCATCCGCACCGTGATCGCCAACCCGGGCGCGATGGTGTTCTGGGCCGGGCTGATCGTGGTCTTCACGGCCATGGCGATGGTGCCGTTCTTCCTCGGCCTGACGCTGGTCGTTCCGCTGGTCGGACATGCGACCTGGCATGCCTACCGCGATTTGGTGAAAGCCTGAGCGGTCTCTGTTCGCCTCGGCTCACGAACACCGCTCCAGGCCTTTGTTTTTGCGAGCATCTTCACCCGATCAGGTGATTCGACCTGATCGGGATCTGGTCTAGCGCCGGATCGCCGACAGCAGATCCCAGCGGTCGTCGCGCCAGGGGCGCGCGGCAGGCGGGATGGGGGCCCAGCCCTCATCCGCCAGGCGCCGCGACAGCGCCTCGTCCCGCGTCACCGTGATCCAGCTCGACGGCACGTTCTCGACGACCCTTTCGAGCATCAGGGCGCGCGCGCCCGCCTCCCGCGCCGCCGCGGCGACGAGTGGCGCGAGGTCGAAATGCGGAGTGCTGACATGCACGGTCATCGCGCCCCCGGGCGCGAGCCTGTCGAGGAATTGCGCCGTCGCCTCGGCCGTCGCCATGTGCACGGGGATGGAGACGCCGGAATAGGCGTCGATGACGATCAGGTCGATCGAGCCCGGCGGCCGGGCCAGCAGGCGCAGCCTTCCGTCGCCGATCTCGACCGGCGGGCTGCCGCAGCCCGACAGGAAGCCGAACCACCGCTGCGCGCTGGCGACGACGGCGGGCGAGATCTCGACGAAGGTCGGGCGGAAACGGTCCGACGCATAGCAGGCCATGGTCCCGGGCCCGAGGCCGACCAGCACGGCGTTCATCGGCGGCGCAGACAAGGGCCGCAACTCGAGCATGGTCGTGATCAGCCGCCCGGCGCCGGCATCGCGGTGATAGTAGCTCGAGGGTTCGAGCCGCCGCGCCGGATCGAGCCATTCGAAGCCGTGCACGGTGCGGCCATGGGCCATCTGCCGCTGCCCCGCCGTGTCGATCACGGTGACCGTGCCATAGAAGTCGCGCGCATGGGCCACCAAGGTCCCGTCGCGCCGCGGCGCCAGATAGGGGGAAAAGGCGACGAGGGCGGCCATCAGCCCCCAGATCACCTTCGCCCCGCGGTCCCGGCCGACCGGCACGAGCAGAAGGAGCGCGCCGAAGACGAACAGGTACTCGATCGCTCGGTCCAACAGCAGCGGCGCCACCACCGCATTGACCAGCCCGCCGATCGCCCCGCCCAGGGACAGATTGAGGTAGAAGCCGGTCAGCGTCGCCGCCGGCGGGCGGCGCTGGGCAAGCATCCCGTGCGCCATCAGCCCGGCCCCGAGCAGCCCGGCAACATGCAGCGCCACGGCGAGGGCCGGCAACTCGATGCTGATGACCGGCTGCTGGAACTCGAACAGCACCGGCAGGCAGAGCGCCATGACCATCAGGCGGCCGCAGCGCGCCGCGCCCTCCGGATGCGCGAAGGCGAGGATCCAGCTTGCCAGGTAGGCCGCCAGCGGGAGCACCCACAGCATCGGCAGGGGCGCCACCACCACCGTGATGTGCTCGGTCACGCCGAGCAGCAGGCTCGACGGCAAGGCGGCGAGGATCAGCCAGTCGAGCCGCAGGACCGGCGTCCCTGAACCGCCCTCGGCTCGGCGGGCGGGGCGGCGGAGTGCCATCCAGGCGCAGGCGGCGAGCCCCGCCGCGCAGACCGCGAAGGCCCGCACCCAGAGCGCGCCCTGTTCGTGCAGCGTGAAGGCGGATTCGATCAGCAGCGGATAGGCCAGCAGCCCGAAGAAGCTGCCTGCGTTGCTGACGGCGTAGAGCCACCACGGTGCCTGCCCCACCGCCCGCGCGTACCAGGCTTGCAGCGCCGCCGCATTCGCCCCGAGCACCAGCACCACGGGTCCATAGGCGGCGGCAAGCGTCGCGAGCACGTCGATGGTCGGCCCGAGGCCGGTCTCCCGCGCCACCGGAACGACCGGAACCAGCAGCACGCCCAGCACGGCGAGGCAGAGATGCACGGCCGCCGCGGCCCCGCCTCCGAACAGCGTGGAGACCGCGTGGAAGAGCCCGCTGCCGGCAAGCAGCCCGATCTGGAAGAACAACATCACCGCCGTCCAGACCGCGGCGCCGCCGCCATAGGCCGGCAGCAGCACCTTGCCGAGCATCGGCTGCACCGCAAAGAGCAGCGCCGCCGAGACGGCAACGGTCGCCGCGAACGCCACGACCGCGAGCCGCGGGGGCGCCGGGCCTGCAGTCTCGCTCAAGCTCCCCTCCGTTCCCGATTCGGCGGCACCACCCGTTCCAGTACCGGTGCGGAAGGAGGAAGGGAACGTCGTCAGGTCGCGACGCGCAGCGCCATGGCGGCGAGCATCACGCCGTTGATGGCGAACAGCGCCGCGCCGGCGGCCCGCATCCCCGGCCCGGCCCGCCGCCCGAAGAAGCGCCCGAGCAGCGCCACGCCCACGAGCGCGGGCACCGTCCCCGCGACGAAGGCCGCCATGGCCAGAGCGCCGCCGAGCGCCGAACCCGTCGCCGCCGCCCCGGCCAGGGCGCCGTAGAGCAGCCCGCAGGGCAGCGCCGAGAGCATCAGTCCCAGCGCCACGCCACGCAGCCCGGTCGGCGCGGCGAGCAGCGCCCCGAGGCGCCTGTCGAGTCCCGCCGGCAGTCGCGGCGCCGGAAGCCGCGGCAGCAGCGCCGCAATCCGGGCCGAGGCCTGCGCGAACATCAGGACCGCCGCCACCGCAAGCAGCGCGGCCAGCAGGAAGCGGAACCCGGTGCCGAAGGCCACCACCCCCGCGACCCCGCCCGCCCCGGCGCCGAGCGCGCCGTAGCCGATCATCCGCCCCAGGTGATATGGCAGCAGCGCCGCGCCCGAGAGCCGCGCCATCCATCCGCCGGCCGCCGTCCGATCCGCCAAGGCCGCCGCCTGGGCGATGACGAAGGGCCCGCACATCCCCGCGCAATGCGTCACGCCGCCCGCCAGGCCCGCGAGGAACAGCGCGGCCATCACCGCCGGCACACCGCCTGGGCCGAGCGCCATCAGGTCATGCAGGCAGTTCGCCAGGAATTCCATGCGCGGCGTCTAGCACGCCCGGCGCGGCGCGGCTTGTTCCGTCGCAAGCCCTCGCCAGGAAGGACGACAGGCCGTAAACGCGAAGGCGATGCGCCCTCTCGCCCTCACCATGGGAGAACCCGCCGGCATCGGCGCGGAGATCGCCGCCGGCGCCTGGTCCGCCCTCCGCGCGACCGGTCCCTTGTTCTTCCTGATCGACGACGCGACACGGCCCTTCGCCGTCCCCGTGCGCGCCATCGCCGCACCCGAGGAAGCCGCCGCCGTCTTCCCCGACGCGCTGCCCGTCCTGCACCGCCCCCTGCCCCGCGCGTCCGTGGCGGGGAAGCCGGACACCGCCAATGCGCCGGCCGTGATCGCCGCCATCTCCGGGGCGGTGGACCTCTGCAAGGCGGGCCGCGCGGCCGGCGTTGTGACCAACCCGATCCAGAAGGCGACGCTCACCGCCGCCGGATTCAGGCACCCCGGCCATACCGAATATCTCGGCGAGATCGCCGGGACGGGCGTGCCGCCGATCATGATGCTCGCGAGCGCGGACCTGCGCGTGGTGCCCGTGACGGTGCATGAGGCACTGGCCAAGGCCATCGCGCGCCTGACACCCGAACTCATTGCCGAGACCGCGCGCATCACCGCGCGCGCGCTGCGCGAGGAATTCGGCATCGCGCGGCCGCGCCTCGCCGTCGCGGGCCTGAACCCGCATGCCGGCGAGGCCGGCACCATGGGCCGCGAGGACATCGACATCGTCGCCCCCGCCGTCGCCATGCTGCGCGCGGAAGGCATCGACGCGCGCGGCCCGCTGCCGCCGGACACGATGTTCACCGCACTCGCGCGCCCGACCTACGACGCGGCGATCTGCCTCTATCACGACCAGGCGCTGATCCCGATCAAGACGCTCGACATGGCGGGCGGCGTGAATGTCACGCTCGGCCTGTCCATCGTGCGGACAAGCCCGGACCACGGCACGGCGCTCGATATCGCGGGCACGGGGCGCGCCGATCCGTCATCGCTCATCGCCGCGATCCGCCTCGCGGCCGAACTCGCCCGCGCACGGGGAACCGCATGAAGCATCTCGATCTTTCGGTGAACGTCGATCACGTCGCGACGCTGCGCAATGCGCGCGGCGGCGCATTCCCCTGCCCGGTCGAGGCCGCCCGCATCGCCGTGGAAGCGGGCGCCGACGGCGTCACGGTCCACCTCCGCGAGGATCGCCGCCACATCCGCGACCGCGACGTGGAGCGCGTCCGCGCCGAGATCGCAGCACCGCTCAACTTCGAGATGGCCGCGACCGAGGAAATGGTTGCCTTCGCCGAACGCATCCGCCCGCCCTATTGCTGCCTGGTGCCGGAAAAGCGGCAGGAACTGACGACGGAAGGCGGGCTGGACGTGCTGCGCGCCGCGCCGTTCCTGAAGGAAGCCATCGCCCGCCTGCGTGCCGCCGATGTCCGCGTCTCCATCTTCATCGAGGCCGACCCCGCCCAGATCGAGGCCGCGGCGCGCCTCGGCGCGCTGGCGATCGAACTGCACACCGGCACCTACGCCGAGGGCCCGGTCGGGAACCGCCCGGCGCAACTGGCGCGCCTGAAGGCCGGTGCGGAAGCCGCGAAGGCGGCCGGGCTGCTCTGCCACGCCGGCCACGGCCTGACCTACGAAACCGTCGGCCCCATCGCCGCCTTCCCCGAGGTGAGCGAGGTCTCCATCGGCCACTTCCTCATCTCGCAGAGCGTCTTCGAAGGGCTGCCCGCGGTGGTGCGCCGCTTCCGGTCGCTGATCGACGCCGCCCGCGCCTGAGCGGAAAGAACCAAGGAAACGCCATGCCCAGCCTGACCGTCGACGGCTACCCGATCGCCTATGCCGAACAGGGCAGCGGCCCGCCCGTGGTGATGATCCACGGCACGCTCGGCGACCAGCGGTCCTGGGCGGCGCAGATGGTGCCCTTCGGGGAGCGGTTCCGCGCCATCGCGCTCAGCATGCGGCATTGCTGGCCGGGAAAGTGGGAGGAAGGCGGTGACTTCACCATCGCCCGCCACACCGCGGACGTCGCCGGCTTCATCAGGGCGCTGGGCGCCGGCCCGGTGCGGCTGGTGGGCCATTCGCGCGGCGGGCACATCGCCTTCCGCGTCGCGCAGCATCATCCGGAGTTGCTCTCCGCGCTGGTGCTCTGCGAGCCCGGCGGGGAACTGGACGAAAGCCTCGGCGGAGCGCCGCCGGCGGGCGTGCAGGGCGCGGCCTTCGCCAAGGCCGCCGCGCTGATCGCCGAGGGCAAGGCCGAGGAAGGCCTGACCGTCGTGGCCGAGCACACCGGCGGCCCCGGCGCCTGGCAGAAGCGGTCCGAGGCGCGCAAGGCGGTGAACCGCGACAACGCGACCACGCTGCTCGGCCAGATCAATGAGCAGCGGAAGCCCTACGCGAAGGCGGAAGCCGAGGCGATCCGCCTGCCCACCCTGCTGGTCGGCGGCGCAAAGACGCAGCCGCAATTCGTCCGCATCCTCGATGCGATGGAACGGACCATTCCCGGCGCGCGGCGCGTGACCATCCCGAATGCGGCGCACAGCATGCAGGGGGACAACCCCGCGGCATTCAACGACGTCGTGCTGTCCTTCCTTGGCGCCGAGCAACGCTGACAACGGCAACCCGCCGCCAGCATCCCGCGCGGACACCCTGCGGATCGGGGCCCCGCCCCGATCCGGGAGCGCGAAGCGCGACCGCGCCCAGACCAGCCTCAGCCGCCGGCGCGACAGCCCACGGCGCGCAAGCCAAGCGCGCGGACGCGCGCGCCGGCGCCTGATGCACAATCAGACATGCTGCCCGCCGTTGATGTGGAGTTCCGCCCCATTCACGTAGGACGAGGCCTCGGTGCAGAGGAAGTAGATGGCCTGCGCCACCTCCTCCGGCCGGCCGAGGCGGCGCATCGGGATCTGCTCCCGCACGATCTTTTCCGTGCCCGGGGAGAGGATCGAGGTGTCGATCTCCCCCGGCGAGATCGCATTCACGCGGATGCCGAGCGGCGCGAAGTCGTTCGCCATTTCCCGCGTCAGCCCCGCCAGCGCCGCCTTGGATGTGGAATAGGCCACGCCCGCGAAGGGATGCACGCGGCCGCCGGCGATCGAGGTGACGTTCACCACCGAGCCCTTCGCCTTCTGCAACTCCTCCACCAGCCCGCGCGCCAGGAGCACCGGGGCGAAGAAGTTGACGCGGAAGACGCGCAGCCAGCCTTCGAGGTCCATCTCAAGCGAGCCGAGCCGCGAGCCGCCGGGCCCCTTCGGCGAGATCGCCGCATTGTTCACCAGCGCGTCCAGCCGGCCCTCGTTGGGCCCGAGCCGCGCCTTGATCTCGGCCACCGCCGCCTCGGTGGCGGCCGGATCGGTCAGGTCGAGCTGGATGTGGTCCTCGGGCCCCATCTCCCAGGGGCACTGCTCCGGGAAGGGATGGCGGGACACGGTGATGACGCGCCAGCCCGCAGCGGAGAACCGCTTCACTGTGGCATGCCCGATGCCGCGGGACGCCCCCGTCAGCAGCAGCACGCGGCGCGGTCCATTGGACGCCCCGCCTCGGCTCGCGCCGCTCGTTGCCATCTCGCCATCCCGTTCTGTCGATGCCATGCGGGTATAGCGCGGATGGTGCGATCGAACACCCGGCGCATCCGCGCCGGGCATCCGCATCAAGCCTTTCAGGCTGCCAGGCGATCCGGCGCGGTCAGGCCGGCGAAGGCGGCCGCCCAGGCGGGGGCAGCGCGCAGCAGGCGCTCGAGCGCGGCTTCGGGCAGCGTCTCGGCGTATTCGAAGGCGGTCACGGCGGACGCATCCCAATGGCGGGCGATCTCGGTGACGGCCTGCGCCGACCCGCTGGTGACGGGCGGCAGGCGCAGCGCGCCGGACGCTGCGAGTTCGGCGGCGCGACGCGCGGTCACGAGCACGCGGGCTGCCAGTTCCAGGCGGATGCGCGCCGCGAGGCCGCCTGCGGCGATTTCTTCCAGGGTACGCGCAAGCGCCGCGCTCTGGGTACGGGTGGAAACGGTCATGTCGGGTCCCCTTTCGGACGTGACGCGCGGCCTCCCTTTCTGCGCGCGTGCTGAATTTATCGTGCCACGGAACCGCAACGACAAGGGCAATGCCCGGAACTCCGGCATGATGACTTTGCATGGGCCGGCTTGTGCCTGCGCAAATTGCAGACCGGGCGGGGGTGGCGAAGCGGGGCCGCCCGGCCCCGCTTCGCGACGCATCATTCCGGCTCGATGCCGGCGGCGCGGGCCTGCCGCCCCCAGAATTCCACCTGCTGGCGAATGAAGGTGCCGAATTCGGCCGGGGTGGAGGTCACCCGCTCGATGCCGAACTCGCCCAGGCGCCGCGCCGTCTCGTCGCGCTCCCAGACCTTGCGGATGGCGGCGTTCCAGCCGGCGACCATCTCCTCCGGCATCCGCGCCGGCCCGACCGCGCCCATGAAGGAAAGCAGTTCGAAGCCCGGCAGCCCGACCTCCGACAACGCCGGCCAGTCGGGAAAGAGCGGCGTGCGCCGCGCCGAGGTGATGCCGAGCGGCCGCAACTTCCCTTCAGTCAGGAAGGCGCGGGACGCGGCGACATCGGCGAACATGGAATCGACGCGCCCGGCGATCACGTCGGTCATCGCCGGCGGGGAGGACCGGTAAGGCACGTGCGTCACCTCCACGCCGCCGATGGCGTTGAGCATGGCCGCGCCGACGACCCCGGTCGTATTGCCGGAGGCGCAGGTCATGCGCCCGGGCTGCGCTTTCGCGAGCGCGAGGAATTCCTGCATCGTCCGCGCCGGCACCCGCTCATTCACCGCGAAGACGAAGATGTAGGTGCCCATGCGGCAAAGCGGCGAGAAGTCGGCAACCGCATCGTAGGTCGGCCGCTTCATCAGCGCCGGCGTCGCGCCGTGGGGGCTGTTCGTGGTGACCATGATCGTGTGCCCGTCGGGCGCCGCGCGGGCTGTGGCGACGGCAGCGATCGCGCCATTGGCGCCGGGCTTGTTCTCCACCACCGCCTGGATGCCCCATTCCTGTTCAAGCAGGGAGGCGAGCAGCCGCGACACGGTATCCGTGCCGGACCCGGCCGCGAAAGGCACGATCACGGTGACCGGCCGCGACGGCTTCCATGCGCCCTGCGCCCTGACGAGCGCAGGCGCGAGCAGCGGTGCTGCAATGAGGGCGCGGCGCGCGACGGCGCTGCGGAACAGATGGGTCATGGCGCTTCCTCTGGCGTCTGGTTGGCGCGGAGCCTCGCAATCCCGTGCGCGCTTGTCCATCCACGCCCCGGGCCGGGGCCTCGGACTCCGTTGCAGCGCCGTCACATCCCGGCGGGCAGAGCGATGTTCAACCTCCGCGTGCTTGACCCGGCGCCGCAACCCGGTCCATCAGCCTCCCATGCCGTCGCAACGACCTGGCGCCCTGAGGCTGCTCGGCCTCATCCTGCCCCTGGCGGCCCTGCCCGCAGTGTCGGCCGAAGCCAACGCCCCCTCGCGCCGCCCCGAGGCGTCGCGCGCGGCCACCGCCTCACCGACCCGCCCGGTCGCCGCCCGCACCGCGCCGGCGGCGGTGGC
>NZ_JAAEDM010000072.1 GCF_018129065.1 Neoroseomonas soli | reverse complement strand
CACGCGCCCCGGCCCAGGCGGCGCGGCTGGCGGGCATCGATCCGGCGGGGGTGACGGACCGCGCCGCGCTGGCGCGGATCCCGGTGCTGCGGAAGTCCGACCTGCCGGCGGCGCAGAAGGCCGCGCCCCCCTTCGGCGGCTACGTCGCCGGGCCGGCGGGGGGCTTCGCGCGGCTCTTCACCTCGCCCGGGCCGATCTACGAGGGCGAGGCCCGCGCGACCGATCCCTGGCACATGGCGCGCGCCTTCTTCGCGGCCGGTTTCCGGGCCGGCGAGGTCGCGCTCAACACCTTCTCCTACCACCTGACGCCCGGCGGCTGGATCATGGATGGCGGGTTGCAGGCGCTCGGCGCCGCGGTGATCCCGGCCGGGCCGGGCAATACCGAAGCGCAGCTCGACCTGATCGGGCAGTTCCGCCCGGCGGGCTATGTCGGGACGCCGGATTTCCTCAAGATCCTGCTCGATGCCGCGGAGGCGGCCGGGCGGGATGCGTCCTGCATCCGCAAGGCGCTGGTTTCGGGCGCGGCCTTTCCGCCGTCGTTGCAGGCGGAACTCGCGGGGCGCGGGGTGGCGGCCTTCCAGGCCTATGCCACCGCGGATCTCGGCTGCATCGCCTATGAGACGGCGGCGCGCGAGGGCCTAGTGGTGACGGAGGAGGTGGTCGTCGAAATCGTCCGCCCCGGCACGGGCGACCCCGTGCCGGACGGCGAGATCGGCGAGGTCGTCGTCACGGTGCTGGACGAGGCGCATCCGGTGCTGCGCCTGGCCCTCGGCGATCTTTCGGCGGTGCTGCCCGGCATTTCCCCTTGCGGGCGCACCAATACGCGCATCGTCGGCTGGCGCGGCCGCGCCGACCAGACGGCCAAGGTGAAGGGCATGTTCGTGCGCCCGGACCAGGTGGCGGAGATCGCGAGGCGCCATCCCGGCCTTGGGCGCCTGCGCCTCGTGGTGACGCGGCAGGGCGAGCAGGACGCCATGACGCTGCGCGTCGAGGCCGCATCGGCGGAAGGGCTTGCGGACGCAGTGGCCGCATCGCTGCTGGCGGTGACGCGGTTGCGCGGCGCGGTGGAGGTGGTGGCGCCGGGAAGCCTGCCGAACGATGGCAAGGTCATCGCGGATGAGCGGCCGGTCGGATAGGCCGAGGGGCCCTGCCCCTCGGGCTCCCCGCCAGGAAACTCAGTTTCCTGGACCTTCGGCAAATTTCGCGGAGGTGCAGGAAGCTGGGGGGTCCTGCCGGGAGGGCGCGGGAGGGCGGCGCCCTCTCGCATCCGTCGATTTGACCGGCGCCGCACCCCGGCCCTAGCGTCACTGCCACAAACTCAGGGGAGGAGGGCACGCGATGACCGTGCATTTCTGCGTCCATGACGAAGGCGATTCCGTCGGCGTCGTGGTCGTCGAGGGGATCAAGGCCGGCCAGACGCTGAACGGCTGGATCATGGACCAGGACCGGATGATCGAGTTCCCGGCGAAGTCGGACATCCCGATCGGGCACAAGGTCGCGATCAAGGCGATCGCCAATGGCGACACCATCATCAAGTACGGCGTCGACATCGGGCGCGCGGTCGCCGACATCGGCGCGGGCGAGCACCTGCACGTCCACAACGTCAAGACGAAGCGCTGGTAAGGGGGCGATCCGATGGGCATGAACCTGAAGAACGCCACCTTCGAAGGCTGGCGCCGCGAGAACGGGCGGATGGGCGTGCGCAACCACGTCGTCATCCTGCCGCTGGACGACCTGTCCAACGCCGCCTGCGAGGCGGTGGCGCACAACATCAAGGGCGCGCTCGCCATTCCGCACGCCTATGGGCGGCTGCAATTCGGCGCCGATCTCGACCTGCACTTCCGCACGCTGATCGGCACCGGGTCCAACCCGAACGTCGCCGGCGTCATCGTCATCGGCATCGAGCCGCAATGGACCGGGCGCGTGGTGGAAGGCATCGCCAAGACGGGCAAGCCGGTCGAAGGCTTCGCCATCGAGCAGAACGGCGACATCAACACCATCGCGAACGCCTCGCGCGCCGCCTACAAGATGGTCAAGCACGCTTCCCGCCTGAAGAAGACGCGCGCGCCGATCTCTGAACTCTGGGTGTCCACCAAGTGCGGTGAATCCGACACCACATCGGGCCTCGCCTCCTGCCCCACCGTCGGCAATTCCTTCGACAAGCTGTGGGAGAACGGCAACACGCTGGTCTTCGGCGAGACGACGGAACTGACCGGCGGCGAGCACCTGGTCGCCGAGCGCTGCAAGACGCCCGAGATCCGCGACCAGTTCCAGGCGATGTTCGACCGCTATCAACGCGTGATCGAGGCGAACAAGACCTCCGACCTCTCGGACAGCCAGCCGACCAAGGGCAACATCGAGGGTGGGCTGACCACCATCGAGGAGAAGGCGCTCGGCAACATCCAGAAGATCGGCAAGAAGTGCACGGTCGATGGCGTGCTGGACAAGGCCGAGGAACCCACGCACAGCGGGCTGTGGTTCATGGATTCGTCGTCCGCGGCGGCGGAGATGGTGACGCTCTGCGCGGCCTCCGGCTTCGCGGTGCACACCTTCCCGACCGGGCAGGGCAACGTCATCGGCAACCCGATCCTGCCGGTGATCAAGCTGACGGCGAACCCGCGCACGCAGCGCACCATGTCCGAGCACATCGACGTGGATGTGACCGGGCTGCTGCAGAAGCGGATGAACATGGACGATGCGGGCGAGGCGCTGCTCGACTGCATCGTGCGGACGGCGGATGGGGAACTGACGGCGGCGGAACTGCTCGGCCACCGGGAGTTCTCGCTGACGCGGCTTTACGAGAGCGCGTGACGGTCGCCGGAGAGGGGCGTCGCCCCTCTCCGGACCTCACCCCACCAAAGGCCGACAGGCCTTTGGGAACCATGACCTGGCGCCGAGCCGGCCGTCGCGCCCTACACCCGGTAACGGTTTCCAAAGGCCTTTCGGCCTTTGGCGGGGGATGCTCGAAGGGGGCAGCGCCCCCTTCGACGCGCCTCACTTCACCCGAGCGAGTTTCTGCTCCACCAGCGTCGCCAGCATCCCCGCGCCGTAGGGGATCGCCGCGTCGTTGAAGTCGTAATGCGGGTTGTGCACGTCGCAGCCGCCCGCCTCGCCCACGCCGTTGCCGACATGGATGTAGGCGCCGGGCCGTTCGAGCAACATGTAGGCGAAGTCCTCGCTGCCCATCACGGGCGAGCGGTTGCGCTCGACATGCGCCTCGCCCACCAGTGCCGCCGCCGCATCGGCCATCGCCGTGGCTTCCTCGGGCGCGTTGATGGTCGGCGCGGCGATCTCGCGGAAGGTCACCTCGGCGGTGGCGCCGAAGCCGGCGGCGATGCTCTGCGCGACGGTGCGCATGCGTTCTTCCACCAGGCGCATCGTCTCGACCTTGAAGGCGCGCACGGTGCCCTTCAGCGCCACGCGGTCGGGGATGACGTTGTAGGCCTCGCCCGCCGTGAAGCCGGTCACGCTGATCACCGCGGAATCCAGTGCGCCGACATTGCGCGACACGATGGTCTGCAACGCCGAGACGATCTGCGCGCCGGCGATCACCGGATCGACCGTCGCTTCCGGCCGGGCGCCGTGCCCGCCACGGCCCTGCACGACGATGTCGAAGAACAGCGCGCCGGCCATGATCGGGCCCTGGCGGATGGCGAATTGCCCGACCGGCAGGCCGGGACGGTTGTGCAGCCCGAACAGCGCATCGCTCGGGAAGCGTTCCAGAAGCCCGTCCGCGAGCATCGCCTGGGCGCCGCCGCGGCCTTCCTCGGCCGGCTGGAAGATGAAGTGGACGGTGCCGTCGAAGTTCTTCGTCTCCGCGAGATACCGCGCGGCGGCAAGCAGGATGGTGGTGTGCCCGTCATGGCCGCAGCCATGCATCTTGCCCTCGATGGTGGAGCGGTGGGCGAAGGTGTTGGCCTCCGGCATCGGCAGCGCGTCCATGTCCGCGCGCAGGCCGATGCGGCCCTGGCCGTTGCCGTTCCGCAGCACGCCGACCACGCCGGTCGTCCCGATCCCGCGATGCACCTCGATGCCCCAGGCGGCGAGGCGTTCGGCCACCAGGGCGCTGGTGCGCACCTCCTCGAAGCCGAGTTCGGGATGGGCGTGGAAATCGCGCCGCCAGGCGGTGAGTTCGTCCTGCCATTCGCGAATCCGGTCCACTGCGGTCACGCGTCGCTCCGTTCCTGTGGTGATGGCCGGACCCTATAGGGCGCGGCGGCATCCTGGGCTACCGTTCCTCCAACAACATAATGGAGGGCACACGTTCATGATCCGTCGTCGCGTCATCCTTGCCGCAGCCCCGGGCGCCCTGCTGGCGCCCGCGATCGCCCGCGCTCAGGGCGGCTTCCCCGACCGCACCGTGCGCTATGTCGTTCCGTTTCCGCCCGGGGGACTGACCGACATCATGGCGCGCCTCGTCGGGCAGAAGCTGTCCGAGATCTGGGGCAAGCCCGTCGTCATCGAGAACCGCGCCGGCGGCAATGCGCTGATCGGCGCCGATGCGGTGGCCAAGAGCGCGCCGGACGGCCACACGCTGCTCGCCATCACCATGACGCATACGGTGAATGCGACGTTGTTCCCCAATGCGCCCTTCGACTTCCGGCGGGACCTGACGACGGTTTCCGTGCTCGGCTCGTTGCCGCTGGTGGTGGTGGTGAACGCGGAAAAGAGCCCGGCGCGGACCCTGGCTGACCTGATCGGACTGGCGCGCACGCGGCGGCTCAATGGCGGGTCCTCGGGCAACGGATCGCCGCCGCATCTCGGGCTGGAACTGCTGCGCGGCGCGGCGCGGGCGGGCGACAACATCACCCACGTGCCCTATCGCGGTGGCGCGCCGTCGGTGACGGATCTCGCGGCCGGCAATCTCGACGTGATGGTGTCGAATCTTCCGGAATGCATCGCGCAGATCCAGGGCGGGCGGCTGCGGCCCCTTGCCATCACCTCCGCCGCACGGCATCCGCTGCTGCCGGACGTGCCGACGGTGAGGGAAGCAGGGCAGCCGATGCTCGAGATGACGAACTGGACCGCGATGATGGTGCCTGCCGCGGTGCCCGCACCCATCCTCGCGCGGCTGGGGGCGGACACGCTCGCCGCGATCGGCGATGCCGAGGTCGGCCGCAAGGCGCGCGACGGCGGCTTCACCGTCGAGGGCTGGGACCGTGCGCGCTCGCTTGCCTTCGTCACGGAGGAAACCGCGCGCTGGGCGCGGCTGATCCAGGAAGCGGGGCTGCGCGCGGACTGATGCGGATCACTCTCGACCAGGCGGAGGCGCTGGCGCGCGCCGCCCTCGTCGCATCCGGCGCGGGGGCGGAGATGGCCGCGGCCACCGCCCGCGCCCTGGCGGCGGCCGAAGCCGCGGGCCAGGCCGGCCATGGCCTGTCCCGCGTGCCGCAATATGCCGCCTTCCTGAAGAACGGCCGCGCCGACGGCGCCGCCACGCCGCGCATCGTGAACGAGCGCGGCGGCGCGGTGCTGGTCGATGCGCGGCATGGCCTCGCCTATCCGGCGCTCGCGATGGCGGAAAGCGAGGCGGCGTGGCGCGCGCGGGCGCATGGCGTCGCCTTCGCGGGGGTGACGAATTCGCACCATTCCGGCGCAATGGGCCTGCCCGTCGCGCGGCTGGCCCGGCAGGGGCTGGTGGCGCTCGCCTTCACCAATTCGCCCGCCGCCATGCCGGTGCCGGGCGGCAGGCGGCCGCTGATGGGCACCAATCCGGTCGCCGCGGCCTTCCCGCGGCGCGACGCCTCGCCGCTCGTGATCGACATGGCGCTGTCCGAGGTCGCGCGCGGCAAGATCATGGTGGCCGCCAAGGAAGGGCGGCCGATCCCCGAGGGTTGGGCGCTCGATGCCGAGGGCCGGCCGACCACGGATGCGAATGCGGCGCTCTCCGGCGCCATGCTCGCCATGGGCGGCACCAAGGGCGCGCTGCTGGCGATGGTGGTGGAACTGCTCTGCTGCGCGCTGACCGGCGCGGCCTTCGGCTTCGAGGCGGATTCCTTCTTCCAGGACGAAGGCAACCGCCCGCGCCTCGGCCAGGCGCTGATGGTGGTGGATCCAGGCGCGCTCGCGGGCAGCGATGCCTTCGCCGCGCGCATCGAAGCCTTCGTCGCCGCCATGGCCGCGGAGGATGGCGTGCGCCTGCCGGGTAGCCGGCGCGACGCGCTCGCCGCCCGCGCCGCGGCCGATGGCATCGAGATCCCCGATGCGCTCCATGCGCGGCTGACGGCCCTCGCGACCGCGTGAGCAAGTCCCAGGACCTCGACCGCCACTGCGGCCCCGCCGCGGTCGCCGCGGTCTTCGCGCGCCGGCCGCAGGACGTGATGCGGCTGTTCCACAGCCAGGACCGGCGGCGGGAGGCCGGGCCGCATTGCGCCGTCCTGGCGCGCATGCGCCGGCCTTATCGGGAGGTGCCGTCCGCGGACCTCGCGCGGATCGCCGGCACGCAGCACCATGGCGGCATCGTCGCGCTGGCGCTGCCGCGCGCGGTGCCGGCGCTCGATGCGCGCCACCCGCCGGCCGTGCTGCGCGCGGCGCGGGTGATGCCGGTGCTGGACGGCATCGGCAATCCGCACAACCTCGGCGCCATCGCGCGATCCGCCGCCTTCTTCGGCTGCCGGGCGATGGTGCTCTCGGGCGACCCGCGCCAGGCGGGGCTGTCGGATGCGGCCTTCCGCACCTCGGAAGGCGGGCTGGAGGCGCTGGAGGTCTTCCGCGCCGTGGACCTGCCTCTCGCGCTGCGGGCGCTGGCGCCGGGGATGCTGGCGATTGCCGCCGTGCCGCGCGGCGGCGTGCCGCCCGGGGAGGTGCCGCGCGGCGTGCCGCTCGCGCTGGTGCTCGGCAACGAGGAGGACGGGCTGACGCCCGCGACGGTCGCCGCCTGCCCGGTGCGCGTGACCCTGCCGGCCGCCGGGCCGGTCGAGAGCCTGAACGTCTCGGTCGCCGCCGCGGTGCTGATCCACGCGCTCTCGGCCTGAATTTCGCTTGCGGCCAGGATGCGGACGGGTCCAATCCCCCTGATGGACGGCACGATGACAGCGACAACGGCGGCGCGGATCGAGGTGCGGCCCGCGGAAGGCGGGGTTGCGCTCGCGGTCGCCGGCCGGCTCGACGCGGCCTCCGCGGCGCGGCTCTGGCCGGAGGCGATGGGCGCCGCGCGGCAGGGGCCGGTCACGGCACTCGATCTCACGGCGCTCGAGGGGCTCGATTCCGCAGGCGCCGTGCTGTTGCTGAAGGCGGCGCCGGACGCGGAGGCACGCGGCGCCAGCGCCACCGTCGCGGCGGAGCTGGAGCGCACGCGCAAGGCGCTCGCCACCGTGCCGCCGCCGCCGCCGCCACCGCCCTTCCGCCCGGTGAGCGACATCGGCCGCGCCACGGTGCACCGCGCCCGCGCATCGGTGGCCGGCATCGTCTTCCTCGGCGAGACGATCGTGACCATCGCGCGCGTGTTGGCGCGGCCGCGCCTGCTGCGATGGTCCGACCTGCTGCGCCACCTGGACGAGGTCGGCACCCGCGCCTTCCCGCTGACGCTGCTGCTCGGCTTCCTGATCGGCGTGATCCTCGCCTACCAGTCCTCGATCCCGCTGCGGCGCTTCGGGGCGGAGGTCTTCGTGCCGAACCTGGTCGGCATCTCGCTGCTGCGCGAACTGGGGCCGTTGCTCGCCGGGGTGGTGCTGGCGGGGCGCACCGGATCGGCCTTCGCCGCCGAGCTCGGCACCATGACGGTGAACGAGGAAGTGGATGCGCTGCGCATCATGGGCATCGACCCCCTCGCCATGCTGGTGATGCCGCGGCTGGTGGCGGCGACGCTCGTCATGCCGGTGCTGGCGCTGCTGATGAACCTCGCGGGCCTCGCGGGGATGACGCTGATCATGTCCACCCTCGGTTATCCCTGGGCGGCGGTGGAATCGCAGTTGCAGCAGTGGCTGTCGCTGCAGGACCTGATCGGCGGGCTGTTCAAGGCGGCCTGCTTCGGCATGGCGATCGCGGCCATTGGCTGCCGCGCGGGGCTGTCGGCCGGGCGCGGGCCGCGCGCGGTGGGCGATGCGGCCACCGCGGCGGTGGTCGGCGGCATCGTCGCCATCGTGGCCATGGACGGGGTCTTCGCGGTGCTGTTCTTCAGGCTCGGCATATGAGTGCGACGGAGCCGGTCATCCGCGCCGAGGGCCTCGCGGTGGCCTTCAACGGGCGCACCATCTTCAAGGACGTGACCTTCGATGTCCGGCGCGGGGAGATATTCGTCATCCTCGGCGGGTCGGGCTGCGGCAAGTCCACGCTGCTCAAGGCGCTGATCGGCCTGGTGCCGCTCGCCGCCGGCCGTGCCTGGCTGCTGGGGGAGGAACTCGCCGCGGCCGACGACGATGCGCGCCGCGCGTTATTGCGGCGTATAGGCGTGATGTGGCAGTCCGGCGCTCTGTTCGGGAGCATGACCCTGGCCGAGAACGTCGAATTGCCGATCGAGGAGCACACCGACCTGCCGCGCCCGGCGCGGGAGGCGCTGGCGCGCGCCAAACTCGGCCTGGTCGGCCTGGGCGACGCCACCGGGCGCCTGCCGGCCGAGATCTCGGGCGGCATGGCCAAGCGCGCGGGGATCGCGCGCGCCATGGCGCTCGACCCGCCGCTGCTGTTCCTGGACGAACCCTCGGCCGGGCTCGACCCGATCACCTCCGCGGGGCTGGACAAGCTGATCCGCGACATCGCGCGCGACACCGGCGCCACCTTCGTCGTCGTCACCCACGAGCTGCAATCGATCCTCGCGATCGGGGACCGCTGCATCATGCTGGACAAGGAGGCGCAGGGCATGATCGCCGAGGGCGACCCGCGCCGGTTGCGCGACGAGAGCACCCACCCGACCGTGCGCGCCTTCTTCCGGCGCGAGGCAGCCTGAAATGGCCCAGGCGGGACGGCGCCTCTACCTGCGTGTCGGTGCGCTCGTCGTCGTCGGCGCGGCGCTGGCGATCGGCTTCATCCTGTTCCTCACCTCCGGCCATCTGCGCGGCGAGCAGCGGATCTTCGAGACCTATGTCCGCGAATCCGTCGCCGGCCTCGATGTCGGCGCGCCGGTGCGCTTCCGCGGCGTGCAGGTGGGACGGGTGACGGAGCTCGGCCTGGTGGCCGTCGTCTATCACGACGAGGTGCGCGGGGTGGAGGAATCGACCTCGCGCCTCGTGCTGGTGCGCTTCGCGGTGGAAGCGCGGCGCTATGGCATCGCGAGCATCGAGGATGCGGTCCGCGCCGGCATGCGCGTGCGCATCGCTTCGACCGGCGTGACCGGCCTGTCCTACCTCGAGGTGGACTTCGCGGATCCGGCGCGCGCCCCGGTGATCGAGGTGCCCTGGCAACCGCAATTCCCCGTCATCCCGTCCATGCCTTCCACCATCACCCAGGTGACGAGCGCGGCTGAACGGCTGATGACGCGGCTCGCCGACCTCGATCTGGAGGCGCTGTTGAACAACGCGACCGGGCTGCTGACAGACCTGCGCGCGCAGGTGGGCAGCCAGGGCGACCTGGGGGCGACCCTGCGCGAGGCGGCGGCGACCATGACCGCGCTGCGCGAGGCGATCCAGGGCGCCGAGCTGGCCGAGACGGTGCGCGACATCCGCAGCGCCGCCAATCGCGTCGGCGCGGCCGGGGAATCCGCCCAGGAACTCCTGGCGGGGCCGGAAGTGTCGCGTACCGTCGCCAGCATCGGACAGGCGGCGACCGACCTGCGCACCGCCATCGCCCGGCTGCCGGCGGTGATCCAGTCGCTCGAACTCGCGCTGCGCAGCGTGCGCGGCACCACCTCCGATGCGCAGGCCGACCTTGGCCCGCTGCTGCGCGACCTGCGCGCGACGGCGGCGAGCCTGCGCGACACCGCCGAGGCGCTGCGCCGCAATCCTTCGCAATCGCTGTTCGGCGCACCGCCGCCGCCACCGCCACGGGACCGCCGCTGAGATGACCCTGCGCCGCACGCTGCTGATCGCGCCGCTGCTCGCCGGCTGCTCCGTGCTGCCGGACCGCCCCTATCTGGAGACGCGGCGCTTTCCGCTCGAACCGCGGCGGCCCGGCGCGCCGGTGGCCGGGCGCGGCCGGCGGACGGTGCTGGTGCGCACCATCCGAGCCGGGGCGGGGATGGATACGCGCAACCTGCGCACCATCCGCCCGGACGGGACCGAGAGCCTCGACTTCTACGCCGAATGGGCGGCGCCGCCGGCCGAGGCCGCGGAGGCGGCGCTCCGCCGATGGCTGCTCGATGGCAGGCTCTTCGCCGCCGTGCTGGCGCCGGGCAGCCGCCTCACGCCCGATTTCGTGCTGGAGGGCGAGCTCACGCGCCTCGCCGCCATCCAGGGCGAGGGCCTGGCACGCGCCGAACTGACCCTGCTGCTCATGGATGAGCGCAACGCCAGCCGCCTGGTCGGCCAGATGGTGAGCAGCGGTGCCGCGCCGCTCGCCTCCGGCACGGAGACGCCGACGCCCGAGCAGGCGGCGGAGGCGATGACGGCCGCGCTCGGCAATGCGCTGGCCTCGCTGGAACGGGCGCTGCTGCGGGTGACGTGACGTCGCGCGCCGGATGAAGCGCTTCGCAGGGCGTGACGTCGGAAGGTTGGCGGGGGGGCGTGCCCTCGGCTAGCCTCCGGGTCGATCAGACGGGCGGCCTGCCCGACATCTTCGAGAAGGAGCGCAGCCCGATGCTCATGCGACGCCTGGCCACCGCCGCCGCCGTGGCCTTCCTTGCCTTGGGCGGGTTCGCCGCCCAGGCGCAGACCGGCGACCCGTCCTTCAACCTCGTGAACCGCAGCAACCGGACCATCTACGAGGCCTTCGCCTCGCCGTCCTCGGACAGCAACTGGGGGCAGGACAGGCTCGGCCAGAACGTCGTGCCGGCCGGTCGCTCCTTCGTGGTCCGGCTGCCGCAGGGCGAATGCATCTACGACGTGCGCGTCGTCTATGACCGCCAGGGCGGGCCGGCCGAGGAACGCCGCAACCTCAACCTCTGCAACCTGACGGAACTCGCCTTCGACGGGCGCCAGGCGCAGCAGGGCGGCCAGCAGCAGCAGCAGCCGCAGCAGCGGCCCCAGCAGGCCGGGCCCACCGGCAACCCGTCCTTCAACCTGGTGAACCAGGGGCGGCAGACGGTGATGCAGGTCTTCGCCTCGCTGTCGACGGACCAGAACTGGGGGCCCGACCGCCTGGGCGCGGACACGGTGGCGCCGGGCGCGACCTTTCCGGTCCGCCTGCCGGAAGGGCCCTGCATGTACGACATCCGCTTCGTCTACGACGCGGGGCAGCCGCAGGAACGGCGGAACGTGAACCTCTGCGAGCTCACCAACGTTATCGTGCCGCTGCAGTGAAGAAGCCGGGGGGAGAAGGAAAGTTCTCCCCCCGACCTTCAAGCGGCCTTGGCGGCCGCGAGTGCCTTCCACACCGCTTCCGGCGTCGCCGGCATGTCGATCTGCTTCACGCCGGCGTCGGCGAGCGCATCGACCAGCGCGTTCATCACCGCCGGCGGGCTGCCCACCGCGCCGGCTTCGCCCGCGCCCTTCACGCCGAGCGGGTTGGTTTCGCAGGGCACTTCCACGAGATTCACGTCGATCGCCGGCAGGTCGTCCGCGCGCGGCAGGGCGTAGTCCATGAAGGACGCGGAGAGGAGCTGCCCGCTGCCGGCATCGTAGGCGGTCCGTTCCAGCAGCGCCTGGCCGATGCCCTGGGTAACGCCGCCATGCACCTGGCCGCGCACGATCAGCGGGTTGAGCGCGTGGCCGACATCGTCCACCACGATGTAGCCTGCGACGGAGACGATGCCGGTCTCCGGGTCCACCTCCACCTCGGCCACGTGGCAGCCATTGGGGAAGGTGTGGGACTTGATCTCGGCGGTTTCCTGCGCGTCGAGGATGGTCGCCTCGATGCCCGCGGCCGCCTTCTTCCGCTGGACGGCGGCGAGTTCGAGGATGCCGACGGCGCGGTCCGTGCCGACGACGGCGAAGCTGCCCTGCTTCGGCGTGAACTCGATGTCGGCGACCGAGGCCTCGAGGTGCTCGGAGGCGGCGATCTTGCCCTTCTCGACGACCGAGGCGGCGGTCACGAGGATGGCTTGGCCTTCGGAATAGAGGCTGCGCGCGCCGCCCGTGCCGCCGCCATCCGGCAGGGTGTCGGAATCGCCCTGCTTGATCCGAATCTTCTCGATCGGGATGCCGAGCTCATGGCTCGTCAGCATCGCATAGGCGGTTTCGTGGCCCTGGCCGGTGGACTGGGTGCCGACGAAGACGTCCACGAAGCCGTCATCGGCGAACTTCACCGCGGCGTTCTCGGTCGGCCCGCCGCCGGTGGCTTCGAGGTAGTAGGCGAGGCCGATGCCGCGCTTCTTGCCGCGCCTGGCCGCGTCAGCCTTGCGGGCGGGGAAGCCGGCCCAGTCGATCTTCTTCAGCGCGCCGTCCATGAGCCGGGCGAATTCGCCGGAATCGTAGCGCTGCCCCATGGCCGAGACGTAGGGCATGGCCGAGGACGGCACCATGTTGCGGCGGCGGAGCTCGACGCGGTCGATGCCGGTCTCGCGCGCGGCGGTGTCGATCAGGCGCTCGACCAGGTAGTTGCTTTCCGGCCGGCCGGCGCCGCGATAGGCGTCCACCGGCACGGTATGCGTCATCACGCCGATGACCTGCGCGTGGATCGCCTGGAAGTCGTAGACGGACGCCAGCACCTTCGTCCCCGCACCGGTCGGGATGAAGGGTGCGAAGGTGTTGAGGTAGGCCCCCATCCCCGCCCAGTTCTTGGTCCGCAGCGCGAGGAACTTCCCATCCTTGTCGAGCGCCAGCTCGCCGATGGTGATGTTGTCGCGCCCGTGGGTGTCGGACTGGAAGGCCTCGGTGCGCTCGGAGGTCCACTTCACCGCGCGCTTCAGTTCCCGCGCCGCGAAGCAGGTCAGCACGTGCTCGGGGTAGATGAAGATCTTCATCCCGAAGCCGCCGCCGACATCGGGCGTGACGACGCGGACATTGTCGCTCGGCACGTTGAAGATGTTCTGGGCCAGCACGTTGCGGACCAGCCAGGAACCCTGGGTGTTGGTCGTCAGCGTCCAGTGGTTCTTCGCCGCGTCGTATTCGGCCAGCGCGGCGCGCGCTTCCATCGAGGCGACGACGACGCGATTGTTCACCACGCGCAGGCGGGCGACATGCGCGGCACCCTTGATGAGCGCATCGACCTTGGCGGCGTCGCCGGTATGCCAGTCGAAGCAGGTGTTGTTGGGCGCGCTGGCCCAGACCTGCGGCTGGCCGGCCTCGGTCGCGGTGGCGAGGTCGGTGGCGGCGGGCAGGATGTCGTAGTCGATCTCGATCGCCTCGGCGGCGTCGCGGGCCTGCTCGATGGTCTCGGCGACGACGAAGGCGACGGGGTCGCCGACATGGCGGACGAAGCCCTCGGCCAGCGCGGGGCGCGGCGTGTCCGAGGTCGGGCGGCCGTCGATGGACTTCACCGGGGCGAGGCAGGGCAGGTGGCCGATGCCGGCCGCCGCCAGGTCGGCCCCGATCCAGATGCCGAGCACGCCCGGCATCGCCTTCGCCGCCGCGGCGGAGATGGAGACGATGCGCGCATGCGCGTGCGGGCTCCGCAGCACGTGGCCCTGGACCTGGCCGGCGGCGGCCACGTCGTCCGTGTAGCGCCCGCCGCCCTTCAGAAGGCGCGGATCCTCGACGCGGCGGATGGATTGGCTGAGGCCGAACTTCGCCATGCGCGGGGTCTCCCTTGGTTCCTCCGCCCATCATCCGCGATGGCGGGCGGGGATGGGAAGGGGGGTATCAGCCTTCCGCCGGCCCCCTCCCGAAGATGCGCTTCGTCTTCTCCCGCATCGCCTGGAACACGACGTAGAGCATGGGGATGACGAAGATGCCGATCAGCGCCGCCGCCAACATGCCCCCGAACACCGCCATGCCGACCGCGCGGCGGGAGAGCATGGACGCGCCCTGGGCCGTGATCAGCGGCACCAGGCCGAGCACGAAGGCGATGGAGGTCATCATCACCGCCCGGAAACGGAGCCGTGCGCCCATGATCGCGGCTTCCCGGATCGGCATGCCTTCCTCGCGCTTCTCCTTGGCGAACTCCACGATCAGGATGCCGTTCTTGGCGGCCAGCGCGATCAGCACCACCAGGCCGATCTGGGCATAGATGTCGAGCGGCATGTTCGCCACCCAGAGCGCGCCGAAGGCCCCGAGCACGCCCACCGCCACCGAGAGCAGCACCGGCATCGGGATGACCCAGGATTCGTACAGCGCCACCAGGAACAGGTAGGCGAACATCACCGCCAGCGCGAGGATGTAGACCGTCTGCCCGGAGGCCTGCTTCTCCTGGAAGGCCGTGCCGGTCCATTCGAAGCCGTAGCCGCCCGGCAGCACGCGGGCGGAGAGGCTTTCCATCGCCGCCAGCCCGTCGCCGGAGGAAACGCCCGGCCGCGGCGCGCCCTGGATCGAGATGGCGCGATAATTGTTGTAGCGGAAGATGGTCTGCGGCCCGACGCGCGGGCGGACATCGGCGATGGCGCGCAGCGGCACCATCTCCCCGCGCGCGTTGCGCACATGGATGCGCCAGATGTCGTTGACGTCGCGCCGGTCGGCGGCCTCGGCCTGCAGGTTCACCTGCCAGGTGCGGCCGAACAGGTTGAAGTCGTTGACATAGAAGCCGCCCAGCGTCGCCTGCAGCGCGGTGAAGACATCGGCGATCCGCAGGCCCAGCGCCTGCGCCTTGTCACGGTCGAGGTCGAGGAACAGCGACGGATTGGTCGCGTTGAAGGTGGAGAAGACCGCGGCCAGCCGCGGGTCCTGGTTCGCCGCCGCGATCAGTCCGAACATGGTGGCGCCGAGTTCCGCCGCCGGCCGGCCCTCATAGTCCTGCAGGATGTATTCGAAGCCGCCCCCGGTGCCGAGGCCGATGATGGGCGGCAGGTTGAAGGCGAAGACATTCGCGGTCCGCACGCCCTGGCCTGCGCCGAAGACCTGGCCGATGGCCGCCTGCACCGACATCGCGGCCGTGGTGCGCTCCGCGAAGGGCTTGAGGCGCGCGACGAGGAAGGCCGAGTTCGACTGCGCCCCGCCGTCGATCAGCGAGAAGCCGACGATGGCGAGCGTCCCCTCGACGGAGGGAATGTTGCGCAGGATCTCCTCGACCTGGATGACCGCCTCGCGCGTGCGCGCGACCGAGGCGCCCTGCGGCAACTGCACCTGCACGAAGAAGGCGCCCTGGTCCTCCTGCGGGAGGAAGCCGGAGGGCGTGCGCTGGCCCATCTGCCAGATGCCGAGGAAGAAGCCCCCGGTCAGGACGATGGACAGCAGCGAGACGCGCACCAGTCGCGTCACCGCGCCGGCATAGCGGTCCCGCACCCAGTCGATGCCGCGCAGCCAGCGCCCCATGATCCCCGGCCGGTGCCCGCCGGCATGCGCGTGCGGCCGCAGGAAGACGGCGCAGAGCGCCGGCGAGAGCGTCAGCGCGTTGATGGCGCTGATGACCATCGCCGCGCTGATCGTCACCGCGAACTGGCGGAACAGCTCGCCCGAAAGGCCCGGGATGAAGCCGATCGGGACGAAGACCGACAGCAGCACCAGCGTGATGGCGATGATCGGCGCGGTGATCTGCGCCATCGCCTTCTTGGTCGCCTCGGCGGGGGTGAGGTGGGGTTCCTCCTCCATCACCCGCTCGACGTTCTCCACCACCACGATGGCGTCGTCGACCACGATGCCGATGGCGAGCACCATGGCGAGCAGGGAGATGGTGTTCGCCGAATATCCCAGCCCGAGCAGGATCACGAAGGCGCCGATCAGGCTGACCGGCACCGCGATGGTCGGGATGATGGTGGCGCGCAGGTTCCCGAGGAACAGGAACACCACGATGACCACGAGGAGGAAGGCCTCGAGCAGCGTCTTGATGACCTCCCGGATCGTGTCGCTGACGAAGTCCGAGGTGTCGAAGAAGACGCGGTGGTTGACGCCGGCGGGGTAGCGCCCGCGCAGTTCCTGCATCGTCCGCCGCACGTTGTCGGCGGCCGAGACCGCGTTGGCGCCGGGGGCCAGGTAGACGCCGAAGGTGACCGCGGGCTGGCCGTTGTAGCGGCTTTCCGTGTCCATGCTGGCGGCGCCGAGCTCGATGCGCGCCACGTCCCGCACGCGCAGCGTCGAGCCGTCCTGGTTGGCGCGGATCACGATCTCCCCGAACTGCTCGGGCGTGCTCAGGCGGCCCTGGGTCTCGAGGTTGATCTGGAACTGCTGGTCGTCCGGGATGGGCCTCGCGCCGATGCGCCCGACCGGCGCCTGCACGTTCTGCGCCTGGATCGCGAGGACCACGTCGGACGGCGTCACGTTCAGGCTGATCAGCCGGTCCACCTCGAACCAGATGCGCATGGAATAGTCCATGGCGCCGAAGAGGTTGACCTGGCCGACGCCCGGCACGCGCGCGAGCCGGTCGATGATGTTGATGGTCGCGTAGTTGGACAGGAAGAGCGGCGCGTGCTCGCCGGTCTCGGAATAGAGGAAGATGAACTGCAGCACCGCGGAGGACTGCTTGCGCACCGTCACGCCCTGGCGCTGCACTTCCTGCGGCAGGCGGGCGAGCGCGGCCTGCACCCGGTTGTTGACGTTGACGGTGGCGATGTCCGGGTTGGTGCCGAGCGCGAAGGAGACGTTCAGGCTGTAGGACCCGTCATTGGCGCTGTTCGACCGCATGTAGATCATGCGGTCCACGCCGTTGACGGAGGATTCGATCACCTGCGCGACGGTCTGCTCGACCACCGCGGCCGAGGCCCCCGGGAAGCGCGTCGTGACCGAGACCTGCGGCGGCACGATGTCCGGCAACTGGGAGACGGGAATGCGCAGCATCGCCAGCGCGCCCGCGAGCGCGGTGACGATGGCGATGACGATCGCGAAGCGCGGCCGGTCGACGAAGATGGCGGAGAACACCTGCGCTCAGCCCCGGCCCGGGACCGTGCGGGGAAGGGCGGGCGCGCTCACCGGCCCCGGATTCACCGGCTGGCCCGGTCGGACGCGCTGCAACCCTTCCACCACCACCGTCTCGCCCCCGTTCAGCCCACCCTCGATCACCGCGGTCTCGGCGGAGGAGCGGCCGAGCGTCACGTTGCGCCGCTCCGCCACGTTGTTCTCGCCCACGACGAAGACGAAGGATCCCTGCTGGTCCTGCAGCACCGCCGCGCGCGGCAGGGTGATGGCCATGACGGGTTCCGCCCCCTCGACCGCGACGCTGACGAACTGCCCGTCCACCAGTTCGCGCGGGGAGACGCTGACACCGCCGCCTTCCAGGTGGCGGATCGGGTTCCCGATCAGCGCACGCACCAGGATCGTGTCGGTGTTGCGGTCGATCTGGTTATCGATGAAGTCGATGCGCCCCGCTTCCGGGTAGAGCCGGCCGTCGGTGGTGCGGATTCGCACCCGCGTGGCGTCCGCCCCGCCGCGGCTCTCGAAGCGGTTCCGCAGTTCGAGGGCGGTGCGCTGGCTGACGGCGAAGGCGACGCGCATCGGGTCCTGGCTGACGATCGTGGCGAGGTTGCCCGCATCGGGGCCCACGACGTTGCCGACGGCGAAGTTCGAGCGCCCGATCTGCCCGGCGATCGGCGCCTCGATCTCGGTGTAGCCGAGGTTGATCTGCGCCACCCGCACCGCGGCCTGGGCGCCGAGCACGCCGGCCGCTTCCGTGCGCTCGGCTGCGAGGGCGTTGTCGAGCGCCACCTGCGTGCCGGTGCCGGTCTGGCGCAGTTCCCGGGCGCGGGCGAGGGCGACGCGCGTATTCTCCAGTCGCGCATTGGCGGCGGCGAGGTTGGCCTGCGCCTGCTCCAGCTGCGCCTCGAAGGGTGCGCGTTCGAGGCGGTAGAGGATCTCGCCCGCCGGCACGTCGCCACCCTCGCGAAACAGGCGCTCGTGCAGGAAGCCGGTGACGCGGGCGCGGATGTTCACGCGGTCGGTCGCCTCGACGCGGCCGACGAACTCGATGCTCTCGGTCACCGGGCGGCGGTCGGCCTTCAGCACGCCGACGGCGGGCGGGCCCTGCGGCCCGAACTGGGCGGCGGCGGGTTGCGCGAGGGCGAGGAGCAGCGCGAGCGCGCTGGCGGCATGGCGCATCATCGGTGGAGTATCCGAGGTCAGGTCCGGGTCATGTCGCGACCGATATGCCCACGTCAAGCGTGCGGCGAATCATCTTCCGTGACCTGGCGCTTATCCCCGCCGCGCCGCGACCGGATATTGCGCGGCGGGCGGGGCGTCAGTGGGCGACGAAAACCGGACAGGGGGCCGCGCGCAACAAATTGCGAGTGGCCGATCCGGTGAACAGGGTCCGCAGGCCGGTGTTCTCGTAGGCGCCCATCACCAGCAGGCGGGCGGGCATGGCGGCGGCCTCGGCGAGCAGCGCGTCGACCGGGCGCGCACCCGCCACGGCGACCGGCTCGGCCGCGATGCCATGGGCGCGCAGGTAGCCGCCGGCCTCGCCCGACAGGCGCGCGGCCTCGTCCCGCGTCTCGGCGACGGAGAGCACCTTGACCGGCATCTCGCCCGCCAGGCCGAGCAGCGCGAAGATCTGGATGGTGCGCATCGCGGGAATCGAGCCGTCATAGCCGACCAGAACGCCGCCGGCCGCGGGCAGGGGCGCGGCGGGCACGACGAGCAGCGGGCGCGCGCCGTCATGCAGCAGCGCCTCGATCACCGGGGCGAGGCCGTCCGGGTTTTCCTCGAGGCCGAGGGTGGAATCGCGGCCGATGACGATCAGGTCGTGCGTGGCGCCGGCCGCGAGCAGCGCGGGTGCCGGCGCCTCGGTCAGGCGCAGGCGGGCGAAGGGGGTATCGCCGGCGGCGGCGGCGCAGGCTGCGAAGGCGGCCTCGGCCTCCTGCTCGGCGCGCTTGGCGCGGGCGGCGTCGCGGCGTTCCTTGAAGGCGGCGGCGCCGGGCGGGACGGCCTCGTTGGCGTCCTTCACATGCGGCCAGTCGAGGACGGTCGCGGCACTCAGCGCCGCGCCGGTGCGCCGCGCGAGCGCGATGGCGAGGTCGCGGGCGCGCTGCGCGCCCTCGGTGTCGTCCAGCGCGACAAGGATACTGCGGATCATGCGCCTTCCCCCTTGCCGCCGCTTCTAGCCCGGAACGCGCGGGGCGCGAAGGCTCAGCGCGGACCTGGCAGGCGCAGGAAGACGAGGGTGCAGGCGATGAGCGCCACGGCGAAGACGGACAGTGCGGCCCCGACGCCGCCCACGCTGGCCGCGGCGCCCGAGGCCGCCTGCAGCACCGCCGCCCCGCCGAAGAAGGACATGTTCATCGCCGAGAGCGCGCGCCCGGCGCGTTCCGGCGGCACCGCCGCGCGGACCAGCGCGAAGCAGATCACCTGCAGCGAGATCAGCAGGCCGAAGGCCGTCAGCAGCAGAGCATCCGCCGCCACGCCCCAGCCGAGCGCGCCGCCCGCCACCATCAGCAGGATCGCCGCCGCCGCGCCGAGGTGCCCCGCCGCCAGCAGCGCCCGCCGCACCGGCTGGAAGCGGCGTTCCAGCATGCCGCCCAGCGCCGGGCCGACGATCAGCGCGAAGGTGCAGAACAGCAGCACGTTCCCCGCGGGCACGCGCGCCAGGCCTTTCACCTCCATCAGCCACGGCCCGCCCCAGAGGCCGCGCACGCCGAGCACCGCGGCGAAGGATGCGAAGGCGATGACGATCGGCGCGCGCAACTCGCGCGAGACGCTGAGGGCGAGGATCTCCCGCAGGTCCTCGGCCAGCGTGCGGCGGGCCTGCATGGGCGCCTGCGCTTCCCGCACGACCAGAGAGACGGCCACCGCCGCGCCGATGGCGAGCAGCGCGCAGGCGATGTAGCCCGCGCGCCAGCCGGCATGTTCCACCAGCAGCGCCAGCGGGCTGGCCGAGAGCAGCATGCCGGTATTGCCGAAGGCCTGGATCACCCCGCCCCAGAGGCCGAACTTCTGCGGCGGCAGGTTCTTCGCCGCATAGGTCACGGGGCACATCAGCATCCCCGAGCAGCCGATGCCGAGCACCACCTGCCCCAGCAGCATGGACCACGGCCCGCCCGCCGCCGCGCCGAGCACCGCGCCGACCGCCGCGATGGCGAGCAGCGCGAGCGCGGTGGGCTTCACGCCATAGCGGTCCAGCGCCACGCCGACCGGCAGCATGGCCAGCGCGAAGGCCGCCGGGAAGGCGCCGGTCAGCGCCGCCAGGCCATCCGCGGTGACGCCGAGGTCCCGTTGCAGCACGTCCGCCGCCATCGCCGGCAGCGTCCGCACGGCATTGGAGAAGACATGCCCGAGCGCCAGCGCCAGGACCGAGAGGCCGAGCAGGTCCAAGCCTTCAGTTCCTGAACATCTTCCCGGGATTCATGATGCCGCGCGGGTCGAGCGTCGCCTTCAGCCCGCGCATGACGGCGAGCGCCTCCGGCCCGTGCTCCTGCTCCAGGAATTCCCGCTTGCCGAGGCCGACGCCGTGCTCGCCCGAGCAGGTGCCGCCGAGCGACAGCCCCTGCGCGACGATGGCGCGGTCCAGCGCCCAGGCGCGCTCCAGGCCTTCGGGGTCGTTCTCGGGAAACAGGATCAGGCAATGGAAGTTGCCGTCGCCGACATGGCCGACGATGCAGGAGGTGAGGCCGCTCTCGCGCGACTTCTCCTTGGCGCCGAGCACGGCTTCCGCGAGGCGGGAGATCGGCACGCAGACATCGGTGGTGATGCCGCGATGGCCGGGCTTGAGGTTCACAGCCGCCCAATAGGCGTCGTGCCGTGCCTGCCACAGCCGGTTGCGGCTTTCCGCATCGGTCGCCCAGGCGAAGCCGGAGGCGCCGTAGTCGGCGGCGATGGCTTCCACGGATTCGGCCTGTTCCTTCACCCCGGCATCGGTGCCGTGGAATTCCAGGAACAGCGTCGGCAGCGCCGTGAAGCCTTCCAGCTTCGAATACCTGATGCAGGCCTCCATCTGGTCCTCGTCGAGCAGTTCGATGCGCGCGACGGGAATGCCGGACTGCATGACGGTGATGACCGTCTCGACCGCGGCGGCGAGGGTCGGGAACTGGCAGACGGCGGCGGACATCGCCTCCGGGATGCCGTGCAGGCGCAGCCGCACCTTGGTGATGACGCCGAGCGTGCCCTCGGACCCGATGAAGAGCCGCGTCAGGTCATAGCCGTTCGACGCCTTGCGGACGCGCCCGCCGGTCTGGATCACGCGGCCATCCGCCAGCACGACTTCGAGGCCCAGCACGTTCTCGCGGATCGTGCCGTAGCGCACGGCGTTGGTGCCGGAGGCGCGCGTCGCGCACATGCCGCCGATGGTGCAGTGGCTGCCGGGATCGACCGGGAAGAACATGCCCTTGTCGCGCAGGAAGGCGTTGAGCTCCTGCCGCGTGACGCCGGGTTCGATCAGGCAGTCCATGTCCTCCTCGTTCACCTCCAGCACCGCCTTCATGCGGGAGAGATCGAGCGAGATGCCCGCGCGCACCGGGTTCACGTGCCCTTCCAGCGAGGTGCCCGCGCCGAAGGGCGTCACCGCCACGCCGTGCTGGTGGCACAGCGCGAGCAGGCGGCTGACTTCCTCGGTCGTCTCCACGAAGGCGACGGCGTCGGGCAGGGTCGGGGTGGTGGTGTCCTCGCCGCGGCTGTGCTGCTCGCGGATGGCGCGGTTCACGCTGATGCGCTCGCCGAGGAATCCGCGCGCGGCCGCGATCACGGCATCGGCTTCGGAGGTGATGGTGGTGGTCATGTCGTTCACTCCTCCCGCTTGAGCGGGCAGGTCAGGCAATGGGGTCCGCCGCCGCCGGCGGTGAACAGCGAAAGCTCGGGGTCGAGCACGGTCAGCCCCTCGGCGCGCAGGGCCGCGTTCAGCGTTGCCGAACCGCGTGCGGATATGACGCGGCCATTCCCAAGGGCGAGGATGTTGCAGCCGAGCGCCATCGCGTCGCGATACGGCACGCCGATGCAGCGGATGCCGTGGCCCTTCAGCCAGGCGATGAAATCCGGGTCCAGCACATCGAGGCACGCCACGGCCAGGCCCGGCGCAGCCAGACAGAACAGCACGTCGAGATGGAGGAAATGCTCGTCGAAGACCTCGGCGCGGACTTCCCAGCCTTCGGCGCGCAGCCAGCCGGCGAATTGCTCGGCACCCGCGAGGTCCGTGCGGCCACCGGAGGCACCGACCACCGCGACGCCGGGCTTGAGGATATGGATGTCGCCGCCTTCCAGCGTGCCGGCGCTGGACTTGCGCCAGAAGGCGCCGCCGTGGAAGTCGATCACGCCCGCGTATTCGCCGCGGCGCTGCGGGCGTTCCAACTGGCAGAGCACCGGGCCCCAGGGCGTCACCACCGCGGAATCGCGCGTATAGGCCATGTAGGGCAGATGCGGCTCGGGCGGCAGGACGTGCACCTGCGCGCCGCCCTGGCGCAGCGCATCGACCAGTTCCGCGTGCTGCGCGGCGAGAGCCATCGTGGAGGGCTGCTGCGCGCCCGCGAGCGTGCGGCGGACGATGCTGTTGGTCGGGATCCAGCGGTAATGATCGGGCGGGCAGACCAGCACGTCGGTCAGCGCGCCCGTCTCGGAGGAAACGCTCCAGGGGCTCATGCCGCGCACCCTGCCCTTGGCGTCTCCGCGCGTCCAGCACCCGGTTTGACGCCCCACCGACCCCGTCCTAGCGTTCCTGCCATAGCAGCCAGCACAAGAGAGGAAGCGGCACCATGGCGAATGCGGTCAAGGAAGCGTGGAAGGCCGGCAAGGCCGTGGTGAACGGGTGGCTCGCCATCCCGAACGCATTCTCCGCCGAGATGTATTCGAAGGCCGGCTGGGATTCCGTGACCGTGGACATGCAGCACGGCGTCCAGGACTACCTGTCCTGCGTCGCCTGCTTCCAGGGCATCCAGCTCTCGCCCGCCACGCCGATGGTGCGCGTGCCGTGGAACGAGCCTGGCATCGTCGGCAAGGTGCTCGACGCTGGCGCCATGGGCGTGATCTGCCCGATGGTGAACACGGCCGAGGAAGCCCGTGCCCTGGTGCAGTTCTGCAAGTATCCGCCGGCCGGCACGCGCTCCAACGGCCCGATCCGGGCCGGCGCCTACGGGTCCTCGGGCAACTACCAGAAGACGGCGAATGACGAGATCCTCGTCATCCCGATGATCGAAACCAAGACGGCGATCGAGAACATCGAGAAGATCCTCGATGTGCCGGGCATCGACGGCATCTATGTCGGGCCGTCGGACCTCTCCTTCTCCTACGGCCTCGAGCCGAAGCTCGACGTCGAGGACCCCTTCATCCTCGGCATCTACGACAAGCTGCTGGCCGAGACGTCCAAGCGCGGCATCGCCGCCGGCCTGCACAACGGCACCGCGGCCTATGCGAACCGGATGATCAAGAAGGGCTTCAAGCTCGTCACCATCGCCAACGAGGTCGGGCTGATGGTCGCCGCCGCGAAGGCCGCCGTGGCCGAGGCGAAGGGCTGAGCATGGACGGCGCGGCCCCGCGGCTGCCGGGCCGCGCCGACTTCCGCTTCTTCCTTGCGCACAGGGTCCGCTACGTCGAACTCGACACGCAGGGGATCGTCTTCAACGCGCACTACCTGACCTGGTACGACGAGGCGGTATCGGACTACATCCGCGCGGCCGGCTGGGACTACCAGACGGAAGTGAAGGCCTCCGGCGCTGACTTCCACGTCGTCCGCGGGCTGGTCGAGTACAAGGTGGCGATCGGGCGCGCGGCGAGACTCGAGATCGGCGCCCGCTGCACGCGCATCGGCCGGTCCTCGATTGCCTTCCAGCCCGCGGTCTTTCCGGCGGGCGGGGACACGCTGCTCGCGACCGGCGAGATCGTCTGGGTGCTGACCGACCAGGCCAGCCGCCGCCCGGTGCCGATCCCGGACCGGCTGCGCGAGGTGCTGGCGACGTTCGAGGGGCGGACCTTCCCCGCGCCGGGGTGAGTTGCGGCGGGGAGGGCTCTGCCCTCCCCGAGACCCCACCCGCCAGAGGCCGAAAGGCCTCTGGACACCATGAATTGGGTGGTTGGAGGGAGGGGCTCAGCGTGCGCGCCGGGCCATGCGGTTGCTTTGCGCCCCTCCCTCCAGCCACCCAAGTATCGGGTTCCAAGGGCCTTTCGGCCCTTGGTGGGGTGAGGTTCGGAGAGGGGCAAGGCCCCTCTCCGCGGCACGCCCTTACCCGAGCCCGGCAACCCCCCGCACTGCGACCGTCACGGCCGCGAGGTCCCGCGCCGCCGCTGCCTCCCGCACCAGTGCCGCCGCCGCATCCGCGCGGGTCCTATCCGGCGCCCCGCCGGCCAGGCGCTGCGCCGCGAGGCGTGCCTGGGCCGCCGCGACCTCATCCGCCAGGGCGGCGCGCGCACGCGTTCCGAAGGGACCCGGTGCCGGCGCCGCCGCGATGGCGCCGCGCAGCGCATCGAGGGCGAAGTCGTGCCCCACCGTGCTCCAGGCCTCTGCCGCTGCCGCGGCGCCCACGCCGGT
>NZ_JAAEDM010000071.1 GCF_018129065.1 Neoroseomonas soli | reverse complement strand
CTTCCTGCGCGCGCCCCAGCCGGGCCTCGGCGGCGGTGCGGGCCTCGGCCGCGGATTGGGCGCGGGCGGCGGCTTCGGCGGCCTGCTCGGTGGCGGCCTCGGCGGCGCGCTCGGCCTCGCGGACGGCCTGTTCGGCAGCTTCCAGCGCGGCCTGGGCGGAAGCCTGCCGGGCGGGGAGGGAGGTCTCGACCGCCCGCAGCGCCTCGGCTTCCTGCGTCAGGCGTTCGCGTGCGGTGTCCGCGTCGCGGAGCACGCCTTCCGCATGGGTCAGGTCGCGCAGGATCTGCTTCAGCCGCGCCTCGGCGCCGTCCAGCGCCTCGCTGGCGCGGCGTTCCTCGGCTTCCAGCCCCTCGGTCTCGACGCGGCGGCGTTCGAGGGCGGTGCGCGCGGCGGCCTCCGCGGCGCGGGGTGCGGGGAGGGCCTGCTCGGCCTCGAAGGCGGCGATGGCGGCGCGTTCGGCCTCGGCCTCGGCGGCGCGGACGGCGGATTTCGCCTGGGCCAGCGCCTCGGTCGCATGGCGCGCGGCGGCCTCGGCACGGGCGGCGAGGATCGCCAGCCACTCGCCTTCCGCCTGCCGCACCAGCCCCGACAGGTTCCGGTAGCGGTTCGCCTGCCGGGCCTGCCGCTGGAGGCTCTGCCGCTGGGTGTCGAACTGGGTGAGCGTGTCCTCGGCGCGGGAGAGGTTGGTCTCCGCCTGCCGCAGTTTCAGTTCCGCTTCATGCCGGCGGGCGCGCAGGCCGGCGATGCCGGCTGCCTCCTCCAGCACTTGGCGGCGGTCCTCGGGCTTGGCCTGGATCAGGGTCGAGACGCGCCCCTGGCTGACCATGGCCGAGGCCCGCGCGCCCGAGCCGATGTCGGCGAACATGGTCTGGACGTCGCGCGCCCGGACTTCCTTGCCGTTCACCCGGAAGGCGCTGCCCTGGCCGCGGGTGATGCGGCGGACGATCTCCAGTTCCGGCTGGTCGCTGTTGGGCGGCGGCGCGAGGCCCTCCGCCTCCTCGAGATTGAGCGTCACCTCCGCGAGGTTGCGGCCCGACCGGGTGGCGGTGCCGGCGAAGATGACGTCGTCCATCTCCCCGCCGCGCATGGCCTTGGCGGAGGTCTCGCCCATCGCCCAGCGCAGTGCCTCGACCACGTTGGACTTGCCGCAGCCGTTCGGGCCGACGATGCCGGTCAGGCCCGGCAGGACCTCGACCGTGGTGGCCTCGGCGAAGGACTTGAAGCCGGCGATGCGGATCCTGGCCAGGGTCGCGCGCAGCGAGGCCATGCGCTGGGCTTCGCTGCGCGGCGCGCCCTCCTCCTCCTCCGGCTCGGGGGGCGCCGGGGGGAGGTGGCCGTCGGCCGTCACGGGGTCGCCGCCTCGCGGGCGAAGCGGTCGAAGGGAATGTTGCCGGAGACGACGCGGCGGCCGAAGACGAAGGTGGGTGTCGCCTGGATGTTGTACTCGCGCTCGCCCTGCTGGCGCTGGGCGAGGATGGCGCGGGCCAGGTCGTCATCGGCCCAGGCGGCCTCGAAGGCGGCGGGCGCCATGCCGGCCAGCGCCGCGATCTTGCCGATCTCCGCCTTGTGATCGATGCCGCGCGCATAGGCCCAGCGGTCCTGGGTAGCGAACAGCGCGGTGAGGAAGGCCTCGTAGCGGTCGGCGGGGAAGGCGCGGGCCACGGCATGGGCGCGCAGCGCGATCTGGTCCAGCGGGAAGTCGCGCCACACCATGCGGACCCTGCCGGTATTGACCAGTTCCGCCTTCACCTGCGGCCAGACCTCCCGATGGAAGGCGCCGCAATGGCTGCAGGTGAGGGAAAAGAACTCCTGCACCGTCACGGGCGCGTCGGCGCGGCCCATCGAGCGCTCGCCGAGGCGCGGATCGGTCGTCTGCGCCAGGACCGGCACGGCGGTCATGGCGCCGGCGGCGGCGAGCAGGGTGCGACGGTGGAACATGCGGTCGTGGTCTCCCAAGGTGCGGCCCCCGAAGGAGGGGCGTCCCGGCCTCATATGGGCGGCAGGGGGCCGGAACCAGGGACTCGGGCCCGCCTACCCCCTGTTCCGATAGACGCCGCGGCCCAATCTTTCCAGCGCTGCGCGCAACTCCGGCGAACCGACCTGTTCCAGGGCCGATTCGACGCGCTCCGGCAGGGTCACCGGCCGCGGCGGAGGCTTGCGCGGCGGGGCCGCGCCGGCCGGCGCCTGCTGGACGAAGCGGAAGCGGTCCACCGCCACCCGCCCGAGCGCCGCATTGATCCGCCCCGCCAGTTGCGGCGCCAGGTGTTGCAATTCCATCGCCACTGGCCCGGAACAGGCCAGCGTCAGCGTGCCGGATGCGAGCCGGAGCGGCCGCGTCACCGCGGCGAGCGCCGGCCCGACCAGCGCCGGCCAGTCCGCCATGATCTGCGCGCCCGCGGGGCTCTTGCGCTTGAAGGCCGGGCGCGTCAGGGCTGGCACCAGAGCGCCCACCGGCCTCGGCCCGCCCAGGAACCGCCTCCCACCCTCATCCCGTGCCATCCGTGATCCCTTCCGCCACCGAACTGCTCGCCTGGTATGACCGCCACCGGCGCGTCCTGCCCTGGCGTGCCGGCCCCGGCGAGGCGCGCGACCCATACCGCGTCTGGCTCTCCGAGGTCATGCTCCAGCAGACCACGGTGGCGGCGGTGGCGCCACGCTACGCCCGCTTCCTCGCCCGCTTCCCGACGATCGAGGCGCTCGCGGCGGCTGACTGGGCGGAGGTGGCGGAGGAATGGGCGGGCCTCGGCTACTACGCCCGCGCGCGCAACCTGCATGCCTGCGCCAGGGCCGTCGCGGCGGCGGGGCGCTTCCCGAACGACCGGGAGGGCCTGGCGGCCCTGCCGGGCATCGGGCCCTACACCGCGTCGGCCGTCGCCGCGATCGCCTTCGACGAGGCGGTGGTTCCCGTGGACGGCAATGTCGAGCGCGTCACCGCCCGCCTGCGCGCCGTCGAGGACCCGCTGCCGGGGGCCAAGCCGCGCCTGACGGCGATCGCCGCGCGCTTCATGGAGGACCCGGCGGCGCGCGCGCGGCCCGGGGATTTCGCGCAGGCGCTGTTTGACCTCGGCGCCACCATCTGCACCCCGCGCAGCCCGGCCTGTGGCCTCTGTCCCTGGCGCGACGCCTGCGACGCCCGCCGCGCCGGCATCGCCGAGACTCTGCCGCGCAAGGCCCCCAGGCGCGCCCGGCCGCTGCGCCACGGCGCGCATTTCCTGCTGCGGGACGCCGCCGGCCGGCTGCTGCTGCGCCGCCGGCCGGAGAAAGGCCTGCTCGGCGGCATGCTCGAACTGCCCGGCACGCCCTGGCGGGACGCGCCCTGGCCCGAGGCCGAGGCGCTGCCCCACGCGCCCCTCCCGGCCCCCTGGCGCCTGCTGCCCGGCATCGCCCGCCATGGCTTCACGCATTTCGAGCTGGAGATGGTGCTCTACGCCGCCGCCCTGCCGCCGCGCGCCGTGGGGCCCGCGGGCGAGTGGATCGCCCCCGCCGATGCCGCCCGCGCACTGCCGAGCGTCATGCGCCGCCTGCTCGCCCTTGCCCCCGGTGAATCCGCGCCGCGATAACGGGAGCCGCACCGGGCGGGAGCCGAGCCGATTCGCGCGCAGACGACGATCCTCGCCACCCTGCGCGACGCCGCCTGGTTGACGCCGGCGCGGGCGCGGCTGTGGTGCGGCGGGCTCGCCGTGGCGGTGCTGGCGGGCGTGCTGATCCTGGTGGGGACGACGCGGGACGGCATCGCCATCAACGGGCTGCCCGTCTCGGGCGACTTCCTCTCATTCTGGGCCGCATCGGACCTGCTGCTGGCGGGGCGGCCGGCGGATGCCTACCGGCCGGCGCTGCACGTCGCGGCGCAGGCGCGGATCTTCCCGGACATCGGCGTCTATTTCGCCTTCTTCTACCCGCCGGTCTTCCTGCTGCTCTGCGCGCCGCTGGCGCTGCTGCCCTACGGCGCGTCCGTGGCGGCGTGGCTGGCGGTGACGGGTGCGGCCTATGTCGCGACGATGCGGGCGCTGCTGCCGCGCTGGGGGCTGCTGCCGGTGCTCGCCTTCCCCGCGGGCCTCATCAACATCCGCTACGGCCAGAACGGGTTCCTCAGCGCGGCGATCTTCGCCGCCGCGGCGGCGTTGCTCGACCGTAGGCCGGTGCTGGCGGGCGTCATGCTCGGCGGGCTCGTCTACAAGCCGCATCTCGCGATCGCGGTGCCCTTCGTGCTGGCGGCGGCGCGGCGCTGGCCGGCCTTCATCGCCTGCGGGACGACGGCGGCGGGGCTCGCCGCGCTGTCTTGGCTGGTGCTGGGCGGCGAGACCTGGACGGCGTTCCGCGAAGGCTCCGACCTCGCGCGCCGGGCGCTCGAGGAAGGCTGGGTGTCGCCCGAGAAGATGATCAGCCTCTTCGCGGGCATCCGGTTGGCGGGCGGGCCGCTCTCCCTGGCCTGGGCGATGCAGGCGGTGCTGAGCGTGGCGGTGCTGGTGGCGGCGGTGCTCGCTGCACGGCGTCGCCCGGGCGGCATGGCCGAGGTCGCGATCATGGCCGCGGCGGCGATGCTCACGACGCCCTTCCTGCTCGACTACGACCTGGTGGTCACGGCGGTGCCGCTCGGCTGGCTGCTGCTGGCGGGCAGCCGCGCGGGTTTCCTCCCGTGGGAGAAGACGCTGCTGCTTGCCCTGTTCCTCTGGCCGCTGGTCGCGCGGATGGCGGTGGAGGCGACGCGCCTGCCGCTCGCCGCAGCGGCGGGGCTGGTGCTGCTCGCGCTGGTGCTGCGGCGTGCGCGGGCCGGAGAGGCGCAATGATCGCCTGGCTGCGCGACGCCGCCTGGATGACGCCGGAGCGGCTGCGCCTCTACGGCCTGCTCGGCGCGTTGCTCTCCCTGGCATTGCTCGCCGCCTTCCTGCGGGTGGTGCTGGGCGGGGACGGCTCGGTGCCGGGGGACGTGGATTTCGTCGCCTTCTACGCCGCCGCCCGGCTCGGCCTGGACGGGCCGCCGGAGGCCGCGTGGGACCAGGACCTGCACGCCGCGGCGCGCGACGCCGCGCTCGGCGCGCGGGCGAGGATCTATCCCTTCCTCCATCCCCCGACCTTCCTGCTGATCCTGCTGCCGCTGGCCTTGCTGCCCTATGGCGCGGCGATGGCGGCCTGGGTGCTGGGGACGGGTGCTGCGTTCCTCGCCGCGCTGCGCGCCTGGGGGGTGGGGCGATGGTCGCTGCTCGCCGCCGCCTTGTCGCCAGCGGCGGTGCTCAATGCGGCGCATGGGCAGACCGGTTTCCTGACCGCGGCGTTGCTGGCCGCCGCGGGGCTCGGGATCGGCGTGCGGCCGTGGCTCGCGGGCATCGGCTTCGCGCTGCTGGCGACGAAGCCGCAACTCGGCCTGCTGGTGCTGCCCGCGCTGCTCGCCGCCCGGCGCTGGGCCGAGATCGGCTGGGGCGCGGTCTTCCTCGGGCTGCATCTGCTCGCCACGCTCGCCCTCTTCGGGCCGCAGGCCTGGCGGGACTTCGCGGGGCTCGGCCTCGCCTACCAGGAGGTGGTGCGCGGCGGCACGCTCGCGGCCTGGAAGCTGCAGAGCGTGGCGGCCTTCGCGACGACCGCGGGGTTCGGCGGCGCGGCGGCCATGATGCTACAGGGCGTGGTGGCGATCGCGGTGATGGTCGCGGTCGCCGCGATACTGCGCCGCCGCCCCGGCGGGCGCGCCGAGGCGGCGGCGATCGGCGCCGGCCTGCCGCTCGTGACGCCCTACATCCTCATGTACGACCTGGTGATCCTGCTGTTGCCGATGGCCTGGGTGATGACCGAGGCACAACGGACCGGCTTCCTGCCATGGGAGAGGATCGTGCTGCTGGCCGCCCTGGTGGTGCCCGGCGTGGCGCTGGTCGCGGGGCTCGGCGCCGGGATCTCGGTCACGGCGCCGGTCGCCGCGGCCCTGCTCGCCGTCGTGCTGCGTCGGATCGGCGCGGGCCGGAGCGGCACCTAGTGTCCTGCCCGCTTCGTTCGCTGGACTTCCAGCGAGTAAAGCGGGTGAGCGGGCCACTCAGAACAAGAAGCCAGTGGCCTGAGAACGAAGTCCGCGGGACTTCGGGCTCGCGACGCTGGGCCGCCGGCAGACCTCGGCTAGCCGCGCATCCGCGCCAGGACGAAGACGACGCCGACCAGCACCGCCGCGATCCCGCCGCCCACGATCAGCATGGCCGATTGCTGCAGCACCGCCACGGCGGGCACGGAAGCGCCGAGCACCGCCCCCACCGCAATGATCCGCCACGACCCGGCATGCACGCCGGCGACGAAGGTGCCGAGGCCAAGGAGCAGCAGCAGCCCGATCTCGGTCGCGTTGTCGTTCACGACGCCGCGCACGGACGGCATGAAGAGCAGCAGCATCGCCGCGAGGAAGGCCGCCCAGTGCGCCGCCTGGGTCCAGACGAGTTGCAGGCGCATGCCCCGCCCCGCCGCACGGTTCCAGCCGGCGGCGACGCAGAGCAGCCCGAACAGCGGCGCCATGATCTGCCAGTAGAGGAGGTTCGGCTGCTCCGAGGCGCCGGCATAGGTGACGCCGCCGAAGCCCGCGAGGAGCATGGCGAGATAGGGCGCCTCGGCGAGCAGGGCGCGGCCCCAGGACCGCGGTGCCTCGGGCGCGGGCGCCGGAGCCGGGGCGCCTTGCGGCGCCGCGGCGGCGATGCTGTCGCTCATGGGTCTGTCCTCTCGCGCCGCCTCATGCCTCGCGCAGCACGTCCGCGCGGAGCTCGTCGATCACGCGCAGCCGGCCGTCGCGCGCCTCCACGTGCCAGAACAGCCACCCGTTGCAGGAGGGCGCCTCCTGCACCGCCGCGCCGACCTTGTGGATCGAGCCGGCGGCAAGGCCGCAGCGCAACGTGCCGTCGGCACCGACCACCGCCTCCCATCGCCGCTGGCGGTCGAAGAGCCTGCTGCCGGCCGGCACCAGTCCGCGCTCGACCAGCGTGCCGAAGGGGATGCGCGGCTGCTCCTTGCGCGAGGGCAGCGCGGCCGCGGCGTCCTCCGGGGCGGGCTCGACGGCATCGATGCGAGCCTTCGCGGCGTCCGCGTAGGACTGTTCGCGCTCGATCCCGATGAAGCGGCGGCCGAGGCGCCTCGCCACCGCCGCCGTCGTGCCGGAACCGAGGAAGGGATCGAGCACCACCTCCCCCGGCGAGGTACAGGCGAGGATGACGCGATGCAGCAGCGCCTCCGGCTTCTGCGTCGGGTGCAGCTTGGTGCCCTTCTCGTCGCGCAGCCGCTCACCGCCGGTGCAGAGCGGGATCAGCCAGTCGCTGCGCATCTGGAGGTCGTCGTTCAGCGCCTTCATGGCCGCGTAGTTGAAGCGGTAGCGGCTTTCGGGTCCGCGCGCGGCCCAGACCAGCGTCTCGTGCGCATTGGTGAAGCGACGGCCGCGGAAGTTCGGCATCGGGTTCGACTTGCGCCAGATCACGTCGTTCAGGATCCAGTAGCCGAGGTCCTGCAGCGCCGTGCCGAGCCGGAACACGTTGTGGTAGGCGCCCATCACCCAGATGGTGCCGTCCTTGCGCAGCACGCGGCGGCATTCGGACAGCCACTCGCGCGTGAAGGAATCATAGGCGCCGAGGTCCGCGAAGCGGTCCCACTCGTCGTCCACGCCATCCACGATGGAATCATCCGGCCGGCGCAGCGTGCCCTTCAACTGCAGGTTGTAGGGCGGATCGGCGAAGATGGCATGGACGCTGGCCGGCGGCAGGTGCCGCAGCCACGCGATACAGTCCCCGACCAACACCTGGTCGAGCGGCAGATCGATCGACGTGCCCACCCGCGAAACCCCGTTCCCCAACGCGAAGACCGCAGAATCGCTTGTGCGACTCGGCGGGTCAAGCGCGACGCGCGTAGCCGGGCGACAAACACGCCCGGTCCACCGGCCCGAAGCCGCGGCGGTGGTGGGGGCTCGGGCCAAGGCGCGCCAAGGCCTCGAGGTGCGCCGGCGTCGGGTATCCGGCGTGGCGCGCGAAGCCATAGCCGGGCCAGCGCGGATCGAGCCGGGTCATTGCGCGGTCACGGACGACCTTCGCGAGGATCGACGCCGCCGCGATGGACAGCGACAGCCCGTCCCCGCCCACCACGCAGCGCACGGGGCAGGGCAGGGGCGGCGGCCGGTTGCCGTCGACCAGCGCGAGGTCGGGCACCACCCCGAGCCGCGCCAGCGCGCGGCCCATGGCGAGATGCGTGGCGCGGAGGATGTTGCGCGCGCCGATCTCGGCGGATGACGCGGCGCCGATGCCGAAGCGCAGCATCCCATCCGCGGCCGCCTCGCGCAGCCCGGCGAAGGCGGCGTTCCGCCTTGCCGCGTCGAGGCGCTTCGAATCATCGATCAGCGCCGCGAGCGCATCATGCGGCGGGGCGAGGAAGATCACCGCCGCCGCGACGACGGGCCCTGCAAGCGGGCCGCGGCCGACCTCGTCCACGCCCGCCACGCAGCCCTGGCCGGTTTCCAGCGTGAAGTCGGGTCGCCTGCGTCGCATGGCCGCGTGTCTAGCACGCGCCGGCGGTCCGGTCCTCAGTCCGCCGCGAAGCAATAGAGCAGCCCCGCGCCGCCCGTTCTGCGCAGCCGGGGCATGCTGCATCCGTCCGAGGCGTGCGCGGCGTTCCACGACATCGTGGTCGCCGGATCTCCGGTGCCGGTGCGGTCGTGGTGACCGAGCATGGCCGAGCCGTCTTCCCCACCCAGCGTCCAATTGCCGCAGGTCATGTCCTGCCCGGCCGGGAAGGCGCGGCCATCGGCCTGCGACCCGGTCAGGATGTCATGAATGTTCGGCGTGTCGCCCCGCCCGTTCACCACTGCACCGCGCTCGGTCAGCGCGGTCTGCTTGTTGAGGTTGTTGGCATCGCTGTGCAGGTCGTCGACGCTGCGCGCGATGACGGTGCCTGCCGTATTCTGCCAGGGGCCGCGGCCGATGCGGTCGCGCGCATTGACCGCCGGCTGGCCGCCCGTCGCCATGGTGCTGAGATAGGCGCGCCAGTTCCGCCCGCCGGCGCCCGCGGCCTGCGCCAGAGCCTGGCAGTGCCGGTCGGCGCCTTCGAGCCCGCCGAGATTCGCCCCCTGCCCGGGATTGGCGCTGGTGACGAAGAAAGTCATGGCCGCGGGTCCCGTGCCCGACTGCTGGGCGGAAGCGGTCAGGCCAAGCCCGATCACCGCGGAAGCCGCCATGAGAACCGGGGTGAAACGCATCGTCGTCTTCCTCCGTTCCTTGGGCGGTTCCGGGACCGCCGGTTCGAGATTGGCACATTCGCGGCCGGCGGGGAGTGCGTTCCGCGTGGCGTGATGTCGCGCCGATGCGCGGGTTCCCCACCTCGGCACCGGGCACTAGGCTCCCGGGCCGGGACGGAGAGGAGGACGCCATGACGATCGCGACGCAGGCCCGGAAAGCATCCCCGCAGCGCATGCGTGCGGCGGCCTTCTGCGAGCGCTACGGCCTCGCCGTGCCTATCCTGCTTGCGCCGATGGCGGGATCGACGCCGCCCGCGCTTGCCGCCGCGGTGGCCAATGGCGGCGGCATGGGTGCGCTCGGCGCGCTGAACACCCAGCCCGAGGGCATCGCCGAATGGGCCTCGGCCTTCCGCGCGCGGAGCAACGGCGCCTTCCAGGCGAACCTCTGGATCCCCGACCCGCCGCCCGTGCGCGATGCGGCGCGGGAGGCGGCGATGGCCGAGTTCCTCGGCCGCTTCGGTCCGCGCCCGGCCGTTCCTGAGGGCCCTCTCCTGCCGGATTTCGCCGCGCAGTGCCGCGCCATCATCGAGGCCGGGCCGGCGGTGATCTCCTCGATCATGGGCGTCTTCCCGCCCGATGTCGTCGCCGCGGCCAAGGCGCGCGGCATCGCCTGGTTCGCCTGTGCGACAACCCTGGCCGAGGCGCGCGAGGCCGTCGCCGCCGGGGCCGATGCCATCGTCGCGCAAGGGTCCGAGGCCGGCGGCCATCGCGGCGCCTTCGACCAGGCGGCGGCGGATACGCAGCAGACCGGCAGCCTGGCGCTGATCCCGCGCTTCGCGGATGCGCTCGACGTGCCCGTCATTGCGACGGGCGGCATCGGCGATGCGCGTGGCATCGCGGCGGCGCTCACGCTCGGCGCGAGCGCGGTGCAGATCGGTACCGGCTACCTGCGCTGCCCCGAAGCGGGCCTGCATCCCGCATGGTCGGCCGCGATCGCGGACGCCGAGCCCGAGGGCACGGCGTTGACGCGGATGTTCTCCGGTCGGCTCGGGCGCGGCATCGCCAATGCTGTCACGCGCGCCGATGCGCCGCCCGCGGCGGCCTATCCGGTGCAGCGCGCGCTCTTCGCGCCCGTGCGCGCGGCGGCGGAGAAGGCAGGCAATGCCGACGCGATGCAGATGTGGGCGGGGCAGGCGGCGCGGCTCGCGGCGGCGGAACCGGCCGGGGCGCTGACCGCCCGGCTCTGGGACGAAGCGCAGGCGCTGCTGCCGTAAGGCGCGGGGGAGGGGAACCTCCCCCCGACGGCCGACATCCGCTCGCCAACAAACGCGTCTCAGTCGAGCGTCTGCCGATACCGCGTCGCCGCCAGGATCAGGGCCGCCAGCAGGAAGGCCAGCATCGGCCAGATATCCGGCCAGCTGTCGGCCAGGCCGTTCCCCTTCAGCATCACGCCGCGCACCACGCGCAGAAGGTGCGTGAGGGGCAGCACCTCCCCGATCATCTGCGCCCAGTCCGGCATGCCGCGGAACGGGAACATGAAGCCCGACATCAGGATCGAGGGCAGGAAGAAGAAGAAGCTCATCTGCATCGCCTGGAGCTGGTTCCGCGCCACGGTCGAGAACAGGAACCCCACCGCCAGGTTCGCCACGATGAAGACCAGCAGCCCGACCGCGAGAACCACCGGTGGCCCCGCCATCGGCACGCCGAACAGCAGGCGCGCCGCGCCCAGGATGACGAGCACCTGGAGGCCGCCGACCAGCACGAAGGGCGCGAGCTTGCCGAGCATCACCTCGGTCGGCCGGACCGGCATCGAGAGCAGGTTCTCCATCGTCCCCCGCTCGCGTTCCCGCGTCATGGCGAGCGAGGTCATGATGATCATGGTCATGGTCAGGATGGTGCCCATCAGCCCGGGCACGATGTTGTACTGGGTCAGCCCCTCCGGGTTGTAGCGACGGTGCACGCGCACATCGACCGCGGGCGGGACGCGCGCGAGCGTCAACAGCGGCCCATCCAGCAGCGGGGTGAGCGCGCCCTCGACGATCCGTTCGATCGCGCCCACGGCATTGCCCGTCGCGGCGGGGTCGGTCGCATCCGCCATCACCAGCAGCGCCGGCCGGTCGCCGCGCATCAGCTGCCGTTCGAAGCCGGCGGGGATCTCCACGGCGAACTGCACCTCCCCGCGCGCGAGCATCCGGTCGAGTTCCGCCACGTCCCCGGCGATCACGGTCACGCGGAAATAGGTGCTGGTCTGCAGCCCCGCCACGATCGCGCGGCTGAAGACGCTGTTGTCCTGGCTGAGCACCGCCGTCGGCAAGTGGCGCGGGTCGTTGTTGATCGCGTAGCCGAACAGAATCAACTGGAGGAGCGGGATGCCGACCATCATCGCGAAGGTCAGCCTGTCGCGCTTCAGCTGGATGAATTCCTTCACCACGACGGCCACCAGCCGGTGCCATGCGAAATGCGGGCGCTTCATCGCCGCGCTCCGGCGTGGTTGTCGGCCGCTTCGGCCATCAGGTGGATGAAGGTGTCCTCCAGCGACGGCTCGCCGCGGTTCCAGGCGAGCGACGCTTCCTCCCGGTAGGGCGCGATCGCGGCGTCGAGCCGCGCCGCATCCGCGCCGCTGACATGCAGCGTCGCGCCGAACGGGGCGACCATCTCTACCCCAGGCCGCCCTTCGAGTTCGCGCGCCAGCGCGGCGATGCGCTGCTCCGGCCCGCTCACATGCCAGGTCGAGAGGCCCGAGGCGCGCACCACTTCCTCCACCGTGCCCACTGCCAGCAGCCGCCCATAGGCGAGGTAGGCGATGCGGTGGCAGCGCTCGGCCTCGTCCATGTAGTGCGTGCTGACCAGCACGGTCATGCCGCCGGCGGCGAGCGCGTGGATCTCGTCCCAGAATTCCCGCCGCGCCTTGGGATCCACGCCGGCGGTCGGCTCGTCGAGCAACAGCAGGTCCGGTTCGTGCAGGACGCAGGCGGCAAGCGCCAGGCGCTGCTTCCATCCGCCCGACAGCGTGCCCGCCAACTGGTCCCCGCGCGTCGCGAGGCCCAGCCGGTCCAGCGCCGCGTCCACCTTCGCCCGGCGCCCCGCCAGCCCGTGCAGTCGCGCCACGAAGTCGAGGTTCTCCCGGATGGTCAGGTCCTCGTAGAGGCTGAACCTCTGCGTCATGTAGCCGACGCGCTGCTTGATGGCCCAGGACTCGCCGAGGATGTCGTAGCCGAGGCAGGTGCCCTTCCCGCCATCCGGCACCAGCAGGCCGCAGAGTATGCGGATCGTCGTCGTCTTGCCGCTGCCGTTCGGGCCGAGGAAACCGTGGATCTGCCCGCGCTCCACGTCGAGGTCGAAGCCGTCGACCACGACCTTGTCGCCGAACCGCTTGGTCAGGCCGCGCACCGAGATCACCGGCGTCCGGGCCTCGCCGCTCACGGCTGGCTCCGCACCGTCACGGGCTGGCCCGGGGCGGGGGCGCCGGGGATGGGCGCGATGATGGCTTCGACCCGCCAGACCAGTTTCGCCCGCGTTTCCCGGCTGTAGATGATGGGCGGCGTGTACTCGGCCTCCTGCGCGATGCGGCTGATGCGCGCTGTCAGGTTCGCCGGGCAACCGGAGCATTCGACAGCGACGGCAGCGCCCGTCTGCAGGCTGGCGCGCTGCGCCTCGGGCACGAAGAACACCACCTTTGTCGCGTCAGGCGGCAGCAGGCTGACGACCGTGCCGCTCCCCGGCACCCATTCGCCCGGCCGCCGTATGACGTCGTCCACCACGCCGGCCGCGGGGCTGGTGACCCTGCGCTGCGCGAGCCGCCATTCGGCCTGGGACAGCGCCCCGCGTGCCGCCTCGACCGCGGCGCGGGCGGCGGCGATCCGGTCGGCCCTGGCGGGCAGGCGGGCCGTGGCGAGGTCCGCGGTGATGCGGTCGCGCCGTGCCCGGGCCTGCTCCGCCGTGGCGCGCGCCTGGTCCAGCTGCGCCTCGGCGCTGACGCGGGACCGCGCGAGCTGTTCCTGCCGGGCCAGTTGCAGGTTCGCCAGTTCGAGCGTCGCCGCCGCCTCGGCGAGCTGCGCCTCGATGGAGGCGATCTCGTCGGGGCGCGCGCCTTTCAGGAGATCCGAAAGCTCGCTCTCCGTCCTGGCGACGGTCGCGCGCGCCTCGATCGCCGCCGCGCGCTGGAAGGCGTCATCGAGCGTGAAGAGCAGCGCGCCGGCTTCCACTCGCGCGCCCCTGGCGACCGGGACCTCCACCACCCAGCCGGCCTCGGGCGCGGCCATGCGGAGGAAGTCGGCATCGACATAGCCTTGATAGCCGGGGCTTTCCCGCTGCTCGTCGCAGCCGCCGAGCGCCAGGGTCAGCGGCAGGGCCAGCAGGAGCAGCAGCCTCGCGTGGCGGCTCATGGCGCGCCTCCCGACGCATCGGCGGCGATGGAACGCAGGAACAGATCGAGATGCAGGCGCAGGAGGTCGGCCGGCGGCACCGGCGCATCCTCCACGGGAACGAAGGTGGTCTGCCACAGGGCTGCGACAATGACGGGCGCCAGGAACAGCCGGGCGGTCAGCGCCGCGTCGAGGCGCCTGAACTCGCCATGCGCCATCCCGGCTTCGAGGACGCCGGACACGAGGGAGAGGGCTCGCCCGATGACCTCGTGGCGGTAGAAGCGCGCCATCTCGGGGAAGTTGCCCGCTTCCGCCAGCACCAGCTTCGGCACCGCGACCAGCCGCGCATCGCCGGCGATCTCGCCGAATGCCGTGACGAGCAGGCGCAGCCTGTCCGCGCTGGACCGCTCCTCGTCGGCGATGGCGGCCTCCATCCTTTCGATGTTGGGCAGGAGGTTGGCGCGGACCATCGCCTCGAACACCGCCTCCTTGGAGGGGTAGTAGAGGTAGATCGTGCCCTTGGAGACGCCGGCCCGCGCCGCGATGTCGTCCATCCGCGTGGCTGCGAAACCCTTCTCGCGGAAGGTGTCGAGCGCGGCCGAGAGCAACTCGCCCGGGCGGGCTTCCTTGCGGCGCAGGCGGGGGCGGGCGGGCGATCCCATCGAGACCCTGGAATGACTGACTGGTAAGTCATTTAGGAATGGAAGGGAGGGGCGTCAAGCGGCCAGGTGCCGCCCCGGGCAACCTAGCGGGCGGCGCCCCGGGGCAGCAGGAGCCAGCCGGCGAGACCCAGCGCCAGCGCCGCCCCCAGCACGCCGAAGCCGGCGCGGTAGGCGGCTTCGGGCCGCACGCCGCCGGCCTCCGGGAACAGGCCGACCACGGCGCCCACCAGCATCGGCAGCAGCGCGGAACCCAGCACCTGCGCGAGGTTCACCGTCGTCGCGCCTCGGCCCACGAGGTGATCGGGAAACAGCGACCGGCCCTCTGCCACCACCAGCACCGGGTAGGCGGAGAACAGCACCAGCAGCACCAGCAGCATCAACGCGGCACCGAGCGGCGCCCCATGCCACAGCGCCAGCGCGGCCAGCGTCGCCACCGCCAGCGCCGCCCCCGCCGTCACGATCGGCCGCCGGCTGCCGGCCATCCTCTCGAGCGGCCCCAGCAGCAGCAGCCCCGCCGGCATCGCGGCCCCCATCGCCGCCAGCGCCCAGCCGCGGCCCGCCGCGTCCAGCCCATGCACCTCCGCGAGATACGGTCCGGCCCAGAGCCCGATCACCGTCGCCGCCGCGGCATAGGCGACCAGATGCATCGACAGCACCCGCGCCAGGCCCGGCAGCCGCCAGATCGACACCTGGCCGAGCAGCGCCTGCTTCAGTGTTTCGGCCTCGCGATGGGGCGGTGGCCGGTCCGGCGGGTCGTCCCGCACCAGCCGCCACCACAACACGCCGCACGCCGCCGTCAGCAGCGCCGAGCCACCGAGCGCGCCGCGCCACCCCAGCAGCCCCGCCAGCGCGGCGAGCGGCGCGCCGGCCAGCAGGATGCCCATCTGCGACACCGCGAAGACCCGCGACAGCGCCAGCGTCATCGCCGCCCCCGAGTGCCAGCGCGCGCAGAGCACCACCGCCGCCATGAAGGACGCCGCCGAGCCGAGCCCGAGCACGAACCGCGCCGCGAGCAGCGTCGTCCCGTCCGTCGCGAGGGCCTGCCACCCCGCCCCCGCCACCGCGAGGCCCGCCAGCGCCGCCACCGTGCGCCGCGGCCCCGCGCGGTCGAGCGCGATGCCCACCGGGATCTGCGCCACCAGCAGCGCGGCGAAGAACATCCCGTTCGCCGCGCCCAGCACCGCCGGCGTCAGCGCGAGATCCGCCGCGAGATCCGGCGCCACCACGCCGAGCGCGGCGCGGTGGAACTGGCTCAGCCCCGTCATCGCCGCGAGGGCGACCATCAGCGCGGCCGCGGCACTCATGCCGCGAGGTCGAGCCCGAGACCGTCCTTGAGCCCACGCGCGCCTTCGGGCGTCAGCACCAGGCGCCGGCGCGCGAGGATGTCGTCCTCCGCCTGCGCCGGCAGCCGGCGCAGCCAGCCGCTCGCGATCCAGGCGGAGGCGATCTCCCGCCCCAGCCCGCCGGCGAGGTGCGGCCGGCGCTCGGACCAGTCCATGCAGTCGCAGGCGAAGCGCGGTGCCGTCTCGGCGCGCGCGAGATCGACGCCGGTCGCCTCCAGCCGCACCCGCCCGTCGCGCGAGGCATCCCAGCCGCCGGGCACCGGCGTTAGCCAGCCTTCGCCCGTCAGCCGCAAATGCAGCGCGACGCCGAGCCGCCCGGCGAGATGGTTCCAGCAGAGCCGCGCGCGGCGCGCATCCTCCCCGTGCTTCCACTGCCGCACCGGAGCGATGCGGGTGGCGAGGCCGCCCAGCGTCTCGATCGCCGCCGCCACTTCCTCGGAGGCCAGGCGGTGGTAACGGTGCCGGCCCTGGGGGTGGACGAGCAGCAGCCCGCCCTCGGCCAGCCGCGCGAGGTGCCCGCTCGCGGTCGCCGCCGTCACGCCGGCGACGCGGGCGAGCTCGCCGGCGGTCAGCGCCTCGCCCCCCATCAGCGCGGCGAGCATGCGCGCGCGCGCCGGATCGGCGATCAGCGCGGCGATGGCGGCGAGGGGGCCAGGGGCGGTCGGGTCGGTCATGGTGCGATCCTATCGCGCCTTCGCCGCGGACGCTTCGGGCCACGGCGAAGCATCCTGCGCATAATCGTGCGACAAGGGCATCAGCAGGGGGAGGGCGCGCATGATCGCCGTGATCTTCGAGGTGGAACCGGCCGAGGGGCGGGAGGCGGACTACCTCGCCATCGCCGCAGCGATGCGGGAGGAACTGGTGAAGCAGCCGGGCTTCGTCTCGGTGGAACGCTTCCGCAGCATCACCAATCCGGGGAAGCTGCTTTCGCTCTCCTTCTGGGAGGACGACGAGGCGGTGCGCAACTGGCGCTGCCATGTCGGACACCGCGGCGCGCAGGCGGCGGGGCGCGGCGGCGTGTTCGCCGGCTTCCGGCTGCGCGTCGCCGGCGTGCTGCGGGACTACGGGATGTCCGAGCGACGGGAGCAGGCGCCGGCGGACAGCAACGCGCATTTCGCGATCTAGCGTCACGCGGAGGCGCGCGAGGGCCACGCGGCAACCGCGGGTTGCCTGGGCCTGCGCGATGTGCGCGGCCGGCGCGGCGGCGCCGGCCCGGCACGACACGGCCCGCACGGATGGCCGGTTTGTAATAGCGAAGCGGTGAGCCAGCGGCGTAACGTTCGACCTCGGCGCCGGCCTGCCAGCCGGGCCGCGGAGACGGGGAGACCCGGCATGCCCCGCCATGTCGTCGAGGGCGCGCAGCTGATGTGCAGCTTCGGCACCACGCCCTCGGTCCTGGGCGTGCCGCCGAAGAACCGCGCCTGGAGCACGACACCCTGCGCGACCATCCTCGACAACATGCCCATGGCGAACATCAAGCCCTTCGGCATGTGCATGAGCATCGCGAACCCGCAGGTGGCGGCCGCAACTTCGGCGGCGCTCGGCGTGCTGACGCCGCAGCCCTGCATCCCCTGCACCATGGCGCCGTGGTCGCCGGGCGTGCCGGCCAACACCATCGCCGGGGTGCCGATCCTGAACGACACCTCGACGCTGACGTGCAACTGGGCCGGGGTCATCACCATCGTGGATCCCGGCCAGCAGACCGCCTTCGTGCCGTGAGCGGCCAGGAGACGGTCCATGGCGCTGAAGCAGGCCAAACGCTTCCTCATCATCGATACCATCCTCGGCAACCCGGCCGGTGAGGACGAGGACGACAACTTCCTGCTGATCCAGTTGCGCGGCGCGGAGGGCATCTCCTTCCCCTATGCCTACGACGTCACGCTGGTCGGGCCGAAGAACGGGCGGCCGGCGGCGTCGCGCCTGATTGGCTCCCGCGTGCGGTTCGGCATCAAGCACGTCATCAACGAGGGCGATGACGAGACCTTCGACCACATCCAGCGCCACGGCGTGATCGAGTCCTTCGCCGAGATCGGTCCGCTCGGCGACTTCCGCGGCTACACGGCCCGGATCGTGCCGGCCTTCCGGCTGACCGCCTACGAGACGCGCTTCCGCGTCTTCGAGGACCGGACGCTCGAGGAGGTGCTGCGCGAGGTGCTGCGCCCCTATCCCGAGATCGAGCTCAACACCAATGCGCTGAAGGACGATCCCGGCCCGCGCATCCCCTATTGCGCCCAGTTCGGCGAGAGCACCTTCAACTTCGTCCACCGCCTGCTCGACCGCTTCGGGCTTTTCTACCGGTTCGAGCACGAGCTGAACGACAAGCACGAGGTCATGGTGTTGGGCAGCCGCCGCACGGTTCCGCCGGGCAATGTCGGCGTCTTCGACATCGGTGCGGGCGACCCGGCGGCGGGCCGCGTGACGGCGTTCCGCAAGACCTTCTCGGTCGCGACGCGGGTCGCCAAGGTCGGCAACTTCAACGAGATCAACCCCGCCACGCCCTTCCGCGGCCAGGCCGAGATCGCGCCCGCCTACGACCTCATGGGCGAGCATCCGGCGCACGAGGCCGAGGCCTTCCCAACGCCGGTGACGGTGGCGCCGGAGCCGAAGGACTACGCCGAACTGCGCATGCGCCAGAACGAGGGCGGCGTCTTCGGCGTCACCGGCCAGGCGAAGGATGCGCGCTTCCGCGCCGGGCGCACCTTCATCGTGAACCAGGATTCCACCATCCCGGACGGCGCGCCCGACAAGGGGGAGACGGGCAAGACCTTCCTGCTCAAGACGGTGTCGATCTTCGCTTTCGACAACAGCGCGCTGATCAGCAGCGGCAAGCGGGTCCTCGACATATTGCTGAAGCTCCTCGGCCTCGGCGGCAGCGGTACCGACGATGCGACGGCGGGTGCCGCGCAGGCGCTGCTGGACCAGGTCAAGAAGGACGTCGATTCCGGCAAGGAGATCTTCGCCTGGCTCGACAAGCAGGCGGGTGCGAAGAACCCCTCCGGCCTGCCGGACCTGGTCGGCAATGCGCTCGGCCTAGGCGGTTCGGCCGTCGCCGGGGCGGTGCCGCTGGTCGTCGCCACCGCCAAGGCGGTGAAGGACGTCATCGAGAAGTTTCTCGCCACGCCGTCCGGCCTGTCCTGCGCCTTCGAGGGGCTGCCGTTCGACTCTCCCTTCCTGCGCGACGTGCTGCCGACGCCCGCGGCGACGAAGCCGATCGCCTATGGCCCGCACCTCGCGCTGGTGGTCGGGCCGGACGGCATCGACAATTCGACGCGCGACATCTTCACCGATGCGCTCGGCCGCGTGCGCATCCGCTTCCCGTGGGACCCCGGGCCGGACAACCCCAACGACCCGATCGGCAAGGATGCGATCCTGACGGGACGCAACACCTGCTTCGTGCGCGTCTCCGACGGCTGGGCCGGCGAAAGGCTCGGCCTGCAGTTCATCCCGCGCATCGGGCAGGAGGTGGTGGTCGGCTTCATCGACGGCGACCCGGAGCGCCCGATGGTGGTCGGCCGCGCCTACAACGCCCGCGGCGGCACCAGCCACCTGCCCTTCCTGCCGGCCACCGCGCAGGGCAAGCAATTGTCGAAACCCGCCGACCTCAAGGGCACCGAGACCGACCAGGCGACGCGCAGCGGAATCCGGTCCAAGACGACGCCGCGCAAGCCGGAAGGGCAGTCCGGCTTCCACATGCTGCGCCTCGAGGACAAGCAGGGGGAGGAGCAGTTCCTCATCCGCTCCGAAAAGCGGATGGACCAGACCGCCTTCGGGTCGCGCTTCGACACGACGCACGGCAACCTGCACATGCTCATCGGCGGCGGCAAGCAGGAGGAAGGCAAGCCGCCGCCCGGCGGGGCCTTCTTCACCACCGCGGGCGGGGAGGTAGACCTCCATGTCGGCAAGGACCAATACGAGAACATCGACGGCGAGATCAACCTGACGGCCAAGGGCAACAAGGTCTCGGACATCGGCCAGGCGTGGTTCACCTACGCGAGTAACAACATCGCCTTCAGCGGCGACGAGATCATCCTGCAGGCGAAGAAGAAGATCACGCTGCGCGTCGGTTCGGCGAGCGTGGTGATCACGCCGTCCTGCGTCTATTGCGACGGCGCCTTCTACAAGGAACAGCAGGGTGGCTCGCCCACGGCCCTGGCCGACATCGATCTGACCGATGCCGCCGATGCGTCCCAGGCCGACCCTGGCGAGCCGCCCGATTTCGTCGCGAGGCTGCCCAAGGGGGGCGGCGGGCCGCGGCGCAAGCACAGCAAGGGCCCGAAGAAGACCGCCTTCCTCACCCGCGCCGACGACGGGACGCTGATGGTGGGCGCGGAGGACGCACCGCAGAGCAACCTCCGCATCAAGTCAGACTCGCCCGAATTCACCGACCGGGTGGTCGATGACCTGCTCACGCTCAACGACAAGGGCCAAGGGGGGAAGATCAACGCCGCGATGGAGGGCAAGAAGCCGGTCGTGATCACCGAGCCTGATTCGCTCACGAACCCGCCGACGGCCAGCACCAAGCCGGACAGCATCCCGGATTCCACAGGCGCGGGCGAGCCGACCGGCCGCTTCGACAAGGACGGCAACATGGAGCGCGGCACCGGCACGGGGTCGGGGTCCAACGTCACCTACGATCCGACCGACTGGCCCCGGACGGGCGATCCGAACTCGCCGACGAGCGACCAAAAGCTGGGTGAGTTGCTGGACGACGCGAACACCAACCAGAAGGGCGAGGGCAAGGCGGGCCGCTTCGGCGGCCAGGTGCCGCCCGCGGCGCCGCCACCGGCGCCAGGCTCGGGTTCCGGCTCCGGCGGCGGGGGCGGTGCAGGCGGTGGACCTTCGGGATCGGGCGGCGGAGGGGCTCCTGCCAGCGGCACCGGCGCCGGTTCGCGCGCGCCCGACAAGCCGCCCGATCCGCCGGCCGGGCCATGAGCGCCGTCGGAAAGGGGTGAAACGCCATGGACACGACCATCGTCAGCGGCGCGCTGCACCTGCTCTGCCAGCCGAACAAGGTCGGCTGCGCCTTCACCTTCGCCTATCGCTGCGAGAACCGCGGTGCGGTCCCCCTCTATGTCATGGACGCCATGCCGCAGGTCGACCACGAGACCCATGCCGTGACCGCCAACCCACAGGCCGTGGTGGTGATCCGGCGCGCCGACGGCGTCGCGCTGCTTGGCAAGTTCATCGCGCCGTTGCCGCAGGACCGCGTGGTGATGGCACCCGACCTGCCGCTCTGCACGCGCCTCGACCCCGGCCAGGCGATCGATCGCGAACTCCAGGTGCCGCTGCCCTTCGCGGAGACCAGCCCCTATTTCCCCGACCTTCGCCTGCGCGAATACGAACTCGCCGAGGTCTCGGGCATCGTCTTCGCCATCGGCTTCTTCGCCGCCGACACGCAGGGGCTGTTCGCCGCGCCGGCCGCCTACGCGCCGGAATACCATGTACTGTCACCGACGCGCGCACCGGTCGTCGCCGGGATGGCCTGGCAGGCGCTGCCGGTGAAGCGGCTCGAGATCCTGCGCCGCAAGGATGCCTTCCCGCGGGAGATCAAGTCCCACGAGGCGTGGTGAGGGCGGGCCGTCGCGGGCATCGCGCGGTGCGCGACGTCCCGAGCGTCGGCGTCACTCCAGCCCCTGGGCGAAGGCGGCCTCGCAGGTCTCCGCGCGCGGCCGGTCGGCGCGCAGCGCCTCCTCCCGCCGGTCGACCGCGGCGAAGAAGGGCTCCTGCTGGCGCGGCGCACCCGTGGCGTTGATCTCCACGCCGAGGAAGCGCCCCTCCCGCGCGAGCCGCACCTGCGGATGGCGCGGCCCGGACTGCCAGAGCCCCCGGATCCAGGCCGAGAAGCGCGCATTCTCCCAGAAGGAGAGGTCGATGCCATCGCCCTCCCAGCTGTAGCCGCCGCGATCGAGCGGATCCCGCCGGTAGACCAGAACCGCCACCCCGCGCAGCGGCGTCTGGATCCCGGCCTCGAAGATGGTGGTGCCGATCAGGCCGAAGCGCGAACGGATCCGATCGACCAGCCCCTCCGTCGCGGCGCCGACGAAGGAGGACCGCTCCCCATGGAGCAGCAGGTCGTAGAGCGTGTAGCGCGCGGCCATGGCGCGCGCCGCGCCCACGCGCTCGTCGCAGCCGACATGCTCCCACGGGATCCGCACGCGGCTGTGCGAGGCGCGCCAGAACTCCAGCGGCCCGAGGGCTTCCGGCTCGGTGGGTGGCGGGCCTGGCGGCGGCTCGGTGACGAAGGGGATGACGCCCGAGGCCTGCAGCCAGCTCATGGCGAAGGCGGCGCAGCCGGAGCCCGTCCCCTTGAAGGTCCGGTTGAGCAGGGAGCCGAAGCGGTTGTGCCCGCCGCGCGCGATCAGTTCCACGAAGTGGGCGAGCGCATCCGTCCCGTTGCGCAGGGGGACGCGCACGCGCGCGAAGACGACGTTGCCGTTCTCGAGCAGATGTTCCGGCCCGGTGTTCCTGCCGCGGACCGGGCGGAAATAGAGCCCGTCGACGACGCGCAGCCGCCGCTGCCGCAGCGCCAGTTCCCGCGCCACCTCCGCCGCCGTGTTGAGCCGGCCCGGCTGCGGCGTCAGCAGCACGCCGCCGATGCCAAGCTCGCGCCCGATGGTCAGGTTGAGCAGTTCCGCGTCGCTGCGCTGGATCGTCGTCATCCCGGTCAGGATGGTCGGGTAGCCCGGCACCTCCACCTTCACGAGGAAGTGGCCGACCGGGTGGCTCGCGACGGGGACCGGCCGCGGATCCTCGGTGCGGACGACGCTGACGATGTTCGCGTAGGTGGACTTCACCAGGTTCGCGGGGTCGCGGAAGTCGATGCTGCGGTCGATGCCCGGCTGGCGGGAGGGCAGGCCGGTCAGCGGCGGATCGATCTGGTAGAGGGTGATCGTCGCCTCGTCCTGCCCGGGCGCCGGATCCGGCAGCGTGACGTCGGTGGCCGCCGGCACGTCCGGGTCCTCGATGGTGTCGTGCGAATGGGCAATGGCGCGCAGGTCCACGCGGTCCTCGCCGACCAGGAAGACGCCGTCGCCGAGGTGCCGCACGCGGCGTCCCGTCGCCGTGATGTCGGCCGAACCGGCGGGCGGAGCCCCGCGCTCGAGGATGCCGGGGGCCACGGCGTCGGCGATCGCCTCCGCGAACCGGTCCGTCGCTACGTCGCGCGGCGCGTGGGAGACGACGGCGAGCCGCGTCCTGCGCCAGCCGCGCTCGTGCAGGCTGGCGATGGCGAGCGGGCCGTCATGCATCGCCGGCGGCGCGAGGTCCGGGCCGTTCCACTGGATCACCTTGAGCCGCAGCACGAGCGGCGGCCTCTCCGCCGTGCCAGGGGCGGCGTCGATGCCACGCCGGCGCAGCGCCGCCACGACATCGTCGCGCAGGCGGCGCAGGGCCTGGCCGTCACGGTCCTGGCCGGTCTCGTCCTCGGGCTCGGCGACGCCGACGGCCGCCTGCGGTCCCGGCGGTCGCACCACCGCCTCGCACCCCGCGCAGGCGAGGGTGAGGGCAAGCAGGTCTCGCCGGCGCGGATCCCTCGGCATGACGCCACGCATAATCGCCAGTCGCGCCGTGCCGATTGATCCGGCGCAAGCCCCGCCGGCCGCGACGGCCTACCGCCGGAGCCAGCCGGCCAGCCGCGCGGGCGCCGCCGCCATGTCGGCCTCCGTCCCGCAATAGGAGAAGCGCAGGAAGCGGTTGCCGCGACCACGGTCGAAGTCGAGCCCCGTGGTTGCGGCGATGCCGGCGTGTTCGAGCATCTCGGCGCAGAAGGCGGCGCTGTCGTTGGTCAGGTGCCCGACGTCGCACCACAGGTAGAAGGCGCCGTCGGCCGCGGCGATGTCGGTGAACCCCGCCTTCGGCAGGCCCGCCAGCAGCGCGGCGCGGCTGCGGGCATAGGCGGCCTTGTTGGCCTCCAGTTCCTCGGTGCAGTCCATCGCGGCTTCCGCCGCCACCTGCGCGACGTGGGGCGCGCTGATGAACATGTTCTGCGCCAGGCACTCGACCGGGCGCACCAGGTCCTCGGGCAGCACCAGCCAGCCGATGCGCCAGCCGGTCATGGACCAGTATTTCGAGAAGGAATTCACCACCACCGCGCTGCCGCTGAAGGACGCGGCGGTGCTCTCGGCCACCGTGCCCCAGGTCAGGCCGTGGTAGATCTCGTCGCTGATCAGCCGCACGCCGTTGGCGTGGCACCAGCGCGCGATCGCCTGCAGTTCGGCCGGCGCCAGCATGGTGCCAGCCGGATTGCAGGGGCTCGCGACGATCAGCCCCTCCGGTCGCGGGTCCATCTTCTCCAGCATCGCGAGCGTCGGCTGGAAGCGGGTCGATGCGTCGCAGGGCAGCAGCACCGGCTGCATCCCGAGCGCGGTCAGGATGTTCGCATAGGGCGGGTAGAAGGGCGCCGCCATCGCGACGCGGTCGCCCGGGTCGAAGGCCGCGAGGAAGGCGAGGGGGAAGGCCCCCGAGGCGCCGACCGTCACGGCGATGCGCGTTTCCGCGACCTCCACGCCGTAATGGTCGCGGTAGTGCCGCGCGATGCGCGCGCGCAGGGTGCGCAGGCCGAAGGCTTCCGTGTAGCCCATCGGCTCGCCGGCCTGGAGCGCGCGGATCGCTGCCTCCCGCGCGCCGAGCGGGGCGCCGGTGCCGGGCTGGCCGACCTCCATGCGGATGATGCCGGGCGCGCCCGGCGGGAGGCTGGCGGCGCGCGCATTGGCCGCCGCGATCACGTCCATCACCAGGAAGGGGGGCGCATCCGCTGCGCGGCCGACCTTCATCATGCGCGAACCCCGCGCGTCACCGCGCGAAGCTGCCGATGGCGACGCCGCCGCCGCGCGGATCCGCCGCCGCGGAGCAGGCCGCGCTGCCCCCGGGCGCATAGGTCGGGCAGGAGATCAGCAGCCCGCGTCCCGGATCCGGCACGTCGGAGAAGGTCGCGGCCGGCGCCACGCGGCGCAGCGCCGCCGCCAGGGTGCCACC
>NZ_JAAEDM010000070.1 GCF_018129065.1 Neoroseomonas soli | reverse complement strand
CGCCTGTGAACCGCGCCGCCCGCGCAGCGGCGGCGACCGCGCGCGGAACCGGCGCGCCCTCCGCCACGGGAACGACGGCGGGCACCTCGGCCCCCGGCGTGCCGCGGCGGAACCGGACGGCGATCATGGCGTCACGCTCAGCCCTCGTAATGCTCCGCGACCAGACGGTCGAGCATCCGCACGCCGTAGGCGGTCGCCCCCTTCGGCGCGGTCGGCAGGTCCTTGGTGCTCCAGGCGGTGCCGGCGATGTCGAGATGCGCCCAGGTCTTGCCCTGCACGAAGCGCTGGATGAACTGCGCCGCCGTGATCGACCCGCCGGGCCGCCCGCCGACGTTCTTCATGTCGGCGATGTCGGACTTGATCTGCTTGTCGTAGGCATCGCCGAGCGGCATGCGCCAGGCCGCCTCGCCCACCGCCTTGCCGGCGGCCTCGATGCGCTGCGCGAGCGTGTCGTCGTTCGAGAACAACCCGGCATGCTCGTGCCCGAGGGCGATGATGATCGCGCCCGTCAAGGTCGCGAGATCGACCATGAAGCGCGGGTCGTGCTGCTCGATGCAGTAATGGATGACGTCGGCGAGCACGAGCCGGCCCTCGGCGTCGGTGTTGATGACCTCCACCGTCTGGCCGGAGGCGGTCGTCACCACGTCGCCTGGCCGCTGCGCGGTGCCCGAGGGCATGTTCTCGACCAGGCCGATGATGCCCACCACGTCCGCCTTCGCCTTGCGGCCGGCGAGTGCGGCCATCAGGCCGACCACCGTGCCGGCGCCGGCCATGTCCCACTTCATGTCCTCCATGCCGCCGGCGGGCTTGATGGAGATGCCGCCGGTGTCGAAGGTCACGCCCTTGCCGATGAAGGCGAGCGGCTTGCCTACCTTCTTGCCCTTCGGCGCGCCGTTCCACTTCATCACCACCATGCGCGGCTCGTTGGCGCTGCCCTGCGCGACGCCGAGCAGGGCGCCGAAGCCGTGCTTCCGCATCTCCTTCGGGCCGAGGATCTCGACCTCGACGCCGAGCTTGGTCAGCGCCTTGCAGCGCTCGGCGCATTCGGCGGGCGTCAGGACATTCGCCGGCTCGGAGACCAGGTCTCGGGTGACGAACACGCCGTCGGCGACCGCCTGCATCGGCGCGAAGGCGGCCTTGGCCTTGGCGGCGTCGGAGACGGCGACCGCGACACGCTCGAGCTTCGGCTTGTCCTCCTCCTTCTCCGTCGTGCGGTAGCGGTCGAAGCGATAGGATTTCAGCAGCACGCCCATGGCCAGCGAGGCGGCGAAGGCCGGTTCCAGCCCGTCGGCGGCGACGACGGCCTCGCGTTCCTGCGCGAGCGGGCCGGCGATGGCGCCGCCGGCGGCCTCCGCCCCCGTGGCGGCGATGTCGGCGGGCTTGCCGAGGCCGATGGCGATCACCTTGGTCAGCCCCGCCCCGGGCGCCCAGAGGGTCGTCGTCTGGCCCTTGCGCCCCTTGAACTTCGCCGCTTCGAGCCCGCGGGAGATCGCGCCGCCGGTCGCCTCGTCGGCCTGCTTCGCGAGGCCCGCAAGCGGCGCTTCCTCGGCGAGCGGCAGGACCATGGCGCCGGCGCGCGGCAGTGCGGGCTTGACGAAGGCAATATCGGGCATGGGGACTCCGGGGCGGGGGCTCGTGCGAAAGAGGGCCGTCACCTTAGGCGCCGTGCGGCTTCGCGGCCAGTGCGGGGCTTGCCGGGCGGCCCGCCAACGGCCACACGGGTGAGCCATGGACCAGGATGCCCTGCTGACCCTCGCCGCGCGGCTCGCCGCGGAGGCCGCCGCCGCCATCAACGCCGTGCGCGCCGCCGGCTTCGCGGTGGAACGCAAGACCGACCGTTCCCCCGTCACCGAGGCCGACCGCATCGCCGAGGCACTGATCGTCGAGGGCCTGCGCGCCGCCACCCCCGCCATCCCCGTGATCGCGGAGGAGGAGATCGAGGCCGGCACCGCGCCCACCGATCCCGGGCGCACCTTCTGGCTGGTCGATCCTCTCGACGGCACGCGGGAATTCGCCGCGGGGCGGGACAATTTCGCCGTCAATGTCGGGCTGGTGGAGGATGGACGGCCGGTGCTCGGCGCCGTCGCGATCCCGGCGACGGGGGAAGTGTTCCGCGGCCGGGTCGGCCTCGGCGCCTGGAAGCGGGACGCGGCGGGGGACCGGCCGATCGCCGTGCGCGCCGCGCCGCCGGAAGGGCTGACCGTGATGGGCAGCCACCACTACCAGGACGACCCGCGCATGGGCCACTTCCTGCAGGGCCGGCAGGTCGCGCGCATCGTCAACATCGGCTCGGCCGAGAAGTTCTGCCGCGTCGCCGAGGGAACGGCGGATCTCTACCCGCGCTTCGGCCGCACGATGGAATGGGACACGGCCGCGCCGCACGCGGTGCTGGAAGCGGCCGGCGGCACGATCCGGCTGCTCGAGGGCGGCGGGCCGCTGCGCTACGGCAAGGCAGGCTGGGCCAATCCCGGCTTCGTCTGCGAGGGACGGCGCGCGTGACCCTGCTGCTCGGCGCGGAGGAGGTCGAACGCGCGGCGGCGCTGTTGCGCGCGGGGGACCTCGTCGCCTTCCCGACCGAGACGGTTTACGGCCTCGGCGCCGATGCGCGGAACGGGCGGGCCGTTGCCGCGGTGTTCGAGGCCAAGGGCCGCCCGCACTTCAATCCGCTGATCTGCCATTTTCCGGATGCCGAGGCAGCCTTCGCCGAGGTCGTCGCCGACGGCCGCGCCCGCGCGCTCGCCGCGCGGTTCTGGCCTGGCCCGCTGACGCTGGTGCTGCCGCGGCGGCCGGAAAGCCGCGTGGATCTGCTCGCGGGCGCGGGGCTCGATACCCTCGCGGTGCGCGTGCCGGGGCATCCGCTGTCGCTGGCGCTGCTGCGGGCGGCGGCGGTGCCGGTGGTGGGGCCGTCCGCGAACCGTTCGGGCGAGGTCAGCCCGACCACGGCGCGGCACGTGCTCGACGGGCTATCGGGGCGCATCGCCGCGGTGCTTGATGGCGGGCCATGCGAGGTGGGGGTGGAGAGCACGGTGCTCGACCTCGCCGCCGGCGAGGCGACGCTGCTGCGGCCCGGCGGCGTGCCGGCGGAAGCGATCGAGGCGGTGATCGGGCCGGTGGCGCGGCCAATGCCGATCTCGGCGACGCAGGCAAAAGGAGCGCTGCGCTCGCCGGGGATGATGCTCTCCCATTACGCCCCTTCCCTGCCGGTGCGGCTGGAGGCAAGGGACGCAGCGGCGGACGAGGCGCTGATGGCCTTCGGCCCACCGCTGCCGGGGGCGGGACGGGTGTGGCAACTCTCCGAGGGCCGTGACCTGCGCGAGGCGGCGGCGCGGCTCTTCGCCGGGCTGCGTTGGCTGGATGCGGAGGGGCAGCGCCTGGGGCTCGCCCGCATCGCAGTGATGCCGGTGCCGATGGAAGGGCTTGGCGCGGCGATCAACGACCGGCTGGAACGGGCGGCGGCGCCGCGCTGATCGCGGCGTGACCTTCACCGCCCCCGCTCACCCCCCCTGGCTGTCGCGCCGGCGCCGCCTATTGGCCCGGCACGCCGGCGCCGCGGTTGCGCCGGGACAGGCGAAGGCCAACCACATAGCCCCAGGTCATGTTGGGGCCGATCGTGGTGCCGGTGCCGATGCCGCGCGTGCCGATCGGATTCGCCATCGCCACGCCGGCGGCAAAGAGGCCAGGGATGACGCTGCCATCGGGGCGCAGCACCTCGCCATACTCGTTGGTCCGCGCGCCGCCCTTGGTCGCCAGGATCGCGCGGTTGAAGGGCACCGCCACATAGGGCGGGCGCCGGATGGGATGGATGCCGGCCCGGCGGCGCCTGTCGCCCGCCGCGGCGGGGTCGGGGCGTGCCGGGCGGCCGAAATCGCGATCCTCGCCTTCCTCGGCGAAGGCGTTGAAGCGGGCGACGCTCGCCGCCAGTGCCTCGGCCGGCACGCCGATCAGCCCGGCCAGCGCGGCAACGTCCGGCGCCTGGCGCAGCCAGCCCGGATCCGCCTTCGCCGCCCAGCGCACCGGCGGCACGCGGTCGAGCATGAGCGAATCGCTGATGACCCAGGCCGGAAGGTGCACCGGCTGGCCCGTCTCGGGGTCGCGCGAGTCGATCGCCTCGCCGATGTTGAAGGTCAGCTCGTTCATGAACCGCACGCCGTGCCGGTTCACCAGCATGGCGTTCGGCTCGGTGTGGAAGGGCACGGGCTGGGCCAGCAGCCGGCCTTCGTAGGGGGTCGGGACGGACGGCGTCAGCGTCGCCTGGTCCATGTGCGCCAAGGCCGCTCCGGCCGCCTCGGCCATGCGCTGCCCGTCCCCGTCATTGCCCGGCGGGCTGCCGAGGTAATCCACCGGCCCCGGGAAATGCCGCGCAAGCAGCGCGGCGTCCCATTCGAAGCCGCCGGTCGCGATGACCACGCCGGCCCGGGCCGACCAGGTCTCGCGCCCGCCACCGCGTTCCACCACCGCGCCGGTCACCGCCCCGTCGGCATCCTGCGTCAGTTCGACCGCCCGCGCCGACAGCATGACCTGCACGCCGAGGTCGAGGCACCCCCGCAGCAGGCCAGTGACCAGCGCCGTTCCCTTCCCGCGCGTATTGGTCAGCAACCGCCAGGCCAGCCTCGGCCAGAGCGAGAGCGCCGTGCGGTAGGGGTGGTGGTAGAGGTCCGTCGCCACGGCCTCGTGGTAGGTAAAAATCTCCGGGATGGTGGATTTCCGGATGCGGAAGGCGAAGCGCCCCGCTCGCCAGCGGCTGAGCGGCAGCGGCGACATCATCCGGCCCTGCGCCTTCGCCCCCGGCAGGGCGCGCAAAGGGTCGGGCTCCGGCGTCAGGGCGAAGCGGAGCGGCGTGCGCGCCTCGACGAAACGCAGCATCTCCGGCGCGGCGTGCACGAAGGCCTGCCACAGCGCGTCCTCGGTAGCCGCCCAGCCCTCGGGCGCAGCGGCGCGGACATAGGCCAGCGCCTCCTCGGGGCTGTCGGCGATGCCGGCCGCCGCAGCGAGGTGGTTCGCCGGGATCCAGGTGCCGGCGCCGGACATCGCCGTGGTGCCGCCGACCCGGTCCGTCTTCTCCAGCACCACCACGGACAGCCCCCGCGCCGCCGCCGTGAGAGCCGCCACCAGCCCGGCGCCGCCCGAGCCCAGCACCAGCACATCCGCCTCACGCGCCGTCATACGCCCCGCCCATGGTGATGATCCCCGTTTCCCATTGGCACCCGCGCGCGCGCGGCGCCAGATAGGGGAGGACAGAAGGAGAAACCCTGCCATGTCCGCGGTCCACGCCGAACCCGCCACCCGTGCCGCCATCCATCCCGAGACGCGCATCGGCCATGTCCACCTCAAGGTCGCCAACATCGACCGCGCGCTGGCCTTCTGGCGCGACGTGGTCGGGCTTGAGGAACAGCAGCGCTACGGCGACCAGGCGGTCTTCCTCTCGGCCGGCGGCTACCATCACCACATCGCCCTCAACACCTGGGAGAGCAAGGACGGCGCCTGGCCGCCGCCGGGCACCACGGGGTTGTTCCACGTGGCGCTGCTCTACCCGTCCCGCACGGCGCTCGCGAACGCGCTGAAGCGGCTGCTCGAAGCCGGCTGGCCGCTGGAAGGCGCGTCGGACCATGGCGTGTCCGAGGCGCTCTACCTGCGCGATCCGGACGGGAACGGGGTGGAACTCTACCGCGACCGCGAGCAGGCCGACTGGCCGCGGGATGCCAATGGGAAGCTGGCGATGGTCACGCGGCGGCTGGACCTGAACGCGCTGCTTGCAGAAGCCGCGTAACGACGGAGGGGCACCGCCCCTCCGGACCACGACCCACTGACGCTGCGGGCAAGGCCAGCGACAGCCCATCGCCCGAAAGGCCTTCGGAAACCACCTGCTGGCCGCAGGTTCCGGTGTCCAGAGGCCTTTCGGCCTCTGGCGGGGTGAGGTTCGGAGAGGGGCAGCGCCCCTCTCCGGCTCTGTCAGCCGGCTTCCTCGCGCAGCATCTCGAGTTCCAGCCATCGTTCCTCGGCCACCGCGAGCGCGGCCTGCGCCTTGGCCAGCGACTCCGTCGCCTTGCCGAAGCCGGCGGGGTCACGCGCGTAGAATGCCGTGTCGTGGACCTTCGCCTCCAGCGTCGCGACCTCGGCCGTCAGCGCCTCCATGCGCACGGGCAGCGTCTTGAGTTCATGCTGCTCCTTGGCATTGAGGCCCTTGCGGCGGGCGGGCGGGGCCGCGCGAGGCGCGGGCTCCGCCTTCGGCATGGCCGGCGAGGCCTTCGCCGCCTCGGCCGCGCGTGCCTTCACCCCATGGCCGCGCTGCGCGACCATATCGGAATAGCCCCCGGCGTATTCCTGCCAGCGCCCCTCCCCTTCCCACGCGATCACGCTTGTCACCGTGCGGTCGAGGAAGTCGCGGTCGTGGCTGACCAGGATGACGGTGCCGGCATAGTCCGCGACCAGTTCCTGCAGCAGGTCGAGGGTTTCGAGGTCGAGGTCGTTGGTCGGCTCGTCGAGCACCAGCAGGTTGGACGGCCTGGCGAAGGCGCGCGCCAGCATCAGCCGCCCACGCTCCCCCCCGGACAGCGCCGAGAGCGGCGTGCGCGCCTGCTCCGGCGTGAAGAGGAAGTCCTTCATGTAGCCGATGACGTGGCGCGGCTGGCCATTCACATGCACCTGGTCGCCACGTCCCTCGGTCAGCGCCGCGGCGAGCGTGACGGAGGGATCGAGGCTCGCGCGCCGCTGGTCGAGGCCGACCATCTCCAGCCCCGTGCCGATGCGCACCTCGCCTGAGTCGGGCGCGAGCACGCCCGTCAGCATGTTGAGCAGCGTCGTCTTGCCCGCGCCGTTCGGCCCGACGATGCCGACGCGGTCGCCGCGGATGATGCGCGTCGAGACATCGCGCACGACGAACCGTTCGCCAAAGGCCTTGGAGATGCCCTCCGCGGCGATGACGAGATTGCCGGACCCCGCCGCCTCGGCCGCCGCCATGGTCACGCGGCCCGGCGCGGTCACGCGCTCGCGGCGCTTGGCGCGCAGCGTGTGCAGGTTCTCGAGCCGGCGGACATTGCGCTTGCGCCGGGCGGTGACGCCGTAGCGCAGCCAGTGCTCCTCCCGCACGATCTTGCGGGCGAGCTTGTGGGCCTCGCGCTCCTCGTCCTCGAGGACCTGGTCGCGCCATTCCTCGAAATGGGCGAAGCCGCGTTCGAGGCGCCGCGTCGTGCCGCGATCCAGCCAGACCATGGCGCGCGACAGGCCTTCGAGGAACCGCCGGTCGTGGCTGATCAGCACCAGCGCGGAATCGAGCGCGGCGAGTTCGCCTTCCAGCCACTCGATCGCCGGCAGGTCGAGGTGGTTGGTCGGTTCGTCCAGCAGCAGGATGTCCGGCGAAGGCGCCAGGGCACGAGCGAGCGCGGCGCGGCGCGTCTCCCCGCCCGACAGCGCCGCGGGCTTTTCCACGCCGGTCATGCCGAGCTGTTCCAGCAGGTAGCGCGCCCGGTACGGATCATCCGCCGGCCCGAGCCCCGCCTGCACATAGGCCATGACGTCCGGGAAGGCGGAGAGATCCGGCTCCTGCTCCAGGTAGCGGACGGTGGCACCCGGCTGGACGAAGCGGGTGCCGCCTTCGGCCTCGATGATGCCGGCGGCCACCTTCAGCAGCGTGGACTTCCCCGACCCGTTCCGGCCCACCAGCGCGAGCCGTTCCCCCGGCGCCACGGACAGCGACGCCCCTTCCAGCAGCCTGGTGCTGCCGAAGCCGTGCCGGATGTCCGTGAGAAGCAGCAGCGGAGGCGGAGCCATGATCGTTTCCAGGCGGGGTCCGGGGTGGCCCGGCCGCTCCAGGGCACCCATCGCCGGTGCGTTGCAACGGCGATGGGACCCGGACGGCGGGGGCGGCGCCCCCGCGGGTCAGGCCAGCGTGGCCGATCGGGACCTTCGCGCCAAAGGCGCGCCGGTCAGCGGACGCGCATCACCCCGCGAAGGGATCCCGCATCATGATGGTGTCGTCGCGTTCCGGGCTGGTGGAGAGCAGCACGATCGGCGCCTCCACCAGTTCCTCGATGCGGCGGACGTATTTCACCGCCTCGGCCGGCAGTTCGGCGTAGGAGCGGGCGCCCCTGGTGGAGCCTGACCAGCCCTGCATCGTCTCGTAGATCGGCTCGGCCGCCGCCTGGGCGCGGAAGGCCGCGGGCAGGCGCTTCACCACCTCGCCGTTGATGCGGTAGCCGGTGCAGATCTTCAGTTCCGGCAGGCCGTCCAGCACGTCGAGCTTGGTCAGCACCAGGCCCTGGATGCCGCCGACCTTCACCGCCTGGCGCACCATGCAGGCATCGAACCAGCCGCAGCGGCGGGGGCGGCCGGTGACGGTGCCGAACTCGCGGCCGCGTTCGCCGAGCAGCTTGCCCGTCTCGTCGTGCAGTTCGGACGGGAACGGGCCGGAGCCGACGCGCGTCGTGTAGGCCTTGGCGATGCCGAGCACGAAGCCGATCGCATCCGGCCCGACGCCCGCGCCACCCGCGGCATTGCCCGCGACCGTGTTCGACGAGGTGACATACGGGTAGGTCCCGTGGTCCACGTCCAGCATCACCGCTTGCGCGCCCTCGAACAGCACGCGCTTGCCGGTGGCGCGCGCCTCGTCCAGGCGCTCCCACACCGTGTCGGCATAGGGCAGCAGCTTCGGCGCCAGCGCGAGCAGCCCGTCGAGCAGGTCCTTCTTGCTGAATTCCGGCGCGCCGAGGCCGCGCAGCAGCGAGTTGTGGTGCAGCAGCAACTCGTCGAGCTTCGCGCTCAGCGTCTCCGGCTCGGCGAGGTCGCAGAGGCGGATGGAACGACGGCCGACCTTGTCCTCATAGGCCGGGCCGATGCCGCGGCCGGTGGTGCCGATCTTGTCCTGGCCGCGCGCCGTCTCGCGCGCGCGGTCCAGCGCCGGGTGCAGCGGCAGGATCAGCGGCACGTTCTCGGCGATGCGCAGGTTCTCGGGGCCGACCTTCAGGCCCTGGGCGGTGACCTTCTGGATCTCCGACAGCAGCGCCTGCGGGTCGAGCACCACGCCGTTGCCGATGATGCCGAGCTTGCCGCGCACCACGCCCGAGGGCAGCAGCGACAGCTTGTACGTCTCATTGCCCACCACCAGCGTGTGGCCGGCGTTGTGGCCGCCCTGGAAGCGCACCACGATGTCGGCGCGGCTGGCGAGCCAGTCCACCACCTTGCCCTTGCCCTCGTCGCCCCACTGGGCGCCGATCACGGCGACATTGGCCATGGCCGATCAGTCCTTCGTCACGAGCGGGACGGGTTTGCCGTCCTTCAGTTCATGGGTGCAGCGCAGGCGCTGCGGCGTGTCCTCGGGCGCCAGGGCGGCGACCGTCGCGAAGCCCTGGGCGCGGAATTCCGCGCCATCCGCGCCGATGGGCACAAACAGGCGGGGCCGCGGCGGCACCACCGGCGCCGCGCGCAGCACCGCGTCGGGATAGAGCGACATGCCCGTCGCCGGTTCCTCGTTCTGCGACATGTAGCGCCCGCCGCGGGCGAGTTCCCCGCTCATGCCCGGCCCATAGAGGGTGAAGGCGACCCCGGTATGGTAGCGGAAGCCGCGGAACTCGACCGGGTCGAGCGTGATGCGCAGCCCCGGCGCGCGGGCCCGGATGGCGGCCAGGACGGCGGCGGCGTTCTCGGCGATGGCGTGGGCGGCGGGAGGCAGGTGTGCCTCCTCCAGCGCCGCCAGCGCGCCATCGGCCGGTCCGGCGGCGGCCATCAGCCCGGGCAGCACGGCGAGCACGCCGCCCACGGATTCGACCAGCGTCGCCACCGCGGCGCTGTCCTTGCGGTCCAGCGCACGCGCCAGGCGCTGGCGCAGCGGCGCATCCGCCCCCGCGGCCTCGAGCAACGCGGGGACCATGGTGGGCAGGGTGACGTCGAGGCTGACCTCGGTCACGCCGATGGCGGCCAGCGCCTCGACCGCCACGGTCGCGACTTCCGCATCGGCCGCCGGCGCGGCGCCGCCGATCATTTCGACCCCGGCCTGCGGCAGTTGGCGGGAGGGGGCGAGCTGCGTCCCGCGCACCCGCAGCACCTGGCCGGCGTAGCAGAGGCGCAGCGGCCGCGCCTCGGCCCCCAGCCGCGTCGCGGCGATGCGGGCGACCTGCGGCGTGGTGTCCGCGCGCAGGCCCATCATCCGCTGGCTGACCGGGTCCATCAGGCGGAAGGTCTGCTCGGCCACCGCGGCGCCGGAGCCGGCCAGCAGGCTGTCCTCGAATTCCAGCAGTGGCGGCTTCACGCGCTCGTATCCGTGCGCGGCGAAGACGGCCATCATCGCCTCGACCAGCGCGGCCTCGCGCTCGGCCTCGGGCGGCAGCAGATCCACTAGGCCCGCGGGCAGCAGGGCAGGATTGGGCAGGTCGTCGGTCATCTCAGGCGGCAGGGTGTGGCAGGGGCGGACGGGCGGGGCAACCCCTGCCTCTCCTGGCCGGGGTGCTGCCCCCATCCTGCCACGAGCGCGCCGCCGGGCGGCCATGCGCCGGGGCCAGGATGGCATCGTCGCCTTCAGGCCCCATCAACCATACGGATCCCAGGCCGCGGGCCTTGAACGCGGCCGGCACACGAGACCCCACCATGTCCGGGAACATCGACCAGCCCATCACCCTCGCCCCGTCCGACGCCGTCAGGGAGCCCTGGCGGGCAGAGCATGTCGGCCAAGGCTTTGCCATCGGCGTGCTTCTCGCCCTGCCGCTCTGGGCCCTGATCGTCGGGGTGGCCTGGGCGGTGCTGTAAAAGCGGCACGTCAGACGCGACACGTCCGGCCAACCGGCGACCCCGGATCACCTTCGCGCTTCCCCCACTCCACCCGCTAGCGCAATGATCTGCTCCGCCGGCGGAGACGGAGGGACACATGCCGCGAAGGATCATCCTGGGCCTGTTGCTGCTCGCCGCCTGCGGGCCGACGCAGCCGCCGGATTTCAGCTACGGCGGCCGTGGATTCCAGCCGGAGAACGCACGGCTCAACCTCTCCTACGCCGAGCGCAATTTCGGCGACATGTCCCGCTACCGGGGCAAGCCGGCCGAGGCCGCAGCGGCCCTCGCGCAGTTCGAGGCGGCGATGGACGGCATGCGCCGGCCCAACAGCGACATCATGTTCCCGCGCACCCGCTACGAGATGCTGCTCAGCGCCATCCGCGAGGTGCGCGGCGCCACCGGCATCCCGATGGAGGTGCTGCCCTCCGTCGCGTCCCAGGCGCTGGCCGGCGCCGTCGGCCCGCTGACGGCCGGCGACGCGGCGGGCATCCGGCGGGCGCTGTCGAACCCGGCCTTCACCCTCGGGCCCGATGCGACGCTGGCGCGGCTGACCAACCTGCCGCCGCTGCCGGCGCTGGAATCGGTCGCACCCGCGCTGACCTTCGCCGCCGGGAACCCATAAGGCGCCCGGCGGCGGCGCCCGCGCGGGCGCATGGCGTCAGAAGGCCAGCGGCGTCGCCTGCACCACCAGCGGGAGGTTCCGCACCCCGGCCAGCACCGTATCGGGCATCGGGCCGTCGAGGCCGACGAGGCAGATCGCATCGCCGCCCGGCGCCGAACGGCCGAGGTGGAAGGTGGCGATATTGATCCCGGCATCGGCCAGCGCCATGCCGAAGCGGCCGATGAAGCCCGGCCTGTCCTGGTTGGTGACGTAGAGCATGTGCGGCGCGAAATCGGCCTCGACCGAGATGCCCTTGATCTCGACCAGCCGCGGCTTGTTCTCCGCCAGCAGCGTGCCGGCGATGGACTTCTCGTAGCGGTCGGTCACGACCGTCAGGCGCACCAGCGTCTGGTATTCGCCGCTGCGCTCGACGGTCGTCTCGGCCACCTCGATGCCGCGCTGCTTCGCCAGCACCGGGGCGTTGACCATGTTGACCGCGCCCATCAGGGGGCCGAGCACGCCGGCCAGCACTGCGGCCGTCAGCGGGCGGCGGTTCAGTTCCGCCGCGTGGCCTTCGTATTCGACACGGATGGCCTTGATCGCATCACCCTGCGCCGCCGTGAGCTGCCCGGCCATGCCGCCGAGCAGGCGCACCAGTTCCATGTAGGGCTTGAGGCGCGGGGCTTCCTCGGCCGTGACCGAGGGCATGTTGATGGCATTGGAGACGGCGCCGGACAGCAGGAAGTCGGCCATCTGGTCGGCCACCTGCAGGGCGACGTTCTCCTGCGCCTCGGCCGTCGCGGCGCCGAGATGCGGGGTGCACACCACATTCTCCAGCGCGAAGAGTGGGCTGTCGGTCGCGGGCTCCGTCTCGAAGACATCGAGCGCGGCGCCGGCCAGGTGCCCGGACTTCAGCGCATCGAGCAGCGCAGCCTCGTCCACCAGCCCGCCGCGGGCGCAGTTGATCAGCCGCGCGCCGGACTTCATGCGCGCGATGTTCTCGCGCGAGAGGATGTTCTTCGTCTGCTCCGTCAGCGGCGTGTGCAGCGTGACGAAGTCGGCGCGGTGCAGCAGGTCGTGGAGTTCCACCTTCTCCACGCCGAGTTCCAGCGCCCGCTTCTCCGACAGGAAGGGGTCGAAGGCGACGACGCGCATCTTCAGCCCGATCGCGCGGTCCGCGACGATCGAGCCGATGTTCCCGCAGCCGATCAGGCCGAGCGTCTTGCCGAACAGCTCGACGCCCATGAAGCGGTTCTTTTCCCACTTCCCGGCCTTGGTGGAGGTGGACGCCTCCGGGATCTGGCGGGCGAGCGCGAACATCATCGCGATGGCGTGCTCGGCCGTGGTGATGGCGTTGCCGAAGGGCGTGTTCATCACCACCACGCCGCGCGCGGTCGCGGAGGTGACGTCCACATTGTCCACGCCAATGCCGGCGCGGCCGACCACCTTGAGGTTCGGCGCGACCTCCATCAGTTCGCGCGTGACCTTGGTGGCGGACCGCACCGCGAGGCCGTCATAGGCGCCGATGATCTCGCGGATCTCGGCGGGCTTGAGGCCCGGCTTGAAGTCCACCTCGATGCCGCGGTCCTTGAAGATCTGGACGGCGGCGGGGGAGAGCTTGTCGGAAATCAGGACCTTTGGGGTGTTCTTGAGCATCTCTCAGGCCACCACGATTTCGGATTCGACGGTGGCGAGTGCCCAGTCGAGCCAGGGCAGCAGCGCCTCGATGTCGGAGGTCTCGACCGTCGCCCCACCCCAGATGCGCAGGCCCGGGGGCGCATCGCGATAGGCGCCGGCGTCCAGCGCGACGCCTTCCTTCTCCAGCAGCGAGGCGATCTTCTTCGCCGCGGCCGCCTGGGCCTCGGCGCCCATCACGGTGAACCAGGGCGCGGTGATCTTCAGGCAGATCGAGGTGCAGGACCGCGTGGCCGCGTCCTCGGCCAGGAAGTCGAAGCCCGGCTCGGTCGCGACCCAGCGCGCGATGGCGGCGAGGTTCGCCTCCGACCGCGCGATGAGGCCCTTCAGTCCGCCGATGGATTCGGCCCATTTCAGCCCGTCGATGGCGTCCTCGACGCAGAGCATCGACGGCGTGTTGATCGTCTCGCCCTTGAAGATGCCCTCGTTGAGCTTGCCGCCCTTGGTCATGCGGAAGATCTTCGGCAGCGGGCGGTCTGGGGCGAAGGATTCCAGCCGCGCCACGGCGCGCGGGGACAGCGCCAGCATGCCGTGCGCCGCCTCCCCGCCCAGCACCTTCTGCCAGGACCAGGTCACCACATCGAGCTTGTTCCAGGGCAGGTCCATGGCAAACGCGGCGCTGGTCGCGTCGCAGATCGCGAGGCCCTCGCGCGCATCGCTGATGAAGTCCGCATCCGGCAACCGCACGCCGGAGGTCGTGCCGTTCCACACGAAGACCACGTCGCGCGCCGGATCGACCACGGACACATCGGGCAGCTTGCCGTAGGGCGCCTCGATGATCCGGGCGTCCTTCAGCTTGAGCTGCTTGGCGACGTCCGTCGCCCATTCCTTCGAGAAGGATTCCCACACCAGCACATCGACGCCACGCGCGCCGAGCATCGACCACAGCGCCATCTCCACCGCGCCGGTGTCCGACGCCGGCACGATGCCGAGCCGCCAGTCCGCAGGCATGCCGAGCACGGCCTTGGACCGGTCGATCACCTCGGCGAGGCGCGCCTTCGGATCCTTCGCGCGATGGCTGCGCCCGAGAAGCGCGCCTTCCAGCGCGGCCAGCGTCCAGCCGGGACGCTTCGCACAGGGACCGGAGGAGAAACTTGGATTGGCCGGCCTTGCGGCCGGACGGGGGGACGCCGGACGGAATCCGGGCGTGGGGGTGGCGTTCGCCATGATGCAGCTCCCTCTCAGAAGCGGATGCGCCCCGGTGGGGGGGCGTGGCCCGGGCGGAGGGTTACGCCCGCGGCCCCTTCCCGATCAAGCCTTGATCGACAGGTTGATGATCGACGTCATCGCATCGCTGGATTGCGCGGAGGCTGACGCCACGGCCTTGTCCGCCGCCGCGATCAGGTAGCGCTCGGCGAGTTTCCGCACCGCGCGGCCATCCTGCAGGGCGTCGATCTTCAGCCGGGAGGATACGGCGCGGCCCTGCGCCTCGACGGATTGGATCGCGATCCGGTCCGGCAGGCCGAGCGCCCCCGTCACCACCCGCCGCAGGACCGGGTCCCCCAGCACGTCGTAGACGTCATCCGCGTTGCGCGCCGATTCCAGGAAGTACAGTGCATCCGACAGGCCGGCCTGCTGGTCATCCAGCCCGGAGCGATACTGGTACTTGAGGAAGGCATCCGAGAGCCGCTGGACCATCGCCGGATCGCGCAGCCCGTCGAGCCCGGTCTTGTGGACGCCGAGGGTATTCGCCGCCGCCTTCCAGGTCGCCCCGAGCGCGGCGGCCAACCCCTTCCTGTCATCCGGGTCCGAGAGCAAGGCGCGCTGCACCAGGCCGGCATTGCCCTCCTGCCCCGCAAGGCCGAGCGCGGGCAGCAGCACCTTCAGGATGCGCGGGTCCCGCAACGCCTTCTCGATGCTGCCGGCCTTGTCCAGCGCGGTGCGGAACTGCGCCAGCGCGGAAAGCGTGACCGGGTCCTTCTTCTCCCGCGCGATGCCCTTGGCCTCGGCGCCCTCGGCGGTGGCGCGCCGCAGGGCCGGGATCGCCGCCGCCGCCCCGCCGGAGGACGCGCCAGAGGCCGAAACCCCGAACAGCGCCTGCACCTGGTTGAGCGAAAGGACCATGGCGCAGCATGGCCCCAGCGAGGGTGAAGGCGCGGTTAACCCGGCACGCGGGACGGGTCGAAGGTCACCGCATGATCGAGCGGCCCATGCCCCGCGCCATAGCCCGGCGCCGACGCGATCGCCGCCCGCACATAGGCCCGCGCGCGGACCACCGCATCCCGCAACGACATCCCCTGCGCCAGCCCCACGGCGATCGCGCTGGCCAGCGTGCAGCCCGTGCCGTGGGTGTGCCGCGTGGCGATGCGCGGGGAGACGAATTCCTCCGCCCCCTCGGTCGTCACCAGCAGGTCGGTCACGACATCGCCCTCGAGATGCCCGCCCTTCAGCAGCACCGCCGGCACGCCCAGGCCGCGCAGCGCCGCCGCTGCCTCCCGCATGTCCGGCACGTCGCGGATCGGGCGGCCGACCAGGACCTCGGCCTCCGGCAGGTTCGGCGTGATGACGGTCGCGAGCGGCAACAGCCGCGCCTTCAGCGTCTCCACCGCATCGGGCGCCAGCAGCGGATGGCCACCCTTGGCGACCATCACCGGGTCGGCCACCAGCGGCACGCCCCTGGCCCGCGCGGCGATCTCCTCGCACACCGCCTCGATCACCGGGACGTCGTGCAGCATGCCGGTCTTGAGCGCATCGGCGCCCAGATCATCCATCACCACCGCGATCTGCTGGCGGATGAAGTCGATCGGCACGCCGGCCACGCCGTGCACGCCCAGCGTGTTCTGCGCCGTCAGCGCGGTGATCGCCGTCATGGCGAAACCGCCCAGCGCCGTCACCGTCTTGATGTCGGCCTGGATGCCGGCACCACCGCCGGAATCGCTGCCGGCGATGATGAGGACTCGTCCCTTCATGGTCGCTCCATAACTCGGGGGGAGAAGGGAACTTCTCCCCCCGAACCCCCCTCAACCTTCTTTGGCCTTTGGGGACTGACAGCGGAAGCCGGTGCCCAAAAGAACAAAGAAGGGAGGGGGTTCGGGGGAGGTTCATCCTCTCCCGACCTTCTACGCCGCCCGTGCCTTCGCCCGGATCGTCTCCGCCAGCCGCGCCACCGTCGCCTCGACCAGCGCCTCTTCCTCGGCCTCCGCCATCACGCGGATCACCGGCTCGGTCCCGCTCGCGCGGATCAGCACGCGGCCGCGCGCGCCGAGCGCCGCCTCCTCCGCCGTGATCGCCGCCTTCACGCCCTCGTCGGCCAGCGGCGAGGCGCCGGCATAACGCACGTTCACCAGACGCTGCGGCAGGGGGGTGAAGCAGCGCAGGGCCTCGCTCGCCGGGCGTCCCTCCTCGACCAGCACGGCGAGCACCTGCAGCGCGGCGATCAGCCCGTCACCGGTCGTGCCGAAATCCGGCATGATCATATGGCCGGACTGCTCCCCGCCGAGGTTGCACCCCGTCTCGCGCATCCGCTCGCCGACATAGCGGTCGCCGACCGCGGTGCGCAGCAGCTTCAGGCCGCGCGTGCCGAGGAACCTCTCCAGCCCCATGTTCGACATCACCGTGGCGACCACGGCGCCGCCGCGCAGCCTTTCCTGCGCGTGCCAGGACCGCGCGACCAGGGCCAGGATCTGGTCCCCGTCGACGAGCTGGCCCAGCTCGTCCACCAGCACGACGCGGTCCGCATCGCCGTCCAGCGCGATGCCGAGGTCGGCCCGCCGCTCCCGCACGATCTCCGCCAATTGAGCCGGTGCCGTCGATCCGACGCCGCGATTGATGTTGAACCCGTCCGGCGCGACGCCGATGGAGACGACCTCCGCCCCCAGTTCCCACAGCACCGTCGGCGCCACCTTGTAGGCCGCGCCATGGGCGCAATCGACGACAATGCGCAGCCCTTCCAGCGTCAGGCCGCGCGGGAAGGATGCCTTGGCGGCCTCGATATAGCGCCCCGGCGCGTCCTCGAGCCGGCTGGCGCGGCCGAGCCTGCCCGGCGCGACCAGCGCGCAGGCGAGGTCGCCGTCCATCAGCGCCTCGATCTCGCATTCCTGCTCATCGGTCAGCTTCAGCCCGTCCGGGCCGAACAGCTTGATGCCGTTGTCCTCGTAGGGGTTGTGGGAGGCGCTGATCATCACGCCGAGATCCGCGCGCAGGGACCGCGTCAACAGCGCGATCGCCGGCGTCGGCAGCGGGCCGACGATGACCACGTCCATCCCGGCGCCGATGAAGCCCGCGGTCAGCGCCGGTTCCAGCATGTAGCCGGACAGGCGCGTGTCCTTGCCGATCACCACCCGGTGCCGGTGCGTGCCGCGGTTGAAATACCGCCCGGCCGCCTGGCCGAGCCGCAGCGCCGTCGCCGCGTCCATCGGCGCCCTGTTGGCGGTGCCGCGGATGCCGTCCGTGCCGAAGAGGCGTCGGCGGGCGGGCGGCGGGGTCGGTGAGTCCTTGGGCATGTCGTGCTCCTCGCGCGCTTCCCTACCGCGCGGGGGCCGGCCGCGTCCATGCGCAGCCTCGGATTGGCGCGGGCCAGGGCCCATGCTGTGCTCCCGCGCACGACGACAAGGAGTGACCGACCATGCCCACGCCGCCGACCGAGCAGGTTCCCGCCATCCACCACCGGCGCGTCGGGGATATCACGCTGACCGCGGTCAGCGACGGTTTCCTCGACGGTTCCATGTCGGTGCTGCAGAATATTTCGCCGGAGGAAGCCTCGGACATGCTCCGCGCGGTCTTCCGGCCGGTGCCGCGGCGCACCTCGCTCAACTGCTTCCTGGTTCATGCCGGCGGCCGCGTCGCGCTGATCGACACCGGCGCGGGCACCCACATGCAGGCCAGTTCCGGCAAGCTGCCGCGCAACCTGGCCGCGACCGGCGTGACGCCGGCCGAGATCGACACGGTGCTGCTGACCCATATGCACCCCGACCATTCCAACGGCCTGGCCACCGCCGAGGGCTCCGCGGCCTTCCCCAATGCCGAACTCGCCATGCATGGGGCGGAGCACGCCTACTGGACCAGCGAGGAAGCCGAGGCCGAGGTCGCCCGTTCCGGCCAGGGCGTGCCCACGGGCGGCGCCTACTTCCCCATGGCGAAGCGCCAGATGGCGCCCTACGCCGACCGCCTGCGCCTGTTCCAGGGCGGGGCCGAGGTCTTCCCCGGCGTCACCGCCATGCATTTCCCCGGGCATACGCCGGGGCACTGCGGCTACCTGATCGCCTCGGGCGGGCAGTCGCTGCTGATCTGGGGCGACATCGTCCACCTGCCCGAAGTGCAGGTGCCGCGCCCCGAGGTGACCATCCAGTTCGACGTGGACCCCGCCCAGGCCGCGGCGACGCGCCGTCGGGTCTTCGACATGGTGGCGACGGAGAAGACGCACATCGCAGGCATGCACCTGCACTTCCCGGGGACGGCGCATCTGGCGCGGGAGGGCGGCGGCTACCGGCTTTATCCGGAAGCCTGGGCGCAGGCGCTGTAGCAGGACAAGCCCTGGCCCCCGCGCTCCCCCATCGAGGGGCGTGGGGGCCTCGGGACCGAAATCGGCTTCCAACGGCCCTTCGGTCCTCGGCGGGGACGAGGAGGCAGCGCCCCGCGCTTCATGCAAGCCTGGCCTCTCGGGCCCGCGCCTGCGGCTCCCGGAAATCGATCTCCTCCCGGATGCATCGCGGGAACCTTGCCGACGCCTCCCCGCATGGCGCGGCGCCGGAGACGGTCATGGTCGATCCGCGCCCCCTGGGCGGCAGGTTGGCCGGATACGCCTGTGGAAAAGTCGAGGCTTGCCAAGGCGCTGATGGCGCGGAATCATGAACGAAACGGGAACATTAAATTGCCTGTAACAAGGCCGGGGGGGAGTTGGCAAGCCCTCTGATCGCCACCCCATGTGGTGGTTCTGTGACTGTGGCAAGACTACATCTTGTGGTCAGACCCCATGCGGCGGCAGGATGTGCGCCCAGGGGATGAGTATTGCGGGGGGGTGTAGCCGTGTTCGACGCTGTGCAGCTTGAGGGCCATGGTCAGGTCCGTATCGACCGTTCGCGCGACGCGCTGCTGACCGATTTCGGGAAGGCGACGCTCGACGACCGCTACCTCCTGCCCGGCGAATCCTACCAGGACCTCTTCGCGCGCGTGGCGTCGGCCTACGGCGACGACGCGGCCCATGCCCAGCGCATCTACGACTACATCTCGCGCCTCTGGTTCATGCCGGCGACCCCGGTGCTCTCCAACGGCGGCACCACCCGCGGCCTGCCGATCTCCTGCTTCCTCAACGAGGCCTCGGACAGCCTCGACGGCATCGTCGGCCTGTGGAACGAGAATGTCTGGCTGGCGGCCAAGGGCGGGGGCATCGGCTCCTACTGGGGCAACCTGCGCGGCATCGGCGAGAAGGTCGGCAAGAACGGCAAGACCTCGGGCGTCATCCCCTTCATCCGGGTGATGGACAGCCTGACGCTGGCGATCTCCCAGGGTTCGCTGCGGCGCGGCTCGGCCGCCTGCTACATCCCGGTGAACCACCCGGAGATCGAGGAATTCCTCGAGATGCGCCGCCCCACGGGCGGCGACCCGAACCGCAAGGCGCTCAACCTCCATCACGGCGTGCTGCTCTCCGACGCCTTCATGCGCGCGGTCGAAGCGGACGAGGAATGGGCGCTGCTGTCGCCGAAGGACGGCGCGGTGATGCGCAAGGTCTCCGCGCGCAGCCTGTGGATTCGCATCCTCACGGCGCGCATCGAGACGGGCGAGCCCTACATCATCTACTCCGACCACGTGAACCGCGCACGGCCGGAACACCACAAGCTCGCGGGGCTGGAGGTGAAGACCTCCAACCTCTGCTCCGAGATCACCCTGCCCACCGGCCGCGACCAGCATGGGGAGGAGCGGACGGCGGTGTGCTGCCTCTCCTCGCTCAACTGCGAGACCTGGTTCGAGTGGAAGGACGACCCGCTCTTCATCACCGACGTGATGCGGTTCCTCGACAACGTGCTGCAGTCCTTCATCGACACTGCGCCCGATTCGATGGCGCGGGCGAAGTACAGCGCGATGCGCGAACGCTCCGTCGGCCTCGGCGTGATGGGCTTCCACTCCTTCCTGCAGAAGATGAACGTGCCCTTCGAATCCGTCGTCGCGAAGGTGTGGAACAAGAAGATGTTCAAGCACGTCCGCGCACAGGCGGACGCGGCTTCGCGCCTGCTGGCCGAGGAGCGCGGGCCCTGCCCCGACGCCGCCGAATACGGCTTCATGGAGCGGTTCTCGAACAAGATCGCCATCGCGCCGACGGCCTCGATCTCGATCATCTGCGGCGGCGCCTCGCCGGGCATCGAGCCGATCGCGGCCAACGTCTACAACCACAAGACGCTGTCGGGCTCCTTCATCGTGCGCAACCCGTACCTCGCGACGGTGCTGGAGAAGCATGGGCGCAACGACGACGAGACCTGGACCACCATCACCGTCACCAAGGGCTCGGTGCAGCACCTCGACTTCCTGACCGAGCAGGAGAAGGCCATCTTCAAGACCGCCTTCGAACTCGACCAGCGCTGGGTGATCGAGCACGCGGCCGATCGCACGCCCTACATCTGCCAGTCGCAGTCGGTGAACCTCTTCCTGCCGGCCAATGTGCACAAGCGGGACCTGCACCAGATCCACATGAGCGCGTGGAAGAAGGGCGTGAAGTCGCTCTATTACTGCCGCTCCCTGTCGATCCAGCGCGCGGACACGATCAGCGAGAAGGTGGTCGGCCAGGGCGACATCATGGCCGCCCATGTGCCGAGCCGGCAGGAGGCGACGCTGCCGCTGGCGGCAGCCCAACCGGCGGGGAACTCGAACAACTACGAGGAATGCCTGGCCTGCCAGTGACAGGCCGCCGGAGAGGGGCGCCGCCCCTCTCCGGACCTCACCCCGCAAAGGGCCGAAAGGCCCTTTGAACCCGATGCCGGGACACGATCATTCAGGTGGGCGGCCGGCGGCACAGGCACGCCACACCGCCAGCGCCTGGACGGTTTCGGCCACGTCGTGAACGCGTAGAACGGAGGCGCCGCGCGCGGCGCCGGCCAGGGCGCCCGCCACGCTGCCAGGGACGCGCTGGCCGGCCTGCTCCACGCCCGACAGCGTCCCGATGAAGCGCTTGCGCGACACGCCGAGCACCACCCGGCACCCCAGCGCCATCAGCAGCGGCAGGCGGTCGATCAGCGCCAGGTTGTGCGCCAGCGTCTTGCCGAAGCCGATTCCAGGATCAACGGCGATCCGGCCCCGCGGAATGCCGGCCGCCTCGCAGGCCGCCACGCGGTCCCGCAGGAAGCCCGCCACCTGCACCACGACATCGTCATAGGTCGCCAGCGACTGCATCGTCGCCGGGTCGTCGCCCGGCATGTGCATCAGGATCACCGGCGCCTCGGACCGCGCGACGACATCCAGGGCCGCTGCATCGTGGCGCATCGCAGAGATGTCGTTGACGATCTCCGCCCCGGCATCGAGCGCCGCGCGCATCGTCGCCGCATTGCGCGTGTCCACGCTGACGGGGGCCGCCTTCGCGAGTTCGCGCACCACCGGCAGGATGCGCGCCGCCTCATCCTCCGCCGTCACCGTGGCGGAGCCGGGGCGGGTGGATTCGCCGCCCACATCGATGATGTCCGCGCCGGCCTCCAGCATCGCGTGTCCCGCCGCGATCGCCGCGTGCGGGTCGAAATGCCGCCCGGCATCCGAGAAACTGTCCGGCGTGACGTTGACGATGCCCATGACCAGCGGCCGGTCCGTCGGCAGCCCGGCGAAGGGCGCGGGGCGCTGGGCAAGGGTCTGCATCTGCTCCTGCCAGTCCTCCGGCACCTCGCGCACGGGGCCGACGCCGAGGTCCTCACCGTCCTCGATCAGCCGGACGAAGGCGAAGGCGATGTCGCCCCCCTGCAGCGGCAGCGCGAAGCCTTCGCGCAGCGCGTGGAAGGCGACAGGGCCGGTGATGAGGCCAAGAGGTTCGACGAAACGGCCAGGGACCATCGGAAGGGCTCCGCCCCTCCGCGCCACCCCGCCAAAGGCCGAAAGGCCTTTGGAAACCAATACCTGGCGCTGGGCATGACGGGAGGGGTCAAAAAAGGAAAGGGCGCGCCTCGCATAGCGCGCCCCGTATCGGTGTCCAGAGGCCTTTCGGCCTCAGGGGTTCCCATGTCCGATGCTTCGCATCGGACATGGGAACCCAGGCGGGAGGGTTCGGGAGGGCAGAGCCCTCGTGGCTCAGGTCGCCGGCGCCGCCCCGGGATTCAGCCCGGGCGGCCGCGGGCTCGCCGCCCGGCCGGCCGAAGGCACGCTGCCGCGGCCGAGGTTCACCGGCTCGTCCGGCCGATTGCGCACGATCGGCTCGCCGCGGATCACCAGCCGGATCTCGTCGCCCGACAGCGTCTCGTGCTCCAGCAGGCCCTTCGCCAGCAGGTGCAACTCATCCATGTGCTCGGACAGGATGTGCTTCGCCCGCGCATAGGCGCCGTCGATGATGGCGCGGATCTCGCCGTCGATCTTCTGGGCCGTGGCTTCCGAGACATTCTTGGTCTGGGTCACGGAATGGCCCAGGAAGACCTCCTGGCTGTTGTCGCCGTAGGCGATCATGCCGATCACATCGGACATGCCCCATTCGGTGACCATCATGCGCGCCTGGTTGGTCGCCATCTTGATGTCGCCCGATGCACCGTTCGACACCTTGTCCGGCCCGAAGATCAGTTCCTCCGCGACGCGCCCGCCCATCGCCATGGCGAGTTCGGACTTCAGCTTGGACTTGTGCTTGGAATAGCGGTCGCCCTCGGGCAGCGACATCACGAGCCCCAGCGCGCGGCCGCGCGGGATGATCGTCGCCTTGTGCACCGGGTCGCATTCCGGCTCGTGCATCGCGACCAGCGCGTGGCCGGCCTCGTGGTAGGCGGTCATGCGCTTCTCGCCGTCGGACATCACCAGCGAGCGCCGCTCGGCGCCCATCAGAACCTTGTCCTTCGCCGCCTCGAACTCCGCCATGCCCACGGTCCGCCGCCCGGTACGCGCGGCGAGCAGCGCCGCCTCGTTCACCAGGTTGGCGAGGTCCGCACCCGAGAAGCCCGGCGTGCCGCGCGCGATCACCTTCGGATCGACGTCGGAGGCCAGCGGCACCTTGCGCATGTGCACGCGCAGGATCTTCTCGCGCCCCATCACGTCCGGGTTCGGCACGACCACCTGGCGGTCGAAGCGGCCCGGGCGCAGCAGCGCGGGGTCCAGCACGTCCGGCCGGTTGGTGGCCGCGATGATGATGACGCCTTCATTAGACTCGAAGCCGTCCATCTCCACGAGCATCTGGTTCAGCGTCTGCTCGCGCTCGTCGTTGCCGCCGCCGAGGCCAGCGCCGCGATGGCGGCCGACCGCGTCGATCTCGTCGATGAAGATGATGCAGGGGGCGTTCTTCTTGCCCTGCTCGAACATGTCGCGCACGCGGGATGCGCCGACACCCACGAACATCTCCACGAAGTCGGAGCCCGAGATCGTGAAGAAGGGCACGTTCGCCTCACCCGCGATCGAGCGCGCGAGCAGCGTCTTGCCGGTGCCCGGGGGGCCCACCAGCAGCACGCCCTTCGGGATCTTGCCGCCGAGGCGCTGGAACTTCTGCGGGTCGCGCAGGAAGTCCACGATCTCCTCGAGTTCGGCCTTGGCCTCGTCGATGCCGGCGACGTCGTCGAAGGTGACGCGGCCCTGCTTCTCGGTCAGCAGCTTGGCCTTGGACTTGCCGAAGCCCATGGCGCGCCCGCCGCCGCCCTGCATCTGCCGCATGAAGAAGATCCACACGCCGATCAGCAGCAGCATCGGGAACCAGGACATCAGGTAGTGCAGCAGCGGATTGACGTCGCTCTCCTCCGGCCGCGCCACCACCCGCACGTTCTTCTCGGTCAGGCGCGAGACGAGGCTCGGGTCCTCCGGCGTGTAGGTCTGGAACGACCGCCCGTCAGCGAGCTGGCCCGAAAGCGTCCGGCCCTGGATCGAGACCTCCCGCACATGGCCGGCGTTCACTTCGTTCAGGAAGTCGGAATACGCGACCTGCTGCGCGCCTGCCCGTCCACCGCCAGAAGGCTGGAACAGGTTGAACAACGCTACCAGCAGCAGGGCCACGATGACCCAGAGCGCGAGGTTCCGGCCGAAATTGTTCACGTGCGGTTGTCCGTCTCCGTGCCGGTCGGAAAGGCCCGCCGGCGTTCTGCACTAACACATAAGGTCGGCTGGACCGCGCTTGAATGGCCCGCCGGAAAACTCCGCCCCCGCATGTCTTCCCTCCGTCGCCCGCATGAAGGACAGGGCGAAGGGCGCGCAGGCCGAAAATGAAGGATAATCCATCGCCGGCACCGCGGCCAGCACGCCGTGAGGGTCCCGGATGGCCGGCAGCGCCCGCAGCACGGAAGCCGGCAGGGCGGAGCATCGGCGCAGCCGCGCCGCCTCCTCCCCCAGCGCCCCGATCCGCCAGCCCGCCCGCCCTGGCCCGTCCAGCCGGAATCGCCCGTCCCACAAGGCGCCGCGCAGGGCCTCGACCGGCGGGCCCGGCATCCCCGGGTCCCGCACCACCAGCCAGCGGCCGCCGGCCGCCGGCCGCAGCCAGGCCCCCGCCAGCGTCCCGCC